>NZ_JADDJF010000050.1 GCF_017811755.1 Pararhodobacter sp. SW119 | reverse complement strand
AGTCAGAATTAACAAAATCAATAGCTTGAGGTGGAAATGGGGTGGATGCCGCTCTCTTCCCAACGGCGTCGCAATGCGCCAAGCTTGTGATGCTGAAGTCACAAGAGAAACGAGAGGGCATCCATGAAGGAAATTGGCATCATCGGCGTTGACCTGGCAAAAAACGTGTACCAGCTGCGCGGCGCGGCCGCGGACGGTTCGGTCATGTTCCGCAAGAAGCTGTCGCGCCCGCAAGTCTAGCGCTTCATGGCGGAGCATCCGCGATGCCTCGTGGTGATGGAGGCCTGCGGTGGTGCGCATCACTGGGCGCGGGAACTGGTGGGGGTCGGCCATGAGGTGAAACTGATCGCACCGCGCTACGTCAAGCCGTTCATCAAACGGCAGAAAAACGACGCGGCGGACGCGGAGGCGATCGTAGAAGCGGCGCTACGCTCGACCACCCGCCCGAACGGGCATGATCCGGCGCCGTGCTTCAGCACCGTTTGGCTGACATATTAGCGGTAGAGCTTGCCGCCCTTACGCGTATGGGTGGGCGAGAAGGCGCCGCCGTGGGGGCTGAATAGGGCGCGCGAGGGTTCAACGAACCTGTGCGCACCGGCAGGCCGGTGATCGGGCAGCCACGATCAAAATGGCTGCGGCAGGTCAACCCCAGAAGATGGCATACGCCTCCACCGCAACTCAGACTCCGCTTTCTTGCAGAAAGCGGGGAAAGGGTTTGACATGGGCAGGCAACATGCTCACTGATCGCAGCCGTTCGTCGAGGCAAGCTTTGAGTGCCAGAAACGCATAGCAAGACTCGCCGACAGGCCGAGACGGGCCTTGCCCAGGCACAATCGCGGTCCCTGGCACGGGAACGCATCTTGGCGTAGTTCGATACGATCGCTGTCCACGAAGAGCGCTTCTGCTATTCTCTAGCGACAAGTCGATAAATGGCCTGATGGCCAGAACGAAGACTCTACCAACGGTATGCAGATATGAGAAACAAGAAAGACAACGATTTTGCTGATCGCCGGAGCGCCGCTGCCGATGCAAAAGCCGCGCTCCTTGAGGCTCACCGCGCGGCAAAGGAGGCCGCGGAACCAAACCGTCTTGCGCGGCAGGAAGCGCGGTTGGCTGCAGCTGCAGCCAAGGACGAGCGCCAAGCGGAGCGCATGAAGTTGAGGCTCGAAGAGCAGGAGCGTGCAGCCCTTGCTCAAGTGGCATCCGAAGTTGCATCGAAAGCCAAGGAAGCAGAGCGCGAGAAGGCTCGGCAAGACCGCAAGTCTCGCGACGCCGAGGACAAGGTGGCCCAAAAAGCCGAGCGCGACCGGCGCTACGCCAATCGCAAAGCAAGGCAGCGGTAGCGCTCAGCCCGCATGGTGAGCCATCGCCAGTTGAAGAATTCGTGTCCGCGATTCCTCGGCAAGACGCACTGCGGTCTTGTATGAAGGGTGCTTCTGCTGAAAGGTCCCCACAAAACATGATGCGGAGCCTGCGGATGCGTGACCCCGTTCTGACGCCGGATGACCCGCCGCCGGTTGTGTTGCACGCCGGCGGATCGGGCTGGGTGATTTCAGTCGAACATGGTGGCTTCGCGGTGCCTGCGCGGCTTGGTGGGCTGGGTCTGCCGCTCAGTGCGATCCGCGGCCATATCGGATGGGATCCGGGCGCGGCGGATGTGGCGCATCGACTGCGAGCGCGGCTCGATGGGACCCTTGTCCTGCAGCCCTATTCGCGGTTGGTGATCGACTGCAACCGCCCCCAAGGCGCGCCGGATTTGATGGCGCAAGCCTCGGACGGTGTGGAGGTGCC
The DNA here is from genome assembly GCF_017811755.1 of Pararhodobacter sp. SW119. GTDB lineage: Bacteria > Pseudomonadota > Alphaproteobacteria > Rhodobacterales > Rhodobacteraceae > Pararhodobacter. The sequence goes on along the minus strand of NZ_JADDJF010000050.1, from coordinate 19,537 downwards.
AGGCAACGCGGGCCTGGACGCGGCCGCGCGCGCCGAGCGTTGGGAGGCGATCCACCAGCCGTTTCACGGAGCACTCGCACAGGCGCTGAACGCCGCCGAGGCCGGGCCGGGGCTGAAGGGGCTGCTATCTGTGCACAGCTTCACACCGCAGCGCGCAACTGACCCTGCCGCTCGTCCTTGGCCGGTTGGCCTGCTCTGGCGACAGGAAAACGCGCTTGCGCACCATCTCGCCACCCGGATGGCGACGCTGCCTGCGGCACAACCGTTGGGGATCAACGAGCCCTATCGGATAGAGACCTTGCACGACTATACCCTGCCGGTACACGCTGAGCCGCAGCGTCGGCCGCACGTTTTGATCGAGTTCCGAAACGACCTGATCGCAACACCCGAGACGGCGGCGTTCTGGGCCGACTGCCTCGCCGATCTCCTCGCCAACTGGAGCCAAGTTTGACCGGCACTTGTCCGAGACCTGCTCCGCCGCCCCTGCCATGACTTCAGAGGTCCAGAATCACCCTTCGTATTTGAAAGAGAGCGAAACGCGCGCTCGGAAGGCCGTGACTTTTCCGTCCTCGACCTTCATATCCAGCTTTGTCACCTCGGCTACCCGAAGGTCACGCAAGGACTCAGCCGCGGTCTCGACGGCTTTTCGACCTGCATCCTCCCACGAATTCTCGCTGACACCGACAACCTCAATGATCCGGTAGACACCTTCTGCCATCATGACCTCCTCTTGTCGCGATTCCTGTCTGCCCGCGAACGGACCCACTTACTCTATCAGAAATCGACTGATAGATCTGCGTCCTGCTGGATCACGCCCATCGACGTAGGCACGAAAGGGTGTGGCAGGCGCGCCTCCGACTTGATTGACGATTGCCGCTCAGGTGGAGCGATCTTGAGCCGCGTCACTTCGGGGGCGACTGTCCGAGGGTGGAGAACCGCGACCAGCCAAGGCAGTGCAGCTGAGAGGAGGTCATCGAGAAACGCGCTAAAGTTGGTGATGCCCTGAGGGGCGGCATATCATGGCGGTGTTCAGACGCCGTCAATTCTCTGCCGAGAAAGGGATATGCCGCATGCAAGAGACTACCATCACCCAGCTGCCTGATCCATCGAGATTTGGCTCCGACGCGTTCATTGATCGAACAGGCGATCCAGGCCGAGCTGGTCGCGCTTATGGCTCATGATCGACCGCGCGCCAGAGGTAGTGCGTCTCGCCGTTGATCTTCACGAACATCTCGTCGAGGTGCCACCGCCACTGCGGGGATGAGCGCATCCGCTCGACGCGCCGCCGACGAATCTCCGCGGCGAACATCGGGCCGAACCGGTTCCACCAGAACCGCACCGTCTCATCGCTGATCTCGATGCCGCGCTCGTGGAGCAAGTCTTCCACGTTGCGCAGAGAGAGGGGGAACCGGATGTAGAGCATCACCGCGAGGCGGATGATCTCGGGGCTCGTCTTAAAGTAGCGGAACGGACTGGGTTGGGGCATGCGGAAAAACTACGCCACCGCCCTGCCCGCTCAAGCCAGGTTGTGTCTGACAGAGCCCACGAGACGGCCCCGCTGGCAAACCGAGACAGATCAGCGGCGGGAATGGTCACAACTGCGTTTTGCACGCAGGTGAGAGACCGTGGTTGCGCGTGAATCATTTACTTTTGTTAACCATTGCGCCTAAAGTAATTTTGGCGCTCTCAGGCGCAGAACTAAGCGAACTAGATCGCGTCAGAATGGCGCGAAGTATGATTGCGGTAGATCCATGGTTGAGGACGCGCCAGAACGGCCCCATCAGTCTTCCGCTGATCATCCGACTGACGACTCTCTCCCCTATGATCCCAAGGAGCTGGAGCGACGCCTCGAGGTGGCGCGCGCGCAACGAGAGAAGGCCCTGCAACTGCGCGCGGAGGAGCGGCGGCAGGCTGCCGGAAATGAACCCGTCGTGCCAGCCAACGGGCAAAGCAAAGCTGCAACTGCTGAAAATCCGGCTGGAGACTCTTTGCCCGATGATCCGGTAAGTTTCGAGCGACGCATCGAGGTGGCGCGCGCCCATCGAGAGAAGGTCTTGCGGCAGCGTGGGGAAGCGCGGCAGTGGGCGCTTGCACGCGATACGCTGGCGCACGCCGCCAGCACCAAGCCGCCTGAAAGCCGGCGTCCGATCGCGCCGCCCCAAGGCGGTTCAGGACCAGTGAACATCGCGGAGACCGGGCAACGGAAAGCCGCGGCCGGTGCCTTGCAGACCGTCAATACACTGCTGTATCCGGTTGCCAGGTTGCATGTGACGCCGACACCCTACCGCTCTGAGGGCCATTTGCGTCCGAAGTTCTTCGTCTGGGGCCTTTGCGGCCTGGCAGGCGCCTCCCTCGCCGCAAGCGGTCTCGGTCTCGTCGGCCTGCAGAGTCGCGCTGTCCCGTTCGTGTCCTCTCCCGCGGATACGTCTTCGGATGCCGCACCCGCCCGCGCGACATTACAGCCGCTGACGCCGTCCCTGACAGCTTCGTTCATGGATTCCGGCACTGTCCCGGCGCCCGTTCCACAAGCCGCTGACCCTGCGTCGCTTGACGTACTGCCCGCACCGTCGGCAAGAGGAAGGGAGACACCGGCATTGTCCTCGGCGCTCACGGCCGCCTTGCCCGCGATCTCTGTACCCTCTCCAACTCCCAAGCTGGCCGTGTTGGAACCGAGCCACAGGATGGCGACACCTGCGCCTGACATGGAACCCGGCACAGTGCCGTCTCCGGTTCCGCAAGCCGCTGACACTGCGCCGCTTGAGGCATTGCCTGTTCCGTCGGCACGGGGATCGCGGACACCGGCATTGTCGAAGGCGCTCACGGTCAGCCTGCCCACGATCTCTGCATCCCTTCCAGCTCCCCAATTGGCCGTGTTGGACCCGAGCCACAGGATGGCGACACCTGAGCCTGACATGGATCCCGGCGCTGTCCCGTTTCCCGTTTCCCAAGCCGCTGACCCTGCGTCGCTTGACGTACTACCTGCACCGCCGGCAAGAGGAAGGGAGACACCGGCATTGTCCTCGGCGCTCACGGCCGCCTTGCCCGCGATCTCTGTACCCTCTCCAATTCCCAAGCTGGCCGTGTTGGAACCGAGCCACAGGATGGCGACACTTGCGCCTGACATGGAACCCGGCACAGTGCCGTCTCCGGTTCCGCAAGCCGCTGACACTGCGCCACCTGAGGCATTGCCTGTTCCGTCGGCACGGGGATCGCGGACACCGGCATTGTCGAAGGCGCTCACGGTCACCCTGCCCACGATCTCTGCATCCCTTCCAGTTCCCCAATTGGCCGTGTTGGACCCGAGCCACAGGATGACGACACCTGAGCCTGACCTGGATCCCGGCGCTGTCCCGTTTCCCGTTTCCCAAGCCGCTGACACTGCGTCGCTTGACGTACTGCCCGCACCGTCGGCAAGAGGAAGGGAGACACCGGGATTGCTGGTAGCGGTGCTCCCTTTCAGCCTGCCCGCAATTCCTGCAACCGGTTCAACTCCCGAACTGCCCGCGCTGGACGAGAGCTACAGGATTACGGCATCAGTGCGTGCCTCAGCCTATGCAAACGCAAACGCAGAACGGCCTCTGTCTGCGTCCCTTGCAACTCTGACTCGTCACCAGATTCCACCGCCGGCGCGCGTTGCCATCTATATACCCGAGCGCCTTGGGTCGGATCGCCGGGACTGGGCCATGACGCAAATTTCAGAAACCGGATGGCCGACGAATGAGGCCACGACGCCATATACGATCGGCGAAACGCATGTCCGCTATTTCCACGCGCGGGACCAGGCCGCCGCTGAGCAACTGGCAAATCTCCTCGACACACAGGTGCGTGACTTCACCAGCATTTCACCGACACCAGCGGACGGCCACCTTGAGCTATGGCTTGGTGTCCAAGACGCGCCGCCGCGCGAGAGTTCGGTGGTAACACGCGCCGCCACGCCCGCCACCAATCCGACCGGTCGGACCAACCCGCAACCTTCGAGCACAGTTTCCGGCTACGGCGGTTTGCTCGCAGGTGGCAGTAACACCATTGTCGGTAGCGCGAGCGGAACTGGAACTGGCGGTGGAAATACCGGCGCCGTAGCCGGGGCGGGTGGTGGCGGCGGTGGAAACGCCGGCGGCGGAGCCGGTGCGGGCGGCGGTGGCGGCAACGCTGGCGGCGGAGCCGGAGCGGGTAGCGGCGGCGGTGGTAACGCTGGCGGCGGAGCCGGAGCGGGTGGCGGCGGTGGCGGAAACGCTGGCGCCGGAGCCGGTGCGGGTGGTGGTGGCAACGCCGGCGGCGGAGCCGGAGCCGGAGCGGGCGGTGGCGGGAACGCTGGCGGCGGAGGTGGAGCCGGTGCGGGCGGCGGTGGAAACGCTGGCGGCGGAGGAGGAGCCGGTGCGGGTGGCGGCGGCGGTGGAAACGCCGGCGGCGGAGGAGGCGGAGCCGGTGCGGGCGGCGGCGGCGGTGGAAACGCCGGCGGCGGAGGAGGCGGAGCCGGTGCGGGCGGCGGCGGCGGTGGAAACGCCGGCGGCGGAGGCGGAGCCGGTGCGGGCGGTGGTGGCGGCAACGCTGGCGGCGGAGGCGGAGCGGGGGGCGGCGGTGGTAACGCTGGCGGCGGAGCCGGGGCCGGAGCGGGCGGTGGCGGAAACGCTGGCGGCGGAGGAGGCGGAGCCGGTGCGGGCGGCGGTGGCGGTGGCGAAGCCGGACCTTGATGGAGCACGATGTAAGACCCGTCTGGGATCGCTGAACCTGCGGGTCCCAAAGCTGCGGCAGGGCTCCTACTTTCCCGGCTTTCTCTAGCCGCGACGGACCCAGTTCGCCGAATTGACGACGACGACCACGACCAGGACGACTGTTGGCCCACCATCCAGAACCTGTGGAAGCCGACGAAACGAATGGTCAAGCGGCTGCACCGCCTCCTCATGTCGATCCCCGGCGTCGGCGCGGTCACCGCGACGTCGTTCGTGGCCGCCATCGAGGACCCGGCCAACTTCAGGAACTCGCGCTCCGTCGGGGCCTGGGTCGGCCTGACAACGCGCCGCTACCAATCCGGAGAGGTCGACCATGATGGCCATATCTCTCGGCGGGGCGACCGCCATCTGCGCTGGCTGCTATACGAGGCTGCCGCGATCATCCTGACCCGCGTCCGGGCCGAAAGCAGCTTGCGCACATGGGGGCTCAGGCTGCGCGAAAGGATCGGCTTCAAGCGGGCCGCCGTTGCGGTGGCCCGCAAACTGGCGGTGATCATGCATGCGATGCTCAAGACCGGCGAGGTCTTCGAGCCGCAACCGGGGGCCGCAACCTGACATCCGGCGGATAGCGTTCGGGTTCCGAACGCTGGAGGCGTCCCTGCCGGGACGTGGGCCGGGCCGTTCCGTTGATGGGGTTGCACCGTCGTTCAGACAGAGTGCGTCATCCACATTGAAGGCTCTTCCCGCGACGCCCAACATGCGGCGGCCCATGCCGACCGCGGAGACAACCATGCATCCGGCAGGCACGCATTCGGACGGTCAAGACTTGACGCGACATGAGCGATTAGACAACCCCATCTGTGACGCAGACGGTCGGGTCAGCCGGGTCCTACGGCTGTTCCCGTTAAGAGCAGACCTTGATTGAAGCTTCGGCGATCGACGGCACCGAGCCCTAGGCGTTTATGGCCGTATCGGTGCTGTCAGCGATCAGACATCTGGTCGATTACCGAGGACGGAGACGAGGTGGTCCAGGAACGCGCGCAACTTGGCCGGCATGTACGCCCGATGTACGAAGACCGCAAAGATCGGCTGATCCGGCGTTTCGTGGTCCGGCAACACCCGTCGCAGCTCACCGCGCTTGATCATGTCGCTTACCAGGTAGTCGGCGATCAACCCGATGACGAGCCCATCACGCACGGCATTTAGCGCGGCGTTTGGCGAGTTGACCACAAAAGTATCAGGCATACGAAACTCCACTCTCTCTTCGCCGATTAGGATCGTGTGGGTCACGCCCCAGGTTTCGCTCACCTGCTTCACCGTGCGATGCCGTGCAATCGCATCCAGTGTCTCTGGCTCGCCCATGTCCGCAATGTAATCGGGCGAGGCCGCGAATATCAGTTTTTGCGCATAGATCTTGCGGGCGACCAAGCCAGACTCGGACAACCCCGCGTCACCTCCGATCCTGATCGCCAGGTCAAAATGTTCCTGTATCAGGTCCACCTTCCGATTTCCGATGTGTAGATCGACCGTGACCTCGGGGTGGCGTGACAGGAACTTAGGTACGGCGGGTGCCACCCTCTCCTGACCAAAGGCGACCACGCTGCTGATCCTCAGATGCCCCTTTGCTTCGGTCCGCCGCTCCCTCATTTCGGCGCTTATGGTTTCCAGTTCGTCCACAAGCGCATTGACCTGGCCGAGATAGCTCTCCCCCTCCTCAGTCAGGTTGAGCTGGCGGGTCGACCGCTGAAACAGACGAAGCCCCAAATCCGCTTCAAGTTCGGAAACGATGCGACTGACGCTTGGGGTTGAAATCTTTAGCGCGCGCCCGGCTGCTGCAAAGCCGCCCTGCCGAGCTACCTCCCGACACACCCGTATTGCTCGCAACTTGTCCATCCGAGGTGATCCTTCCAGATTTCGGAACAGTGCTGTTCAAAATCACCTTATTCCGCACGCGATATGAATCCATAGGCTTTTGTTACCGCAGCAACGCGGTCTACTTTGGAGGGTGAGATGCTCTACGATCACAGAAACAGCCTCGAAGAACGCTGCGATATTCGCCCCGCGAAGTCTCGGCATGCCATCGCTCGGGAGAAGCACCTTCAGGACAGGACAGAACGCCTGTTGTTGGAAAGCGAAGAACGGGGTCGGCAGGATCTCAGACGCGCGCGTTCGTACTTCCAGCAGGCGGCGGCTAGTATCCTCAGAAACATGGCAACCTTACTTGGAAGGCTTCCCCTACGATCCCTGCGAAACGGTAACCGGTCGTGAAGATCTCCAACCGGCGCACCGGCCAGAGTTTGACGACCCCATGTGCAAGCAATCGAGAACCTGGTGTGACCCGAGCCGAGGGCACTTTCGCCGGTCGGACCGCGGATCGGACGGCCGGATTAGCCGAAGGCAGCCCTTGGGGTGGTACAGCCGTAGATCAGCTTTGTCCGCACTGCTGTCATTGGTCGACTTGCACAACTTCAATGCCTGACAGAAAGTGTCAGATGACGGTAGCGAGTCCCAAACTGCCCATGCGATGATCGAGAATTTCGCGGTTGCAGCATGGGCGGATTCGACACGACCGGCCCAAAGCCGCCTTCTGACCCAATGGGCATGCCGCGGTGCGGCTTCGCCGAAGCGGGCATTCATGCAAGGTGCAGCGAAAACAACCGGCCGGGGTCGGCGACGCGGACCTTTCGGACGTTCGCTGCGGGCGCTCAGAAAGTGTTTGCGTTGCGGCATAACCGACGCAGGGGGCGGTTTGCTGCCGTTTGCGGATGCGGCGCTGCGACAACGAAATTTGGAGATAGCCGTCATTCACTCGGGTGAGGTCGCGCACTGAACTGGCACCAGCTGTCCGGACTCAGGCCAGTCAAGGGCGTACTTGGTGCTGCAATGGGCGGCCCCCTTCGAAAGAGATGCAATCCTGCAACTCGTTGACTCAGGAATGGCCGTCATCGAGACGCCTTCCGGCGCCGGCAATCTCGCGGTCGCGAAGGTTCCGATCACCTTGCCAAGTGTGGGCTTTTGGCACCTCCACGTCCGCTTCAGTTGGTGGGCACCGTTGCCTTCTCTGTTTCGAGTTGTTGTCGGTTCATCTCGAACTGGGTGCTCTGCCGTGCCTTGCGCACAATGAGATGGAAGCGCGTGCTCGCACTTGGGGCGAGGTCGCGGTAATGCCCACGGTAGCCGATGGTTATCGGTGGAGCCGCCGTTGGCTGGCTGGTGACCACTACGCTTTCGCGGTCAACAACGATCAGCAGATCGTGCCCGCGAAAGAGGATGCAGAGCCTGAGCTCGTCGATGCCTTCCGGCAGCAGCGGGTTGACCAGAAGGATGTTCCCCCGAGGCTCGATCCCGGTCAGACAGCGCTGGAAGATGTCGACGGTGCCGGCCATGGCGCCGAGATGGATGCCCTCCTGCGTCGTACCGCCCTGGATGTCGGTTATGTCCGCGTCGAGCGCGTGTTCGAGAAGCGTCCACGACATCGGCCGGTCCGAACGGATCATCACCCAGGAATGGACGACGAGGCTCAGCGTCGAGCCGTGAGTTGTCCGCGCCAGGTAGTAGTCGATATTCTCTGTGATCCAGCCCGGCTCGAGCGCATAACCAAGCCGTTCGAAGAGCAGGACGAGCTCCTCGGTCGAGAAAAGGTAGAAAAGCATCAATACGTCCGCCTGCTTGGAGGCCTTGTAGTTGTTGGCGCTTTTTCCTTCGGCGCCGAGAATGCGGTCGAGCCGGTGGATGTCGCCGTATTTCTCTCGATAGCCGTCCCAGTCGAACTCCTCGAGCTTCTCGTAACCTTCGAACTGCGAGATGATCCCGTCGCCCTGGAAGGGAACGAAGATGCCTCGGCTGATCATGTCCCACCGCGCGCGTTCCGCCTCGTCGATCCCGAGCCGATCGCAGAGCCGGTGACGCGCCCGCGGGGGCAGAATTTCCAGCACGTCCGCCGCGTTTCGCAGAACGAAGCAGGCCATGACGTTGGTATAGGCGTTGTTGTCGATCCCACGTTCCTCTTCGGGCGGCACGCCGGGATAGCCGGTCTGAAACTCGTCGGGGCCCATTACCTCGCGGATACCGAAGCGGCCGTCGGGGCGCGCCTCGGCAATGGAGGCCCAGAAGCGGGCGATTTCGAGGAACATCTCGGCGCCGTAGTCGCGCATGAATTCGCGGTCGGCGGTGACCTCGTAGTAGCGCCAGATGTTGTAAGCGATGGCGGCATTGACGTGGCGCTGGCGGTGGCTGTTGTCGGGGACCCAATCCCCGGACTTCGGGTTGAGGTGCAGCACCTGGGTCTCCTCGCGCCCGTCGCTGCCGCTCTGCCAGGGGAAAAGCGCGCCCTCGAAGCCTTCGGCGCGGGCCAGCCGTCGCGCGGCACCCAAGCGACGGAATCGGTACTTGAGCAACGCACGCGAGATGACCGGCCGGCGGAGGTTCAGGAAGGGAAGGATGAAAAGTTCGTCCCAGAAGATGTGGCCGCGGTAGGCCTCGCCATGCCAGCCGCGCGCCGGCACTCCGATGTCGCTATCGATCGAGTTCTCACAAACCGACTGGAGCAGGTGGAAGACGTGCAGCCGCAGTTTCATCTCGACTCGGTCGAGCTCGGGCAGCCGGATCACCATGTCGAAATCGTCCCACAGGTCCCGCCAGGCGGCCGCGTGCGCAGAGTGCAGATTCTCGAACCGTCCGGCCGTCGATACAGCCTCCTGCGCGGCCAGCGCGGACTCGGCGATGGCGTTGTCGCGCGAGGTGAAGATCGCGACGATCTTCTCGATGCTCACGGTCTCGCCCTTCCCGAGATCGAGCGCCAGATCCTGCCCGACCCACCCCTCGCGCTGCTCGGTCCGCCGCGCCACTTCAGCTTCGGCACCACCGCGATAGAGACGGGTGTGCGCCGCCTCGGCAATCTCGACGCGCGAGGCGTTCGTGCGCACGCGCAGGAGGATGACGTCGTCCTGCGGGTTTCCGGTGCCCAGCGGCTCCAGATGTCGGCCATCGAGCGCACGGAAACGGACGACATTGTCGTTGATCACTGTTCCGTCGAGAGCCGAGCGAATTTCCAGCCGTCCCGACCAATCCTCCGCCGTCACGTCCAGCGCGACGGTGGCAAGGTGCTTGTCGGCCATGCTGACGAGGCGCCGCTCATGCCATCGAAGCGTCCGGCCCTCGCCATCCCGCAGGCGCAAGCGCCGCGTCAGCGTACCGTCGAGCAGGCAAAGCTCCTGAGCGTAATCGAGGATTTCGAGGTCATGCATCCGCACCCAGTCGCCGCCATTGATCCGCAGCGTAAGCACAAGCCAATTAGGCACATTGACGAGATCCTCGTTCTCGATCTCACGCCCGGCAACGGTGCTGGTGCGCCGGTTGTAGAGCCCCGCGACATAGGTACCGGGGGAATGCACGTCATCGGCCGGGCAGTCGGGTGCCGCGCCGCGGGTACAGAGATAACCGTTGCCCAGCGTGCAGAGCGCCTCAAGCACACCTTCCCGACCGGGTTCGTAGCGATCGTAGGTCAGCGTCCATTCGTTCACGGCACGCCCTCGCCGCCGACCACGTCGGCCAGCCACAGAAGAAAGCGCTCGACATCGCCGGTGTCCCTGAGCGCGAAGCGGGCGGAGGTGCGCCGGTCGGCGCCGTCGCGCACGACGATGCCGAGGCCGCGATCGCTCAACGAGCGGAAGGCGTCCTCGTCGGTCGTGTCGTCGCCGACATAGATCGGCAGCACGTCCTCGCCATCCAGATCGAGCGTCGTCAGAAGCGAAAGCACGGCGCGCCCCTTGTGCCAGTCGACCCGCGGCTTGACATCGTAGACCTTCTTGCCGGCGGATGCATGCAGCCCGTCGTGTTCCGCGATCGTCTCCCGAACCGCTTGCGCGACCGCCGCCTCGTCGGGCGGGGCAACCTGCCGGAAATGGACGGCGAGCGAGAAGCGCTTGCGTTCGACGCGGGCGCCGTCAATGGAAGCCAGTCGCGCCGCGAGGGTCTCGGCTGCATCCTTGAGTATCGGGACGAAAGCCGCACCTTTCTCGACGACATGACGCCACCCGTCCGGCCCGGCAAGGTCAAAGCCGTGGCTGCCTGCGTAGTAGAGTGTTTCGTCCTGGACGAGCGCCTGCACATCCTTGAGATCGCGACCGCTGACGATCGCGACCCGCACCTTCGCGGAAAGGCGCGAGAGCGCGGCGCGCATGCCCTCACCCAAGGTCGCGGCGGCAGGATCATCCACGATGGGGGTCAGCGTGCCGTCGTAGTCGAGGAAAACAGCGACCCGCCGGCCTTCCATGCGCTCGCGGATGGCACCGCGCGCCTCCCAAGCCAGCGGGGTGGAATGCATCTTGCGCGCGACAAGGCGTCGACCCTCACCTATCGTAAGCTCGGCCAGATCGGCCACGGCCAGATCGGCGCCGGCCTTTTCGAGCGCGCTTTCGTCACTGCTGCGCTCGACACCCACGACCTGGGCGAAGCCGCCAGCGACACCGGCTTCCACGCCGGAGATCGCGTCTTCGATGATTGCCACGCGTTCAGGCGCCGTTCCCAGCCGATCCGCCGCGCGCAGCATGATCGCCGGATCGGGCTTGCCCGGAAGGTCAGTCTCGGCCATGTCCTGTCCGTCGACGAGGACCTCGAACCGAGCGAGCACACCGGCACTGTCGAGCACTTCCCGCGCGTTGCGGCTGGAAGAAAACACCGCTGCGCGAATTCCCGTCGCATCAAGCTCGCACAGCAAGGCGCGACTGCCCGGGAAAACCTCGATCGCGTTTTGGGCAAGCCATGCCTGGAAATGGTGGTTCTTGCGGTTTCCAAGACCGCATATGGTTTCTGTTTCCGGATCATCGTCCGGTCCACCCCACGGCAATTCGATCCCGCGGGAGGCAAGGAAGCTTTGGACGCCATCGTAGCGCGGCTTTCCGTCGACATGGAGCCGGTAGTCTGCCTCGGAGAAGGGTTCTGCGGCCCTTCCTTCGGACAAAAGATACGCGTCGAAGAGCCGCTTCCAGGCGGCCAAGTGCGCCGTGGCGGTGTCGGTGATCACTCCGTCCATGTCGAACAGAACGGCTTCGATCTGCATCGCGCCGGGCGGGTCGCTATTTCGTAGCGCCATCAAATTATATCCTGACCTGCGCGTGACGATTCAATCGAGTTGTACCACTTCGACCGTCTATACGCTCGGATTGGCTGTCAGGCGTTCCCGGATCACCTTAGAGCTCAATCGGATTTGGAACAACTCGTCGTGGGTTCATTGGCGGAGATAACAGGGAGGGATTGGGCGCAGACCCGACCTTTAGGAAAGCAACCTCGGCTGGGGCCGTCACGAAGCCGGTTTGACACCGTAGCTGGTGTCCGTAGCATTAGGTCAAGCTGATCGATCAGCCTGGAGGACATTGATGCGGATCGCCGTTTTCAGCACGAAGCCCTATGATTCCCGGTATCTCAAGCGCGCGAATGCCGGCGCACACGAGCTGACCTTCTGTGAAGCCCGCCTGTCGCTGGAGTCCGCATCGTTGGCGGCGGGTGCCGACGCCGTCTGCGCCTTCGTCAACGACGATCTCGGGGAGCAGGTGATTTCGGCGTTGGCGCATGCCGGCGTCAAGTTGATTGCCCTGCGCTCGGCCGGATTTCGACTTGTCGGCGCGCAGGTCGCGCATCGCTGCCATTGGCCATTCCCTAAGTCGCAGCCGCCCAAAGTTTCCAAGAGGCCCGGGGCTGCGGATTGGCACTTGTTACTTATTGGCGCGCACCAATATCGATTGCTGTTGCTCCCGGTTCGTCGCGGTCTTCGGTTTCCAACTGGAGCGTCGAGAAGTAGACCCCGAACTCGTCCTCGAGCATTGCCTCGGCCTGATCCAGTAGACGCATCTGTTCGTCGGCGCCGAGGCCATCGGCGACACGTAGATGTGCGGAGAAGATGTGGCGGCCGGATGTCAGGGTCCAGGCATGCGGGTGATGCACGCTCAGTACACCGTCGAGGCCGCGCAGCTGCCAGCATATCTCGGTCATGTCGATCTCCTGCGGCGTGTTCTGCATCAGGATGGAAATCGACTCGCGCAGAACACCCCATCCGGCGACAAGCACCATGAAGCCAAAGGCGATGCCGAGGATCGGGTCGATGAGCAGGAAACCCGTGAAGTGGATCACCAGCGCCGCGACGATGATCCCGAGGCTGCCCAGAAAGGTCTGCACGACGTGCCAGTAGGCGCCGCGGGTGTTCACGTCATGTTTCTGGTCGCGATACATCAGAGCGATGAGCCAGATTTCGGTCAGAATACCGACCGCGGCGACGATGAACATCGGCGTTGTCGGCAGATCGATTGGCGAGCCAAGCCGCATCGCCCCCATGGTGATCGCGACGATTGCCATCACCAGAAGCGCCATCCCGTTGAGCAGTGCGCCAATGATCTCGGCGCGTTGACCGCCGAAGGTCTGCTGGGGCGTCGCCTTGCGCTGCGCGATGCGACGGGCGACAAGCGCGAGGACCACACCACCCACGGCCGAGAAGGTATGCGCGGCATCAACGATCACCATCACCGAGCCGGTGTAGAGCCCGACGCCCATTTCGAAGAAGAAGTAAGCCCCCGTCACCCAGGCCGCCAACTTCAGGCCGCGCCCTCTCGGCGCGTGATGCATGTGATCGCTCATGGCTTGATCCTTTTCCCTGTCTCGTTTTCCCGAGCGATTTCCCGTTCGCCGCAAGGATGAATCGCTGCGCGCAAGCGCGTATGAGTGAAACTAAGCACCAGGCTGAAAGCCCCCAGCATGGGGAACATGAACAGCGCCGGCCAGAGCCCGTAGCCAAGCCGCAGGCCGAACAGTCCATGGCCGGCCAAAAGGAAAAAACCCGTGGCCATGACGCTCCGGGCCAGCAGGGCGAAGCTCAGCCCCTTTACCCAGAAGCGCCGGCCCGGCATGTGGTCATGCAGTCGGGCATAGAGAAAGCCCCAGATCATCGCCCCGGTCAGATAGGGCAGAAGGCTGTTCAGTTGCCCGCCGGCCCAGCCGCCCAGCAGGCGCTGGAAATCCTCATAGGGCTGAAAGCCGGGCAGGATGCGGAGGACATCCTTTGCCAGCATGAGGGCGGAGTGCACGGCCAGCCCCGAAAGCCCGGCGACAACCGCGGTTGCCAGTGATCTGAGCAGGCGCACCGGCCATTCTGCGCGGTCGCGCCTCATGCGCCGGCTTCCCGTATCGTGTGGGCGCCCAGAAGATGGCGACGGGTCAGCCAGACAACGAGTGGCGGAATGGCCAGCCATTGCAGGATCGGGGTCAGCCCCGTGCCAAAGGGCGGCACCAGCGGCATCAACTCCGAATAGGTCCAACGCAGGCTGACATTGGTATAGTAGTACTCGAAACCGATGGTCAGCAGGATGCCCACGGCGAGGAAAAGCCCGAGCGGCAGCCGGGTTGGTCGAAGCACCCAGTCACGGCTGCGCACCGCCAGACTGGACGCCCAGAAGGCCGTCAGGGCAAAACCCACATCGCCGATGCTTGCCGACAGGCACAGCTTGATCGCCTCCCAGTGCCCCATTTCGGCCATTCCGGCAAAAACCGGCACCTGCACGAATTCCCAGACGAAGTGCAGCAGGAAGGAGAAGAAGGCGACCGGCAGTTCCGGCACCTCCCACAGGCGCGCCGGGCGTGCCGTGCCGCTCGCCTGGCTCCGGGTTTCGCTCACGGTCTTTCCCTTATTTCAGCAGGTATTTGATCAGCGCGGCGATCGCGAGGACGACCAGCGCGAGGATCAGGGCCATCCAGATCCAGTGCAGCCCCATGGCCCATCCGTTCATCATACCATTCATCATCGTCGGTTCCTTTTCAAATTCGGGGGCTGCCGGCAGCGCATCCGCCGGCAGCCGGGTAGGCTCCCGTCAGTCGATCTGGCGGAAGAAGCCCGGATAGCGGTTGAAGGCGAGGCGCTGAACGAGCGAGCCGTTCACCGTGACGATCTCGGCGACGATGCTGCCATCCTCGGCCTCGGTGATCTCGCCGATCTCGAGGCGCGGGTTGCCGTGGCGTTCGAGGAGATGCGACAGGAAGGCCTCGACGCGGGCCGGCGTCATCTCGCTGGGCGCACCGTGGGGCATGCCATAGAGCGCGCCGGGGCCGAGGCCGTGGCCGCCCATCTGCCCGTTCCGGCCGTGCATCATCGGGCCCGTCGGCATGCCCTCCATGCCCATCATGCCCTGACCCATCGTGCCGCGGCCCATCATTCCGTGGCCGGGCATCCCCTCGGCCATCGGGCCGCCGCGCATGCCGCCCATCATCCCCTGCATGCCGCCTTCGCCCATCATGCGCATCATCATCTGCATCATTTCGGGCGGCATCATGCCCATCATGCCGGGCGTCATCGGCGTGTCGGCGTCGGGCGCGTCGCCCTCGGGCGCGGTCGCCTCGACCTCGGGGTGGTGCGCCGCGTGGTCGTCATCGGGGGTCTCCGCGATGGCGGTCATGCTCATGGCAAGAAGGGCGGCGCCGGCAAGAAGGCGGGTCATTGCGAATCTGTTCATCGTTTATCTCCGTCATTCGGGGTTGGTCGTGGAGGCCGCGCGCGGCGTTCTTCCGCGCGCGGCGGGGTCATTCGATGCCCAGCTGGCGCCAGTTGCGCCCGCCGTCTTCGGAGGCGAGTACCTCGCCGTGCTGGGTCGCGGCAAAGACCCGGTCGGGCGTCTGCGGATCGACGGCGAAATAGAGCAGGAACCGATCCTCGAAGCCGGGATGGAGCCGCTCCCACGCATCGCCGTCCTCGGCACGGCGGACGAGTCCCTCGCCGAGGATGAAGGCATGAAGGATGCCGTCCGCCGTGACCTCAACGAGGCTCACCGGCGCCTGCGCGGGGTGCACGCGCTGCCAGTCCCGCGCATCGGCCTCGCTCACGAAAAGCCCGGCCTCCGTCGCGGCATAGAGCCGGTCGGGATCATGCGCCGAGGCGGCGATGTCGATCAGCCCGGCCGGCGCGTCGGCCACCCGCTCCCAGGTCCGAGCGCCGTCGCGGCTGCGCTGGAGCCCGGCATAGTTGCCCCAGACCACGGTCGGATTGGCCTTGCTGATGTCCATCTGGTGGAAGTCCACCGGCCCGTTCACACCGTCCGAGAGCTTCACCCAGCTCTCGCCGCTGTCCGAACTGGCGATCACGCCCAAATTGCCGCCCCGCGCCGGGTGTCCGCTGGCAAGGAAGGTGTCCGCTTCGGTCGGATGGGCGACGAAGCCCATCAGGTCGTCGCGGTGATCGGAGACCAGCACCGTCAGCCCGCTTTCGATGTCGAGCGCGTGGAGGCCGTGATGCGTGGCGATCAGGAGCCGGCTTGGGTCCTGCCGGTCGACCGCCAGGCCGTGGATATGCGTGCGCGCGAGCAGTTCGGCGAGCGGGGTCTCGGCACGGGCCGAGGAGTCTGCGGCGAACGCAAGCAGCGCACCTCCACCGATCAACACGACGGCGCCTATGCCGAGCAGCGTCCGCCGGGAGAGATATTTTTCGGTTCTTGAGGTCATGCAGTCTTCCTTTCCATTGAGGTATCCGCCGACGCCACCACCAGCCTCGCGCGCTTGAGAAGCAGCGAGTTGCCAATCACCGAAAGCGAGCTTGCGGTCATTGCGATGACGCCGATCATCGGGTGCAAGAGGCCCAGGGCCGCGACCGGGATGGCGGCGAGGTTGTAGAACCAGGCCCAGAACAGGTTCTCGACGATCTTGCGGAAGGTGGACTTCGACAGCCGGATCGCCTCGACCACCTTGGTCAGTTCGCCCGTGACCAGCGTCACGTCCGCAGCCTCGATCGCGACATCGGCACCCGCGCCGATAGCGATGCCGACATTGGCCTGCTTGAGCGCCGGCGCGTCGTTGATCCCGTCGCCGACCATCGCGACATGCTGGCCGTGCTTGTCCTGCAATTCGCGGATGGCCTCGACCTTGCCTTCCGGCAACACGCCGGCCCTGACCTCGTCGAGCCCGACCTGGGAGGCGACGTATTTCGCCGTGCGCTCGTTGTCGCCCGTGACCATGACGACATGAATGCCGAGATCGTGCATCGCCGCGATGGCAGCTTTCGAGTCTTCCTTCACCGTATCCGCCACCGCGACGAGCCCCGCCGCCTTGTCACCGATGGCGACCAGCATTGCGGTCTTGCCCTCGGTCTCCAGCGCGACCAGCCGCTCTTCCAGCGCATCGGGCGCGATCCCGGCCTCGTTCAGAAGGCGCCTGCTGCCCACCCGCACGGTCTCATTGTCGACCTCACCCTGAACACCGCGTGCAGTGATCGACTTGAACCGTGTTACTTCGGGCACTTCCAGCCCGCGCTCACGCGCCCCGGCGACGATGGCCTGCGCCAGCGGGTGTTCCGAACCGGCCTCGACCGAGGCGGCGGCGCGCAGCACGCGCTCCTCATCGAATCCCGGCAGGGCATGGACATCGGTCAGCGCGGGCTTGCCCCGGGTGATCGTCCCGGTCTTGTCGAGCACCACCACCTTGATGTCCTTCAGGGTCTGGATCGCCTCGCCCGAGCGGATCAGCACGCCGCGCTCGGCGCCCATGCCGGAACCCACCATCAGCGCGGTGGGCGTGGCCAACCCCAGCGCGCAAGGGCAGGCAATAACCAGCACCGCGATCATCGCCAGGATCGCGCCCATCAAGGGCGAGATCTCGGGGTTGACCCAGGGCAGGAAGCCCGCGCCCCAGTGAAGTATCGGGCGCAGCTTATCCGCGAAAGCCAGCCAGACGCCGAAGGTCGCCAGCGCGATCACCAGCACCGCGGGCACGAAATAGCCGGTCAGCTTGTCGGCAAGTTCCTGGATCGGCACCTTTGAGCCCTGCGCCTCCTCCACGAGCTTGATGACCTGGCTCAGGAACGTGTCGGCGCCGACGCGGGTGGCACGCACCTTCAGCACGCCCTCCTTGTTGATGGTGGCGCCGATCACCGCGTCGCCCGGGCCCTTCTCCACGGGCACGGATTCGCCGGTGGCGATCGACTCGTCGAGATGGCTGGTGCCGTCGACGATCTCGCCATCGGTCGGCACCTTGGCCCCCGGACGCACCACCATGATGTCGCCGGGCTGCAACTCGGCCACGGGCACCTCGACTTCCTTACCATCGCGCAGCACCGTGGCGGTCTTGGCGCCCATGGTGATCAGCCGCTTGATCGCCTGGCTGGCGCGGCCCTTGGCGCGGGCTTCCAGATAGCGGCCGACCAGGTGGAAGGTCATGATTGTCGCGGCCATCTCGATGAACGATGTCATCGGCCAGATGAAGCCCGCCAGCCCGATCAGATAGGGCGGCAGGCTGCCCATCGAGATCAGCACATCCATGTTCGCTGTGCGGTTGGTGAGCGACCGCCAGGCCGAGACATGCGTCGCCCAGCCGCCGAAGAGGAACACGACCGGAAAGGCCAGCACCGCGACGATCAGCAGATAGCCGGGGATCGGCTGCCAGAACATGTGCGGACCCATCAGCAGCATGATCAGCGTCGTCGGAACGGCCGCGATCCACAGCCGCTTCCAGGCGCGGGCGAGGTAGCGATCTTCCGACGCGGCATCGCTGGCATGATCGGGGGCGTTCCCTTCCTCGAGCGCGTCAACCTCGTAGCCCGCGCGCTCAACGGCGGCGCGGATGGACTTCGCGTCGGTCTGTCCCGCGTCGAAGGACACGCGCACCCGGTGATTGCCGATATTGGTGTCGAGCCTCTCGATCCCCGACAGGCGGCGGATCGAGTCCGACACGATTCCGGCGCAGTGATCGCTGCCCATGCCCGGCACCGTCAGGCGAACCTCGCGCGGGCCGCCGGCACCGTCCGCATCCTCGACTTCATAGCCGGCCCTCTCGACCGCCGTCTGCAGATCGGCGGGTTTGAGGCGGCCCACATCATACGTCACCCGCGCGCGATGCGCGGCGATGTTGGTCTCGATCTTGCGCACACCATCGAGCCGCTCAAGCGAGGTGCGCACGATGCCAGCGCAATGGTCGCTGCCCATCCCGGGAATGGTGAAGGTGATGGTCCGGGTCGTGTCTTGCGTCAGGGACGCCATGGCCTGTCCTCCGATATCGGTCGCCTCGGGGCTGCCCTTGCGGCAGGCCCGGCACACCCGGGCCAGTGGCCCGGGCGATCTGGATCAGGCGAATATCGGAGGGTGCAGAAGCGGCGGCGCCGAGAGGCTGCCGGTGAGGGCGTCGGAGGCCGGGCTGACCGCGCCGGTCTTCAGGGCCAACGTCGGCGACGATGCAAGCGCGACGCTCGCCGGGGCGGGACAACAAACAGACGCGGCGCAGGCGAAGGCCGGCGCGTCACCGTCTACGTCATGGCAACAGGTCTCGGGCGCGGCGGCCGGCGCGATCGTCTCGGCATGGGACGGGACTTGCGGCTGAGAATGGGCAAGCGCGCTGGACACGGAGGAAAACCCGATGAGCAGGAACACACCACAAGCCAGAAGCACTCTCCCGAGTGTCTCCGTCAGTCGCGTCGACTTCCTGTTTCGGTGTTCCAATTGCCTCGTTTCCCAACAACTCTCGCCCGAACTTTGCGACGAACATCCCCGGCCCGGAATGACATGGATCAAGCGCCGGACCGGACGGCGGAAGGCCGCTTGACGGTCACATAGCGATTCCAGTCAGTGGAAGGTCAAGGGCCGGCTTGGGCATCAACGCGAAGCAGAGCGGCGCTCAAGGTGCCTCACCCGGACCGAGCCCGGGTAAGGAGGAGACCCGGATCAGTCGTCGAGCCCGAAGAGCGTGATCCCGTTCGGACCGGCGCCGACCGCGAACGTGGCCACGACGCCATCGGTCGAAAGGTCGATCATCGACACGCTATTCTCATGGATATTCGTGACGAAAGCCCAGGCGCCCGCCGGGCTGATCGCGACGCCATGCGGACCGTGTCCGGTCCGCACCGTCTTCGC
>NZ_JADDJF010000005.1 GCF_017811755.1 Pararhodobacter sp. SW119 | reverse complement strand
GCTCCCCCCTCGTTGGGGTGAGCCGCCGCGCGCTGTTTTCCGGAGCACCGCGTGGGGGCGGGCGGTCGCCTCAGCCCGCGGCGGGACGGACGCGGGCGGCGGACTTGTCGGCAAAAGCGCGCAGCCGGTCGCGGCTGGCCGGCTGGGTGTTCACGATGCCTGCCACCACCGATTCGGCATAGGCCGCGTCCAGCGCCGACATGTTCTGCATGTGGCTGACGGCCGAGCAGATGGCGAAGTTCGACAGCGGCGGGTTCGCGGCCGCGGTGCGCGCGATGTCGTAGGCTTTCGCCTCGCTGTGATCGACGAGGTACTGCGCCAGCCCCACCGAGACGGCTTCCTCGCCCTGATAGACGCGGCCGGTCAGCATCATGTCGATCATCCGCGCCTTGCCGACCAGGTCGGTCACCCGGATCGTCGCGCCGCCGCCGGTGAAAAGGCCGCGCTGCCCCTCGGGCAGGGCGAAATAGGTCGTCGGATCGGCGACGCGGATATGGGCGGCGCTGGCCAGTTCCAGCCCGCCGCCGACTACCGCGCCCTTGAGCGCGGCGATGATCGGAACGCCGCCGTATTCCATCTTGTTGAACGCCTCGTGCCAGCGCAGGCAGATATGCATGAAGTCCTCGGGCCGGCGATCCTCGTGCAGGTGTTCGACCAGGTCGAGGCCGGCGCAGAAATGCGTGCCGTCGCCGCGCAGGACGGCGGCGCGGGCGCCCGCGCGCGGCAGGGTGGAAAAGACCGCGATCAGATCCTCGACCGTGGCGGCGTTCAGCGCGTTGCGCTTTTCCGCCCGGTCCAGCGTCACCGTCGCGATCCCGTCCGCGTCCATTTCCACCCGCAGATGCGACAGCGTCAGATCCTCGATGCGTGCCATGTTACCCCTCCGAATTGCGGCGCGACGTTAGGCGGGCGCGGGGCCGAATGTCCAGCGCGCACTGGCCTTGCGCAGCGGGCTGGGGCAGACTGGCCCCCCAATACCGGAGGGCACATGCATTTCATCCGCCTCGAACCCGCCGCCGCCGTGCCCGAAACCTCGGCCCCCGCGCCCGAGAGGCTCATCGCCGGCGAGCCCGTCTTCACCAGCTGGGACATCGAGGAGGCGGACGGGCTTTACGCCGGCATCTGGCAGTCGACGCCGGGCAAGTGGCGGGTGGAATACGAGGAGTGGGAATACTGCCGCATCCTGTCCGGTCATTCGATCCTGACCGCGGACTCCGGCGCGGCCCAGCACCTGCGGGCGGGCGACGCGATCATCATCCGTCCCGGCTTTCGCGGCAACTGGGAGGTCGTGGAGACGACGCGCAAGGACTACGTGATCCGGGTCTGACCGAGCCGGAAAGCGGGTGCAAGCTGGGGCGTCCGCCAGCGGACAATCGACCAAAATATTGTAAAGCAACCGGAAAAGACGTGATCACAAGGAATTCTTAACCCGGTGGCGCGGGTCTTTCCCCCGCCCGCCAAACTGCTATCTAGGCCGCAGAGGTCCCGCAGATCGGAAGGCAGATCATGGCCGCCACCTTTCGCCTGACGCTTGCGCAGTTGAACCCCACGGTCGGCGCCCTGCAGGCCAATGCCGACAAGGCCCACGCCGCCTGGGAGGCGGCGCGCGACGCCGGCGCCGACATGGTGGCGCTGCCCGAGATGTTCCTGACCGGATACCAGCCGCAGGATCTGGTGCTGAAGACAGCCTTCACGCGCGATGCGATGGCGCATGTGCGCCAGTTGGCCGAGCGGTGCGCCGACGGCCCGGCGCTGGGGATCGGCGCGCCGCATGCGGAAGGCGGGCGGATCTACAATGCGTGGTACGTGCTGCAGGGGGGGCGGATCGCGGCGGTTCTGCGCAAGCACCACCTGCCGAACGAACAGGTTTTCGACGAGCGCCGCATCTATACATCGGGGGACATCTCGGGCCCCTACCGGGTGGGGCCGCTGCGCATCGGCACGCCGATCTGCGAGGATGCCTGGCACGACGACGTGGCCGAGGCGCAGGCCGAGTCGGGGGCGCAGATCCTGCTGGTACCGAACGGTTCGCCGCACGCGCGCGGGCGCTTCGACGTGCGCATGGGGCACATGGTCGCGCGGGTGGTCGAGACGGGGTTGCCGCTGGTCTACCTGAACATGGTCGGCGGGCAGGACGACCAGGTATTCGACGGCGCGTCCTTCGTGCTGAACCCGGGCGGTCGGATGGTCGCGCTGCTGCCGGGGTTCGAGGAACATCTGCGCCACATCGATTTCAGCGAGACGCCCGAGGGCTGGCGCGCCGAGCCGTCGGAACTGGCGCCGCTGCCCGACCCGATCGAGCGGGACTACCACGCGATGGTCGTGGGCACGCGCGACTATCTGGGCAAGTCGGGGTTCAAGAAGGCGCTTTTGGGGCTATCCGGCGGGATCGATTCGGCCATCGTCGCGGCCATCGCCGCCGACGCGCTGGGGCCGGAAAACCTGCGCTGCGTCATGCTACCCTCGCGCTTCACCTCGACCGACTCGCTGGAGGATGCGGCGGGCGTGGCGAAGGCGTTGGGCTGCAAGCTGGACGAGGTGGCGATCACCGGGGCGCAGGGGTCGGTGACGCAGGCGCTGGGCCCGCTGTTCGAAGGGCTGCCCGAGGACGTGACCGAGGAGAACATCCAGTCCCGCCTGCGCGGCCTGCTGCTGATGGCGCTGTCGAACAAGACCGGGGCGATGCTGCTGACCACCGGCAACAAGTCCGAGGTGGCGGTGGGCTACGCCACGATCTACGGCGACATGAACGGCGGCTTCAACCCGATCAAGGACCTCTACAAGACCCGCGTGTTCGAGACCTGCCGCTGGCGCAACGCGACCCACCGGCCGTGGATGAAGGCCCCAGCCGGCGAAGTGATCCCGCCGCGGATCATCACCAAGCCCCCCACCGCCGAGTTGCGCGCGAACCAGCGCGACGAGGACAGCCTGCCGCCCTATGACGTGCTCGACGCGATCCTGGAGGGGCTGGTCGAGCGCGACGCCTCGGTCGGTGAACTGGTGGCGGAGGGTATGGACCGCGACACGGTGCGGCGGATCGAGCATCTGCTCTACATTTCCGAATGGAAACGCTACCAGGCCGCGCCCGGGGTCCGGCTGACGCCGCGCGCCTTCTGGCTGGACCGGCGCTATCCCATGGTCAATCGGTGGCGCGACCCGTCCTGAGGCGGGCGGGAAGCGGCCAGATCGCGCGTACCGTTCCCGACACCCCGAGCACTTCGCGCCGTACGGTCGAGCGCGATCTGGTGGTCTGCTGCGGCGGCGCCTGCTCAGCCCCGCCGGGATATCCTGTGGGTAGTTGCGGTGACGATCAGGCCGCGTGACGGTGCCGGGGACGGCGACGCTTTGCCTGGGCCGGGGGCGCGCCGTTGCCGTGCCGGCGGCTTTGCGTGCTGCGGGTGCCCAGACCCTCGGATGTCGGGGCCGTGCCGCTGGCGACCGGGACGTCGGTCTTCATCAGCTTCTGGATCTGCTGTAGCAAGCCGGCTTCGTCGGGGGCGCAGAAGGCGATCGCCTCCCCCTCGCGCCCGGCGCGGGCGGTGCGGCCGATGCGGTGGATGTAGTTGTCCGGCACCTCGGGCAGATCGTAGTTGATGACATAGGCGACGCCGGGGATGTCGATGCCGCGCGCGGCGACGTCAGTGGCCACCAGCGTGGTGATCGTGCCGTCGCGGAAGGCCTTGATCGCGCGGTCGCGCTGCCCCTGGCTCTTGTTGCCGTGGATCGAGGCGGCGTTGTAGCCGTCCGCGACCAGCCCCTTCATCAGCTTCTCGGCCCCGTGCTTGGTGCGCGCGAAGACCAGCGTCAGCGCCTTCAGGTCCTGCGACAGGATCTCGCGCAGCTTGGTCGGCTTGGCGCCCTTGTCGAGGAAGTGCACCGACTGCGTGACCTTGTCCGCCGCCTTGCCCGGCGGGGCGACCTGCACGCGGCGCGGATCCTTCAGATAGGCGCGGCTCAATTCCTCGATCTGCTTGGGCATGGTGGCCGAGAAAAGCATGGTCTGGCGCGGCGTTCCCAGCCGCGGCGCGATCTTGCGCAGCGCATGGATGAAGCCCATGTCGAGCATCTGGTCGGCCTCGTCCAGCACCAGGTGGCGGACGCTGCCCAGATCGACGGCGCGGCGATCCATCAGGTCGATCAGCCGCCCGGGCGTGGCGACCAGCACGTCGGTGCCGCGCGCCAGCTGCGCGATCTGCTTGCCGATCGACTGTCCGCCGACGACGGTGACCACGGAAATCCGGGTGCCGGTGGTGAGGGTGCGCAGCGCGTCGGCGATCTGGTTGGTCAACTCGCGCGTCGGCGCCAGGATCAGCGCCTTGGCCGTCTTCGGCGCGGGGCGCCCCGGCGCGGCCAGCAGGTGGTTGACCAGCGGCAGCCCGAAGGCCAGCGTCTTGCCGGTGCCGGTCTGCGCCAGGCCCATGATGTCGTGCCCGGCCAGGGCCAGCGGGATGGCCTGGTTCTGGATCGGGGTCGGTTCGGTGAAACCGGCCCGCTGGAGCGCGGTGTTGAGCGCCGGCGCGAGGCCGAGCATGTCGAAATCGAACATTTCAAATCCTTCTTGCCACGCAAGGCCGTCGCGCCGACGTGACCGGTGGTTGGCCGCACCGATGGCGACCGGGAGGGTTTGCACAACTCGCGGACGGACGGGCTTGACCCGTCGTCCTGAAAGTCGCGTCAGGAACCCTGCGTGATGGGGAACTGATATCTGGTTGCGCTGTTGGCCCGATCCGGGCACGGCATGCTCACGCGGCAGCGCAGCGACAGGGTACAAATGGGGGATGGGTCCGTTGAAGTCAAGCGGATAAGTGCCGGGCGCGCGCGGCCGCCTTACCGGTGCGTGAGGGTCATTTGCTTTCTTGCGCGCGAATGTCGCTTGGGGTCTATCGCGTTTTCGGGAAACCGTTCGAAATACCTGAGCCAGCGAGGAACTGCGAGCGGGCTACCAACCCCTTTCGCGTCGGCGGGTTCGGGCGGCACTGGAACCGCAGCTATTCTCCTGTCCCGCAGTCCTCCTCGCTACCCGGCGTCGAGTGATTGCAGGACTTCCCGCGCGCGCCGGAATTGGGGCAGCAGGTTGTCCTCGCCCGCGATTGTAAGCGCCCGTTCGAGCGTTTCTTGAGCCTCCTGGCTGCGTTCGAGCGCCAGATAGGTCATCCCCAGGTGGTACTGTACCAACGGATCGTCGGGCAGGCCGGCCGCGGCGGGTTCGAGGTATTCGAGCGCTTCGGCGTAGTTGCCCCTGCGATACTGGATCCATCCATAGGTATCCTGGAACGCCGGGATGTCGATGCCGCGCAGGCGTTGTGCGATGGCGGTTGCGCGGTTCAGGCTTTCTTCGTCGTCGCGATGTGCCGAGATCAGGCTGGCGAGATTGTTGGCGAGGATGAGGTTGTTGGTGTCGGCGGCGTAGAGTTCCTCGTAGATGGCGATCGCGCCGTCGATATCGCCCCTCCGCTCCAACTCGGACGCGCGCAGGACGCGGGGCATGGGGGCGCCGGGTGCGGCGTCCAGGGCGGCGTCGATCACCGCTTCGGCCTCGTCGTCGCGGCCCTGCATCTGCAGAAGCGAGTAGAGGACGCGCAGCGGCGGCTCGGCGCCGGGGTATTCGGCGACAAGGTCGCGGTAGATCTGCTCGGCCTCTTCGGTGTCATCTTCCAGAAGGTAGAGGCCGGCGCGCAGGAAGCGCAGCGCCGGATTGCCGGGCTCGGCGGCAAGTTGTTCCTCGATCAGGCGCCGGGCGCCTTCGGGTTCGCCCTGCATGACCTGGGTCCGCGCAAGCTGCGCCACCGCGCCGACACCCGCGCCGTCGCGCACCATCCCTTCGAGGAAGGTGATCGTGTCCTGCGTGCGTCCCTGGCGCAGCAGCAATTCCGCCTCGACCTCGTTCGCCGCGGTGTTTCCGGCGTCGGTGTCCAGCGCGCGCATCTGCCAGACCAGTCGCGTCACGCGGTCCCAGTCGTTGCGGCGCATCTGGACCTCGGCCATCGCGCGCATCAGGGGCAGGCTCTGGGGCGAGACGTTCAGCGCGCTGCTGAGCACGGATTCGGCGCTGTCGATGCGGTCGGCCTCGAAGAGGTACCGGGCATAGTTGAGCGCCTCGCGCGCCGCGTTGCCGGAGAACTCGGCCGCCAGCGCGTAGCGTTCGCCGGCAAGGTCGCGCTCGCCCCCGCGTTCGTGCGCCTGGCCCATCAGCATCATAAGCTGGGGATCGCGCGGCGCGGCGCCCTGCGCGGTCCGCAGCGCGGCCAGGGCTTCGCCGGGTCGGTCGGCTTCGATCAGCCAAGTCGCGCGCAGCTTCAGCGCCTCGACATGGCTCGCGTCGTCCTCGAGGATGCGGTCGACCTGGGTGCGTGCCTGATCCTCGGCGTCCGTCGCGAGCAGCATCTGGGCATAAACCAGCCGCAGGTTGTTCGTGCGTTCGTCGGCTTCGGTTTCTTCTAGCAGGGATTGCATCTCGCTCAGCGCCGTGTCGCGTTCTCCGCGCTCGAACCGGATGCTGGCGCGGAGCGCGCGGTAGGTTGCCAGGTCGGCCGTGGCGTCGGGTTCCGCCGCGATCAGCTGGTCGAGTTCTTCCAGCGCGGCGTCATCGCCCGAGGTGAGGCGGAGAAACTCGACGACGACCAGTTTTTCGCTGGCGCCCGCATCCGGAGCGCCCGTCAGTTCGCGCAGGAACGCCTCGGCGGCGGCGAGATCGCCCTGCTGCATGTACCAGGCCACCATGATGCCGCGCGGTTCTTCGCGTTCCGGGAACTGCGCGAGCATCGCTCGCAACGCGCCGGGTATGTCGGCCTCGCGTTCCAGTTCGGCCAGAATGCCAAGGCGCATCCGGTGGAAGTCGTAGATGTCCGGGCGGGCCTCGATCGCGGCGTTCAGCGTGCTCAGCAAGGCCCCACGGTCGCTGGTATTGGCGGTGTGGTCGATGACGATCCGCCAGGCGGTCAGGTTTTCTTCCGAAACCTCGTCGAGATGCGCGCGCACGGTGGCCACGGCCTCGCCCGCGGCATTCGCATCGGACGCAATGGAAGCGTCGCGGTAGTCGAGGGCCGCGCCGATCAGCTGCGCGACCCGATCGTCCGGCGCCAGTTCCAGCGCGGCGCGCCCGTGCCGTTCGGCGGCTTCCCAGTTCGCACTCTCGAAGGCCAGTTCGCCGAGGGCAAGCCGGCCTTCCAGGCTATCGGGGTGCTGATCGACCAGGCGCTGGTATTCGGCGAAGGCGGCGCCGGCCTCGCCCCTTTCGCGAAGCGTGCGCGCGATGAGCACGCGCGCCTCGGGGAAGTCGTCCTTCAGGCGTACGGCATTGCGCAGTTCCAGCAGCGCCTGGCTCACCTCCCCCGATTCCAGCAGGGCGACGCCGCTTTCGAAATGGCGCTCGGCTCTCCGCTCGGAGTTTTCGCACGCCGCGAGGCTGACAGTCGCGGCAAGGACCAACGGAAGGATCAATCTGATCATGAGGCACTCATTTCATTGCAAGAGCGGAAGCGTGTAAATTCGGGAAGCGGACATGGCCACGATAGTGCACCGGGACGGTTTCCGGCAACACCGTCTGGTTTCATGCGCCGTGTCGAGCCGGGAAATCATCGCTCTGTTCAGGTCAGTTGCGAAGCCCCGGAACGAATCGCGGCAGGGGCTCCAGAACTTCGCCAAGCGCATCGCGCAGCCGCTGCTCGGCGACCTGCTGCGGTTCTTCGACGCCGATCGGGGTGATCAGGCGCACGATGGCGCTGTCCTGACGGCCGTTGCGCAGCTTGCCGGACATCAACTGCATCTTCGCGGTGAATTCGGACGCGGTGCGCTGCCCCTGCTGCTCGTACCAGTAATACACCAGCGAACGCTCCATCCCGCGCTGGATGACGGCGCGGTTGAGCGTGAAGGTCGCGCCGTTGCCGAACTCCTCGCTGACGTCGATCCGCTCCAGCCGCGCGATCTCCCAGCCGCCGCCGGGCAGGCAGACCTCGGGCGAGTGGACGCCGCCGCGCATCTGGTCGCTGTACCACGCCATGAACAGCTCGACCGGCGCATCGGCGCGCGGGTTGCGCAGGATGGCGGAATGATAGTCGTCGGCGGCCAGGATCTGCGCCACTTGCGGGTCGAGTGGCGGCAGCGGCGTCGCCTGCCAGCCGCCCAACTGGTGCGGGAAGGCGCCGAACGGATCGCGTGTCACGACGACCGGTTCACGCTCGGGTATCGCTTGCCAGACGAGGCCCAGCACCAGCCCCAGCAGCGCCCCGAAGATCAGCGTCCGCGACGGCTCGATCAGCCGGAGGCGCATCGCCTGGGTTCCAAGACCGGTCGTATCCAGGTCGAGCGCCTGCAGCACGCCGACCCGCGGGCGGCGCAGCTGCAGGAGAATCCATGAGAGCAGCACCAGCAGCGCCACGGCCGACAGGAAGATGACCCAGCCTTCGAAGAAATGGGTGAACCCCTCGACCCAGTCGACGCCCCAGTGCTGGACGATCACGCCGGCGATGGCGATGCGGACGGAATTCAGGATCACCGTGATCGGCGCCGCGGCGACGAGCAGCAGGGCCTTGTGCCACATCGGTCCCTGATAGAGCACCGCAAAGACATAGGAGAAGCTGAGGATCGGGAAGAGGTAGCGCAGGCCCGAGCACGCCTCGGCGACATGCAGCTTGAAATCCCCCAGATCGATGATGTTGCCTTCCAGATAGACCGGCACGCGCAGCAGGTGCAGAAGCGCGACGCCCATCTCGGACGAGATGCCCTGCAGGAAGGTCGACATCCCGAAGTAGAGCGCGCCGGGAAGCGGCAGCATGTAGACCAGATGCACGATCGGCGGCCAGAAATGCTTGCCGGTCTGCCAGCCAAAGCTGATCAGCAGCACCGCCCCCCACCAGAGGATCAGGCCATAGGCGACGATGTCGCCGATGCCGATCATCTTGCCGGCGAAGGCGAGCGCGAGCGAGAAGACCAGCAGCGCAAGTCCCGGCCAGCGGTTCAGCGTCGTCCCGGTCTCGATCGGCACGGTCTTCAACTGGCGCAGGAACAGCAGCGCCGACAGAACCGGGATCAGCGGCCCGTGGCTGTATTCCGGCGTCCGCCAGGCGGCCAGAAGTTCGGCAATGCCTTCCCAGAAGAAGACGACCGACCCGGTCACCGCAACGACGAGCCAGAAGACCCCCCAGTTCAGAAAGCTTCGCAACCCGCTCGGGCGAAGGGAGATATCCGGAGACGCTGACATGACTTCTTCAAATCCACCAGTTTCAACACATCACCACGGCCAGCGCCGGGTGCACAATCGATTTATTGATACACTAACGTTTCGAAATGGTCACGTCCTCACACATGGATGTGTGTCGCCTTC
Organism: Pararhodobacter sp. SW119; assembly: GCF_017811755.1. Taxonomy (GTDB): domain Bacteria; phylum Pseudomonadota; class Alphaproteobacteria; order Rhodobacterales; family Rhodobacteraceae; genus Pararhodobacter. The sequence continues at coordinate 159,992 of NZ_JADDJF010000005.1, read as the reverse complement.
GACGGGTGTTTTCAGGTCTGCGCGCGCCAGAGTTGCCACCACCTTTCCCAGCGATCCGCAAGCGCGTCCGCGGGCTCTGCAAAGAGCCGGGAGCCGAGCGCGACGGATCGCGCGGCAAGCTCCCGACGCCGGGCGATCACCACCTCGCGCAGCGCCGCGAGCGCCGGCTCTGCCGCAGGTGCGCGGGGCGATTCCAGCGTCGTCAGCAGCACGTCGAGGTCGTTGTGGTCGCCGAGGAGTTCGCCCAGTTCGCCAGCCTGTTCGACATGGGGCGCCATCAGTTCGGGCCAGATCGGCAGCAGAAGGCGGGCCTGATACCAGTGCTGCTTCACCGCTTTTCGCCAGTCGTGAAAGGCGTCCGCGGGTAGGCCGGGATCGCCGAGGGCGGTGCGCGCGCGTTTCGCGCCCTTCCGGCAGCGCCGCCAGGTCGCGGTCAGTCCCGGGCGCAGGGCGTCGAATTCCTGGCCCTTGATCTTCCACCGGCCGCAACGCTTCCGCATCGCCTTGATCTCGTCGGAAAATACCCGCCGCGCCGCGATCAGGGCGTCGGGGTCGGTCGCCTGCTGCCGTCGCGACTCCAGCAGGGCGCGCAGCGGTGGGATCGCGTCGGCGGGGAGCGTGGCCTCGAGCGTTTCGAACGTCCGCAGCATCACCTCGGCATCGCGGAGCCCGGCGATCTGCCGGGCGGCGTCGCGCAGCCTTGCGGTTTCGGCGCGCGCGGTCGGGCAGACCGGGCGAATCAGGCGCAGCAGCCCGCGCAGCTTCTTCGTCGCCTTGCGCAGGCCGTGTACCGAAGCGGGATCGCCGGCGAGATCCGCCTTCAGCCGGTCGCGCGCCTCGTCCAGCTGGCCGCGGGCGATCCGGCGCAGCCCGGTTTCGACGGAGCGGTCACTGGACTTCAGCTGGAACGGCATGGGACGCCTCCGAAGCGCGCGTTCAAGACGAATATACGTCAGCCCTGTGACGCTTCGATGACGCGGGCGCCGCCTGCAATCCGGGGCTTGCGAAACGCCCGCGCGCGCCCTACCTCAGTGGGTGGCGGGTTCTGCTCTTCGCGTGGAAGGCCCTTTTCCAGTGGCCTATACTCCTTTCCGAGGGGGCTGGCTCTGCCGGGGTCCTGGCCTCGGTATCTGGCGCCCACCTGAATGTTCAGGCTCTCGGGAAACTCACGCCGACCACGGTCGCTGCGGGCCCGCCACTCAATCGCCCGAAATGAAATGACCTTCGGTGCGTACCGGGGTGCGCGTCCTCCGGTTCTTGTGGCGTGAGAGTCAGCGGTCGGGCGTGTCGGCCTCGACCGGGATCGGGCGCGGGATGGGGCCGCCGCGTGGCATCAGCACGCGCAGGCGTTGACCACCGCCGGGGCTCTGCGGCTCGCCCATCCGCATGATGGTGATCGCGAACTGTACGCCGGCGAAGACGAGGCCGTTGAACACCACCAGAAGCCCGAGCGCGATCCAGCCGCCCTGCGTCGACAGGATCAGGCCGCGCAGGCCGGCGACGTCGAAGCCCAGCAGCAGGCCGACGAAGACCGCGGCCAGCGCGAAGCCGATCAGGCACTGGCGGATGTAGAGGCGCACGAGGCGCGGGGGGCGGCCGGGCAGGTCGTAGCCGTCCGCGTCCATCTCGATGCTGTCGGTCGATCTGCCGGGCATGCGCGCGCTCCTTCTTTCTGCCCCCATAAATAGGCCACCGACCCGCGTTTGTCATCCCGCGGGTGCCCGGCGGTTTGTCGCAGCGGGGGGCGGTGGGCGGCGCGCCGGGGCGCCGCTTACCCGTCCCGCGGGGGAACCGGATGGCGGGTTGTGAATTGAAACCCCATCCAGTGAGTCCAGAAAGGAGCCCGCCATGCCCACCCCGTCCGAGACCATCTCGAGCCTGCATACCAAGGTCGTCGATGCCGCCAAGGGATACGAGGAAGCCCGCGAGATCGGCCGGCGCGCCAATGTCGGCGACCTGTGCGACGAGCTGCGCAAGACCCACATGAGCCACGCGCATGAACTGGCGGGGCTGTTGCTGGAGCGCGGTGAGCGGCCGGATTCCGACGGGTCGTTCATGAGCGTGGTCCACAAGGTGGTGCTGAACGTCCGCTTCGCGCTGACGGCGGACGAGAAGAGCCTGCTGCCCGGCCTGCGCGACGGCGAGAAGCGGATCCTGGAAGCCTATGACGACGCGCTTCGGGAATGCGAGATCGCCGGCCGCGACGTGAAGAAGGCCGAGGTCGAGGTCCTGAAGAAACAGCGCGAGAGCGTGGTCGCCAACATCGGCAAGATCGACGCCATGCAGGAGGCATCGGGTCAGTCCTCGGGCCAGGCGCCGGCCTGACAGGCGGAAAGGGGAAGCTGGCTGCGAGTGTCCGCATGCGGACAGCGCATCAATGTGTTGAAAAGATGAGATTAAAGACGTGATCAGGGCCGAAAGTGAGGCACTGGTGTATAGTTGTATGGCTTTGCTTTCGTGAGGTTGAGAAGCGGATACGCAGCTATTGACGCGCCAGCGAGCGCATGGTGCTGTAATTTTGCAGAACAGCCTTGGAGAGCGGATGGCTGGTCGGAATCAACACCACTTCTGGCAGGCGATACAGCGCGGCTTCGGAAACGAACGTAAACCCGGTTACACTTCGGTAATCGTTTACCAGAAAGACAAGGCTCCTTTCCCGGTCGGGACCAGGAACTTCGGTGCGCAACGAGATTTCTTCGATTTCGAGCCCGGCATCGGGGCTGACTCGATGATTACGAGTTCCGAGAATGAACTACAGGGGCTAGTGAAGTACTTACAGGGCGGTGGATGTATTGCAACTGAGCACACCGAATCCATTGCGTCACTCATTGCGCATCTCGAAGCGCGGACCAAGTTCATTAGGGAGCAATTCGCGGATATTTTCCTTGATCTCGCTGGAGAGTTAAATCGTTGGTTTTCGAATCCGAGAGTTTTTTCGCAAATGATGCGCAAGTATGCTCGCGACAATCCCAATGAGATTGATCAGATGCTTGCTAAAGAGATTGCTGATCCAGTTCAACGAGAGGAAATCAGAAGAATCGCTGTTCGGAATTTTGATATACTTGGGAAGAAAGTTTCGAAGCTCGCAATGGTCGAAGCCCGCCAATCGCTTCAGGAATTGGTTAGGGACAGGTTGGAATGGGCAAAAAACTCTCACATTAAAGCGATTATGGGCGCGACCGACAATAGCAGTCGAAGAGATCGTTATAGGGGGCTTAGTTTCAGGTTGAAATCAGGTTTCGCTGGCAACCTCATTTGCCCGGATACAATGGTCGCGTTTGTTACTGCCCGCAAGCTAACCCCATTTCTGGATCGGGATGATTCCCTCCAAGCGGTTTGGGTGCCATTGGCTTCTGATCTCTTGCTAGTTGGAGAAGCCCGTCGGGTCGTTGATCGTGACGCTCAGTCAATATTGCGTGCACTTGCGACAACGTCCCATGAGGCGTTTATCGCCAACGCTGATGTTCCAGACACCCGCAGACTCGCATCGCGCATTGGAAAAAACGCGCAGATCCTCAGTGCCTCAGAAATCAATTCGATAAAGCGGGATACGCTCGCGGGCCTGCTTTGATCTGGTTCACTATCGACTCGAAAGCCCGCGGAAGCCCTGTACCACTTGCTAGCGACCGAACTGCTGTTCCACGTAGTCCATGATATCCTCCATCAGCGGGCCCGAGGCTTCGGGGCCTGTAAAGCGTAGGTTCCAGCCCTCGGGCGTCTTTTCGCGGCGGATTTGCAGGCCGACGCGGGGGTGGACGACGCGACGGGGGCGGCCGGGACGGTAGGCGAGTTGCGGGGTGCGAACTTCTGCTTCGGCTTCGTCGAGGATGGGGCGGAGGAGCTTCCACTGGCCCTCGGGCGAGCGGTCCAAGGAATGTTTGAGCGCGGCTTCGATGACGTGGCCGTAATCCCTGCGCAACGCGTCGGCGATGCGGGTGAGTTGGCGCATGCCGAGCGACTCGGGGTGGGTGAGCACCCCTTCGCCGATTTCGGCGATAACCTCTGCGATGGAGCGGAAGCGGGCACGACGTTGGCGGTCCAGCGTCGGATAGAGGCCGGCGACGGCTGCGTCGAGGGTGTCGAAGAGGCCCTCGTCGACGGATTGGACGACGATGCGGCCCTTCTCCCAGGGGGAGATGTCGGCGCGGATCTCGTTCTCGGCGATCATTTTCGCCATCGCGTCGGGGATGTCGCGGGGCTGGTGGATGAAGGCGGGGATGCGGGCGTCGGCGTCGTTCTGGTGGATGCGCCCGAAGGCGGTCAGGCGGCGCATGCCCGAGATCAGGCCGTAGCGGGGGCCGCCGGGTTCGGGGGCGGAGAAGGCCCAGACCTCGATCGGTTGGCGCAGGCCGGTGAGCAGGATCGAGGTTTCAAGCTCGGCCAGGGCGGCGGGGTCGAGGGCGGTGCGGTCGCGCGGCAGGGCGTTGGCGTCGATGTCGCCGGGGGCGAGGAGGTGGATCTGCGGGGCGGCGGTCTGGGCGGCGGTTTCGGGGGTGTCGGGCTGGGCGGTCATCGGAGGCTCCTCTCGGCCGGGTTGGGGCGCGAGGGTAGGCAGGGGAGGGGTGAAGATGCGGCCTGCGGGGCGTGCGGTGGGGTAGGGCGGGGGTAAGGGTTGGGGGACGGGGAAGTCTGTTTCTTCTTTTTCGGCCGTGCGCCAGCACGGCCAGCGCCCGACCCGCCCCCACGGGGCGGGCGCTTCTCGCCCACCCCTCGGGTCGGGCGCTGGCCGTGATCCGAAGCCGGGTGCGGGAGCGAGTGGCAGTGGAGACCCCTGCCTAGGCGTGGGAGCGCCGGGCACGCCTCTTGATGCCCGCTCCTACTTGATGCCCGGCGTGCCGTCGAACTTCTTCTCGAGGCTGGTCCAGCAGTCGAGGTAGTCGTCCTGCAGCGGCGCCTCGTTTGCTGCGTAGTCGGTCAGGTGCTGGGGAAAGCGCGTCTCGAACATGAAGGACATGGTGTTGTCGAGCTTGTGGGGTTTCAGCTCGCCGTTCGACGCGCCCTCGAACGCCTCGCGGTCGGGGCCGTGGGGGAGCATGCAGTTGTGCAAGCTGAGGCCGCCGGGCGCAAAACCCTGGGGCTTGGCGTCGTACTGGCCGTAGATGTTGCCCATCATCTCGGACATGATGTTCTTGTGGTACCAGGGCGGGCGGAAGGAATGCTCGGCCACCAGCCAGCGTTCGCGGAAGAGGACGAAGTCGATATTGGCGGTGCCGGGCAGGCCCGAGGGCGCGGTGAGCACGGTGAAGATCGACGGGTCGGGGTGGTCGAAGAGGATGGCGCCGACCGGGGAATAGGTGCGCAGATCGTACTTCCAGGGCGCGTGGTTGCCGTGCCAGGCGACGACGTCGAGCGGCGAATGCGGGATCTCGGTCACGTGGAACTGGCCGCACCATTTGACGGTGACGCGGGAGGGGGCATCGCGATCCTCGAACGCCGCGACCGGGGTCTTGAAGTCGCGGGGATTGGCGAGGCAGTTGGCGCCGATCGGGCCGCGGTCGGGCAGGTTGAGCTTCTGGCCGTAATTCTCGCAGACGAAGCCGCGGCAGGGGCCTTCGAGGACTTCGACCCGGTAGAGGAGGCCGCGGGGCAGGAGGGCGATCTCCTTCGGCTCGATGTCGATGACGCCGAGTTCGGTGCAGAAGCGCAGGCGCCCTTCCTGCGGGACGACGAGGAGTTCGCTGTCGGCGGAAAAGAAGTATTCGTCCTGCATCGAGTCGGTGACCAGGTAGATATGGGCGGCCATCCCGACCTGGGTGTTGACGTCGCCCGCCGTGGTCATCGTGCGCATGCCGGTCAGCCAGGTGTAGCGGTCGTCCTGCGGCATCGGGATCGGGTCCCAGCGGTACTGGCCGAGGCTGATCACATCCTCCTTCACATGCGGCGCGGTCTTCCAGTAGGGCAGGTCGAGCTTTTCGAACCGCGACGTGTGGCGGACCGAGGGGCGGATGCGGTAGCACCAGGTGCGTTCCGGCCGCGGCTGGGTGAAGGCGGAGCCCGAGAGTTGTTCGGCATAAAGGCCGTAGTTGCATTTCTGGGGCGAGTTCTGGCCCTGCGGCAGCGCGCCCGGCAGCGCCTCGGTCTCGAAGTCGTTGCCGAAGCCGGGCATATAGCCCTCATGCGTGCCGGTGGTGCCGGTGGCGCGGATCATGCCTTTCGGCAGGCCCTGGTCGGTCATGGCGTGTCTCCCTTCTGGCGTTTGCCCCAACATTCATTGCAGATGCAACAATGTCAAGGGGTCGTTGGAACTGCATTGATTCCCGCGCGGGATTGTGCTGGTCTTTCCGCCCCATAGCCGGAAGACCCCGATGCCCGAGGACAAGACCGACCCGATCGCCCGCTTCGACCTGGGCGCCTTCCTGCCCTACCGGCTGAACGCCGCCGCCGCCCGCGTCAGCCGCGCCTTCGCCGAGCATTACCGCGAGGAATTCGGCATCTCGATCGCCGAGTGGCGGGTGCTGGCGCATCTGCACCACGCCGGGCCGGTGTCCGTCCGCGATATCGAGGCGCGCACGGAGATGGAGAAATCCAAGGTCAGCCGCGCAGCCACGAGGCTGGAGGAGGCCGGCTACGTCGCCAAGGCCGCCAACGACGCCGACCGAAGGCTGGTGCAACTGACCCTGACCCCGGACGGGCGCGCGCTGGTGGCGCGGCTGCTGCCGGTGGCGATGCGCTTCCAGGCCGAGATGAAGGCCCGGCTGGGGCCGCATGCCGAGGGACTGGAGGCGGCGCTGTCGGTGCTGTTGGAGGCGCGGCGGTAGGAGATCAGAAGGCGGGGTGGCCGTAAGTCCGGGTTATTGAGGGTATCGGGCAAGAGCGATTGACCGCCGTTCCAAACTGATCGAATACTGCTAAGTGAGTACGGGAGGAGTGCATGAGCGGTGACGAGATCATTGGCGCTTTCGGAGAGGCCGACGCCGCCCGCCTCACTGGGCTCACCATGGGGCAACTTCGGGCATGGCATCGTAGTGGCTTGTTAAGGGCCAGCTACGCCGCTGAAAGCCGGAGTTTGCCCTACAGCCGTGTGTATTCTTTCCGGGACATCGTCTCGCTCCGCGTGCTGGCGTCCCTCCGGCTCGAACATGGCGTCTCCGTTCAGCATCTAAGGAAGGTATCTGAGCGACTCGCACACCTAGGCGAGAAGCGATGGACCGCAACCACGCTCTACGTTCTCGGAAAGCGCGTCGTCTTCGACGACCCGAAGACCTTGGCCAGGCAAGAGGTCGTAAGCGGCCAGCGCGTCTTCGACATCCCGCTGAAGGTTGCGATCCGGAGCACTCGGGACGCCATTCGCGACCTCAACGCGCGGCAACCGCAGACAATTGGCCATGTGGTAAGCGAACGCTTCGTGATGAACAATCGACCCGTTTTCGAGGGAACGAGAATTCCCGTCGCTGCGGTCGCTGCCTATCTTGACCGCGATATTCCCGTGGCCAGCATTCTACGCGAGTTCCCTGAATTGCGCGAAGGTGATGTGGAGGAAGTGCGCAACCGCATGAGGGCGACCGCCGCCTGATGGCGCCTTTGATAGTCATTCGCTTCCTACTCGACAACAACGTGCCTGACTCGGTGGCGCACTTCCTCCGCGAGCGCGGGCATGACGTCGAGCTTGTACGGGAGATCATGGCCTCGGATGCGAAAGATCCAGTCGTCGCCGTGGCGGCCATCGAGGCGCAGCGGGTGCTCATTTCTTGGGATAAGGACTTCAACCACCAGAGGTTCCAGCAGCCACGGTTCGCTGCGCTGAGCCGCATCGGGATGAGTTGCCCCGAACCGGACGGCGCCGCCCGCATAGCACAACTGATCGATGTCGTTGAGTTTACGTACGCCCGAGCGAACGGATCGCCCATCTTAATCCGAATCGCGCGGGACAAGTACCAAGTGCGAAACTGATCCTACTAGCGCTCCTAAGCGTTCATGCGCCCAATACTCCGTATCTGAAAGCATTTCAGCTCGCACATAGGTCAAGCCGAAACGCCCTGCACTTCGCTTGCTCGCGAGGCGAGGCGCAACTCTATGGCCCCGCCTGATTTGTCCCGCGACAAATCGGGCCGCGCCTGCCTGCCCGTCACGCCGCAGGCGTGCCTTCGGCACGACGGCAGGCGCGTTTCCGCGCCTACCCAGGCAGCCGCGGCCCGATTGCAGGCGTTCGGCGCGGCCGATCCCCCCTCGCCCTGCGCTTGCGCTTCGGGCGACGGCCCGGGCGAGGGTCCACTGGACCCTCGCCTGATCGGGCCGGGCGGCGGTTCGGGGGGCGGTGATCGTGTTCGGGGATGATGGACGTGCCGCCGGCGCGGCGCGGTTGCGGGCCTCCGGCCCGGCTGCGGGTCCGGGGATTCGCGTTTTGCGACGATCAGCGCACCGCCGGCGCGACCGCCCTCGCGTGCCGGCGCCATGCCATCAGGCGGCGCTTGCCGCTCCGGTCAGCTCCACCCACAGGAAGTTCCGGGCCGGGCCGACGATGTAGAAGCTGTCGGCCTGATCGGTGCGCACCGACCAGAGGAAGCTGGTCGGGCCGTTGCGCCCGGCGCGGGTCGTGCTCTCGTAGGTGAAGCCGTTGATCACGAACCAGACGTGGCGGATCCGTTCCGGCGTGCGGTCGCGAAAGCCGATGCGGACCACGTCGTCGTTCTTCCAGGCGTGATCGGCATAGGGGATTTCGACATAGTGGTTGTTGCGGAAGTACTGTTCCTGGTGCCAGCTGCCCGCCGGAATGCGGACATGCGGGTCGGTGGCGCGGTAGATCATGTACTGCACGAAGCCCGAGCAATCGAGGCCGGTCACGGTGGCGGGGGCGTTCGACAGCCGGCGGACCTTGCCGCGGCCCTCGCCGATTTCATAACGCACGTGGCCGCTGCGCAGGGCGTAGAAGGTGGACAGGAAGGCGGTGGCGTGGATGTCCATGGCAGCTCCTTTCACGAGGGGGATGGAGGCGTGAAAGCGGTCGGATCGGTGAAAATATCGACGGGGTGAATCGGAGCGTGAAAGCGAGGATCATAGCAGGATTCCGGGCATCCTCAAAGCGCCCAGAAGGGTCGAATTCGGGCGCGGCGGAGGCACGAGTACCCTTGCGTCGCGGCGCGTCGCGGCAGAGCATGGCGCGACTTCCCTCGGGCGAGGCGCACGATGATCCAGGCCCTGACGCTGATCCTGCTCTGCCAGCTGGCCGGCGAGGCGGTGGCGCGGGCGCTGGGCCTGCCGGTGCCGGGGCCGGTGCTGGGCATGGGGGCAATGCTGGTGTTGCTGGCCGGGTCCGACCGGGTCGCGGCCGCCGTGGTGCCGGTGGGGCAGGGGATCCTGCGGCATCTGTCGCTTCTGTTCGTGCCGGCGGGGGTGGGTGTCGTCGGGCATCTGGACCGGCTGGGGGCAGAGGCGTTGTGGCTGCTGGTCGCCATCGTCGTCTCGACCGTGCTGGCGATCGGGGCGGGGGCGCTGGCGTTCAAGCTGGTCGCGGGGCTGACCGGGGCGGGGCAGGAAGCAGGGCCGCGCGATGGCTGATTTCGCCGAGATCTGGAGCTACCTGGCGCGCGGGCCGCTGGTCTGGCTGACGCTGACGCTGGTCGCCTATGTCGTGGCCGACGCGCTGAGCCAGGTGGCGGGGCGGGCGCCGCTGGCCAATCCGGTGCTGATCGCGGTGATCCTGCTGGCGCTGACGCTGTGGGGGACCGGCACGCCCTACGCGGTCTATTTCGAGGGGGCGCAGTTCGTCCATTTCCTGCTGGGCCCGGCGACGGTGGCGCTGGCTGTGCCGCTGTACCAGGAGGGCGCGCGGCTGAAACGCGCCATCCTGCCGGTGCTGGCGGGGCTGGCGGTGGGGTCGGTGGTCGCCGTCGTCTCGGCCCTGTGGATCGCGCGGGCGCTGGGTGTCGCGCCTGAGACGCTGGCGGCGCTGGCGCCCAAAAGCACCACGGCGCCGGTCGCCATCGGCATCGCGCAGTCGCTGGGCGGCTCGCCGACGCTGGCGGCGGTGCTGGTGTTGCTGACCGGGATCATCGGCGCGATTGTCGCCACGCCCTTGCTGAACGCGCTGGGCGTGCGCGACTGGCGGGCGCGGGGGTTGGCGACGGGGGTCGCGGCGCACGGGATCGGTACGGCGCGGGCGCTGCAGGTGCATCCGCAGGCGGGGGCCTTTGCCGGCATCGGCATGGGGCTGAACGCGATCCTGACAGCCCTTCTGGCGCCGGCGGTGCTGCGGGTCTTCCTGTGATCTTTCCCTGCCCCGCAATTCGTGGCAATCAGGGGCGTCAGCCACAGGTTTCCAGATGCCCGATTACCCCGCGCTTGCCGCCCGTGTCCGGGCCCTGACCGAAGGTGAGGACGATGTCGTCGCGCTGATGGCGACCGTCGCCTGCGAGGTGCATCATGCCGACGAGCGCTTCGACTGGACCGGGTTCTACCGCGTCGTGGCGCCGGACCTGCTGAAGATCGGCCCTTATCAGGGCGGGCACGGCTGCCTGGTGATCCCGTTTTCGCGCGGGGTCTGCGGGGCGGCTGCGCGCACCGGCGTCGCGCAGATCGTCAATGATGTCGAGGCTTTTCCCGGCCATATCGCCTGCGCCGCCAGCACACGCTCGGAACTGGTGCTGCCGGTGATCGACGCCGCGGGCGGGCTGATCGGCGTCTTCGACATCGACAGCGACCGCCGCGATGCCTTCACCCCGGAGGACGCGCGCGAACTGGCCGCGATCCTGGCCGAGACCTTCGGGAGGGCGGCATGACCCACCTCTGGGTTCGTGCCGAGGAGCGCGCCGACGAGGCGCGCGTCGCCCTGACGCCCGAGGGCGCGGCGGAACTGATCGCGCGCGGCTTCCGCGTCACGGTCGAGGACAGCCCGACCCGCGCGCTGCCCTTCGGCGATTACATGGCCGCCGGCTGCGAAGCCGCCGCGCCGGGAAGCTGGCGCGAGGCGCCCGCCGACGCGATCATCCTTGGCCTGAAGGAGCTGCCAGAGGAGGATACGCCGCTGCGCCACCGCCACATCCTGTTTGGCCATGCGTTCAAGGGCCAGCCCGCCGGGGCGCGGCTGCTGCGCCGGTTCCGGACCGGGGGTGGCACGCTCTACGACCTCGAATCGCTGACCGACGAGACCGGGCGGCGGGTCGCGGCCTTCGGCTACTGGGCGGGCTATGTCGGCGCGGCGGTGACGCTGAAGGCCTGGGCGGCGCAGGCGCGCGGCGAGATCTGCGGCCGGGTCGCGGCGCATGCCGACCGCGCGGCGCTGCTGGCCGAACTGACCGAGGAGATGGGCGACGTGCTGCGCCCCGACGCGCTGGTCATCGGCGCCAAGGGGCGCACCGGGCGCGGGGCGACGGACCTGCTGGCGGCGATGAACGTGAAGGCGCAGCTTTGGGACAAGGAAGAGACCGCGCAGGGCGGCCCCTTTCCGCAGATCCTGGGGTACGAGATCCTGCTGAACTGCATCCTGGCCGAGCCGGGCGGCCCGGTCTTCGTGCCCGCCGACGCCGTCGGCATGGCGCGCCGGCTGCGCGTGATCGGCGACATCGCCTGCGATCCGGGCGCGGACTATTCGCCGATCCGCGTCTACGACCGGGTGACCAGTTGGGCGGCGCCGGCGCTGCGCGTGCATGCGGCGCCGCGCCTCGACGTCGTGGCGATCGACAACCTACCGGCGATCCTGCCGGTGGAAAGCTCGCGCGATTTCGCGGCGCAGCTTCTGCCGTATCTGACGATGCTGGACCGGATGGACCAGGGCGTCTGGGCCCGCGCCCGGTCGGCGTTCGAACGCCATGCACCCTGACGTGAACCCCCCGAGGCTTGCGGTCCCGCCCCGGACCATGAGACGAGGGGCGATGCTGCGCTTTGCCCTTTTCCTGGCGGTTGCCGCCGCGGCGATCTGGACGGTGCTGGCCGGCCCGCTGGCGGCGCCGGTGCAGTCGCTGCTGCAACCGGCTGGCCGCTGGCTGCTGTCGGTTCAGGCCGGCTTCCAGACCGAAATGGCGCAGGAGTTGCGCGGCATCCGCGCTGGGCAATCCGCGGCCTTCTGGGGGTTGATGCTGGTCTGCCTGAGCTACGGGTTTCTGCATGCCGCGGGGCCGGGGCACGGCAAGGCGCTGCTGGGGGCCTACGGCGTCGCCCGGCGGGTCAGCGCGCTGAAGCTGGCCGGGATCGGGCTGCTGGCGGCACTGTTGCAGGCGACGGTGGCGGTGGCGCTGATCCTGGTGCTGGTCGGCGTCGCCGGGCTGGGCCGCGCCGGGATCGAGGAGGTCGACCGCGGCCTGCTGACCACGCTGTCGATGGTCGCCATCGGCGGGATCGGGCTGTGGCTGCTCTGGCGGGCGCTGGCGCGGGTGGCGCCGGGGGGCGCGCAGGCCGACCACCACCACGTTCCGGGCCCGGATGGCCATTGCGAAACCTGCGGGCACGCGCATCTGCCCCCGGCGCCGGCGATGCTGGCCGCCACCACCCCGCGCGAGGTCGCGGCGCTGGTCGCCGCAGTGGCCGTGCGGCCCTGTTCCGGCGCGCTGATCCTGCTGCTGCTGACCTGGCAGATGGGCATGCTGGGCGCGGGGATCGCCGGGGCCTATGCGATGGCGCTGGGCACCGCCGGCGTGACCATCGCGCTGGCGCTGGGCCTGATGCTGGGGCGCGACGGGTTCCTGCGCGTGGCCGGCGGGGTCGACCTGCGCCGCGCCCACTGGATCGGCGCGGGGATCGAGGCGACGGCCGGTCTGGTGTTGCTTCTGGGTGTCCTGTCGGTCGTGGCGGCGCTGGGCTGAGGGCGCGGGGCTTTCCCCGGATCGGGGCGAAGTGCATAAAGGCGGGCCGCGCCATCCGATTCCAGCAGGCCACCCCGTGACGTCCCAGGTCGATCCCGGTTTCCGCACCCATGCCCGCGCCGTCCTGGTGCTGGGCCTGCCGCTGGTGGGCAGCCACCTGGCGCAGTTCGGCCTGCATGTCACCGACACGATCATGCTGGGCTGGTACGGGGTCATCGACCTGGCGGCGGGGGCGCTGGGGGCGACGATCTTCTTCGTCTTCTTCACCTTCGGCTCGGGCTACGCCAATGCCGTCATGCCGATGGTCGCCACCTCGGCCGCCGCGGGGGACGAGCCCGAGGTGCGGCGCGCCACCCGCATGGGGATGTGGCTGTCGATCGGGTTCGCGCTGCTGGTGCTGCCCTTCTTCCTTTTCTCCGCGCCGATCCTGGCCGCGGCGGGGCAGGAGGCCGAGGTTTCGGCCCTGGGCGGGGCGTATCTGGCGATCGTCGGCTTCGGGCTGGGCCCCGCGCTCTTGGTCATGGTGCTGAAAAGCTACTTGGCCGCGCTGGGTCGTACGCAGGTCGTGCTGTCGGTCACGGTGTCGGCGGTCTTCGTCAATATCGGGCTGAACTGGATCTTCATCTACGGCAACCTCGGCGCGCCGGAGATGGGCGTGCGCGGGGCGGCGCTGGCCTCGGTATTCGTGCAATTGTTCACGCTGGGGGTGATGCTGGCCTATGCCGTCTGGCTGCCGGCACTGCGCCGCTACGACCTGCTGGTGCGATTCTGGCGGCCGGACTGGGGCGCGCTCAGGGCGGTGAACGCGCTGGGCCTGCCCATCGGGCTTGCGATGCTGGCCGAGACCGGGCTTTTCGCCGCCTCGGCGATCATGATGGGCTGGCTGGGCGCACACCCGCTGGCCGCGCATTCCATCGCGCTGGAGATCACCGCGATGTTCTTCATGGTCCACATGGGGCTGTCGAACGCCGCCACCGTGCTGGTCGGCCGCGCCCGCGGGCGGCGCGACATCGACGGGCTGCGCGCGGCGGCGCGGGCCTCGCTGATCCTGTCGATGGGCGTCGCGGTGGCGACGATGCTGGTCTACTTCACGCTGGGCGAGGTGATGGTCGGCGCGTTCCTGGCCCCCGACAACCCCGAGCGTGCGGTGATCGTGCCGCTGGGCGTGACGCTTCTGTGGGTGGCGGCGATCTTCCAGTTGGCCGATGGCGGGCAGGCGATGGCGATGGGCCTTCTGCGCGGGATTCAGGACACCAAGATGCCGATGGTCATCGCCGCGGTCAGCTACTGGCTGATCGGCATCCCGGTCAGCTACGCGCTGGCCTTCCTGGCCGGGTTCGAGGGGGTGGGGCTGTGGTTCGGGCTGGTCGTCGGGCTGATGGTCGCCGCCATTGCGCTGACCATCCGGTTCTGGCGGGCGGTGGGCACCGGCTGATCGGGCGGGTCTGGCGGCCGGTTGCCGCCGTCACATCCGCGTGCATTGCGCGGGCTGCTGCAATGGACTATGCGGGCGGCATGGCCAAGGGTCGTTTCAATCCGGGCAAGGGCCCCACGCAGCGGCAGCTTCGCGTCGGCGAGGTGATCCGTCGGCGTCTGTCCGACGTGCTGATGCGCGGCGATCATCACGATGCCGAGCTTTCCGCCTACTCGATCACCGTGTCCGAGGTGCGCACCTCGCCCGACCTGAAGGTGGCGACCGCCTTCGTGATGCCGCTGGGCGGCGCGGGGGCGGATGTCGTGCTGGCGGGCCTGCGGCGCAACAGCGCCGAGTTGCGGCACCTCGTCGCCCGCGGGCTGGAGCTGAAATACGCGCCCGAATTGCGCTTCGTCCTCGACGAGAGTTTCGACCGGATGGATACCGCGCGCCAGCTTTTCGCCGAGCCGCGCGTTCAGGCCGACCTGGCCGAGCCCGACGACGATGATCCGCGCGGCTGAGGCGCTGGCCGCGGTCCTGGCGCTGGCGCCGGTGCCGGCCATCGGCCAATGTGCGCAACTGGTCCACGAGGCGATCCCCTACACGATCTGCGAAACCGCGGCGGGCGACGACCTGCGGCTGTTCCTGACCGATGCCGATGGCGCCCCCTTCGGCACCTTCGCGCGGATCGAGGCGGCGCTGGCGGCGCAGGGGCTGGCCCTCGGGTTCGCGATGAACGCCGGCATGTACCACCCCGACCGCCGGCCCGTCGGCCTTTATGTCGAGGCCGGCGAGACGCGGGCGCGGCTGATCACCTCGGAAGGGCCGGGCAATTTCGGGATGCTGCCGAACGGGGTCTTCTGCATCGGCGCGGCGGGGTTTTCGGTGATCGAAAGCCGGACCTTCGCCGACACCGCCCCCCCTTGCGACTACGCGACCCAGTCGGGGCCGATGCTGGTGATCGACGGCGCGCTGCATCCGCGCTTTTTGCCCGATTCCCAGTCGCGCAACATTCGCAACGGCGTCGGCGTCAGCGAGGACGGGCAGCGCGCCTATTTCGCCATTTCCAACCAGCCGGTCACCTTTCACGAATTCGGCGGTCTGTTCCGGGATGCGCTGCGGGTGCCGCAGGCGCTTTACTTCGACGGCAATGTCTCGCGCCTGCATGCGCCCGAGTTGGGCCGGTCGGACTGGGGGCGGCAGATGGGGCCGGTCGTGGGGCTGGTCCTGCCGCTTCCGGATGCGGGGGGCTAGTCGCGCGCGCCGGCGATGACTACCTCTGGTCCATGATGAACATCGCTTTCGACAACACCTACGCGCGCGACCTTGAGGGGATGTATGTCCCGGTCGAGGGGGCGCCCGCGCCCGCGCCCGAGATGGTGCTCCTGAACGAGGGGCTGGCGCGCGACCTCGGCCTTGATCCCGCGACGCTGAAATCGCCCGAGGGGTTGGCGATGCTCAGCGGCTCGGCCATGCCCGAGGGGGCGACGCCCTTGGCGATGGCCTATGCGGGCCACCAGTTCGGCGGCTTCTCGCCGCAGCTGGGCGACGGGCGCGCGCTGCTGGTGGGCGAGGTGATCGACCGCAACGGACAGCGGCGCGACATTCACCTGAAGGGATCGGGGCGCACGCCGTTTTCGCGCGGCGGCGACGGCAAGGCGGCGCTGGGGCCGGTGCTGCGCGAATTCATCCTGGGCGAGGCGATGCATCGCCTGGGCATTCCCACGACCCGCGCGCTGTCGGCCGTGGCCACCGGCGAGACGGTCTGGCGCGAAACGCCGCTGCCCGGCGCCGTGCTGGCCCGCGTCGCGGCGAGCCATCTGCGCGTCGGCACCTTCCAGTTCTTTGCCGCGCGCGGCGACGCGATCCGCCTGCGCCGGCTGGCCGATTATGCCATCGCCCGCCACGACCCCGACCTTGCCGGCACCGAGGACCGCTATCTGCGGTTTCTGGAGCGCGTCATCGACCGGACCATGCGGCTGGTCGCGCAGTGGATGGCGGTGGGCTTCGTGCATGGCGTGATGAACACCGACAACACCGCGATCTCGGGCGAGACGATCGATTATGGCCCCTGCGCCTTCCTCGACCGCTACGACCCGATGGCGGTCTTTTCCTCGATCGACACGCAGGGGCGCTACGCCTACGGGCGCCAGTCGGTGCTGGCGCAATGGAACCTGGCGCGGCTGGCCGAAACGCTGCTGCCGCTGATCGACCCGAAATCGCCCGAGGATGCGCTGCCCGCCGCGCAGGCCGCGATCGAGCGCGCGCCGGCGATCTACGCGGCTGCCTGGCGCGACGCCTTCGCCGCCAAGCTGGGCATCGCCGCGCCGACGGAGGAAGACGACGCCCGCATCGACGGGTTCCTGGAACTGCTGGGCGCGGGCGGGGCGGATTTCACGCAAGCCTTCCGCGGCCTGATCGCCGCCGCGCAGGGGTCGGACACAAGGCTCTGGGCGCTGGTCGGCGGCGCGCCTGGCCTGCAGGACTGGCTGGCCGACTGGCGCGCGCGGATCGACGCCCAGCCCGGCGGGGCCACGGCGGCGGCGGAGCGCATGGCGACCGTCAACCCGGTCTACATCGCGCGCAACCACCGGGTCGAGGAGGCGCTGGCCGCCGCGCAGAAGGGCGACCTCGCGCCGACGCAGCGGCTGTTGCAGGCGCTGTCGGCTCCCTACACCCCGCGCCCCGACTTCGCCGATCTGGAAGGCCCCGCGCCCGAGGATTTCGGCCCCTATGTGACCTACTGCGGGACCTGACCCCGCGCCGCCGCCCGCCGCGCAGACCTTTCGATGCGGTTAACGGCGGTAAGGTTCCTAAGACCCGTCAATGACTTGAGGCAGGTGCGCAAATTGCGCACCTGCCTCGCATCGGGACGAAAGCGCCCTTGTTGACCGGTGGCTCAGCCCGGGGTCAGGCCGCGCAGGCGCTCGCTGCGCCGGCGCAGAAGCTCGATCACCACCAGAAGCAGCACCGACAGCGCCACCATGACCGAGGCCACGGCGAGGATCGTCGGGCTGATATCCTCGCGGATGCCGGACCACATCTCGCGCGGGATGGTGCGCTGTTCGGGGCCGGCGACGAAGAGGACGATGACGATCTCGTCGAACGAGGTGATGAAGGCGAAGAGCGCGCCCGAGATCACGCCGGGCAGGATCAGCGGCATGGTGATCTTGAAGAAGGTCCGCGTCGGCGAGGCGCCGAGGCTCGCGGCGGCGCGGATCAGCGACTGGTCGAACCCGACCAGCGTCGCCGTCACCGTGATGATGACGAAGGGCGTGCCCAGTGCGGCATGCGCCAGCACCACGCCCAGGTAGGTTCCCGAGATTCCGATCTGCGAGAAGAAGAAGAACATCCCCGCGGCCGAGATGATCAGCGGCACGATCATCGGCGAGATCATGATCGCCATGATCGCGCCCTTGAACGGCATCTCGGACCGCGACAGGCCGAGCGCGGCCAGCGTGCCCAGCGTCGTCGCAAGGACCGTCGCCGCGATGCCGATGATGAAGGAGTTGCGGATCGAGCGCATCCAGCTGTCCGATCCCAGGAAGTCCTGGTACCAGCGCAGGCTGTAGCCGTCGGGGTTCAGGGTCATCATCTCGCGCGTGAAGGAAAAGAACGGCTGCGCGTTGAAGCTGAGCGGGATCATCACCAGGATCGGCGCGAGCAGGAAGAAGAAGATCGCGAAGCAGATCACCCGGAACGTGTAGTACCAGATCTTGTCGCCGGTGGTCGCGTAGGAGGGAAGGGCCATGATGCGTCTCCTTACCCGAACTTCAGGCTGTCGGTGCCGACCAGCCGGTTGAAAAGCCAGTAAAGCACCAGCACGCCGACCAGCAGCATCGTGCCCAGCGCCGCGGCGAGGCCCCAGTTGAGCGATTGCTGCATGTGCCGCGCGATCTCGTTCGAGATCATGCGCCCGGACTGACCGCCGACCAGCGCCGGCGTGATGTAGTAGCCGATCGAGATGATGAAGACCAAGACGCCGCCGGCGCCGATCCCCGGCAGGGTTTGTGGGAAATAGACGCGCCGGAACGCCGTCGAGGGCCGGGCGCCCAGGCTTTTGGCGGCGCGCAGGTAGCTGGGCGGGATGGTGCGCATCACCGAATAGAGCGGCAGCACCATGAAGGGCAGCAGGATATGCGTCATCGCAACGATGGTGCCGGTCATGTTGTAGATCATCGAGAAGCGCCCGTCGTCGCCGATGATCCCCATCGCGACCAGCGCCGAGTTGATCACGCCCTGCTGCTGCAGCAGCACGATCCAGGCCGAGGTGCGCACCAGAAGCGAGGTCCAGAAGGGCAGCAGCACCGCGATCATCAAGAGGTTGGCGTAGCGCGTGGGCAGGATCGACAGGTAGTAGGCGATCGGAAAGCCCAGCGCGAAGGTCAGGAAGGTGATCGCGGCCGACATCAGGATCGTGCGGATGAAGAGCTGCACATAGATGCGCCGGTTCTCGTCGCGCAGCACGATGTTGCCGTCGGAGTCGAATTCGCGGTCGAGCGCGGCGACGTAGTAGGCACTGGTCAGCGGCCGCCCCTCGCGCTCGATAACCCGCCAGAGTTCGATGTTGTCCCACAGCCGGTGCGCGTCGAGGAACTCGTCGCGGTAGGGCGGCTGGAAATCCGCCACCTGGCGGGAGGTGCGGGTGATGGCGCTGCGCGCGGCGCTGAGTTCATAGTTCAGGCGCACGGCCAGCGGGCCCATCACCTGTTCGGCGCGCGGGCGGCCGACATCCGCCATGAAATCGGCGTGCAGCGCGGCGAAGACTTCTTCGCTGGGGAGGGTTTCACCGTCCCAGTCCTCCAGCGCTTCCAGCGTCTGGGGCAGGGCGCGCACGACCTGCGGGTTGTCGACGCTGCGCCACATCATCTGGGCGATGGGAAAGACGAAGAAGGCGAGGATGAAGGCGAGAAGGGGCGTGACCAGCAGGAAGGCCGCGAACTTGCGCCGGCGTTCCGCGCGGCGCAGTGCCGCCTTCAGCGGGGTGCCGTCGGCCGTGGTCAGGCGCCCGTTGCGTTCGGTCTGCATTTCCGGGGCGATATCGGCGGCGTCAGCCTGCGCCATGCGTCTGTCTCCATCCCGTGATCCGGGCGCCCCGGGGGGCGACTGCGGTCCTCAGCGGCGTTTCGGTGCGGGGGCAAGCCGGCGCCTCCGCGACCGGGGGAAGGGGCGCGCAGCGATGCGCGCCCCCCAGGGATGCGATTACTGCAGCATCCAGTTGGCGAACCGCTCGCGCAGTTCGTCGCCGTAGTCGGCCCAGAAGTCGTTATCCAGGACGATCGGGGCGAAGTAGTTGTCCGGGTTGGTCGGCATGTGCGGGCCCATGTCGATGCCCAGGTCGGCATGCTCGCCCACCAACTCGGCCGAAGACGCGCGCGCCGGGCCGTAGGAGATGTACTTCGCCTGGTCGGCCAGCCGCTGGGTGTCGGTCGCCCAGTAGACGTATTCCATCACCGCATCGATGTTGCGGCCGCCGGCCGGGATCACCCAGCCGTCCCATTCGACGACCTGACCGTCCCAGATGATCGCGGCATCCATGCCCTCGACCTCGATCGCGTCGAACATCCGGCCGTTGTAGCCGGTGGCGAACACGACCTCGCCATCCGCCAGAAGCTGCGGCGCCTGCGCGCCTTCGGTCCAGAAGATGATGTGGTCCTTGATCGTGTCGAGCTTGGCGAAGGCGCGGTCGACCCCTTCCGGCGTCGCCAGCACGTCGTAGATGTCGTCGGGGTCGACGCCATCGGCATAGAGCGCCCATTCGAGGTTGGTGCCCGGGCGGTCCTGCAGTGCGCGCTGGCCCGGGAAGTTCTCGACATCGAACAGCGCCTCGATCGAGTCGGGCTGGTTGTCCGCGTCGAAGGCGCCGGGCCGGTAGGTCAGCACGGTCGAATAGACGATCTGCGGGATGAAGCACTCGCCCAGGCTGCCGGGCAGGAAATCCTCGCTCGCCGGGGTGCCGTCGGGGCCGGCGGCCAGCATCTCGTCATGGTCGATTTCCATGATGATGCCTTCGTCGCAGGCCAGCTGCGCGTCCGAGGGCAGCATGTCGACGAGGTCCCAGGTCACGTTGTTCGCCTGGCTTTGTGCCCGCAGACCGGCCAGCGCGTTGGCCGAGCCGTCGTCGTTGATGATCGTCACATGCGGATTTTCCGCCATGTAGGGCTCGTGATAGGCGCGGTTCTGGCTGGCCGTGTAGGCCCCGCCCCAGGAAACGATCGTCAGGGAGACCGGGTCCTGTGCCTGCGCCGCGCCAAGCGCGATGACGCTGGCAGCGGTGCCGATGCCCAGAAGTTTCAGTTTCGAGACCATGATTACCTCCTTGGTTGGTCCATTCACGCCGGGTACGCGTTGACCCGGCGGGTTCGTCTGCCCCGTCCGGACGTGCCGGCGGGCGTTCAGCCGGCTTGCGGCAGGTCCAGCGCGCGGCAGTCCCTTGGCAGCCAGCCGATCTCGATCATCGTGCCGGGTTTGTAGCGGGTCTGGTCGGGCGCGTTGCGGGTCTTCATGATGAAATTGTCGTTGCCCGCCACCTTCAGCCGGGTGCGGAACACGTCGCCCATGTAGATGAATTCCTTCACCTCGGCCTTGATCGTGTGCACGCCTTCCTGCAGCCGGTCGCGGTTCGCCTCGACCCGCTCGGGCCGGATCGACACGCGCGTGCGCTCCCCCGGATGCGAGATGTTCACGGGCCGCGCGTCGACCAGTTCGCCGCCGTCCAGCTCGACCACGGCGATTTCGCCGTTGATTTCCTTCACCGTGCCGTCCAGCGTGTTGTTCTCGCCGATGAACTGCGCGACGAAGCTGTTCTGCGGTTCTTCATAGAGCACGTCGGGCGGGGCCAGCTGCTGGATCATGCCGTCGTTGAACACCGCGACATTGTCCGACATGGTCAGCGCCTCGGTCTGGTCGTGGGTGACATAGACCGTGGTGATGCCCAGCTCGTGCGCCAGGTGCGTGATCTCGAACTGCAATGTCTCGCGCAGCTGCTTGTCGAGCGCGCCCAGCGGCTCGTCCATCAGCACCAGCTCGGGCTCGAAGACCAGCGCGCGGGCCAAAGCGATCCGCTGCTGCTGGCCGCCCGACAGCTGCGCCGGCCGGCGATTGGAAAAATCGCCCATCTGCACCATGTCGAGCGCGCGCTTGACCTTCGCCTCGCGCTGTGACTTGCCCAACCCGCGCACTTCCAGCGGAAAGGCTAGGTTCTCGCCCACCGTCATGTGGGGAAAGAGCGCGTAGTTCTGGAAGACCATGCCGATGCCGCGCTTGTGCGGCGGGATGTTGTTGATGGGCTTGCCGTCCAGCAGGATCTCGCCATGCGTTGCCGTTTCGAACCCGGCCAGCATCATCAGGCAGGTCGTCTTGCCCGAGCCCGAGGGACCCAGCATGGTCAGGAATTCGCCCTTCTGGATCGACAGGTTCAGATCCTTCACGACCAGCGTTTCGCCGTCGTAGCTTTTCTGCACCCGATCGAATACGACAAAGCCGCGGTCGTTGCCCGCTTTGGTCACGCTTACCCCCTGTTTGTGGCGTCTAGGCCTTCGTTTTGAGTTATTTAAACCGCCTGTCGCCCGGGTTTGCAACTTAAATGTCCCGATCGCGCCCGAATTGACGTCGAAGACGGCGATACGACGCGTTCGCTGGGCAAACTGCGGGATATTCGACCGCACAATCGGCGCATATGCAGGCGATCCGCCCTCGGCCGGGGCGCCGCTTCGGCGCCTTGCCGGGCGCGTCTTGCGCGCTAAAGTTGCGCCATGGCCTTGAGAATTCTCTATAATGGCGATTGCCCCATCTGCGCGCGCGAAATTGCGCATTATCGCACAGTTGCCGAAAGCGCGGGGGCCGAGATCGCTTTCGATGATCTGTCTCGCCTCGATCCCGGCGCGCTGCCGATCCCGGCCGAGGCCGCGCGCCGCCGCCTGCACGCGCTTCAGGATGGCCGGCTGATCCACGGGTTGCCGGCGTTCCGCGCGCTCTGGGGTCGGCTGCCGGGCTGGCGCTGGCTGGCCCGGCTGACCGGGCTGCCGGTGATCCGCCCGGTCGCGGCCTGGGTCTACGACCATATCCTTGCGCCCGCGCTTTACTGGAACCTGAGGCGCCGCGCGCGCCGATGCCGCGCTGGTCAAGCCCGAACGACCGACCTATAGGACGGGAAGCCGGCACGACGGGAAGACCGAGGCAAGGACGTATCCGATGATCCTGGTTCTGGCGATTGCGGCGCTGATCTGGTCGCTGGGCGCGCTGCTGCGGCTGCCGGTCGCGCTGCGCGCGTCGCTGCTGGCGGGGTTGCTGGTGGTGGTCCTGCTGATCAACCTGACGCTGCCCGCCGGCAACCCGCTGCGCGCGGCGACGGGGGGCGATCCGCGGTCCTGGGCGGCGCTGGGGGTCGTCGTGGCGCTGGCGCTGGGCTACTGGCTGGTCGTGTCGGCGCTGCGCCGGCGGGTCGCTGCGCGCCGGGCGCCCGAAACCGCGCCGCAGGCGGGCCCGTTCAGCGAGACCGAACTGACCCGCTACGCCCGCCACATCATCCTGCGCGAGGTCGGCGGCCCCGGGCAGCGCCGGCTGAAGGACGCCAGCGTGCTGGTCATCGGCGCGGGCGGGCTGGGCGCGCCGGTCCTGATGTACCTGGCCGGGGCGGGGGTGGGCACGATCGGCGTGATCGACGACGACGTGGTCGACGGCTCGAACCTGCAGCGGCAGGTGATCCACGCGGACGCCCGCATCGGCATGCCCAAGGTCTTCTCGGCGCAGGAGGCGGTGGCGGCGCTCAACCCCTTCGTCACCCTCCGCCCCTACAAGCGGCGCCTGACCGAGAATGTCGCCGCCGCGCTTTTCGCCGACTATGACCTGATCCTCGACGGGACCGACAATTTCGACACGCGCTATCTGGTGAACCGCGTCGCCGCGAAGCTGGGCAAGCCGCTGATCGCCGCCGCCATCACCCAGTGGGAAGGCCAGATCTCGGTCTACGACCCTGCGCGTGGAACGCCGTGTTTCGAGTGCGTCTTCCCCGACCGCCCGGCGCCGGGCCTGGTGCCCAGCTGCGCCGAGGCCGGCGTGATCGGCCCCTTGCCCGGCGTCTTGGGGTCGATGATGGCGGTGGAGGCGGTGAAGGCGATCACCGGCGCGGGCGAGGGGCTGCGCGGCCGGATGCTGATCTACGACGCGCTTTACGCCGAAACGCGGCAGATCACCCTGCGCCCGCGACCGGGCTGCGCGGCCTGCGGCGGCGGGACGGAGGCTGCGCCGCCGGCCGCAGGAGCCGGTTGACGGGCGTGCTCCCGCCCCTCGTCAGGCTGTGCTGTCGCACGACCTTCCTCGCGTTGGGCCGGGCCGGGGGGCGCTGCCCCCCGGACCCCCCGGCGCGGCGCGGCGCACGCAAGCGGGGAAGCTGCGCGGTCGCGCGCCGCCCCTTGCACAGGTATTGCGATCGGGTTAATTTTTTTCACGATATATAACGATTCCGGTGTCTTGTGCGATTGCTCAAGCTTGAGCATACCCCCGCCCGCGCGCAGATACGGCCCCGATCACCCCTCGGGCCGCGACCGCATCAGCATCCCGTAGAGGTCGCGCGGGTCGTCCGGGTCGGCGATCAGGTCCAGCATCTGCGCCGCGCCCGTCTCGGTCCCCAGGGCCTCGTGCAGCCACATCAGCGCCGAAAAATCCTCGATGGCAAAGCCCACCCCGTCGAAGAGCGTGATCTGGCGGTCCGACGCGCGCCCCGCCGCCTGCCCGGTGATCACCTGCCACAACTCGGTCACCGGATGCTCGGCGGGCATCTGCTGGATCTCGCCCTCGATCCGGGTCTGCGGCGGGTATTCCACGAAGGTCGAAGCGCGCGCCAGGATCGCCGGCGCCAGTTCGGTCTTGCCCGGACAGTCGCCGCCGATCGCGTTGATATGCACGCCCGCGCCCACCATGTTGTCGTGGAGGACCGTCGCCAGCCGCTTGTCGGCGGTGCAGGTGGTGATGATCTGTGCGCCCTGCACGGCCTCCTCGGCGCTGGTGCAGGGGATGACGGACAGGCCGCTTCCAGCCAGGTTGCGCACGCATTTCGCGGTCGCGCCCGCGTCGGTATCGTAAAGCCGCACCGTGTCGATCCCGACTACCGCCTGCAGCGCCAGCGCCTGAAACTCGGCCTGCGCGCCGTTGCCGATCATCGCCATGACCTTCGCGCCCTTCGGGGCCAGATGCCGCGCCGCCAGGGCCGAGGTCGCCGCTGTCCTGAGCGCGGTCAGCAGCGTCATCTCGGCAAAGAGCAGCGGATAACCCGTCGCCACCCGCGCCAGCACGCCGAAGGCCGTCACCGTCTGCAACCCGGCGCGCGTGTTCGACGGATGCCCGTTGACATACTTGAACGCGTAATGCGTGCCGTCCGAGGTCGGCATCAGCTCGATCACGCCGATCTCGGAATGCGCGGCGACGCGCGGGGTCTTGTCGAATTCCGGCCAGCGGCGAAAGTCGCCCTCGATCCGGTCGGTCAGCTGCGCCAGCGCCGTCGGCAGGCCGATCCGGTGCACCAGCCGCATCATCGCGTCGACGCTGACGAAGGGCACGAAAGCCTGCGCCGAGGGGGCAGGGCGCGGGGTGGCGGGCTTGTCGGTCATGGTCATCCCTGTCCGCGATAGCTGCGGGTGGGTCGGTCGAACACCTTGCGCCCCATGAGCGAGGCGACGAGATCCACCATCAGATGCGCGGTGCGTCCGCGTTCATCCAGAAACGGGTTCAACTCGACCAGGTCGAGCGACGTGACCAGCCCCGAGTCGTGCAGCATCTCCATCACCAGATGCGCCTCGCGGAAGGTGGTGCCGCCGGGGACCGTGGTGCCGACCGCCGGCGCGATCGCGGGGTCGAGGAAGTCGACGTCGAGCGAGACATGCAGCATTCCCTCCGCTGCCGCGACCCGGTCGAGGAAGGCGCGCAGCGGCGCGGTCACGCCCTGTTCGTCCAGCGTGCGCATGTCGTGGGGCACGATGTCGTTGGCCAAGAGCGCGGCATGCTCGGCCCGGTCGACCGAGCGAATGCCGAAAAGACATATGTTCGCGGGCGGCACCGGCGCCGGAAACGGCGGGAAGGGCGCGAAGGGCTGGCCCGCGGCATAAGCGACCGGCGTGCCGTGCAGGTTGCCGGATTCGGTCGTTCCCGGCGTGTGGAAATCGCTGTGCGCATCGAGCCACAACACGAAGAGCGGCCGGCCCGCGGCCTGCGCATGTTCGGCGACCCCGGCGACGGAACCGAGCGACAGGCTGTGATCGCCGCCCATGAAGATCGGCATCCCCTCGGCCATTGCCTGCGCGCCGGCGCGGCGCAGGGCGGCGGTCCAGCCCATCGTCTCCGTCAGATGATGCACGGCGGGATTGTCGCAGGTGGTGGGCTCGACCGCGTCGGGGGCAAGATCGCCGAGGTCGCGGACGGGATGGCCCAGCGATTCAAGCGCCGCCGTCAGGCCAGCGACGCGAAACGCGGCGGGCCCCATCAGGCAGCCGGGCCGGCGCTGGCCGGAATCGATCGGCGCGCCGATCAGCAGGCAGGTGCGGTGAGTCGCAGGCATGAACATCTCCGTTTCCTGTCAGTTGGGCGCGAAGGCCGATCGGTAGCAAGCGAATATTTCTGCGATCCGCACGCGGAGGTATTCCGAATTGAGATCGTGCGCTTGTCAAATCGGGACGGGATCGTTGGCGCTGTGGCAATTCGAGCCGGGGCAATCCGACGAAGCCGTCGTGCGCGGGAAATAACCCGCTCGCCGTCGCGTTGCGGCTTTGAAGATCAATCGGTCTGAAGCTTTGCTTTAGCGCGCCCTATTGCATCGCGGGGCTGAAGCTAGTTAACTTATGGTTAACGGTGATTGTCCAAGGCACGGGGTGTCGATGCTTTCTCGCATTACGCTGGCAATTCTCTGCCTCTCGTGCGCTTCGATCGCCGTTCCCCAGGCCGTGCATGCCCAGAATAGCTCAGCCGAGGTGTCGGCATCCGAACAGGCGGCCTCGTTCCGCCGCGTGATCGCCCTGCTGGAGGAGGAGGTCGCGGCGCTGGAGGAAGACGTCGCGCGCGAGATGCAGGCGCTGGCCGAGGCGACGGCGGCGCGGGATGCCGAGGAGGAGGGGCTGGCGGCGTCGCGTGCCGAGACCGAGGCGCTTCAGGCGCGCGTGGCGGAGTTGCGGCAGGCGGAAGCGGAGGCTGCGGCGCGCTTGGCGGAGCTGGAGGCGCAGGCCGAGCAAGACCGCGACGCGGGCGAGGTGGTGGCGTCCGAGGACGAGGCGTCGGAGGCGGTGCAGGCGGAGGTCGGGGCGCTGGAGGCCGAACGCGACTCGCTGGCCGCAGAGGTCGAGGCCTTGCGCGAAACGCGTGCGACGCTTGGGGGCGAGGTCGAGGCCCTGCGCGCCGAGGCGGAGGCCGCCCGCGCCGAGCAGCAGCAGGAGCTGGAAGGGCTGCGCGCGGAGCAGGCGCGGTTGGAGGAAACGCTGGCGGAAAGGCGTGCTGCCGCAGAGGCCGCGAATGACGCCCTCGAGCAGGCCGAGGCGCGCCTTGCTGCGCTTCAGGCGCAGTTGTCCGAGACCGAGGCGGAAGTTGCAGAGCTTTCCGAACTCGAGGCGGCGCGGCGGGAGGCTATTGCCGCGATCGAGGACGAGGTGGCTGCCACGCGCGAGGCGCTGGCGGGTCTGCGGGAGGAGCGGACCGAGCAGCAATCGCAACTTGACGCGGGGGAGGAGGCCTTGCAGGTGCTGCGCGCGGAGCAGACGGAGGCGACGGCACGGCTGGAGGAGGTTCAGGCGCTGTCGGAGGGCGCGGAGGGCGCCTATGCCGAAATGGTCGCGCGTGGCGACCTGGCGCGTCAGGATCTGAGTGATGCGCAGCAGGCGTTGCAGGCCGCCGAGGCGGAACGCGGCGAGGCCGAAGCCGAGCGCGAGCAACTGGCTGGTGAACTGGCCGGCCTGCGTTCCGAGATCGCTGAGGCCGAGGCTACGCGGGAGGAGTTGGCGCAGGCGGATGCCAAGCTGCGGGAAACGCAGGCGGCAATGGAGGCGGCCACAGCAGCGAGAGCCGAGATCGAGGCCGAGCGCGAGCGGCTGGTTGGCGAACTGTCCGAACTGCGTTCCGAGATCGCTGAGGCCGAGGCCACGCGGGAGGAGTTGGCGCAGGCGGATGCGGAGCTGCGGGACACGCAGGCGGCGGTGGAGGCGGCTGCAGCGGCGAGAGGCGAGGTCGAGGCGGAGCGCGAGCGACTGGCTGGTGAGCTGTCCGAATTGCGTTCCGAGTTCGCGGAGGCCGAAGCCGCGCGGGAGCAGATAACCCAGGCCGACGCAAACCTTCAGGAGATGCAGGCCACAGTGGAAGCCCGCCGCGCCGAAATCGCCGAAGAAACCGCGGAGTTGACCCGCCTGCGCGAGGATCGCGCGGCGCTGGATCTGGAGGTCGACACGGTGCGTACCGAGTTGGCGACGCTGCAAGGCAGCGTGGATGCCATCCGCGCCGAGCAGCAGTCGGCGTTGGCCGACCTGCGCGCCGAACTGGCCGAGGCGGTGGCAGCCCTGGCCGAAGTCGGGACCGAAGATGCGGCGCGTCGGGATGCGATGGCGGAACTCGTTTCAGAAACCGAGGCGCTGACCGGGCAGATCGCCGCGGCGCGCGATGACCTGTCGGATATGGAAGGCCGGCGGGCGGCGCTTGCCGCCGACCTTGATCGCCTGGAGCAGGAGCGCGCGGTCGCCGAGGCGGAGCTGGCGGCGATGCAGGAAGGGATCGAGGAAGCCGAGGCGGCGACGGCGACGGCGCCGGAGCCGGAGCCGGCAGTTGCCCCCTCGCCTGAAGCCGAGCCGAGGCAAGCGCCCGCCGCGCGGACCCCGGCGATGGTCGCCGCCGCGTTGCGGTCCGCGCCCGGTCTGCCCGCCGAGGGGTCGGCCGAGATGCGCCGCTTGCGCGAACTGCTGAACCAGGGCGCCTGCCCGACCGACGCGTTGCGCGACACGTTCGGGACGATCAATCGCCAGACGCTTGTCGCACTGGTTCGGACGCTTGGGTCGTGTTGAGGGTCATCGCCATGAGAAGGAAACGCGAGATGACGGGATTGAGGGCGGCGCTGATCGGGGCCTGCATCGCCGGGCTGGGCATGACGGGCGTGGCCGCACCTGCGGCCGCCCAGTTGATCGAGCGCAACATCCTGACCGGCGGGCCAACGGGCACCTACATCCAGTTCGGTCGCAACATCGCGGCGGCCGCGGCGACCTGCGGGATCGAGTTGAACGTGCGCGAAAGCGCCGGCTCGCTGGAAAATTTCCTGGGCGTCCGCATACGCCCTCAGACACAGTTCGGCATCGTGCAGTCGGACGTGCTGGAATACCTGAACACCTTTGCCGCCGAGGATTCCGAGCTGGCCCGCGCCGTTGCCGGGGTGCGCATCGCTTTTCCGCTCTATAACGAGGAGGTGCATGTGCTGGCGCGCCGCGACATTGGCTCGCTGCAGGACCTCGCCGGGCGCCGGGTCTCGATCGGGGTGGAGGACAGTGGCACGTTCCTGACCGCCTCGCTTGTCCTCGATCTGGCCGAGGTGGTGCCGGGCGAACGGGTGATGCTGAACGCCGACGACTCGTTGAACCGGCTTCTGGCGGATCAGATCGACGCCTTCTTCTACATCGCCGGGGCGCCGACCGCGATCTTCAATTCGCCGCAGATAGATCCCGAACGCTTCCACCTGCTGCCGATCACCGATTCGACACTGCAGGCGGTCTACCAGACGACGAGCATCCCGGCAGGGACCTATCCGTTCCAGCCGGAGCCGGTTGATGTGGTCGCGGTCAAGGCGGTGCTGATGACGTATGAATACAACCCCCGGCGAAACTCCTATCATCGGGAAAGTTGCCGGGCAGTCTCGGACATAGCGCATGTGATCAGCACCCGGTTCCGCGAATTGCAGCAGAGCGGCCATCCGAAGTGGCAGCAGGTCGACCTGAGTGACCTGCCGCCCGGTTGGGATGTGGGCAGTTGTGTGAACACCGGTCTGCGCCCTGACTACGAGTTGAAGTGCGAGGGGCCGGCCGCCGTTGCAACGCCCGCGCCGCCGACGGCGGAGAGCGAGGCGAATCGCGCCTATCGCCGCCAGATCTGCGCCGTTGTGGGATGTTGATCCCCGAACGGGCGGTTGAGCGAGAGACCGTGGCGCGCCGGTGATCGCGCTTTTCAGGGTCGCGCCGCGAGCACGTCGCGGGCGATGGCATGCCATTTCGACACACTGATCCGGGCGCCGTCAGGACCGAGCGAAACGACGCGCCAGACGCCGGCAGGGCGCGCGCCGTCCAGAAGCGCCGCGGACAGATCGAGTGGGCCGTGTTGCTCCGGTCGCGCTTCCGGCGTGTCGGCAAGCTCCAGCAGGTAGCGGGCAGGGGTTGCATCGGCGGAAGCCCAGACGAATTCCGCCTGCCCCCCGGCGCCAGCGACGCCCATCAGCGGAACGGGCGGGGACGTCGCTGTCGGGGGGGCGTCGTCATTCGTCAGGTTTTGCAAGGCGCGGCGGGCACCGCGCTGTGTCTCTGCCGCAGCAGTATACCAGGCGGCCGCTAGCGTCGCGCTACGCGGCACGCCGTCGCCGGTATCGAAATGCTGACCGACGTAGTAGGCCGCGCGGTCATCCCCGCGTAGTGCGGCACGCGCGAAGCCGATAACGGCCGCCAGCGGTTCCTGCGCGCCGATCGCAAGCGCTTGCTCATGCAGGCTTGCCGCGTCGGTCGCGCCTTGGAATGCTTGCGGGACGGGAAGCGGGGGGCCGACGGCGTCCGGGTCCTGTCTTGCGGAGGCGAGCGCCGTCGCCTCTTGTTCGAGCGTGGAGACGCTTGGCCCCGGGGTGCTGATCAGCAGGATCACCAGCGCCGCGACTGCGATGGCTGCGAGTCCGCTGGTGATCAGCGCCCGCCGAGCCTTCCCGCCGGGTGGCACCGGGCGGGCAGTTTCGGCGGGGCGGTCGGCAGTGACCGGCGGGCGGCTTGGCGCGGCGGGCACGTTTGCCGGTTGCGGCAAGGCGTCGATGTTCGCCCGGACGCGAAACGCGATGGGCTCCGGCGTTGGCGCCCGTGGCGCGGTCTTCGGCGGGGGTGCCGGCAACGGTGGCGATGGCGGCTGCGGCGCCTTGTGCGACGGGATCGGGCGCGTCCGTCCGGCCACGGCCCTGCCCGGCTGGGCGAGCAGGTGGTCGAGCATGCCGGTCTGCTGCACGTCCAGAAGCACCTTTTCGACCAGCGCCGCATCGATCCTGCGGCTCGACCCCGCAAAACCGGCTGTGAGCAGGAGTTCGCAAAAGACGTTCACCAGCCGCGGCACCCCGCCGGTCAGGTGCGCGATGCGACCAAGGGCCGCGTCATCGAACACCGGGTGCGGACAGCCCGCCGTGCTCATGCGGTGGCGCACATATCGGGCGACTTCCGGCGGTGACATCGGCCCGATCTGAAAGGGCAGCCCATCCACGACCTGCGCCGCGGCGAGCCGCCGGCGGAGCCCGGGCTGACCGGAAAGGACGAGGCGCATCGCCCCGCCCAGGGGCGCCGGGAGCAAGGTCAACGCGGCAAGCTCGGCGATTTCCGTGTCGGACAGGTTCTGCGCCTCGTCGACGATCAGAAGAGAGCGCGTGCCGCCGTCGTGGCGCGCAAGCATCTCCGCCTCGAAGGTCGCGCGCAACTCCTCCTCCGGCCCGTCGCGCCGCAGGTTGAACGCCCAGTGCAGCCACTGGCCCAGCCCGCCCAGCCCGCTTGAGTAATTGGAGATCATACCGACGTCGACGTCGCTCGGCAGTTGCGTCACGAAATGCCGAAGCAACGTGGTCTTGCCGGTGCCGGGCGCGCCCAGGATCGTGGTCACCGCGCGATCGCCCTCGGCCGCGCCGTTCAGCAGGTCGAAGGCCTGATAGTGATCCTCGGTCCAGTACAGGAATGCCGGGTCCGGGGTGATCCGGAACGGGAACTCCTGCATGCCGAAATGATCAAGATACATCACGAAGCTTCCGGTGCAGTTTCCCGCACGGGGCCAGTGCGCAACTCGCGCGAAACCGGCGCCTCGGAATCCCGGGCATTTCCAAGATGCTCCGGGAATACGGAAGGGTTCCGCCGCGCTTGTGCCCGAACCGCCGGTGAAGCGCCGCAAGATTCTGACAAACCCGCCCCATGATCGACGAGAGTACACCAGCACGCCTTCGTTAACCACGAATTTCCATCAAAGGTTGCGTGGTCGAGGCAACGCCTGTCCGGTTTCGCGCCTGTCGTGCAGGGTCAACGAACCCGGAATTGCAGCCAGTTTGGCGTGGCCCAAGGCAGGGTCGGGCCGGCGTCACCGAGATTGGTTCGCTTTTGCCTGGCAACACAGGCTCAGGCGTTGAACAGGAAGTTCAGCACATCGCCATCCTGGACGACGTATGACTTCCCCTCGATGCGCAGCTTGCCGGCCTCGCGCGCGCCGGTTTCGCCGTTGCAGGCGATGTAGTCGTCATAGGCGATGGTTTCGGCGCGGATGAAGCCGCGCTCGAAATCGCCGTGGATGACGCCGGCGGCGCGCGGCGCAAGCGTCCCCTTCGCGATGGTCCAGGCCCGCGCCTCCTTCGGGCCGACGGTGAAGTAGGTCTGCAGATCCAGCAGGTCGTAGCCGGCGCGGATCAGGCGGTCGAGGCCGGGTTCGTCCAGCCCCATTTCCTCGAGGAACATGGCGGCCTCGTCGGCGGGCAGTTGCGCCAGTTCCTCTTCGATGCGGGCCGAGATCACGACGTGCGCGGCGCCCTGCAGTACGGCCATCTCGGCGACACGGGTGGACTGGGCGTTGCCGGTCGCGGCGTCGCTTTCCGCGACGTTGCAGACAAAAAGGACCGGTTTGGCGGTGAGCAGTTGCAACTGCCGCCAGGCGACGCGGTCCTCGTCGGCGACCCGGACGTTGCGCGCCGGTCGGCCCGCCTCCAGTGCCTGCAGCGCCAGGCGCAGAAGCCGGTCCTGGGCGACGGCCTCCTTGTCGCCGCCGCGGATCTTGCGCTCGAGGTTCTTCAGCCGCCGCTCGATGGATTCCAGGTCGGCGATCATCAGCTCGGTTTCGATGGTCTCGGCGTCGGCAATGGGGTCGATGCGGCCTTCGACATGGGTGACGTCGACGTCCTCGAAGCAGCGCAGGACATGAGCGATGGCGTCGACCTCGCGGATGTTGGCCAGGAACTGGTTGCCCAGCCCTTCGCCCTTGGACGCGCCGCGCACCAGGCCGGCGATGTCGACGAAGGTGATCCGCGTCGGGATGATGGCTTTCGATGCGGCGATCTTGGCCAGCTTTTCCAGCCGGGCGTCGGGCACGGCGACCTCGCCCACGTTCGGCTCGATCGTGCAGAAGGGAAAGTTCGCGGCCTGCGCCGCGGCGGTGCGCGTCAGCGCGTTGAACAGCGTCGATTTGCCGACGTTCGGCAAGCCCACGATCCCCATGCGGAAGCCCATGGCATCCCTCCCTTTGCGGTCGGGCGCGTCATAGGCGGTTGGGTCGGGCGGCGCAAGCGGGGCGGCGCACCACGGGAGGCATTGATTTCCCGACGGCGAGCGGGCAAGGGAGGCGGCATGACAGGAGGACCCGCATGACCCGGATCGACCAGTGCTTCGCGCGGCTGCGCGCGCAGGACCGAAAGGCTTTCGTTTCCTATATCATGG
Source organism: Pararhodobacter sp. SW119 (assembly GCF_017811755.1). GTDB lineage: Bacteria > Pseudomonadota > Alphaproteobacteria > Rhodobacterales > Rhodobacteraceae > Pararhodobacter. The sequence goes on along the minus strand of NZ_JADDJF010000005.1, from coordinate 127,194 downwards.
CCGGCGATCCGGACCTGGAGACGTCGTTTCAGGTGATGCGGGGGCTGCCGGCCGCCGGGGTGGACGTGATCGAACTGGGGGTGCCCTTCACCGACCCGATGGCGGACGGGCCGACGATTCAGCTGGCGGGGCAGCGGGCGCTGGCAGGCGGGCAGACGCTGGAAAAGACGCTGGAGATGGTGCGCCGGTTCCGGGCCGAGGATGATGCGACGCCGATCGTGCTGATGGGCTATTATAATCCGATCTACAACCGCGGGGTGGAGCGCTTTCTGACGGATGCGAAGGAAGCGGGCGTGGACGGGTTGATCGTGGTCGATTTGCCGCCCGAGGAGGACGTGGAGCTGTGCCTGCCGGCGCGCGATGCCGGGATCAACTTCATTCGGCTGGCGACGCCGACGACCGATGACAAGCGTTTACCGAAGGTGCTGCAGAATACCAGCGGGTTTGTCTATTATGTCTCGATCACCGGGATCACCGGGGCGGCGGCGGCGGAGGCGGGCGATGTCGGGCCCGAGGTGGCGCGGATCAAGTCGCAGACCGACCTGCCGGTGGTGGTGGGCTTCGGGATTTCCAGCCCGGAATCGGCGCAGGCGATTGCCGGGGTGGCGGATGGATGCGTCGTGGGATCGGCCATCGTCAAGCGGATCGGCAACGGCGAGCCGGTCGAGGATGTGCTGGCCTATGTCGCGTCGCTGGCCGCCGGGGCGCACGCGGCTTGAACGGGGTGCGCCGGACGCAATGCGCTGGTTGATGAAACCTTGACGCGGCGCGCGCAGGGCGCAGGTCCAAGCCCGCGCGATTGAAGCTATCTGGTTGATTTTGCAAGATTCATGCCTGCCAGCAAGTGTATGGCAGGCGTATGGCAAGTGTATGGCAAACGTATGGCAGTTTGCCACCAATTCGCCCGATCCGGGCGGTCGGAGGCGGTTTCCCTGGCGGTCGGGGGCCGCGCCGGAGCGGGCGCGTTCCACCGGGCGCGGGGCGCGCGCTGTCAGCCCTCCAGCATCCGGTCGGCGCTGGCGTCGAAGAGGGCGCGGGCATAGTCGGTCTGCATGCGTGCGGCGGCGAGGTCGTCGCGGGTCAACTCCTCGACCGCCTGGCCGTGCTGCATGACCAGCAGCCGGTCGCACATGTGGTCGATCACCGCGAGGTCGTGGCTGACCATCAGGAAGGTGAGCCCGCGTTCGTCGCGCAGGCGCGCGAGCAGGTTCAGGGTCTCGGCCTGGACGCTGGCGTCGAGGGCCGAGGTCGGCTCGTCCAGAAGCAGGATCTCGGGCTCCAGCATCAATGCCCGCGCGATTGCCACGCGCTGGCGCTGCCCGCCGGAAAGCTGGTGCGGGTAGCGGAAGCGGAAGGAGCGGTCGAGCGAGACGTCGTCGAGCGCTTGGACGACGCGCGCGTCGGCCTTGCCGATCCCGTGGATCGCCAGCGGTTCCGACAGGGTGCGGTCAATGGTGTGGCGCGGGTGGAGCGAGGCATAGGGGTCCTGGAAGACCATCTGCACGCGGCGGGCGAAGGCCTTGCCGCGCGGGTCGCGCACCGCCTCGCCGGCGATGCGGATCGATCCGGCGCTGATCGGCGCCAGCCCGCAGATGGCGCGCAGGATCGTGGACTTGCCCGAGCCGGATTCGCCGACCAGCCCGAAGGACTCCCTTGCCGGGACCGACAGGCTGACATCGCGCACGGCGTGGACGGCGCGGCCCTTGGCGTCGAAGGTGACGGAGAGGTTCTGGATCTCGATCAGGCTCATGCTCAGACCGCCCAGTCGGCGTTTCGGTCGAGGCTGGGCAGCGCGCCGCGCGTGCCGCCGATCCGTGGCAGGCAGTTGAGCAGGCCGCGCGTATAGGGATGTTCGGCCTGCATCAGGTTCGCGGCCTCCAGTTCCTCGACCACGCGGCCGGCGTACATGACCAGGATGCGGTCGCAGAAGCGGCCGACCAGCCGCAGGTCGTGGCTGATGAAGATCAGGCCCATGCCGCGATCCTTGACCAGCGCGTCGAGGATGCTCAGCACCTCGGCCTGGACGGTGACGTCGAGGGCCGAAGTTGGTTCGTCCGCGATCAAGAGGTCGGGGCCGGGGATCAGCATCATGGCGATCATCACGCGCTGGCCCATGCCGCCGGAAAGTTCATGCGGATAGGCGTGCATGACGCGTTCGGGGTCGCGGATCTGCACGGCCTCCAGCGCGGTGATGGCGCGGCGCCGGGCTTCGTTCGCGCCCAGCCGGTCGCGGCGGCGCAGCCCTTCGGTCAGTTGCGCGCCGACCTTCATCACCGGGTTGAGCGAGTATTTCGGGTCCTGCATGACCATGGCGATGCGCTTGCCGCGCAAAGCCCGCATCTGCCGTTCGGAGGCGCGCAGCAGATCCTGCCCGTCGAAGGTCATGCGGTCGGCGGCGATCCGGCCCGGGGGGCGGATCAGGCGCAGGACCGAGCGGCCGGTCATGGTCTTGCCCGAGCCGGATTCGCCGACGATGCCCAGACGTTCGCGCCCGAGGCTGAACGAGACGCCGCGCACGGCTTCGACCGCGCCGGCCTCGGTGTCGAAGGTGACGCGCAGGTTCTCGACCTCGAGCAGGCTCATTTGCCGCTGCTCCGTGGGTCGAGGACGTCGCGCAACCCGTCGCCCAAGAGGTTGAAGCCCAGGCTGACGGTGGCGATGGCAAGGCCCGGCATGGTCGCCACCCACCACTGGTCGAAGAGGAACTTGCGCCCCGCCGAGATCATCTGCCCCCATTCGGGCAGGGGCGGCTGCACGCCGAGGCCGAGGAAGCCCAGGCCCGCCGCGGTCAGGATGACGCCGGCCATGTCGAGCGTGACGCGGATGATGACCGAGGGCACGCACATCGGCATGACATGGCCCCAGACGATGCGCGCCCCTCCCGCGCCCTGCAGGCGCGCGGCGGCGATGTAGTCCGACGAACGCACGGTCAGGGTCTCGGCTCGGGCGACGCGGGCGTAGGGCGGCCAGGCGGTCAGCGCGATGGCCAGCACCGCATTCTCGATCCCCGGGCCGAGGACGGCGACCAGCGCCAGTGCGAGGATGAGGCGCGGAAAGGCGAGGAAGATGTCGGTGATGCGCATCAGCACCTGATCGACGATGCCGCCGAAATAGCCGGCGACGGTGCCGACGATCAGACCGAAGAGGGGGGCGGTCAGCGCGACCAGGGTGACGATATAGAGCGTGATGCGCGAGCCGAAGACGATGCGCGAGAAGATGTCGCGGCCGAATTCGTCGGTGCCCATCAGGTGGCCGGGGCTGAGCGGCGGCAGCAGGCGTTGCGACAGGTCCTGCGCCAGCGGATTGTGCGGGGCGATCCAGGGGGCGAAGGCGGCGACGAGCAGCAGCAGCAGAACGATCGAGAGGCCGATCACCGTCAGCCGGTTGCGCCGCAGCCGCAGCCAGCCCAGCCAGAGTTGCCCGGCGCGCGCCTGAAGGCGCGAGCGCGGGGCGGGGTCGCGCAGCCATTGGGTCATGGTGGTCACGGTGGTCATGGCCGCCCCCTCAGCGCGCGCGCGGATCGACGATCCGGTAAAGGATGTCGGAGAACATGTTGAGGCCGACGAAGACCATGCCGACGACCACGGTGCCGCCCAGCACCGCCGGCATGTCGGCGGAAAAGAGCGCGGTGGTGATGTAGAGACCCAGGCCCGGCCAGGCGAAGACCGTCTCGGTCAGCACCGAGCCTTCGAGGAGGGTCGCGTAGGACAGCACGATCACCGTGATCAGCGGCACCTGCACGTTGCGCAGCGCATGGACCCAGACGACACGCCATTCCGGCATGCCCTTGACCCGCGCGGTGGTGATGTATTCCTGGCTCAACTCGTTCATCATGAAGCTGCGGGTCATGCGGCTGATATAGGCCATGGAATAGTAGCCCAGCACGCCCGCGGGCAGGATGATGTGGCTGAGCGCGTTGCGGAAGATCGCCCATTGCCCGGCGAGCGCGGTGTCGATCAGGATCATGCCGGTGACGCGGGGTACGTCGAATTCGAACATCATCTCGTATCCCGAGGACAGCCGCCCCGGCCCGCCGACCCAGCCGAGGATGCCGTAGAAGAGCAGAAGCCCCATCAGCCCCAGCCAGAAGACCGGCAGCGAGTAGCCGATCAGCCCGATCAGCCGCACCGCCTGGTCCAGCAGGCTGCCGGGCTTGGTCGCGGCCAGAACGCCCGCCGGGATGCCGAGGATCACGCCGATGATTGTGGCCAGCGTGGCCAGTTCCAGCGTGGCCGGGAAGAAGCGGCGGATGTCGTCGGCGACCGGCGTGCGGGTGCGGATCGACGTGCCCAGATCGCCGGTTAGGGCGTCGCGCACGTAGATCGCGAACTGCTCCCACACTGGGCGGTCGAGGCCCAGCGACAGGCGCGCGGCCTCGTATTGCGCCTGGGTCGCGCGTTCGCCGATCACGGCGAGTACCGGGTCGATGGGCACGACGCGGCCGATGACGAAGGTCACCAGCAAGAGGCCCAGCAGAGTCGCGGCCAGCGCCACGAGGACGCCGGCAACGCCGCGCAGGCGCGGCCAGAGCCGCGGCCGGATGGAGACGGGATCGGGAGGGGTTGTCATCAGGTCGTGTAGCGCCCCCCGGCGGCCATGGCTGCCGGGGGGCCTGGCCTCACTTCGTTGCCAGCCAGTAGGTGGCGTTGTCGATGGCGCCGCCGGTGTGGAAGCCCTGCACGTTGGCGCGCATGCCGGTCTGGTCGATCGACTGGAACATGGCGATGAAGGGCGAATCGTCGCGGTGACGGCGCTGGATCTCCTCGTACATCGCGCGGCGGGCGTCGGTGTCGCGCTCCATCACGGCCGCCTCGGCCATCTCGTGCAGATCCTCGGGATCCCAGGCGTTGCGCCAGGCGAGGATGCCGGTGAGACCGGCGTCGGGGCTGTTGTCGGGGTTCATCGCGAAGGTCGAGGCGTTGGTATGCGGGTCGGGATAGTCCGGCCCCCAGGCCTGCAGGGTAATCTCGTGCTGGCGGGCGCGGTATTCGCCCAGCACCTCGGCCCCGGCGCCGACCGACAGTTCGATGTTGATGCCGGCCTGCGCGAAGGTGTTCTGGATCGACTGCGCCATTTCCATCCGGTCCTGGCTGTTGCGCACCGAGAGCGTCGCGTTGATCGGCGTCTCGATCCCGGCCTCGGCCAGGATTTCCTGGGCGCGTTCCACGTCCAGGCTGTAGGGCGTTTCCTCCAGCGCGCCGAGGTAGCCGCGCGGCAGGAAGTGCTGGTGCACCATCTGCTGGCCCTTCAGGAAGCTGTTCGCCATCCCCTCGTAGTCGATCAGCCAGCGCATCGCATCCAGCACCGCCGGATGGGCCAGCGTCTCGTGCTGACCGTTGATGGCGATGTAGGCGATGTATCCGCCGACGTCGTCGGTGATCACCACATCGTCGTTGCCCGCCATCCCCTCGACATCGACGGGGGTCAGGTCGCGGGCGATGTCGATGTCGCCGGCCTCCAGCATCAGCCGCTGCGTCGAGGGTTCCGGAATGTGCCGCAGGAAGACGCGGCGCAGGTTCGCGTCGCCGCGCCAGTGGCCTTCGCGCGCCTCCAGCAGGTAGCTTTCGCTGGGACGGTAGGATTGCAGGACATAGGCGCCGGTTCCCGCGGAATTCGCCTTCATCCACTCGTAGCCCATGTCGCCGTCGACCTCGTTGGCCATGACGGTTTCCTTGTCGACGATGGCGGCGACCAGCGCGGTCAGGCAGTTGTAGACGAAAGAGGGCGCCAGCGGCCGGTCGATGGTCATCCGCAGGGTGTTGCCATCGGCGACGATCAGGTCGTCGACGTTGTCGGGCGTGAAGCCGAACTGCGTCAGGATGAAGGAGGGCGTCCTGTTGAGCTTGATCACGCGCTGCAGCGAGAATGCCGCGTCTTCGGCCCTCACGGGGTTGCCCGAGGCGAAGGTGACCCCTTCGCGCATGGTGAAGGTGAAGGTCAGCCCGTCCTCGGAGACGTCCCAGCTTTCGGCCAGGCCCGGAACCAGCTCGCCCGGACGCTCGGGGTCAAGTTCGACCAGGGTATCGTAGAGGTTGTTCAGCAGGTCGATCCCGTTGAACTCGAACGCCTCGGCCGGATCGATCGACACGATGTCATCGATCTTGGCGGCAATGACCAGCGTGTCGTCGGGCGTGGCGGCCCCCAGCGCAACGGGCGAAGTGCCCAGCATCAGCGCGGCGGCAAGGGCCGCGCCACGGTTTCGCAAGGTCGAGTCGAGCAGCATTTCCGTTTCCCCGTCGTGTGTTGTGATTTCTGTTGGCCGGCGCACGATCCGGCGTTGCAGCCGGGTGCGCCGGGTCATAGGAAGCTAGCGCCGGTCAAGTGTCAAGCATGCCGAAAGAGCGCCGCCGGCCGGCAAGGGAGAGGAGTGACGGATGTCGGCAGTTCCGGTTTTCGATGGTCACAACGACCTGCTCCTGCATCTCTGGCGCGATGGCGACAGCGACGGAAAAGGCTTCTTCGACGGGCGCGACGGCCACCTGGACCTGGCGCGCTGCCGAGCCGGTGGCCTTGCCGGCGGGTTTTTCGCGATCTGGGTGCCGGGCGAGGAGGGAACTGAACCCGCCGAGGACGCTCCGGAGCCGATCTTTCCCGAACTCGCCCCCGACCGGGCGCGACGGGTGACGCTCCAGATGGCGGCAATCCTGCACCGGATGGCGCGGTCGCATCCGCAGGATTTTCGCATCTGCACCTCGGCCGACGCGGTCGAGGGCGCGCGGCGCGACGGGGCGATTGCGGCCTTGATGCACATCGAGGGATGCGAGGGGATCGGCCCCGACCTTGCCGAGCTGGAGGTCTACCACGCGGCCGGAATGCGGTCGCTGGGGCCGGTCTGGTCGCGCGACAACATCTTCGGTCACGGCGTTCCCTTTCGCTTCCCGGCCGATCCCGACATCGGGCCGGGACTGACCGACGCAGGCCGCCGGCTTGTGCGCGAATGCGCGCGGCTGGGCATCCTCGTGGACCTGAGCCATCTGAACGCCGCCGGGTTCCGCGACGTGGCGGCGCTGACCGAAGCACCGCTCGTCGCCACGCACAGTTGCGTCCACGCAATCTGCGCGGGCAGCCGCAACCTGACCGACTGGCAGCTCGACATGATTGCCGAGCGCGGCGGGCTTGTCGGGCTCAATTACGCCGTGCAGTTCCTGCGCCCCGACGGGGAGAAGACGACGGATACGCCGCCCGAGTTGCTGATCCGCCATCTCGACCACCTGATCGAGCGGCTGGGAGAAGGCGGCGTGGCACTGGGGTCGGATTTCGACGGCGCGACGATGCCGGACTTCCTGCCCGACGCCGCGGCACTGCCGCGCCTGGTCGAGGCGATGGTGCGGGCTGGCTACGACCAGGCGCTTGTCCGGCGCCTGTGCTGGGGCAACTGGATCGACCTGCTGCGCCGCACGATCGGCTGAGGCGCACGAGGGGTCAGGGACGCCGCCGCGCCAGCGCAGATTCAAGCTCCACCGGGCGCCGGCTGAAACCCTTGTAAAGGGGCTTTGCGGCGCCTGTCGGCCGGGTGTTGCCCCAAACCTACGGTGGCGGCGCAGCGCCGATTCACCTGTCCAGTGATTCGGCACGCGATGCGCGCGCGACGGGCGCGTTCACGAAAGCACAACCAATACGAGAATCTTCTCGACGGGCTTTCGCTGGGCATGTTCCCGCTGAAGCCCCTGCCACGTCGTTTTTTTTGCGGTTAAGCGGCTGGTCACCAAGGGGCCAATGCGATTTGAAGCGGGCGACTGCCTTAAGGAGAATGCAGCCTCAGGTAGACAAGAGTCTGCGTCGATTCCGGCGCTGCTGGTCCCATCAGTCGAGGAACTGACCACGATGATACTTCTGAAACTCCTGAGCAAGGCGATCCAAATGGCCAAAGGCATGCCCTCCTTCGTTGAACTTCTGAAGATGCGCAATAAGAAGCACGAGGATCCAATCGACGACGGATTGGACGATCCCTTCGAAGATCCGGCGGCGCCACCGGAGCAAGAGCCGGAAGGCCCGCCGCAAGATGAAAGCGCAGAAGAGGACATGAGCGGACAGAACCCCGAAACAGGCACGCCGATCTACGGCCCGAATGGCGAATTCCTCGGCTACGAGCCGGTTACGCCCGAAGAACCCGACAACTCCGGCGACCCGGATCCGTCAGAGGAAGACACGCAGCCCGATCCGTCGGCTCGGATGAGCCCGACGACGGAAACGACCTGCCGCCGATAACCGACCCCGGCCAGGACATCCCCGGCGGCAATGATCCGGTGATCGAGGAACCCGTCGAAGAGCCTGTCGCCGAGGATCCCGAGGAAGACGAACCCGTCGGAGAAGATCCCGCGGAAGAAGAGGACGAGGAGCCCGTCGTCGCGGACCCGATCGACAATGGCGCGCAGCCGGCCGACCCGGAGCCGAACGAACCCGTGGCCGAGGAGCCCGAGGACGACCAGTCCGGACAGGACGAGGCCGGCGTGAACGACCCCGCGCAGGGCGATCCGATCACCACGGACCCGCAGCCCGAAGAGCCCGTCGAAGAGCCGGTGGCAGAGGAGCCTGCGCCCGAACCCGAGCCGGAGGAACCCACCGAGGAGGATCCGGTCGAGACCGACCCGTCAGGCTCGGACGACAACGACCAGGACCCCGTCGAGGACGATGACTCCGGCACGCAGCAGCCGGCCGAACCGCCGTTGGTGACGACGGTCGAGTCGCAGATCGACGTGATCGGGGGGCGTGTGGCTACCATCCGCCCGGACGGTGCGAATATCGTCTCTGTCAAGATCCTGGATCGTCCCGAGCATGGTCAGCTTTCGGTCAATCCCGACAACAGCCTCGCGCTGGTGCTGACCCGCTCTAATCTTACGGGCCCGCTGAACTTTGCCTACGAGGCGGTCCATTCCGATGGGAGCATCACCCAGCACATCGTGCAGGCCGAGGTTGCGGAAGGCCCGCAGAAGGCTGGCTGGGGAACGAGCGAAGCGCACTACATGCTCGCCACCGATGCCAACGACAAGGTGATCGTCGAACACGGCGACAATCACCGCAAGGTCTATGTCACCGGATCGGAAAAAGCCCTCACCGCAGCCGACATCGCCGCGCGCGAGGGGATGTCCGAAAGTGCCGTTACCGCCCGATGGCTGCGCGACCATGGAACCGAGTACGGCGCGAGCGAGGACATGGCGCTGTCGACCGACCTGGCGATGTCGCTGTGGAGTACGATCAATCCGTGCGGAGGAGCGAATTCGAACTGGCTTTTGTTCGAACGCGGGTACGAGTATGACGCAGCGCGTGTCGTTTCCCGCGGCGCCAGCGGAGAGTCTGAACTCCATCCGTTGTTCATCGGAGCTTGGGGTGAGGGTGATAAACCCGTCCTGCAAAACAAGCAGATGATCTTTCAAAGTACCTCGAAGAACATCGTGCTTCAGGATCTGGATTTTTCGGCCGGAGTGAGCGTCTTAGCAGGTGGCGATGGGCCGCAGGAGAATATCATCTTTGATGGTACCAAGTTCTCCAATGAGGAATCTAATGTACAAGGCGCGAAGGGTGTTACGTTCAGAAACTCCAGCTTCACGGATGCATGGCGCGAAGAGCCGGGCTCCGTAACCGCGGATGGTAAGTGGGCCGCGCATAGGAACCGCGAGTCTGGCCTCTACATGGACAACACCGAAGGGGCGCTGTTTGACCGGGTGTTGTTTGATCACAATGGCTGGGCGCCTGACTTTCTATCGGATGCCTCGATTGATGGTGGGCATCCGCCGAGCATGTACAGTCAGGGTCTGTACCTTCAGCATAGTGTGATCGATGTTTCGATGCATGACTCGGTAATCATGCGGTCGGCGTCTGTCGGTGCGCAATATCGCGGCGGTGCCTTTGTTGAAAACACCTTGTTCATCGACAATAATGTCGCGCTTAACACGAATGGAGGTGGCGGTGGCGTCTGGACGGGCAACTATAGCCTGCTTCTGGGAAATCTTGTCACTCATGCCGCGGGTCGCGGCGAAGGCTTGCCGCAGATCGGCGCAACTGATTGGGGCATTGGTGGGACGGCCTTGTACACCAGCCTAGTCGGGAACATCGTGGCACATGCCGGAAACCCTCATGACGAAAGCGATGCGAGGCTTGGTTCGAATGGCATCAAGTATGCCTACGAAGACGGCATTTACTTTGATGACAGCCTTGTTTGGGGTTGGCGTCTGGAAGGAAACGGTTCGCCAGATTCGCAGAACACCGACGGTCTTGACCCGTCCGTTCTGAATGAAGCCACGATTCACCGGTATGTCGAGACGCTGGCGAATGGCGGGGTTCCGGTCAACGGCGGTCAGCCGCATAGCAGCGATACGATCCAGGCCTTTGCCGAGCATTTGCGCGCGCTGGACGGGAGCGAGTATTCGACGGCGGTGCAGGATGTACTCGACTGGTTCCGCGAGCGTTTCGGCATCGAGGTGACCGAACAGCCCATCGAGACGACCTTCCGCTTCGTGCCGGACGATCGCGGTCACGGGGTGCGTTGGGACAACCGGCTCAACTGGGATCAGGGCGTCACGCCCGGCAGGGACGGGGACAGCATCGATCTGGGCGGCAAAAAGGTCGTCTTCGGCGGCACCGTCCGGGTCGAGGATCTCGACTTCGGCGCGGCGGGCGGGCTGATCCTGGCGCATGGCAAGCTGACGGTCGACGGAAAGCTGCTTGCCGGAGACGAAGGCGCGACGCTCGACATCTCGCGCGCCGGGCAGTTCTGGACCAATGGCTCCGAAGGCGGCGGACTGCTCGAGATCTCGGTCGATGGCGGACGCTTCGCCAACACCGGGACCTTCCTGGGTCCGGTCGAGCTGACTGCCACCGCGGGTCAGACGATCCTTGCCACCGACGGCGCCGTCTTCGCCGCCTCCGCTGGCAGCCGAATCGAGGTCGTGGGCTACGAGGCGCGCGTCGGCTTCGACGGCGGCGATGGCGGCATGGCGTTCCTGGGCTTCGATACCGGGGCAACGCTTGCGTTCACGGCGACGGCGGGCGGGCTTGGTGGCATCGCCACCTTCCGCAGCGGAGCCTTCGGCGATGCGCCCGATGTCCTCAGCGGGGTGGATCTGGGCAATGCGACGCTCGAGATCGACCTTTCGGCGCTGACGGCCGACGTGAAAGAGGTCGCACTCCTGCGGGCGGAAGAACTGGTCGGCACCTTCGGCGATATCGTCTTCCGCGGGCTGGGTGGACGCGACGCCGAGATCGTCATCGACTATGCCGCGGATGCCGTCTGGCTGCGGCTGATGGAGGGCAGCGGCCTGCACAGCCTGGAAAGGATCGGTAGCGAGGACATGTTCGATACCGGCCACGAGGATCTTTGGCAGGCGCTCATGGGTGGTGCGGCGACCGCTCATCCGGACCACTGGGACATGTAAGCCGTTCGGCCGGTTGACGGCCAGACGGAAGTCGAGATCAAGTCTGTGCGGGGGCGGAACGGATCGATCTGCCCCCGTCCCAATTTTCCGCAAAGCAAGAACTACGGCCCCGCCGAGGACGCTGAGATCGGAACCCCGCGAAACGCGCCGCTCCACCCTTTCAGGCCGGTGTGCCCATCCGCGTGATCGAGGAAAGCAGTCGTTCGGCATGGTGAAGTGCCGCGCCACTCGCCTCGCACATCGCCGGCAGCGTGAGCCATTCCAACGCCCAGGCGGTGCCGGACCGTTCCTGCTCGTGCACCATCGCCTGCGTCAGCAGACCCTGTTGCGCGGCGACGAACCGGGCGATGGCGACCAACGCCTCGGCGGCAACCGGGTTCGACTTGTGCGGCATCGCCGAAGACCCGCCGCCGGAAGTAAGTGCGATCTCGTCCACGCCCTGTTGCGCCATCAGAAGGACATCCTGACCGATCTTGCCCAGCGTGCCTGTCAGCAGGGCCAGCGCGTGCCCGAAGGACACCATCGCGCTTCGATCGGTGTGCCAGACCGGCCCGGTTCTGAGGTCGAGAGCGCGCGCGACGTGTCCCACGAATCCCGGTTCCAACTGGCAGGGCAGGTCCCTGGCGCCGATCGGCCCACCGATCTGCACCTGCCCGATACCGGCGCGCAGTCCCTCGAGCCGGGTCAGATGTTCCTGAAGGGGGCGTGCCCAAGCGCTCAGGCGCAGTGCGACCGTCGCGGGCAGTGCGGCCTGCATCCGGGTCCGGGCCATGAGGGGTTGGGTTCCGAACCGCTGCTCCAGTGTGTCGATCAGTCCAATAATGCCGGCCAGGCGCGTTTCGAGAGTCGAGAGGACCGACAGCAGGGTCAGCGCCATCGCGGTGTCTATGACATCCTGGCTGGTCGCGCCGGTGTGGATTGCCCTTGCCGCATCCGGTGGCAATGAACTGCGCAGGGCCGTGACCATGGCCGGGACCGGCAGTCCGTCGGCGGCGCCGGCTGAGCCGATTCCGTCCGCGTCGAAACCGTCGATCGCGGCCAGTGCCGCGGCCGCCGCGTCCGCGGTGACGGTGCCGGTCGCGTGCAAGGCGCGGGTCCAGGCGGCCTCGAAGGCGAGCATGCGATCGGTGAAGGCGCGCGCAGAGAATTCGGCCGCGAAGGACTCATCGGACAGAAGGTCGCCAAAAAGGCCCGATGCGGTGAAGGCGTTGGTCATGCGTCCACCCGGCCAGATTTCGCGCCGCTGCGCAAGCGGTCTTGCGGCCAATGTCGGTCGGCGCGGGTTTGTGTCGTTGACGTGCGATCCGGGTTCACAGGCCTGCGGTTCCGGCTTATCCTTGCGCGTGCAACCAGCCGAGGCCGCCCATGCCCCATGATCACCCCCATCATGACGCGCCGCCCGATCCGATGACCGAACGGGTGCGCCAGCTTGAGGAGCGCCTGGTCGCGCAGGGTCTGGTCGACCCCGCAGCGGTCGACGCGATCATCGAAACCTACGCCGAGAAGGTGGGCCCGCGAACCGGCGCCGCGGTCGTGGCGCGCGCCTGGACAGATCCCGAGTTCGCGGATTGGCTTGCGCGCGATGCGACCGCGGCAATCGGGTCGATGGGTTATGCCGGCCGGCAGGGCGAACACATGCAGGCGGTCTTCAATACACCCACTCTCCACAACCTCATCGTCTGCACGCTTTGCTCCTGCTATCCGTGGCCTGTCCTGGGTCTGCCGCCGGTCTGGTACAAATCGCCTGCCTACCGGTCGCGCGCGGTGATCGAGCCGCGCGCGGTGCTGGCGGAATTCGGGCTGGAGTTGCCGCCGCAGGTGCAGATCCGGGTCTGGGATTCGACGGCTGAACTGCGCTATCTGGTGATCCCGATGCGCCCCGAGGGGACCGAGGAGATGACTGTCGACGAGTTGGCCGCGCTCATCACCCGTGATTCGATGGTCGGGACCGGGCTTCCGGTTGCGCCGGAACGGGTGTCAGGTTGAACGGGCCGCAGGATCTGGGCGGTCAGATGGGTTTCGGCCCGGTTCGACCCGAAGTCAATGAACCCGTGTTCCATGCCGCGTGGGAGGCGCGCGCGCTGGGCCTGACTCTGGCCACTGGTGCCCTTGGGCACTGGAATATCGACGAAAGCCGGCATGCCCGCGAGAGCCTGCCCCCGGCCGTCTATCTTTCTTCGAGCTATTACGAAATATGGATTCGCGGGCTTGAGGCGCTGCTCGATCGGCACGGCTTGCTGGACCCCGCCGCATCTGTTCCGCATCCGCGGCGCCTTGCGCCCGGTGCGGTGGCGCAGGTTCTGGCCGCCGGGACCGACTACACGCGCCCCATCGCGGGCCCGCCGCGTTTTCGGCCCGGCGATCGGGTGCGGGCGCGCAACATCCATCCGCGCGGGCACACCCGGCTACCACGCTACGTCCGGGGCCACGCCGGTATCGTCGAGGCGGAGCATGGCGGCTTCGTGCTGCCCGATGCGAATGCCCACGGACAGGGCGACGCGCCCGAGCGGCTCTATACCGTCGTTTTCGACGGCGCCGACCTCTGGGGGCCGGATGCCGAGCCGGGGACTTCGGTTTCGGTCGACGCATGGGAGAGCTATCTTGAGCCGATCTGACCTGCCGCCCGCCCCCGATGCCCCGTTTGAGGCGCCCTGGCAGGCCCGTGCCTTCGCGCTGGCGGTCGCGGCGCACGATGCCGGGCTCTACGACTGGCCGGAATGGTCTACGACCCTGGGTCGGGCGCTGCAGGGCGCCGCACCCGACGGATCGGACTACTACGATCGCTGGCTTCTGGCGCTGGAGGAAATCCTGCAAGACCAGGGACGCCCCGATCCGCGCTGAATCACGGTGCCGGCGCATCTGCGCTTGCCGCCTTTAACCCTTGCTTAGGCCCGCTGTCCGATCCTGCAACCCTGCGGTCAGGGAAGGGGAACGCCTTCGCGCGTGACCCGCGGTTCAGGATCGAGTGACATGCCCGCGACGATGCCACTGAGCGACGACTTCGATGCCGCGGCACGCTTTGAGGCCGTCGCCGAGAACATGGGGACAACCGTCATCACGACCGATGCGGCGCGTCGGATCCAGTGGGTCAACCTCGCCTTCACGCGCCTGACGGGCTACACGCTGGACGAGGTGCGCGGCCAGCATCCGGGCCGGCTGTTCCACTTCGAGCGCACCGATCGTGCCACCCTGCGCCGGATCGCCGCGGCGCTGGCCGCCGAGCGCCCCGTCCGCGCCCAGATCGAGAACCGCAATAGATGGGGCGAAACCTACTGGGTCGATCTGGACATCCAGCCCCTGCATGACCCGCGCGGCAAGCTGCAGGGTTTCGTGGCGGTGCAGGTCGACATCTCCGAGATGATCGAGGCGCGGGCGCGGCGCGATGACGTGATCGCGGGCGCGCGGATCGGCACCTGGGAATGGGACGTGACCAGCGGCCTCAACCGGATCAACGACATTTGGGCGGGCATGATCGGATACACCGCGGCCGAACTGGAACCGGTGACGATCGACGTCTGGCGCAACCTCATCCATCCGCAGGACTTTCCGCGCGTCACCGCCGCGCTGGACACGGTTCTGCGCGGCGAAGCCGAGCAATTCGAATACGAATTCCGCTTCCGCCATCGGGATGGTCACTGGGTGCATGTCCTGTCGACCGGCAGGGTCCTCGACCGTGACGAATCCGGCCAGCCGATGCGCATGGCCGGGGTGCATGTCGACGTCTCAGCCCGGCGGAACCTGGAACACGCGCTGGCGGCCGAAACCGAGCTGCTGCACACGCTGACCGAAACCAGCGTCTCGGGCATCATCGCCGTCGACACGGAGGCGCGGATCGTCTTCGCCAATTGCGAGGCGGCGCGCATCCTGGGACTGCGGGACGGCTCGCTGATCGGGCGCTATCTGCATGACGAATGCTGGCAGATCGCGGGGCTGGACGGCGGGCCGATTGACCCGGCCGAATTGCCCTTCGAATCGATCATGGCCACGGGTGAACCGGTTTGTGACCTGCGCCACGCGCTGCGCCTGCCGGATGGTCGTTGGCGGATGCTGTCGGTCAATGCCGCCCCCTTGCCGCGCCGGCCGATGGGGGCCGCGGTCGTCTGCGCAATTACCGACATCACCGAACAGATCGAGACCGAGCGCGCGCTGAAGCAGGCAATCACCGATAGCCGCGCCACGACCGAACGCTACAGGCACATGGCCCGCCTCAGCCGATCGTGGATATGGGAGGTCGATGCCGATCTACGCTTCTCGCACCTCTCGAAAAGCTACGACCTGATCACCGGGCTGGACCCGAAGCGCGTCCTCGGGCGCCGCTTCGCCGAGCTTCGCGCCGGTTCGGAATTCGTGACGGTCGGCGACGGGTTCAAGGCTTTCGACGAGGCCATCGCTGCGCGGCAACCCCTTTCCGAGTTCGTCTACGGCATCCGCCGCCGCAACGGCAACGTCCAGTGGCTGCAGATCGACGGCGAGCCGATGTTCGACGCCGAGGGACGGTTCGCCGGCTATCGTGGTGCCGGCAGTGACATCACGCAACTCTACGAGATGCGCATGCGCGCCGAGGAGGCCAGCAAGGCCAAGTCGGATTTCTTGGCGATGATGAGCCACGAGATCCGCACGCCGCTGAACGGGATCCTCGGCATGGCCGAACTGATCCACGAAACCGCCGATAACCCGGAGTTGTGCGAAAAGATCGGGATCATCCGCGATTCAGGCGAGGCGCTTCTGGGCGTGCTGAACGACGTGCTGGACCTGTCGCGGATCGACGTAGGGCGTCTGGAATTCGATGTCGCACCTTTCGCGCCGGGCCTGATCGCGCAACGCACCTGTGCGCTGCACCATCCGCGCGCGCAGGAAAAGGGCCTGGATTGCAGGCTTGAGGTCCGTCCGCCGAATGGCCCGTTGCGGCTGGGCGATTCCAACCGCGTGGCGCAGATCGTGAACAACCTCGTCTCGAACGCGGTCAAGTTCACCGACAATGGCTCGGTGACAATGCGGATCGAGAACGCCCAGGAGGCCCCGCTGCGGCTGTCCGTTCGCGACACCGGCATCGGCATGAGCGCCGAACAGGCGGCGCGGGTCTTTCAGCCCTTCGTGCAGGCGGACAGTTCGATCGCGCGGCGCTACGGCGGGACCGGGCTGGGTCTGTCGATCGTGCGGCGCCTGGTGGATCTGATGCAGGGCACCGTCGTGATCGACAGCGCCGAGGGAGAGGGCACTCAGATCACCGTCGAACTGCCCTTGCCCATCGCCGAGGCGATTGAGGTGGACCACGACGCGGCAATGACCGATGGCGCCGCGCCGACCCCGGATCCGCTGACCGGGATGCGCGTTCTGGTGGCCGAGGACAATCGCACCAACCTGATCATCCTTCAGAAGATGCTTCAGTCGCTCGGGATCGATGCGGTCTATGCCGAAGACGGCCGCGCCGCCTGCGCCGCCTGGGCGCCGGGTCGGTTCGACGCGTTGCTTTTCGATATCAACATGCCCGACATGGACGGCCGTACCGCGCTGGCGACCCTGCAGGCGCGCGCCCTGGCCGAGGGCGTGTTGCTGCCGCCCGCCGCGGCCATCACCGCCGCCGCCATGGCCCACGAGGTCGCCGAGCATGCCGCCTGCGGCTTCGCGCAAACCCTAACCAAGCCTTTCCGCAAGAAGGCGCTGATCGAGGTGCTCGCTGCCTTCCGCACTCCCGGCTGACGCCTGCTCCGGTCTCTCGGCGCCCGCCGATTGGCGAGGTCAACCGGGCGCGTTCCTCCGCAAGCCACTCGGGTCGGCGCGTGATCCTTCAGCCCCTGCCGAGCGGCGCATCGGACGGGGTCAATAGCGGTAATGTTCCGGCTTGAAGGGGCCTTCCGGGGTGACCCCGATATAGGCCGCCTGATCCGGTTTCAGTTCGGTCAGCTTCACGCCGATCCGTCCCAGATGCAGTCGCGCGACCTTCTCGTCAAGCGCCTTGGGCAGGATGTAGACGCCGGGCTGATACTCCTGGCCCTTGGTCCACAGTTCGATCTGCGCCAGCACCTGGTTGGTGAACGACGCCGACATCACGAAGCTGGGATGCCCGGTGGCGTTGCCCAGGTTCAGCAGCCGCCCCTCGGACAGCAGGATGATCCGGTTGCCCGAGGGCATCTCGATCATATCCACCTGGTCCTTGATGTTGGTCCACTTGTGGTTCTTCAGCGCCGCGACCTGAATCTCGTTGTCGAAATGGCCGATGTTGCCGACGATCGCCATGTCCTTCATCGCGCGCATATGGTCGACGCGGATGACATCCTTGTTGCCGGTCGCGGTAATGAAGATATCAGCGGTTTCAACGACATCTTCAAGCGTCACGACCTGATAGCCGTCCATCGCTGCCTGCAGCGCGCAGATCGGGTCGACCTCGGTCACCACGACGCGCGCGCCCGCGCCGCGCAGTGACGCGGCCGAGCCCTTGCCGACGTCGCCATAACCGCAGACCACGGCGACCTTGCCGGCCATCATCGTGTCGGTCGCACGCCGGATACCGTCGACCAGGCTTTCCTTGCAGCCGTACTTGTTGTCGAATTTCGACTTCGTCACGCTGTCGTTGACGTTGATCGCCGGGAAGGGCAGCAGCCCCTTCTTGTGCAACTCGTAGAGCCGATGCACGCCGGTCGTCGTCTCCTCGGAAACGCCGCGGATCGCGTCGCGCTGCTTGGTGAACCAGCCGGGGCTTTCCTTCAGCCGCTTGCGGATCTGGGCGAAAAGGAATTCCTCCTCCTCGCTCGTCGGCGTGGCGATCAGGTCCTCCTCGCCGGCCTCGACCCGCGCACCGATGAGGATGTAGAGCGTTGCATCCCCGCCGTCGTCGAGGATCATGTTCGCGCCACCCTCGAACTGGAAGATCTTGTCGGTATAGGCCCAGTAATCCTCCAGCGTCTCGCCCTTGACGGCAAAAACCGGCGTGCCGCCCGAAGCGATGGCGGCGGCGGCATGATCCTGGGTCGAGAAGATGTTGCACGACGCCCAGCGGACATCCGCCCCCAGCGCGCTCAGCGTCTCGATCAGCACTGCGGTCTGGATCGTCATGTGCAGGGACCCCGCGATGCGCGCGCCCTTGAGTGGCTGGCTCTCGCCGTACTCCTCGCGCAGCGCGATCAGGCCGGGCATCTCGGTCTCGGCGATGTCGATTTCCTTGCGGCCGTAATCGGTGAGTGCGATGTCCTTGACGACGAAATCCTGCACCATGGTGTGATGCTCCTTGCCTGAATGGGTCGACGGGCAGATAGCACCCGGACCCTGGGGTGACAAGGCAACGGCATTTTGCGGGTGCTGCGGAAGTAAGCGGGGGAATGCGACGGGCGAAAAAAGCTCCCTTGCGACGAGAGATGGGCGGAGAATTCGGCTCCAGGTCAGGTGTGGTGCGGTAAGCTCAGCGATTGAGCCATGGCAGGAACACGGTCAGCAGTCCCAGGACAGGCAGATAGGCGCAAACCTGGTAGACGAACTCGATACCGCGCGCGTCGGCCAGCACGCCCAGTGCGGCTGCCGCGATCCCGCCGATCCCGAAGGCGAATCCAAAGAACAGCCCGGCGATCAGGCCGACGCGGCCGGGGACCAGTTCCTGAGCGAAAACCACGATTGCCGGAAAGGCTGAGGCGAGCACGAAGCCGATCACGACAGTCAGCACGCCCGTCCACAGAAGCGACACATGTGGCAGCAGGAGCGTGAAGGGCAGCACGCCCAGGATCGAGAACCAGATCACGCCGCGCGTTCCGAAACGGTCGCCAAGAATGCCGCCCAGCATCACGCCGAGCGCCGCGGCGGCGAGAAAAAGAAAAAGCATCAGTTGCGCGGCCTGCGTCGAAAGGTCGAACCGCTCGATCAGGAAGAAGATGTAATAGCTGGAGATGCTTGCGGTGTAGATGTTCTTGGAAAAGACGAGAAAGGCGAGCACCGTTATCGCCAGCAGAACCTTGCCCCGCGGAAGCCGCGCAGTGCTTGCCGGCGCGGGTCGGCTTGCGGCCGTCCGACGGTGCCCCTCGTGCCAGCGACCCACGGCGGCGAGGATCGTCATGCCGGCCAAGGCCAGCACGGCGAAGCCGCCCACCGCCACGCGGCCGAGCGGGACGACGATGAACGCCGCCAGAAGCGGTCCCAGTGCATGGCCGACGTTGCCGCCGACCTGAAAGAGCGATTGCGCCGTTCCGAATTTCCCCCCCGCTGCGGCGCGGGCCACGCGGCTTGCCTCGGGGTGGAAAACGGCCGAGCCGATGCCGATGAGTGCCGCCCCCGACAGCAACCAGCCATAGGCGTTCCCGAAGGCCAGGAAGAGCAACCCAAGGAGAGTCGACGCCATTCCCAAGGCCAGCGAAAGCGGCACCGGGCGGCGGTCGGTGGCCAGACCAATCAGCGGTTGCAGAACCGACGCGGTCCCCATGAAGGCAAATGTGAGGAGCCCGATCTGCGCAAAGCTCAGCGCGAACTCGGCCTGCAGAAGCGGATAGATCGCTGCGAGCACCGATTGCATCACGTCGTTGATCATGTGGCAGAGGCTGATCGCCACGATGACCAGATAGTGCGTACGCAACCCCTCGACGGAGGGGGCGGCGGAGAACGACGTTTGGCTGGTGGACATGAAGCGGCACTGCATGACTGCGGACGCGGCAGCCAAGTCCTCGCGCACGGAAATGTCAAGTCGGACCGACCCCGTTTTCGATGTGCTTGAGCATTGCGACTGGTGTCCTATGATGGGAAGGTATGGGGATGTGTGATGGGGTAGGGCACGTGGCAGAAAGCTATCGCAACCGGCAAAGGCGCACCGCGCGCGGGGCGCTGCGCTCCGGTGCGGTGGCCGCGGTGCTGGTCGTGGGATTGACCACTTTCCCGTTCCAGCCACTGGGGGCGTTCGACACGCTCGAGTTTCGCGCGCCGGGCGCGCCGGCGGATCTGCGCGAAACGCTTGAACGGAATTCGCTGCTGGGCGGTCTGCGCGAAGAGGGACGCGTTGAGCCGCTCGACGTGATGGCTGCAGCGCGGGCAGAGTACGGTCGCCTGATCGGCCTACTCTATGAGCAGGGGTACTACGCGCCGCAGATCAGTGTCCAACTCGATGGTCGCGAGGCGGCCGGAATCCCGAGCCTTCGCCCGCCGCGCAATATCGGGCAGGTGGTAGTCACGGTTGATCCCGGTCCTCGGTTCCAATTCGGCCGGGCGGAAATCTCCCCGCTCACCCCCGAAACGACGCTGCCCGAAGGATTTGCCACCGGCGAGCCCGCCCGCAGCACCCTGATCCGTGATGCGACGCAGTTTGCGGTGGACGGCTGGCGCGCGCGCGGTCACGCGCTGGCCGAACCGTCCGCCCAGCAGGTCACGGCGGTGCATCCTGCAAGGCGGCTCGACGTTGCCGTGCAGCTGTCGCCCGGGCCGCAGCTGCGCTTCGGCGCGTTGCTGCCGCAGGGTGCCGAGCGCACGAGGCCCGAGCGTGTGCGCGCGATCGCCGGACTGCCCGTGGGCGAGATACATGATCCTGAAGCGATAGCTCGCGCCGAAGCCCGCCTGCGCCGGACAGGCACGTTCAATTCGGTCGCCTTGCGGACGGCGGATGCGGCCAATCCGGACGGCACGATCGATATCGACGCGCTGCTGGAGGAGGCGCCGCTGCGGCGGCTGGGCGTTGGTGCGGAGCTCGACACCGAGGCGGGGGTGAGGCTGACCGGCTTCTGGCTGCATCGCAACCTGCTGCGCGGCGCCGAACGCTTGCGCCTTGAGGCGGCGATCGAGGGGATCGGGGCGCGGTCGCGCGGGATCGGCTTCACCGTCGATGGCCGCTTCACGCGTCCGGCGACCTTCACCCCCGATACCGATCTGGAACTGGGGGCGCGTGCATCGACACTGGACGAACGCGACTATGAGGCCGAGGCGGTTCAGGCCGAGCTGCGACTCGTGCATCGTTTTTCCGACCAACTGACCGGCAACGCCGGGGTTATTCTACGTTACGAGCGTGCGCGCTTCGGCACGCCGCGGGTTACTCGGAACTTCGCCACGATGGCCTTGCCGGTCGGCTTCGAGCGCGACACGCGCGACGTCGCTCTCAATGCCACGCGCGGCACCTACCTTGCGGGTGAGATCAAACCCTACCTTGGCTTTTCCGGGGCGGACCACGGGATGCGCCTGACGGTCGACGCGCGCGCCTATACAGGGTTGGGCACCGACAGGGTCGTTCTGGCCGGTCGTGCGCAGGTCGGTGCAATCCTGGGCAGCGGGATCGACCGTACGCCACGCGATTTTCTGTTCTACTCGGGCGGTGGCGGCACCGTGCGCGGTCTGCCGTACGAATCCCTCGGGATCGACGCGGGGGCGGGCCGTTCTGGTGGTCGTGGCTTTGCCGCGATTTCGGGCGAGGTGCGGGCGCGAATGACCGACTCCATTGCGGCGGTCGCTTTCGCAGATGCCGGCTACGTCGCAGAGCGTGCCTTTGGCGGTCGGTCCGGTTGGCATGCGGGCGCAGGCGTCGGTCTGCGTTACGAGACGCCGATCGGCCCCCTGCGGCTGGATCTGGCCACGCCGATCCGACGCAGCAGCGGCGATGTCTCGAGCCGTCGCTTCCAGCTTTACCTCGGTATCGGCCAGGCTTTCTGATGCGGAAATTCGTCTATATCGCGCTGGCGCTGCTGCTGGCCGTTGCCATCTTTCAGGCACCGGTGCTGGCCCAGGATGAGGCCGACGACGATCCCGGGGTGATCGCACGGTTTCTGCAGGACACACTCTCGGAAGCCGGCCGCGACGTGCGCATCCGTGGCTTCAGCGGTGCGTTGTCGTCGCGCGCAACGATCGACGAACTGTCCATCGCAGATGACGAAGGCGTCTGGCTGGAATTGCGCGACGTGGTGCTGGACTGGAATCGCGCGGCGCTTTTTCGGCGCATCGTGTCGATCAACGAATTGGCGGCGGGCGAAATCGAGGTGCGTCGTCCGCCCGCCACACCCGAAGACGATATCGTTCTCAGCCCCGCCGCGCGGCCGGAATTTCAGCTGCCCGAGTTGCCCGTATCGATCACCATACGCAATCTTCGCGCGGATGCCGTGACCCTGGGCGCGCCGATCCTCGGGCAGGAGGCGCGGCTTCGGCTGGAAGGCGCAATGCAACTCGAAGGCGGCGAAGGCGAAGCCAGTTTTCTGGCTGAACGCATCGACGGCCAGGAAGGCGTGTTCAGGTTCGAGGGCAGCTTCGACAACGAAGCGCGCTTCCTGGCGGTCGATTTGGAGTTGTCCGAAGGGCGTGACGGAATTGCCGCGCGCGCGCTCAACATTCCCGACCGGCCGTCCGTTGACCTTCGCATCTTGGGCGACGGACCGCTGAGCAGCTTCAGTGCCGATATCCATCTTGGCACGGATGGCGTGGAGCGCGTCAGCGGAACCATCCTTCTGGATGACGAATCGCCTTTCAACGGCGAGGAAACGGCGCAACATTTCGAGCTGGACGTTGCCGGGGATCTTCGGCCGCTGCTCGACCCGTCGTTGCACCCGCTGTTCGGCACCGACAGCCGCCTCCGCACGCGCGGCAGTCGCGCCGAGGACGGCTCGGTGAACCTGTACGAACTTACCTTCAATACCCGGACGGTCCGTTTGGCTGGACGCGCTGATTTCGCTTCCGACGGGCTGCCGCGGGTCATTCAACTCATCGCCGACGTGGCGCGCCCGGATGGAGAGCCCGTGGTTCTGCCGGGCAGCGGCGGCGCTGCGCGCCTGGGCGAGGTCACGCTCAACATCGACTATGACGCCGAGGTATCCGCCGACTGGTTCATCGAGGCCGCGATCGACGAGTTGCTTCTGCCAGACCTGTCGATCGCGGACATGGACCTGCGCGCCCGTGGGCAGTTGGCCCCGCCAGCCAGTGCTGGCGAGGCGCCGCCGCCGTTCTTCGATGGCGTCTTCGATTTCTCCGCCCGCGGCATTTCGGCGGCCGACCCCGGCTTGCAGCAAGCCATCGGCGAGGCCGTCACCGGCTTCATGAGCTTGCGCCTGCCGGGCGCCGGCGAACCCATAGAAATCGGTGGCCTGGTGATCGAGGGCGAAACCGTCTCGCTGAGCGCGCGCGGCGAACTCGACGGAACGGAGTTCGATGGCTTTATGGAGGCCGAAGCGCCGTCGCTAGACGCTTTTTCGGAGCTGGCCGGGCGCAGTCTGGGCGGAGCCGCCCTGATCACCGGCGAGGGGCGGATCGATTTCCTGACCACTGCGCTCGACATGGAATTCGGTCTGACGGCGACGGATCTTTCGATCGACCAGCCCGAAGCAGATCGCTTTCTGGCCGGCGAGTCGACCATGAGCGTTTCCGTGCACCGGGACGAAGAAGGTACCGTCCTTCGCGATTTCACGCTCAATGCCGGGACACTGAGCGTGGAGGCCAGGGGACAGCACCGGCCCGAGGCGATCTATGTCCAGACCGAGATAGATATCGGCGATCTGGCACGGCTTGGTCCAGGGTATGGCGGCAGCGCCCGGCTGGAAGCGCGCTTCGACAGTGATGGCGAGGAAGACCGGCGCGTCACCTTCGACGGCGGAACCCGTGACATCCGCCTCGGCGAGTTGCCCGGGGCCGATGAGGTGGGCGCGTTGCTGCGCGGCGCAACCGAGCTATCGGGCGCCCTGCGGCTGGAAGAGAACGCGGTGACGATCGAACGACTGACTGTCGAGGGGGAGCAACTGGGACTTGACGCCCGCGGCCGCTGGTCCGAAACGACGCCCGATATCCAGTTGCGGCTCGATCGGCTGGACCTGGACGGGTTGCGGCCCGGCATGGGTGGGCGACTGGAAGGCGAGGCGCGCTATTTCTACCGGCAACTCGAGGGGCGGGTTCTGAGCGTGCAATTGGCCAGTGACGGAGGCCTCCGTATCGGTCAGCAGCCGATCGACGGAATGCTGGCCAGCGGGGTTCGATTGACCGCACGGGTCCTGCAACCTGACGCGGGTGGACTGGTGATCGAAGCCGCGCAACTCGACGCGCAAGGACTGCGGATCGCGGCCGAAGGACAGCAAACGCCTGCGGGCGACGCACGGTTCGAACTGACCGGGACACTGGACAACCTCGGCCGGTTGGTCGCCGGCTTCGACGGGCCGGGCCGCCTTTCGGGGACGTTGAGCAAGGCGGCAGACAGCAGCGTCTACGATATCAATTTCGCCCTGAGCGGACCCTCGGGGCTGGATTTGCGCGCTTCGGGCAGCGTCAGCGAAAGCCTCGATCTGGACCTGCGTCTGTCGGGCAATGTCAATGCCGCGATCGCCAATCCCTTCATCGAACCCAATTCGATCCAGGGTCAGATCCGGCTGGATGCGACCGTCCAGGGACCACCCGCGCCGAGTTCGGTCCGGGGCACCGCGAACCTGAGCGGTGGCCGTTTCGTTGCACCGGGACCGGGCGTTGCCATCGGTGCGATCGAGGCGCGTGCGCAGATCGCCGGCAACCAACTGCAGCTTTCGGCAACCGGCAGCCCGGATCGGGGCGGGCGGGTCGCGATCAGCGGTTCGGTAGGGCTGGATGCGCGGCGGAATGCCGACTTGCAGGTCACGCTGGACCAGCTGGTCGTCGCGCAGGCGCAACTCTTTGAAGCCGAAGTATCGGGCCAGGTGAGCGTTAGCGGGCCCATCGCACAGGGTGCGCTGGTCTCGGGCACGGTCTTCGTGAACGAGGCTGAAATCCGCATTCCGAACTCCCCCCTGGCGCGTGCAGGCTTCGTTCCGGACGGCCTGCGTCACGTTGGCGACAGCGCGGCGGCGCGGCGGACCCGTGCGAACGCAGGGATCGCGCGCGGCGAGACGAATGGCCGCCGTCCAAACCCGCTGCGTCTGGACCTTACCCTGGATGCGCCGGGTCGTGTCTTCATTCGGGGCCGTGGCCTGGATGCCGAGCTCGGCGGTCGGCTGAGGTTGACCGGTACCACCCGCGACGTGATTCCGTCGGGCAGTTTCAGCCTGATCAGGGGCCGGCTCGACCTGCTCGGAAACCGCTTTCTTCTGACCGAGGGATCGGCCAGTCTGGTAGGAAGTTTCGTGCCTTATCTGAGGCTTGTCGCGACGACCGACAGCGATGGCGTGTCGACGAGCATCGTGCTGGAGGGAGAGGCGACCTCACCGGATATCCGCTTCACCTCGGTGCCCGAATTGCCGGAGGACGAGGTGCTTGCGCGGTTGGTGTTCCGGCGGTCGCTGGCGTCGCTGTCGCCGTTTCAGGCGGCGCAACTGGCGATGTCGGTGGCGACGCTGACGGGGCGTTCGGATGGTGGGGTGCTCAGCCGGACGCGCCAGGCACTGGGGCTGGACGATCTGGATTTTACCACCGACGCAGAAGGCACGACCGCGGTGCGGGCCGGGCGCTATATCACTGAAAACATTTACACCGATCTTTCCGTCGACAGCGCCGGGCGCAGCGAGGTCTCGATCAACCTGGACCTTACCCCGTCCATCACGGTGCGCGCGCGCACCGATTCCGAGGGGCGGTCGGCGGTGGGCGTCTTCTTCGAACGCGACTACTGAATCGGGCCTTGTGGGCGCGTTGGCAGGGTGCTGGCGGGCGTATGGCAAGGGGCTGGCAAGCGTATGGCAAACGTATGGCAGTTCCGAACGGTGCAGCAGGGAATTGGCAAGGTCTGCGCGCGCGGGTCTCGGCTGTCACCGGGACGGAAGCAAGGGGGGGCGCCGCCCCCCTCTTGGCTGCGTCAATTCACCCCCCGGGATATTTCTGGACAGAAAATGCCGGAGGGGGTGGGGGTTACTGGCCCTTGCCGACGGGGCCACTTTTCGCCGCGCGCGAAGCGCGCGGCGCCTGGCCCAACGCGAGGAAGGTTCGTGCGCGGAACGCGCACAGCCTGACGAGGGGCGGGAGAACCTCCGGGGCCGTGTCGGCCCGGAAGGGGCGCCTGCGGCGGAGCGATCGCGTAAGGCGTGTCCTGTCGCTGGCGGGACTTCGTGCCCACCGGGCGTCAGCGACGCAGCCGTTGTAGCAGCGCGAGCGAGACATAGCCGTCGGGCGCCACGCCGTTTGCCGCCTGCCAGGACCGGACCGCCGCCAGCGAGCCCGAGCCGATGCGGCCGTCGATCTCGCCCTGGTAGTGCCCCGTGCGCGCGAGAAGGCGTTGCAGCTCTTCGCGCTCGCTGGCGTTCAGCGGGCGGTCGTCGCGCGGCCAGGCGGCGACGAAGGGGCCGGCGCCGCGCAGCCGGTCGGCCAGGTGCGCGATGGCGATCGCATAGGCGTCGGCGTTGTTGTAGCGCTTGATCACCTGGAAGTTGCGGAAGGTCAGGAAGGCCGGGCCGTTGGCGCCGGCCGGGAACATCAGCGTCGCCTCGCCCACGCCGGGCAGCCGGCCGCCGCGCTGCGACTGCACGCCCATCGCCGCCCAGTCCTGCACCGGGCGCGCGCTGCCCGCCAGACGCGGGTTGAAGCCCGAGGGCAGGCGGACCTCGACCAGGGCGGGCTGGCCTTGCTGCCAGCCGAAGCGCGACAGATACGCCGCCGCCGAGGCCAGCGCGTCGGTCGGGTCGTCCGACCAGATGTCGCGCCGCCCGTCGCCGGTGAAATCGACCGCATAGTCCAGGTAGCTGGTCGGGATGAACTGGGTGTGCCCCATCGCGCCGGCCCAGCTGCCGACCATCCGCTCGGGCGTGGTGTCGCCGGCCTGCAGGATCTGCAGCGCGGCGATCAGTTGCTGTTCGAAGAAGGCGCGCCGGCGCCCCTCGTAGGCCAGCGTCGCCAGCGATTCGATGATCGGTGTGTTGCCGCGCAACGACCCGTAGGAGCTTTCCAGCCCCCAGATCGCTGCCACCACTTCTTTCTCGACGCCGTAGCGGGCCTCGATCGCGGCCAGCGTGCGGCCGTGGTCGCGCAGCGCGCGGCGGCCGTTGTCGATCCGCGTGTCCGAGACGGCGGTGTCCAGATAGCCCCAGATCGGCCGGGTAAACTCGGGCTGGTGGCGGTCGCGGCGGATTGAATCGGCGTTGTAGCCGACGCCGGCGAAAGCCCGGTCGAAGGTGCGCACGCTCACGCCCTGCGACAGCGCGCGGCCGCGAAATCCCGTGATCCACTGGTCGTAGGTCGCCGTGCGCGGTGCGGTGGCGGCCAGCCGCGTCACCTCGGCCGCCGGGGGGCGGGCTTGCGGGCGGGGGGACCGTTCCAGAAAGGCGCTGGCGCCGCCGCACCCGGCGAGCGAGACCAGCAATGCCGTGAATATGCCTGCGCGGAGATGAACCATCGTCGCGTGTTCCTGCTGCTCGTGTTTGTTTTGTGGTCTTTTGCGCGGAGCATAGCGCAGGCCGGGGCCTGCGCAAAGGGCTCAGCCGTCAGTTGAGCGGAACCACGCAATCACAAATGCGCAGGCGCACGCGGGTGCCGATATCGTGCTGCGCGCCGGGGCCCGAGATGACGATCATGCAGCGCTCGCCCTCCTGCACCCAGTAGATCTGATCGTGGCCGCGGAATTCGCGCCCGGTGACGACGGCGGGGCCGGCGGCGTCGGGTTCCAGCAGGATCTGTTCGGGTCGCACCGCCAGGTTGACCGCGCCATTGGCCGCGCGCGACAGGGGCAGGTTGCCGAAGGCGGTTTGCGCCTGCATGCCGCTAGCGTTGCCGCGCAGGATGTTCGACCGGCCGATGAAGTTAGCGACGAATTCGGTGGCGGGATTTCGGTAGATCTCGTCAGGGGTGGCGATCTGGACGACGCGGCCCTTGTCCATTACCGCGATCCGGTCGGCGACGGCCAGCGCCTCCTCCTGGTCGTGGGTGACGAGGATCCCGGCCGCCCCTGTCGATTTCAGCATCTTGCGCACTTCCTGCCGGGTTTCCACCCGCATCTTGGCGTCCAGGTTGGAAAAGGGCTCGTCCAGCAGGATCAGGCGGGGGGCGACGGCCAGCGCGCGGGCCAGCGCCACGCGCTGCTGCTGGCCGCCCGACAGCTGGTGCGGGCGCCGGCGCGTCAACTCTTCCAGCCCGACGAAGGCCAGCATCTCCTGCGCGCGCGCTTCGGCCCGGGCGCGGGGCAGGCGGTGCAGGCCGAAACGCACGTTTTCCAGCACCGTCAGATGCGGAAAGAGCGCGTAGTCCTGAAAGACGAAGCCGATTTCGCGGGCCTCGGGCGGCAGGTCGGTGATGTCCTGCCCGGCAAAGACGATGCGGCCTTCGTCGGGCGCCTCGAACCCGCCGATCATGCGCAGCGTCGTGGTCTTGCCGCAGCCGGAGGGGCCGAGAAGCGCCATCACCTCGCCCTCGCCCAGGCTGAGGCTGACGCGTTCGACCGCCGCGGTCTGCGCGTGGGCAAAGGTCTTGCGCAGGCGGTCGACCTCGAGCAAGGGTTTGGCGGGTTTCTGCCGGTAGCCCAGCGGCGAGGCCTCGGCCGGCATCTTGAAGGACAGGATCTTTGGCCGTTCGTTCATCTGACCCCTTGGCCCCGCTGGCGGGAGCGACGGCGCGCCGCAGGGGCAGGGTTACATTGCCTGAGCGGATTTATCAAGTTTGCCCGCGGGGCTGCGACAACGCGCACTTGCCCTGTTCCGCGCGCCGACCTAGGCTGGCGCGTCAACAGCCCCGGACCCTCAGGATGACGCCCGACCGCAACCCGACGATGCCGCTTGCCACCGACTGGTTCGAGCCCGTGCGCGTCAACCGCCCCGCGGCCGAGCGGCGGGCCGCGACGCTGGTCGCGCGGCGCGGTCCGAAGAAGGTGCATCAGGCGGCGTTCCTGCTCAACGCGATCCGCTGCATGGACCTGACGACGCTGGCGGGCGACGACACGCCGGACCTCGTGGCGCGGCTTTGCGCCAAGGCGCGCCGGCCACTGGGTGAGGATATCGTGGCGGGCCTGGGGCTGACGGCGATGCCACGGGTGGGGGCGGTCTGCGTTTACCCGACGATGGTGGCGCCGGCGGTGCGGGCGCTGTCGAATTCCGGCATCCCCGTCGCCTCGGTCGCCACGGGGTTTCCGGCGGGGCTGATGCCGCGCGACCTGAGACTGGCCGAGATCCGCTACGCGGTGGACCAAGGCGCGGCCGAGATCGACATCGTGATCACCCGCGCGCATGTCTTCCGCGCCGACTGGGCGCTGCTGCACGACGAGATCGCGGCGATGCGCGAGGCCTGTGGTGCTGCGCATATGAAGGCCATCCTGGGCACCGGCGATCTGGTGACGCTGAAGAATGTCTACGACGCCTCGGTGGTCGCCATGCAGGCGGGCGCGGATTTCATCAAGACCTCGACCGGGAAGGAGGCGGTGAACGCGACGCTGCCCGTCAGCCTCGTGATGCTGCGCGCGATCCGCGACTTTGGTGCGCGCACCGGCCAGCGGGTCGGCTTCAAGCCGGCAGGCGGGATGAAGAGTGCCAAGGACGCCATCGCCTGGCAGATCCTGATGCGCGAGGAACTGGGGCGCGACTGGCTGGAGCCCGAGGTGTTCCGCCTCGGTGCCTCGTCCATGCTGGGCGATATCGAGCGCCAGCTGGAGCATCACGTCACCGGCCGCTATTCGGCGACCCACCGCCACGCGCTGGCCTGAGATGCCCATGCCCAACCTCACCGAGGCCCTTGCCACCATGGAATACGGCCCTTCGCCCGAAAGCCCCGGTCCGGCGCTGGACTGGCTGAAACGCGCGCCCTTCGGGCATTTCATCGGGGGCAAGTTCACCCGGCCGGCGGACCTGTTCGACGCGATCAACCCTGCCGCCGGCGCGGTGCTGGCCCAGGTCAGCCAAGGCAGCGTCAAGGACGTGAATCGCGCGGTCACCGCCGCGCGCAAGGCGGCGAAGGGTTGGGCGAAGACGCCGGGGGCAGACCGGGCGCGCGCGCTCTATGCGCTGGCGCGGCGGATGCAGAAGCACGCGCGGCTTTTCGCGGTGCTGGAGACCCTGAACAACGGCAAGCCAATCCGTGAAAGCCGCGACATCGACGTGCCGCTGGCGATCCGGCACTTCTATCACCACGCCGGCTGGGCCGCCTTGGTCGAGGACGAATTCCCCGGCCTGCACCCGCACGGCGTCTGCGGGCAGATCATCCCCTGGAACTTTCCGCTGCTGATGCTGGCGTGGAAGGTCGCGCCGGCTCTGGCAGCGGGCAACACCGTGGTGCTGAAGCCGGCCGAATACACGCCACTGACCGCGTTGCTCTTTGCGGACATCTGCGCGCAGGTCCTGCCGCCGGGGGTGGTCAACATCGTCACCGGCGATGGGGCGACAGGCGCGGCGCTGGTCGATCACGGGGATGTCGACAAGATCGCCTTCACCGGCTCGACCGAGGTCGGGCGCGCGATCCGGGGGGCGACGGCCGGCAGCGGCAAGGCGCTGACGCTGGAACTGGGCGGCAAGTCGCCCTTCATCGTCATGGCCGACGCAGACCTCGAGGCCGCGGTCGAAGGCGTGGTCGATGCGATCTGGTTCAACCAGGGCGAGGTCTGCTGCGCGGGGTCGCGCGTTCTGGTGCAGGCGGCGGTAGCCGAGCGGTTCATCGCCCGCCTGAAGGACCGGATGGCGCGCCTGCGGCTGGGCGATCCGATGGACAAGGGCGTGGATATCGGCGCGCTGGTGCATCCGGTGCAGGCGGCGCGGGTCGGGTCGATCCTGGACCAGGCGGTGGAGCAGGGGGCCGAGTTGCATCTGGCCGGGACGGCGGTGGGCAACTTCTGTCCGCCCGGCCTGCTGACCGGGCTGGGCACGTCGAACATAGGCTGGAGCGACGAGATCTTCGGCCCCGTCGCAGCCGTCATGTCCTTCCGCACACCGGCCGAGGCGGTGGAACTGGCCAATGCGACGCGCTACGGCCTCGCTGCGTCGATCTGGAGCGAGAGCGCGACGGTGGCGATGGACCTGGCGGCGCAGGTGAAGGCGGGGGTGGTCTGGATCAACGGCACCAACCTTTTCGACGCAAACGCGCCCTTTGGCGGCATGCGCGAGTCGGGTTTCGGGCGCGAAGGCGGGCGCGCCGGGATGTTGGCCTATCTGGCCGCGCCGGCACCCTCGGGCAAGGAGCGCAAGGCGCTGGCCGCGCCCGCCCCGTTGCCGGGCGACGAGGGCGCGGGCGGGATCGACCGCACGCGAAAACTCTATGTCGGCGGGAAGCAGGCGCGGCCGGATGGCGGCTACAGCTTTGCCGCGCCGGGCGGGGCTGCGCCCCTGGGCAACCGGAAGGATATCCGCAACGCTGTGGAGGCCGCGGCGAAGGCCGGGGGCTGGACCGGCCTGTCCGGCCACGCGCGGGCGCAGGTCCTCTGGTTCTTGGCCGAGAACCTGACGGCGCGGGCCAGAGACTTCGCCGCGCTGGTGGGCGAGAAGGAGGTCGCGGCCGCAATCGACCGCGCGCTTTACTGGGCGGGCTGGACTGACAAGCTGGAGGGGCGCGCGGCCGACACGGTTTCTGGGCACCTGACGCTTGCGCTGAACGAGCCCTTCGGCGTGATGGGGGTGATCTGCCCCGACGAGGCGCCGCTTCTGGGGTTCCTCTCGACCGTGCTGCCGGCCATCGCCTTCGGCAACCGGGTGGTGGCGGTGCCGTCGCAATCGGCGCCGAACGCGGCGCTGGAGATGGTGCAGGTGCTGGAAACCTCGGATGTGCCGGCGGGCGTGGTGAACATCGTGACCGGCGCGCAGGCGGAGCTGGCGGCGGTGCTGGCGGCGCATGACGATGCGGCGGCACTTTGGGTCTTCGCCGATCCGGCGACCTGCGCCGCGGCCGAGCGGGCGGCGGCTGGCAACCTCAAGCCGGTCTGGGCAGAGGTGCGGGCGCGAGACTGGGCCGGCGCCGAGGGGCGGGCAGGTGCGTTCCGTGCGAACGCGGTGCAGGTCAAGACCGTCTGGCTTCCCTACGGGGCATGATGCGGTTGCGAGGGCGAAGCGGGGCGCTGCCCCCCTCCTGGCTGCGCCAATTCACCCCCCGGGATATTTTCGGAAAGATGAAGCAGGAGGGGGCGGGACCCGCCACTGGCGACAGGGCCTCTTTTCGCCGCGCGCGAAGCGCGCGGCGCCCGGCCCAACGCGAGGAAGGTTGCACGCGCAGCGTGCAGCCTGACGAGGGGCGGGAGAACTTCCGGAGCCTGTGCGACCGGGCGCCATCCGGGCCGGGGGCGCCCCTCGGTCGCGCCGCGTCCGAGTCGCCGTTGCTGAGGGTCCGGGCGGTGGGTCAGTCGAGTTCGGCCAGCAGGCCGGCAAAGACGCGGGCGCGGGCGACCAGGCTCGGGACGTCGATATGTTCGTTGAGGGTGTGGATGCCGTCGCCCTCGACCCCCAGGCCGTCGATCGTGGGCACGCCCATCGCGCCGGTGAAGTTGCCGTCCGACCCGCCACCCTGGCTCTTGTGCGAGAAATCGAGGCCCACCGCCTTGTGCAGCGCCTCGAGCCGCGCAACCAGCGCCAGCGTCGCCTCCGAGGGTTCCCAGACCGGGCGGGTCAGGCCGCGGGTGACCTCGAATCCCGCCTGCGCGTCGGTCAGGGCCAGCATCGCCGCGACACCCTGATCGAGGTCTTCCTGCCGTTTCGACATGCTCAGGGCCTCGGCGCGGGCCTCGGACGAGACGCAGTTGACCCATTGCCCGGCATGCAGCACGCCCACCGAGAAGGTGCACGAATCCGAGGTCATCTCCTCGATCTGCAGGATGCGCTTGCACATCTCGCGGATGGCCGACCGGCCCTCGGACAGGCGCGCGCCGGCATGGCTCGGCTTGCCGGTGGTGCGCAGGTTGTAGCGGGCGATGGCGTAGCGGCCCGAGGTGACGCCGCCGCCCCGCAGGCCCGGCTCGGGTACCAGCACGTATTTCGCGCGCGCGGCCTCGGCCTCGATCAGCGCGCGGCTGGTTGGGCTGCCGATCTCCTCGTCGGGGGTGAAGAGGATGCGCACCGGCAGCGGCGTCTCGATACTGGCACGGGCCAGTTGCCGCAACGCCTCCAGCGCCAGAAAGTTGCCGCCCTTCATGTCGCAGATGCCGGGCCCCCAGCACTTGTCGCCCTCGCGCCGGAAGGGGTTGACGGCCAGCGTGCCGACCGGGTGCACGGTGTCGAAATGGCCCATGATGGTGATGCCGGGTTCACCCGCGCGCGGATGCGGCAACTCGGCGCGGATCATGCCGCCCATCGTCACGCCCGAAGGCTCGCGCGCGCCGGGGATACGTTCGATCCGCGCGCCCATCGCGGCGAGGTCGCGCGCGGCGAGGTCCAGCATCCGGTTCACGGCATCGGCGTCCCAGGTGGGGCTTTCGCATTCGATCCAGGGGCGCAGACCCGCCAGCATTTCATCGGCGTCGAAGGGCAGGTCGATCGGTTTCATGCGGTCAGGCGTCCTGTCTGGATTCGGAGAAGGGGCGGAAATTTGCGAAGTCCCAGTGCCGGCCGGGCGCGGCCTCGATCAGGGCCTTGGTATAGGGGTGCTGCGGGGTGGCCAGCACCTCGCCCGCGGGGCCGTATTCGACGATGACGCCGTGCTGCATGACGATCACGTCGTCGCAGATCTGCGCGGCGACGCCGAGATCGTGGGTGATGAACAGGATGCCGAGGCCGAGTTTCGCCTGCAGATCCGCCATCAGCCGAAGGACCTGCGCCTGCACCGAGACATCCAGCGCCGACACGGCTTCATCCGCGACCAGCACCTCGGGGTCCATGGCCAGGGCGCGGGCGATGGCGATGCGCTGGCGCTGCCCGCCCGAGAACTGGTGCGGAAAGCGGTCGACGGCCGAGGCCGGCAGATCGACCAGCGTCATCAACTCGCGCGCGCGGGCCATCGCTTGCTTGCGCGGCACGCCGAAGTTCAGCGGTCCCTCGATGATCGACTGGCCGACCTCGATCCTTGGGTTCAGGGACCGCATCGGGTCTTGGAAGACAATCTGGAACTTGCGTCGGTGCGGCTTCAACTCGCGCGGGGGGAGGGTGGCGATGTCGGTGCCGTCGATCTCGATCGTGCCCGAGGTCGGGTCGATCAGGCGCATGATGCAGCGCGCGACCGTGGTCTTGCCCGAGCCGGACTCGCCCACGATGCCCAGCGTGCGGCCCTTGCGCAGGGTGAAGGCGACCTCCTTGGCGGCGACGGTTTCGCGCGTCTTGACCAGCCAGCCGCCCTGCGAATAGACCTTGGTCAGCGCTTGGGTCTGCAGCACCACGGGCGCATTGTCGTCCGCACGCGGCGGGCGCGGCACATGACTGGGCACGGCCTTCAGCAACTCGCGCGTGTAGTCGGTCCGGGGGTGGCGCAGCAACTGTTCGGTCGGCTGCGCTTCCATCACCTCGCCCA
Source organism: Pararhodobacter sp. SW119 (assembly GCF_017811755.1). Taxonomy (GTDB): domain Bacteria; phylum Pseudomonadota; class Alphaproteobacteria; order Rhodobacterales; family Rhodobacteraceae; genus Pararhodobacter. The sequence goes on along the minus strand of NZ_JADDJF010000005.1, from coordinate 92,611 downwards.
GCTTCATCACGGTGACGTCGTCGGCGATGTCGGCGACGACGCCCATGTCATGGGTGATGAACAGGACCGCCGTGCCCTGCTTTTCGCGCAGTTCGCGCAGCAGCGAGAGGGTCTGCGCCTGGGTGGTTACGTCCAGCGCGGTCGTCGGTTCGTCCGCGATCAGAAGCTGCGGCTGCATGATCAGCGCCATGGCGATCATGATCCGCTGGCGCTGCCCGCCCGACAGTTGGTGCGGGTAGGAGCGGTAGATGCGCTCCACCTCGGGCAGGTGGACGGATTCCATCATTTCCAGCACGCGGCGCTTGCGCTCCTTCGCGCCCAGGTTCGAATGCGCCTCGAGAACCTCGTCGATCTGCCGGCCGACCTTTGCGACCGGGTTGAGCGCGGTCATCGGCTCCTGGAAGATCATCGACATGGCGGTGGTGCGCAGCTTGCGCAGCTTCGGCGCCGGGGCGTTGTGGATCGTCTCGCCCAGAAGCTCGATCCGCCCGGCGGTCATCTTCAGCGCCTTGGGCAGCAGACCCATGACCGCCAGCGCCGTGATCGACTTGCCCGAGCCGGACTCGCCCACGAGGCACATCGTCTCGCCGGGCTGGATGGTCAGGTCCAGCCCCTTGACCAGTTCCTGGTCGGCGCGGCCGTCCAGCGCGATGCGCAGGCCGCGGATATCGAGGACGGGTTTGTTCAACGGTCGATCCCCCGTTTGGCCATGCGCGGATCCAGCGCGTCGCGGACCGCATCGCCCAGAAGGTTGATCGACAGGATCGTGACCGACACGACCAGACCGGGCCAGAGGATGATGCCGGGATTGATCTGGAAGAAGAGCCGCCCCTCGGCCATGATGTTGCCCCAGGACGGGGTCTCGGGGTTGATGCCGGCGCCGAGGAACGACAGGATCGCCTCGACCAGGATCGCCGAGGCGCAGATGTAGGTGCCCTGCACGATCAGCGGCGCCACGGTGTTGGGCAAGAGGTGCCGGCGCATGATCAGCCAGCTCGACGACCCGGCGGCGATCGCGGCCTCGACATAGGGTTCCTCGCGCGCCGACAGCACGACCGAACGGACGAGGCGCACGACGCGCGGAATCTCGGGGATGGTGATGGCGATGAGCACGGTCCAGAGCCCTGCGCCCCAGAGCGAGACGATGGCAATGGCCAGCAGGATGTTCGGGATCGCCATGAGCCCGTCGACGAAGCGCATCAGGATCGCGTCGAGCCAGCGGATGTAGCCGGCCAGAAGCCCCAGCGCCAGCCCCGCCGCCACCGAGACGATGGCCGCGCCGACGCCCACGGCGAGCGAGATCTGCCCACCCATAACGACGCGCGAGAAAAGGTCGCGCCCGAAAGCGTCGGTGCCGATCCAGAAGGTGCTGTCGGGTCCGCGCAGACGCACCGACGGCGACAGCCGGCCCGGGTCATGCGGCACGATCCAGGGCGCAAAAATCGAGGCGAGGACGATGATCGCCAGCAGCACCGCAGCCAGCATCACCATAGGGCTGGATACCACGACTTCGCCGATCTTGCGCAGCGTCGAGGGCCGGTCGCCGCGGTCAATGGGAATTGCGGTGTCGGTCATTGATAGCGGATCCTCGGATCGAGAACGACATAGGCGATGTCGATCAGCAGGTTGACGACGACATAGACCAGCGACGCGAGCAGGATCACTGCCTGGATCACCGGATAGTCGCGGGCCAGAACCGCATCGACGGTCAGCCGCCCCAGACCCGGCAGGTTGAAGACGCTCTCGGTCACGACGACGCCCGAGATGATCAGCGCGAAGCCGATGCCGATGACCGTGATGATCGGGACCGAGCAGTTGCGCAGCGCGTGGCGCATCAGAACCCGGGTTTCGGACAGGCCCTTGGCATGCGCGGTGCGGATATAATCCTCGCCCAGGATCTCCAGCATCGAGGTGCGGGTGATCCGCGCGATCAGCGCGACATAGAGCAGCGTCAGCGTCAGCGTCGGCAGCGTGATGCGTTCGAGGAAGGGTTGCAGCCCGTCGGTGATAGACCGGAAGCCCTGCACCGGGAACCAGCGCAACTCCATCGCGAAGAAGGAGATCATGACGTAGCCGATCACGAAGACCGGCACCGAAAAGCCCACGACCGACAGCAGCATCACGAAGCGGTCGATCAGCGTGCCCTGCTTCCAGGCGGCGATGACGCCCAGCGGCACGGCGATGAGCACCGAAAGCGTGATCGTGGTCAGCGCCAGGCTGATCGTCGGCTCCATCCGGCTGGCGATCATCTGCAGCACCGGCGTGCCCGACAGCAGCGAAACGCCGAAATCGCCGCGCAGCATCCCCCAGATCCAGCTGAAGAACTGCACATAGAGCGGGTCGTCCAGCCCCAGCCGGGTCCGGATGAGCGCGATCTGCGCAGGGGTCGCGGCGTCGCCAGCCAGGATCGCGGCCGGGTCGCCCGGGGTCAGGCGCAGAAGCAGGAAGACGATCAGCGCCACGAAGCCCATGACCGGAATCGCGGCAAAGATGCGCTGCAGGATATAGCCGAACATGCCGGGGTCCTTCGGGGGTGGGGCCGCCCAAGTGGCGGGCGGCCCCGGTTCAGTCGGGCCTCAGTCGGCGCGGCGGATGTTCCAGAAGTAGGGCGCCGGGCCTTCCAGCACGCCTTCCAGTTCGCCGCGCCAGGCGGTCATGACGAAGTACTGACCGATCGGGGCGTAGTAGCCCTGCTCGTAGACATGCTCCTGGATCTGGGCGGCCAGCTGCTGCTGGTCCTCCAGCGAGGGGGCCTTGGCATAGGCCAGGCGCAGCTCTTCCAGCGGCGCATCCTCGGGCCAGCCGAACCAGCCGCCTTCCGAACCCTGACCGCCGACCATGTTGTTCACGATCGGGTTGAACACGTCCGCGCCCACCCAGTTGGTGATGAACATGTTCCAGCCGCCGTCGGCCGGGGGGGCCTGGTTGGCGCGCCGGCCGACCAGCGTCTGCCAGTCCATCGCCTGCAAGTCGACCTCGAAGCCGACGTCGCGCAGCGCCTGGGCCACCACGACTGGCTGCGTGCGCAGCGTCGAGACGTCGGTCGGATGCATCAGAACGATCGGCGTGCCGTCATAGCCCGCCTCCTCCAGAAGCGCGCGCGCCTGGTCCTGGCCGCTGCCATCGACCAGCGTCTGCCCTCCGACATCGCTTTCCAGCGGCGTGCCGCAGATGAACATGGCCCCGCAGAGGACATAGAGATCGGGGTTGCCGATCATCGCGTCCATCACGTCCTGCTGGTGCACCGCCAGGATCGCGGCGCGGCGGATGCGCGCGTCGTCGAAGGGCGCGTGCAGCGCGTTCGGGCGCATGATCGTCTGGTAACCCAGGGCGTTGAGGTTGGCGACCTCGATATCCGGGTCGGACTGCAGGATCGGCAGCAGGTCGGCCGAGGCATCCTCCCAGTAGTCGATCTCGCCGGCCATCAGCGCGTTGAGCTTGGTCTGGTCGTCGGGCATGACGATCCATTCGACCCGGTCGACATGCACGACCTTGCCGCCGGCGCCCCAGCTCGGTTCTTCGTCGCGCGGGACATACTCCTCGAACTTCTCGTAGACCGCGACGACGCCCGGCTGGAACTCGTCCTCGACCCAGCGGAACGGGCCCGAGCCGATCTGTTCGGGCACCTGCTCGGTCGACGGCGTGTTCGCCGCGAGACGCGCCGGCATGATGAACGGCACGTTCGACGAGGGTTTGGCGAGGCTGTCGATGACCAGACCGTAGGGTTCGGACAGGGTCATGACGAAGACATTGGCGTCCTCGTCGTCCTGGCCCATGTCGGCGACGAAGCTCATCAGCAGCTGACCCATCGCGTCGCGCTCGCCCCAACGGGCGATCGAGGCCGCGACATCCTCGCCAGTGACCGGCGCGCCATCGTGGAACATCAGCCCGTCGCGCAGGGTGAAACGATACTCCAGCCCGTCGTCGGAGACTTCGTAGCTGTCGACCATTTGCGGCTGCGCTTCCATGTTCTCGTCGAGCGCGAACAGCGTATCGTAGATCATGTAGCCGTGGTTGCGGCTCATGTAGGCGGTGGTCATGATCGGATCGAGCACGCGCAGCGCCGAATGCTTGACCGCCCGCAAGGTATCGGCCGATAGCGGCGTCGCCATTACCAGCGCGCTGGCGGTCGCCGCCATCAGAACGACCGGGCGCGAAAGCCCGCCGAGCATATTCGACAGTCCTGGAATCATCCCAATTCTCCCCATTGTCAGGCACCGCTTTCTCCCACCGAACCATTCCGGCCGGGTGCGGGTTTTGCCCTGAGGGCATCGTAGAGGCCGCGCCTTTCGCCTGTCAATCACCATGGTGGCGGGGACGGCGAAAGGTTCCGGTTCGAAAGAAACTGCCAAGCCGTGCGCGCGAGGGGCTGGAAATGCCTGCCGATCCGGCGCAAGTTGCACGCGTTCAGCAATCGCCGGAGTGCCGCATGCCCAATGCTAAAGACCCGAGCCCGGCAATCGCCGACATCCGCGAGGCCGTGGCCGCGCGTTTCGACGCGCAGACCGCGTTTCTGGCCGATTTCGTGCGCATTCCCAGCCTGCGATTCGCCGAAGGCCCGGCGCAGGACTTCATCGCCGACGCCCTGCGCGCGCGCGGCTACGAGGTCGACGACTGGACCCTCGACCTTTCCGACCTGGAAGCGCTGCCCGGTTTCGGCCCGATCGAAGGCGACTTTTCCCGCGCGCGCAGCGTCGTCGGCACGCATCGGCCCGCCAGCGTCTCGGGCCGATCGCTGATCCTTCAGGGCCATCTCGACGTCGTGCCCGAAGGCCCGCACGAGATGTGGACCCATCCGCCCTTCGACCCGGTGGTCAAGGACGGCTGGATGTACGGCCGCGGCGCCGGCGACATGAAGTCCGGCACCGTCGCTGCGCTCTTTGCGCTCGATGCGATCCGCGCCGCCGGGTACGAACCCGCCGCCCGCGTCCATTTCCAGTCGGTGATCGAGGAGGAGTCGACCGGCCTTGGCGCGCTTTCGACCTTGCAGCGGGGCTACCGCGCCGACCTCGCCGTGATCCCCGAGCCCTCGGACCTGACGATCAACCGCGCGCAGATCGGGGTGCTGTGGTTCAAGTTGCGCGTGCGCGGAAAGCCCGTGCATGTGGCAAAGGCGGGGGAGGGGTCGAACGCGATCCTCGCCGCCACCGACCTGATCCGCGCACTCAAGGGGCTGGAAAAGGACTGGAACGACCGCGCCGCCGAGGATGAGGTCTACAAGGATGTCCGCCACCCTCTGAACCTGAACGCCGGCAAGATCCGGGGCGGCGACTGGGCCTCCTCGGTGCCGGCCTGGTGCGACGTCGACTGCCGCATGGGCCTGCTGCCCGGCTGGTCGCCAGACGACTGCAAAGGCCGGATCGAGGCCTGCATTTCGGCCGCCGCGCGCGATCATCCGTTCCTGTCGAACAACCCGCCCGAGGTCGTCTGGAACGGCTTTCAGGCCGAGGGCTACGTGCTGGGCGAGGATGCCGAGCCGGGGCTGAAGGAAATGGAAGCGGCGCTGCACGCGGTAAAGGGCGCGCGCGCAAAACTGCGCCAGAACAAGATGACCGCGCTGACCGACACGCGCTTCTATGGGCTCTACTACGACATCCCCGCCTTCTGCATCGGTCCGCGGGCCGAAAACATCCACGGCTTCGACGAACGCGTCGATCTTGCCTCGGTGCGCGACGTGACCGAGGTGCTGGCCGTCTTCATCGCCCGCTGGTGCGGGCTCAACAAGCTCTGATCGGAGTCAGCATGCCGCGCATCGCCATCGGCGGGTTCCTGCACGAGACCAACACTTTCGGCCCGTCCAAGGCTAGCTATGCCGATTTCGATGGCGCGTCGGGCTACGGCCCCATCCGGCACGGCGACGAGGTCTTCGCGCATCTGTCGAACGTCAACGCCGCCATCGCCGGCGCCATCGCCGAAGGGCGCGCACGTGGCTGGGAGATGATGCCCGCGCTCTGGTGCGCGGCCTCGCCCTCGGCGCAGGTGACCGAGGATGCGTTCGAGCGCATCACCGGCGCGCTCATCGACCGGATCGCCGCGGCGATTCCGCTCGATGGCGTGTTTCTGGACCTGCACGGCGCGATGGTGACCGAACATCTGGACGATGGCGAGGGCGAGATCCTGCGCCGCCTGCGCGACCGCATCGGGCCGGATGTGCCGGTGGCCGTGGCACTGGACCTGCACGCGAACGTGACGCCCCTGATGTTCGCGCAGGCAGACCTGCTGGAAAGCTACCGCACCTATCCGCATGTCGACATGATCGCGACCGGCGCGCGCGCCGCGACCGTTCTGGCGCAAATGATCGAGACCGGCCGCAAACCCGAAAAGACCTTTCTGCAAGCCCCGTTCCTGACCGCCATTTCCTGGCAATCGACCTGGACCGACCCCGCCCGTGGCCTCTACGCGCGGCTGGCGGAGATCGCGCAGGACGTCACCGCCCTCAGCTTCAACATGGGCTTCCCGGCCGCCGATTTCCACGATTGCGGCATGTCCGTCCTCGCCTACGGCCCCCGCGCCGACGGCGCGGCCCATGCCATGATGGACGCTGTCGCCGCCGCCGAGCCCGACTTCCGCGGTCGCGTCTACAGTCCCGCGGACGGCGTGGCCGAAGCGCTGCGCCTCGCCGCCCATGCCCGCCGGCCGGTGGTCCTGTCCGACACCCAGGACAATCCCGGCGCCGGCGCCAATAGCGACACCACCGGCATGATCCGCGCGATGCTCGCGGCGGGCGCGCCGGGTGCCATTGGCAACCTCTTCGACCCGGCCGCCGCCCGCATGGTGCATCAGGCCGGCACCGGCGCCACGGTCAGGCTGGCGCTTGGCGGCCATTCGCAGCCCGGCGACACGCCACTGGAAAGCGAGTTCACCGTCGAGGTTCTCTCGGACGGCACCTTTCCCTGTCCAGGGCCGTTCTACGGCGGGCGGGTCATGCAGATGGGCCCCTCGGCGGCCTTGCGCATCGGCGATCTGCGCATCGCGCTCACCTCGGCCAAGGCGCAGATGGCCGACCGCGAGATGTTCCGCGCCCTCGGCATCCCGCCCGAGGAGGAAAAGATCGTTATCGTCAAGAGTTCCAACCACTTCCGCGCCGACTTTCAACCAATATCCGAAGCGGTGCTGGTCTGCGCCGCCCCCGGCCCGATGGCCGTCAACCCCGCAACCCTGCCCTGGCGCCGCCTGCGCCCGGGCCTGCGCCTGGAACCCCTGGGCGCCCCCTTCAACGGAGACCCCGCATGACCATCCCGCAGCGCATCACCGATTTCGCCGACGACCTGACCGCCATCCGCCGAGATTTCCACGAACACCCCGAGATCGGCTTTCAGGAGGTCCGCACCGCCGGCATCGTCGCCGCCAAGCTGCGCACCTGGGGGATCGAGGTGCACGAAGGCATCGGCAAGACTGGCGTCGTCGGCGTCCTGCACGGCAACCGCCCCGGCCGCACCATCGGCCTGCGCGCCGACATGGACGCGCTGCCCATCGACGAGCAGACGAACCTGCCCTGGTCCTCCAAGACCCCCGGCGTGATGCACGCCTGCGGCCACGACGCGCATACCACGATGCTGCTGGGTGCCGCCCGCTACTTGGCCGAGACGCGCGATTTCGCCGGCACCGCCGTCTTCATCTTCCAGCCCGCCGAGGAGGGGCTGGGTGGCGGCCGCGCGATGGTCGCCGATGGCCTCTTCGACCGCTTCCCCTGTGACGAGATCTACGGGATGCACAACTCGCCCTACCACGAACCCGGCATCGTCGGCGTCAAGAAGGGCCCGGCGATGGCCGGCGCGAATTTCTTCGACATCACCGTCACCGGCAAGGGTTGCCACGCCGCCATGCCCGAATCCGGCATCGACACCATCGTCATCGCCACCGCGCTGGTCCAGCAGTTCCAGACCATCGTCGCGCGCAACGTGCCCGCCGCACAACCGATCGTGCTGTCGGTCACGCAGATACACGCCGGTGCGGCCTACAACGTCATCCCCGACAGCGCCAGGATCGCCGGCACCGTGCGCTATTTCGACCGCAAGACCGCCGACATGGTCACCCGCCGGATGGAGGAGATCTGCAAGGGTCTCGCGAGCGCTTACGGGATCGAGATCACGCTCGACATGCGCAACGTCTTCGACGTGCTGGAGAACGACGCCGACCTGTCGAACGCGATGATCGCGGTGGCGCAGGAATTCGTGGGCGAGAAGGCGGCAATCAAGACCGACATCGTCATGGGGTCCGAGGATTTCGCCGACATGCTGCAGGTCGTCCCCGGCGCCTACTGCACCATCGGCCACGCCGGCTCGGTGCCGCTGCACAACCCCGGCTTCGTGCTCGACGATGCCATCCTGCCGCTGGGCGCCGCCATCTACGCCCGCATGGTCGAAACGCGCGGCGCCGCTTGAGCGGGGGGGGTGCTGCAAGCCGCATGCAGACGGCAGCCCGCCGCTTGGCGCCCCTGCGACTTATTGCGGGTTGAAAAGACCCGGGGTGAGCGGAGAGTCCCGGGCTGCATTCGGCATCCCGATGTGCAACGGGATGGTTCGAACGGCACGAATTCCTGAAGACCCTTCCTGGCTTCGGGTGATGGAAAAGCGCGGCCCCGTCCGCCCTCACTTCGGTGTCTTGGCGCAGACAAGCGCCGCCCGGGCACAAAACGCTTGGTCAACCGGCAAATCCAGTCGATCCTCGTCTCAGGCGGCCGACCACTTGGGGAATGTCGGATTCGATGGGGAGAGCCTGAAATGACCGACAGAAGCGAAGCACCCGCTGGAACCTGCGTGGGCCATGTCCATCTCCGCGTCTCCGACCTCGACCGGGCGATTGTCTTTTATCGTGACGTTCTGGGCTTTGCGCTCAACGTGAGGTTGGACAAGGCCGCGTTTCTCGGTGCGGGCGGGTATCACCACCATATCGGGCTGAACACCTGGGACAGCGCCGGCGCCACACCGCCGCCGCCCGGCCACACCGGGCTTTTTCACGCGGCCTTTCTCTATCCCGACCGCAAGGCGCTTGTCGCCGTGCTCAAGCGTGTGAAGGCGGCAGGCATCCCCTTCGACGGCGCGGCGCATCACGGTGTCAGCACCGCGGTCTACCTGCGCGACCCGGACGAGAACGGGGTCGAGCTTTATGTCGACCTGCCCGCGGCACAGTGGCCCCGCGACGCGCAGGGAAGGCTGATCCTGCGAAATGACCGCTTCTCGGTCGACGACTTCATCGCCGAGACCGACGCCGCGCCCTGACGCGGGCCAGTCTGACTGACTCGCGCGCTTCCGCCGCGGCCCACCGTTCACTCGGCCAGCATCCAGTCGCCGTGGGGGAAGAGGGCGTGGAAGGCGAAGGCGAAGGGGATGTCGTGGGGCAGGTTGCGGCCGGCCGCGTCGCGGACGCGGACGGTGCCGACGTCGCGGCCGCGGGCGATGTCGCGGGCGTCGAGGGCGGAGGCCTGGCCGGGGGTCCAGGTGAGGGTGACGCCGGCCTCGCGGATCTCGCCTTCGGCGCGCAGCCGCGCGAAGGTCCAGGCGCGGTTTTCCACGCGCACGACGCGGGCCAGCGGCGGGATGCCGTGCGGCGGGTCCTCGCCCTGATAGAGGAAGGGCCGGCTTGAGGTATCGTAGCCGGTGTAGGGATTGGTGCCGTAGGCGCGGCGCCAGTCGGGCTCGTCCATGACGAGGCCGCCCGGGTTGCGCGCGGTGAACTCGGCCCAGCTTTCCATCCAGGCCGGCAGCAGGGTCAGGCGGTGGCCGGTGAGTTCCCCGACGATCGCCTCGCCGGTGGCCTGCTGCCACCAGGTTTCGGTCTCGCGGTCGTACATGACCATGTCGGAATGGCGCAGCTTGCCGGTGACGCCGAAGCTGTGCGGGGTGGCGTCGATGGTGGCGTCGAAGACCATGGCCGAGTTGCAGAGCGGGCAGTAGGTGACGGCGATGGGGCGGCCGCCGACCCGGTCGTTGACGATTTCGTGCCACATCAGTTAGCGGATCGGATAGGCGCGGGGGGTGGCGCCCTCGGCCTCAAAGGTCATCACCGGCTCGCGGGGGTCGATGCGGGTCTCCTCGGCGGCGGCGAGAAAGGTGGGTTCCGAGATCGCGGGGATGCCGTCGCGCGGCGGGCCGCCGGAGATGATCTCGGAAAGATCGACGCTGGCGGTCTCGAAATCGGTCATTGGGAACTCGGCGCGCCATTGCGGCGGGACCTGGGCCGGCGCCGGAGCGGCGATCAGCGTGGCGACCAGCGTGGCGGCGAGGGTCCATGCCGCCGGCCTCGCCCGGCGCGGCGGGGGTTCGTCGGGCGGTTTGCTCAAGCTTGAGCAAAGCTGCAACATATTGATTGCAAGTGATAACGGTTTTTTTGTTAACCGGAATGAAAGCTTTGATTCCGGTGTCGCGCGGACGGATTCCGCGCGCGGGGCCAGGTTTTCATCCTGTCGGGGCACGGCGGCGTGTCGGGGCATGGTCGGACCTTTTCAGTCGATCTGCAGCGGCGTGTCGAAGGCGCCGGCGGCGGAGCGGCAGTCGCCGGCATCGGCGGGCACCATGACCGAGGCGCGGCGGCAGAGCACGACCTCGAAGCGGCCGGCCAGGCGCGGCGCGGGGCCGCGCAGCGCGACGTCCTCCAGCACGATGGCGCCGGGTGGCGGCAGGTCGGCGGTCTGCCAGTAGTTGCGGAACCCGTCGGGCCGGTAGGTCACGCGGGCGTCGAGCGGTAGGGTGCCGGGCGCGGCATCGGGGGGCAGCGCGATCTCGATCACCAGCCGGGCGGTCTCGGCCCCGGCTTCCCCCGCAGCCTCGATCCCCACGGCGTCGAGCATCGAGAACCGGGTGATCCCGGCCCCGCCGGCAACCGGCGCGAGGCGCGCCGGCGCGCCGGGGAAGTCGAGGGTGAGCCAGCCCTGCGCCGGCGCCGGCGTGGCGGCCAGTGCCGTGATCAGCGAGGCGGCGAGGACGGCGGGTCTGGACATGGCACTCCGATCCCGTTCGGGGCAGGCGCGGGAGGCGCCCCCGGTGGCACTCGCTCGGGCCTGTTTTCGCCCGGGCCTGTCTGCGCCCGGGCCGGATGGCACCCGGTGCTGATTGCGCCGGGCCGGCCGCGTTGCCTGCCCCGGCGCGGTGGCGGTCAGTCGCGGACGCGATACGCCTCGTCCATGAACAGCAGGTCGTCGGTCTCGTAGCTCATGCCGATATGGCAGTCGGCGCAGAACTGCATCGCGGCCGCGTTCTGACCCAGCGTCCGCCCCATGAGCGCGCCGTCGGGCAGGATCGCGGTGTAGATCCAGTCGTTGGTGTCGGGCGAGGTGCCGGCCTCGGCCTTTTCCATCAGGAAGAGGGTTTCCCAATAGGCCTCGCCGTCCGCGCCGATGCTGAAGGTCGGCTTGGCGACGATGCCGCCCGCGGGCATCGCGTCGATCTCCTCGTACTGGCCGTAGACCTCGGCGGCGATGGCGTTGGCGTGGTTGGTGGCGTACCGCTCGCCATGCGTGAACGAGATGTAGGGCACCGCGGCGAAGTTCTGCCAGCCTGCGAAGCCGCGCCCCTCCGGCCGGTCGGACTCGGCCCAGGCGGCGGCGATCGCCGGCGTCCCGCCGCCGGCCTCCATCGCCTGCATCGCGTCCATCATGCAGTCGTAGAGCGCGCGCAGGTCGTCCTCGCCGATATCCTCGGCAGGCGTGTCGGCGCCGGCCTCCTCGAGGGTGCAGCCGCTGGCTGCGCCTTCCGCCTCGGCCTCGGCTTCGCCTTCCGCCTCTCCCTCGGCTTCCGCTTCGGCCTCGCCTTCCGCTTCAGCCTCGGCTTCGCCCTCGGCTTCGCCTTCCGCCTCGCCCTCAGCTTCCGCTTCGGCCTCGCCTTCGGCTTCCGCTTCCGCCTCGCCCGCGGCGGCGGCCATGAAGTATCCGCCGCTCTCGCCGAAGGCATCCGCCATCAGCGCGGGGCCCGCGGTGATGCCGAAGGCGGCGATCATCGCCGGGGGGATGAAGGTCCGGCTTCTGGACAGCCGGGCCAGAAGCGTGGTTTCCCGCGTGTCGGTTCGGTCGTCCGGGTTCGGTTGCATGTCGGTCTCCCTCTGTCGCTGCTGGCGGTCTTGCCCGTCGCACCCCGTCGGCGACGGCGGGCCCGGGGCCTGCGCATGGCTTTCGCCTGCACGCGGGCCCGAGCGGTGCTGTTCAAGGCTTCGGCCGGGGCGCGACAAAGGTTACAGGCGCCGGCGTTTTTTTTCACAAAGGGGATTTTTTTCCGCAAAGATGTAACCCGAGGCCCCGCGTGGCGTATCCTGAAGGGAACGCGGCGCCGCGCCCCCAGGGCCGACGCCCGACGCGAGAGGAGACTCGAGCCGATGGAGACGGTCACGCAAGGCGCCACCGACGCCCAGACCGGCAGCGCCCCGACCCGGCACGCCGCGCTCGATGCGCTGATGCGGGCCGCGCAGGCGGGCGACGAGCGCGCCTATCGCGCGCTGCTCGAGGAGGTGGCGCTGCGCATGCGGCGGCTGGTCTGCGCCCGTGCGCCCTGGCTGGGGCGCGCCGATGTCGAGGATATCGTGCAGGACATCCTGCTGGCGCTGCACAGCGCGCGCGCCACCTGGGACCCGGCGCGGCCGTTCATGCCCTGGATCGCCGGCATCGCGCGCAACCGGCTGGCCGATCACGCGCGGCGCTACGTGCGCCGGCAGGCCTTCGACGAGGCGGCGCAGGACCTGGCCGAGGTGTTCTCGACCACGCCCGGGCAGACCCATGCCGAGGGGGTGGTGAACCTGATGTCGGTGCGCCGGGCGATGGACGGGCTGACCAGCGGCGAGCGCGACGCGTTCGAACTGGTCCGCCTGCGGCAGATGTCGCTGGCCGAGGCCGCGACGAAGCGCGGCTCGACCGTGGGCGCGATGAAGGTCGCCGTCCACCGCGCGACCCTTAAATTGCGAGCGGCCGTCGGAAGGGATGGCAAGGAGTAGAGATGAGAACCGAAGACCTGATCGACAGACTGGCCCGCGACGGCGGCCCGGTGCGCCCGCTGGAGGCGCCCGTGCGCCGGGTGCTGGTCTGGCTGGCGGTGGCGCTGGGGTTTGCCGCGGCGATGGTCTGGGCGATCGGCCCGCGCCCGGACCTGGCCGAACGCCTGACCGAGGCGCGCTTCCTCTACGAGCAGAGCGCGGCGCTGGCCACGGCGGCGGCCGCGGCGGCGGCGGCGCTGGCGCTGACGCTGCCCGATGCCTCGCGGCTGTGGCGGTTCCTGCCGGTGATCCCGGGCGCGGCCTGGCTGGGCACGCTGGGGCTGGGGTGTTTCCGCGACTGGGCGCGGATGGGCCCCGACGGGCTGCGCCTGACGCCCGATCCGGAATGCTTCTTCTACATCGCGCTGATCGGCTCGCTGCCGCTGCTGGTGCTGGTGCTGATGCTGCGCCGGGGGGCGCCCTTGCGGCCCTCCTGGACGCTCGGATTGGCGGCGCTGGCGGCGGCCGCGATCGGCAATTTCGCGCTGCGGCTTTTCCACATGGAGGACGCGGCGCTGATGGTGCTGGTCTGGCAGGTGGGCGCGGTGGCACTGATCGCCGGGATCGCGGCGCTGGCCGGCCGCGCCATCCTGCGCTGGCCGGGGCTGCCGGCGTGAGCCGCGCCGCTTGGGCCCCAGTCGGGGGATGAGCCGGGCCGCGATCCGGGCGCTCGTGCTGGCCGCGGCGCTGGTCGCGGGTCACGTTCTGCCCGCCGCCGCGCAGGGGCCCACGGTCCTGTCCTAGGGGGCGGCGGCGTTCCACCCCTGGCCGCTGCGCGCGACGCTGGCCGCCCCGACCGACCGCTACCCGCACAACGTCCTCGGCCCGATCCCGGGCTTTGGTGAACTCCGCGTCGAGATCGCGGTCTGCGGCGATTGTCCCGACCCGCGCCGCATCGTGCAACTGACCCAGCCCGAGACCCACGTCTTCGAGGATGTCGCGCCGCGCTTCTGGGACGTCACCGGCGACGGGCGGCCCGAGATCGTGGTGGTCGAATCCCACGCGCGCCTCGGCGCGCGCCTCGGCGTCTGGACGCTGCGCGCGCCCGGCGCACCGGCGGAACCGCTGATGCGCCGGCTGGCGCGTTCGGACTTCATTGGCACCCGCTTTCGCTGGCTCGCCCCGGTCGGCGCCGCCGATTTCACCGGCGACGGGCGGCGCGAGATCGCCTATGTCGAAACCCCGCACCTGGGCCGCACCCTGCGGCTGGTCCGTCTGCAGGGCGACCGGCTGGTCGCGGTCGCAGCACACCCCTGCGTGACCAACCACCGCATCGGCGACCCGTTCATCGCCGGCGGCCTGCGCGATTGCGGCGCGGGACCCGAGATCGTGCTGGCGCGCCCCGACTGGTCGCGCGCCGTCGCGCTGCGCTTCCGGAACGATCGGTTCACCGAGACCGACCTCGGCCCGATCGCGGGACCCGAGGGGCTGGACGCGCATCTTTCCTGCCCGCCCTAGCCGCTTGCCGCCGCCGGAAGGCGGGCCTACCATCAGAACGATCAGTCCGATAATCTGGGAAGGACACCCGATGCTCCGCACCACCCGCACCACCCGCCTGCTTGCCACCGCCGCCGCCGCCGCCATCGGCCTGGCCGGAATGGCCGGCGCCGAGACCTTCCGCTGGGCCAGCACCACCGACCCGCAGACGATGGACCCGCACGCGGCGAACGTGGCCACCGTCACCTCGTTTCTCAACAACATCTACGAGGGGCTGGTCCGCCGCGACGCGACCATGGCGATCGAGCCGTCGCTGGCGACCTCGTGGGGGCCGCTGCAGGACGAACCCGGCTGGCGCTTCCACCTGCGCGAGGGCGTGACCTTCCACGGCGGGCAGGCGTTCACCGCCGATGACGTGCTTTTCTCCTACGAGCGCGGGATCTCCGAGCAGTCCGACGTGCGCTCCTGGTTCGCGCCGGTGACCGAGGTGCGGGTCGTCGACGACTTCACCATCGACTTCGTCACCGCCCTGCCGAACCCGCTCTTTCCCGAGAGCATCGCCAACTTCCTGATCCTCGACCGCGGCTGGGCCGAGGAGAACGGCGCCGAGGTGCCGGCCCGCGACGCGGAGAAGCACACCACCCGCAACACCAACGGCACCGGCCCCTTCGTGCTGACCGCGCGCGATCCGGGCGTGCGCATCCGGCTGGTGCCCAACCCCGACTGGTGGGACGAAGCCACCCACAACATCACCGAGGCGATCTTCACCCCGATCGACAACCCGGCGACGGGGCTGGCGGCCCTTCTGTCGGGCGAGATCGACAAGCTGTCGCCGATCCCGATCCGCGACGTGTCCCGCCTGCGCGAAACGGACGGCATCGAGACCTTCGAGGGGCTGGAGACGCGGGTGATCATGCTCGGCTTCGGCCACGACCACGACGATCTGCGCTATTCCACCGACCTCGAGGGCGAGAATCCCTTCCAGGACGTGCGCGTGCGCCGCGCCGTCGCGCAGGCGATCGACGTGGGCGCGATCAACCAGGTGCTGATGTCGGGCATGGCCGAACCGGCGAGCCAGCTTCTGCCCGCCGGTCTTTCGGGCTATTCCGAAGCCCATGACGCCCGCCCCGACTTCGACCCCGACGCCGCCCGCGCGCTGCTGGCGGAGGCCGGCTACGGCGAGGGCTTCAGCTTCGGGCTGCGCTGCACAAACGACCGCTATCTCAACGACGAGGATGTCTGCCAGGCGATCACCGGCATGCTGCAGCGCGTCGGGCTGAACGCGCAGCTGGAAACCATGCCGGTGCGCAACTACTGGGGCGAGTTGCGCGAGGGCAATTTCGACCTGTTCCTGCTCGGCTGGTCGCCGGGTACCTTCGACGCCGAACATCCGATCCGCTTTCTGGCCGCGACGCCGGACGGCACGCTGGGCAGCTGGAACTTCGGCGCGTATTCGAACGAACGGATCGACGAGCTCTTGCCCCTGATCCAGAGCGAGCTGGACGCGCAGGCGCGGCAGGACATGCTCGACGAGGTCGCCGGCATCCTGCAGGCGGAGGTCGCCTATGTGCCGCTCTATACCGAACCGCTGGTCTGGGCGGCGCGCGACGGCATCGACCTGGTGCAGCGGCCCGACAACTTCTTCATGCTGCGCTGGGTGACGGTGGAATAGGGCGCGCGACCCTCAGCCGAGCCCTTCGCCCTGTGCCAGGGTCGTGCGAGGGCTTCGACCTCGGCCAGGATCGCGTCGAAGCGCCGCTTCAGCGGGCGCGGCGCGAGGTTCTCGCCGGCCGCGCGCACGGCATTGAGGTTGCGCGTGAAGTCGCCGACCAGAACGACGCCCATCATCCCCATCCCCCGGTGCGGCCGGCAGAAGTAGCCATGGGTGCCCTCGGCGGCGAACTGGACGGTCAGCGCCTCGTTGACCGGGGCGCGGAACGGCTCGACATCCTCGGGCAGCATGTCGGGAAAGCTCTCGACATTGTGGCCGCGGTCGACGGGGACGAAACGGATCCGGTCGCCATGTGCGATGCGCAGGATCTCGGGGCGGTAGATCATCCGCCGGCTGCGATCCTCGGGGTGGATGTTCCGCGCCTCCACCCGGTGTTCGGCCGCGGCCTGCACGCCGCGGGCGGAGGCCAGCGCGACCGCGCCCGCCGCGCCCATCAGCAGCAAGGTCGCGCGGCGCGTGGGCAGCGGGCGGGGCAGGGGGCGGGCGGCGAGGACGCCGGCCGGGGGCAGGGCTCGGGACATGGCGTTTCTCCTGACGGGCAAGTGGGGGGCGGCACGGTTGCGCGCTCGGGCGTCGCCCGACCCCGGTGGACGTGCCCCCGGGGCCGGGCCGTGACGCAAGCGGCGCGCCGCGCTCACCGCCAGGCGGGCAGCAGCCACGGACGCTCGCGGATCACCGCGAGCGCTTCGTGGCGGGCCTCGGCCCGGTTGGCGTGATCGCGCGAACCGACGATCGCGGCAAGTTCGTGGACCTGCTTCTCGCTCAGCCCGCTCAGCCGGGCCTCGGGCACCAGGCGCCGGATCTCGCTGCGCTCGGCCGTGGTGAAGGCGTCGGCCGCGGTCATCGCCTGCGCCGCGCCGGCGCCGAGGATGAAGGCGGTGACGGTCAGGGCAGTGGTCAGGGTTTTCATGGTGATCTCCTTGGTTGACGTTGCATCGGGTTCTCTTGCTTCCCGTGCCCATGAATTCGCCCCAACCCGGCCATCGTTACCGACGCCGCCCGCACAGGCACGTGAGGCCTGCGCGAGAGGCACGTGACCTCTGCGCGCAGAGGCCCGCCGTTCCGCAAGCGCCGCCCGCGCCGCGCGCCGTCAAGGTGCCAGCCATCTGCCATACGCTTGCCATACACCTGCCATACGTTTGCCAGCACCTGCGAACGTTGCGTTATCAGGGCCCGTTTCGCGCGTTCAGGCGGGGCAGGCGGCGCGGCGCGTACCGCCTGTGGCATGCGCGACCTGCGCAAGATAGGCGGCGATCGGCTGCCCCCGTCCCGCGGCGAAATCGCGCCCCACGGCCAGCCAGTCGACCCGGGCCGAAAGCGACCAGTCCGGGACGTCCGCCGCCGGTGCAGGGGCGGTGCAGGCCGGCCGCGTCTGGGTGGGAACGGCAACCGGCGTGACCAGCGAGACCGTCCGTCGCCCCTCGACAAAGGCATCAAGCGACTGATGCCATTGCTCTTTCGGCCAGAGGAGGCGCATCGATCCGCGAACCGGATCGTATTCCGCCGTGAACAGCGTGCCGAACCCCGCGTCGAATCGATCCTGCCTGAGCGGCGCCTTCAGGAACTGCGCGTGCAGCGTCTGCGGGGGGCTGGCAAGGCGCTGAAGATGCGCGTGCCGCTCGTAGGTGCGCGAGAAATCCGCCCCCGCGGGACGCCCGGCGCCGGTCTGATGATTGGTCGCGATCGCCTGTGGCATCCGCCGCGCGCCGCCGCCCGGCAACACCTCGACACTCGCCGTATCGCCCCCGCGATCAGCCAGCACGACGTTATAGGCCATGTGCGACGGCACGCGCATGAGGATCTTCACCGCGTCCTCGACCGTCGTGCAGGTCTCCAGCAAGTAGCGCAGGATGGTGGTGATGCCGAAGCCTTGCCCGACTTCGGTGCGCCCGCCGTAGGCCAGCGCGACCGAAAGGCCGGCGTCGTTGATCCCGTCCGACAGGCCCCAGAGGAATTCGACCATGCCCATGACGGCCCGGCCCGTCCATTCGCTGCGCAGCAGGAACCCCTCGTTCAGGTCGGGCGACAGGTCGTAGTTGCGCACCAGCCTGACTTCGGCCCCGTCGGCCAGCGCGGCGAGAGAGCAGCCGCCCAGGTACCGCGGCGGGCACCAGGTTGAGAGAAACTTCGCGGCGCGGTCGGTGTCGCCTGCAAGCGCGAGCAGGCGGTTGTAGACCGGCAGAAGCTCGGGCATGTGCTGGGCGAGGGCGGCGCGGCAGGCCCGGCGGTCCGGGCCGGCGTCGCCGCCGCGGGCGACGAACCAGCCCTCGTAGGCCGGCCACGACCGCTGCCAGCGCCCGCGCCACTTGGCGCCGGGTTGCGCTTCGGCCACCGCGTCAAAGGTCATGCGCGTCATCGCAGGTCCTCCGCCGTCAGGTCGAGGAAGAAGCGGATCATCTCGGCGCTCGCATCCGGGCCGGCGGGATCGGCATAGGAGCCGGCGCCATCGCCACCGGACCAGGCATGGCCGAGGCCGTCGACTGTCCAGTGCTCTGCCAGGACCGTTCCGCCGGTATCGCAGGTGATGACACGCCGATAGCCCCGGCCGGATTGCACGCCCGTTTCCGTCGTCTCGATTGTGTCCATGGTGGCGCCGGCGCGTCGCGCGATCCGGCTGCTGTTCGATGGATGGACCGTCCGATCCGCGTCGCCATGAAAGACGATCGTGCGACGGGCCTGGGCAGGGGGTTGCACGCTGGCGAGGTGCTGCATGTCGCCACCCATCGCCGCAAAGGCCGTCGGCACGTCATGCGCAGCCCCGAAAGGAAGGCCAGAATGGGCGCCGACCGCGGCGAAAAGGTCCGGATAGGTCTCGCCCAGGATCACCGCCATGGCGGCCCCAGCGGAAAGGCCGGCGACAAAGACGCGATCCGCGGGAACCGCGTGTTCGGCCATCGCCAGACGGGTGATCCCGGCCAGGATCTCGGGCTCGCCACGGTCGCGTCGCTGGTCGCCCTTGCTGAACCAGTTCCAGCAGGTCTGCATGTTCGCGCCGCGCGCCTGCTCGGGGTAGATCACCACCAGGCGGTGCGCCTCGGCCAGGGTGTTCATCTGTGTGCCGATGGCGAAATCCTCGGGCGTCTGGGTGCAGCCGTGCAGCATCAGGACGATCCCCTGCACCCCGTCGCTGGCCGAGGCCGGGACGTAGTGGCGATAGTCGCGGCTGCCGGTGTGGCCGGTGAAGGTGGCGCTGCGGAACTCGGCGCCCTCGGGCAGTTCGATCCGGGGCGCGGGGCGGCGCGGCAAATCCAGACCCGTGGGCGGCAGGTTCAACCCGTTCATCAGGTCGGTCAGGGTCGCCCCGTCGCCACCCTGATCCACCCAGAGCCCGTGGCGGGATAGGGTCTGGCGGACGAGGTCGTTTGCGGCCTGCATGCGCTGCGGGCATGCGCCATCGGTCGCCGGACGCAAAGCGCCGGCCTTGAAATTCAGCATTGTCGTGTCCTTTGGTTGATGCGCGGCTTAGCGGATGCGGTCGGCCAGCGCCTTCTTGATTTCCGCGCTGGCCTGCAGCGCGCCGAGTACCGTAATCGAGCCGATGGTCTGTTGGGCGAGTTCGGGACTCACGTCTGCGGCGATGCGGGCGAGGCCCACGACCTTGACGTGCAGCACCTCGCCCGCGTCGCGCAGCGCCTCCAGATCGGCGCGTGAATAGTCCCGCAATCCCAGTTCCATCGTGTGCCGTTCCACCGATTTCGAGACGATCTCGGCATGCGTATCGATCTGGTTGCGGATCGCCGTTCGGATGAAGTCGCTGCGATTGGAATAGAATCCCTCCTGCACCAGCAGATCGATCCGGCCGAGGTCCACATAGCCGAGATTGATCGTTATCTTCTCGTTCTCGGGCAGTCTGTCGCGAAGCTGTTTGACGTTGCTCATTGCAATCTCCATCCGTGTGGATGGTATATGGATGTATATCTCCCCTTCTGCAAGCGGGAAAGGCGCAACGACGGCGGTTTTTCTGTCGGGCTGTCCATCGCGGGGTCGTAATGAGGCCGGGCATGTAGACGCGGCGGACGCCTTGCGCGCTGCAACTGCGGCGCAGGTTGCAGCCGTCCGAAGACCCTGACGAAGGGATCGGCATCGCGAAGCCCCGGCTTCCTTGGAACGGATTGCGCGCCCGTGCATTCAGTAACGGGAGGCTCACATGTCGTCATTTCGCAGAGACCGGATCACCAAGCCCATCTTCCGCTGGGCGAGGAAGGCGATGCCGGGATTGTCGCAGACCGAACGCGAGGCGCTGAACGCCGGCGAGGTCTGGTGGGATGCGGAGCTTTTCTCCGGCAATCCCGATTGGTCGAAGCTGCTTGCCGTCGCGCCGCCCGAGCTCACGGCCGAGGAGCAGAAGTTCCTTCACGGTCCCTGCCGCGAGCTTTGCGAGATGCTCGACGACTGGGCGATCAACCACACCGATGGCGACCTGTCGCCGGCGGTCTGGGATTTCATGCGCCGCCAGCGCTTCTTCGGCATGATCATCCCGAAATCCCACGGCGGCCTGGGCTTTTCCGCCTTCGCGCATTCCGAAGTGGTGCGCCGCCTCTCGCTGGTCTCGCTTCCCGCAGCGGTCACGGTGATGGTGCCCAACTCCCTGGGGCCGGGCGAGTTGCTGCATCTCTTCGGCACCAAGGCGCAGAAGGATCACTGGCTGCCACGGCTTGCCGACGGCCGTGAACTGCCCGCCTTCGGCCTGACCA
Organism: Pararhodobacter sp. SW119; assembly: GCF_017811755.1. Lineage (GTDB taxonomy): Bacteria > Pseudomonadota > Alphaproteobacteria > Rhodobacterales > Rhodobacteraceae > Pararhodobacter. The sequence continues at coordinate 71,791 of NZ_JADDJF010000005.1, read as the reverse complement.
GCGACGAGGCCGGATCGGACGCGGCCTCGATGCTCGATCATGGCGTGGTCTGCCGGGGCGATTGGCAGGGCAAGGAGGTTCTGGGCATTCGGCTGAACTGGTCGAAGCGCTATATCACCCTTGCCCCGGTCTGCACGCTTCTCGGCCTCGCCTTCAAGCTGGAGGATCCCGAGGGCCTGCTGGGCGACGAGGCCGAGCCGGGGATCACCTGCGCGCTGGTGCCGACCGACCTGCCGGGCGTGGAAGTGGGCCGCCGGCATATTCCGTCCGGCACGATGTTCCAGAACGGTCCGACGACAGGCACCGACGTCTTCATCCCGGTCGAGAACATCATCGGCGGGCCGGACTATGCCGGCAAGGGTTGGCTGATGCTGATGAGCGCGCTGGCCGCCGGACGGGGCGTGTCGCTGCCGTCGCTGGCCTGTGCCGCGACGACGCTGGCCGCGCATTCCAGCGGCGCCTATGCCCGCGTGCGAGAGCAGTTCGGCCTGCCGCTTGCGAAGTTCGAGGGCATTCAGGAGCCGCTCGCCCGCCTCGCTGCCAATGCCTATGCCGTGGAAGCCGCGCGCCACCTGACCTGCGCGGGCCTCGATGAAGGGCGCGCGCTTTCGGTGATCTCGGCGCTGATGAAATATTCGGCCACCGAACTCATGCGCGCCTCCATCGACGATGCAATGGACATCCATGCCGGCAAGGCCGTGATCGACGGGCCGATGAACTACCTGTCGCCGAATTACCGCGCCGTGCCCATCGGGATCACGGTCGAGGGGGCGAATATCGTCACCCGGTCGCTGATGGTTTTCGGGCAGGGCGCGATCCGGGCGCATCCGCACCTGCTGGACGAGATCCTGGCGCTGGAAGAAGGGCAGGAAGACGCGGCGCTGAGCGCCTTCGACACCCATTTCTGGCGCCATGTCGGCCATTCTCTGCGCACGATCGGTCGCAGCCTGGGCCGTGCGATCACACGCTCGGCGGTCGCGCCGGCCCCGCGCGGCGCGGCCCGCGCCGCGCCCTTTTACCGGGAGTTGTCGCGCTGGTCGGCCGCTTATGCGCTGACCGCGGACCTGGCGTTCCTCAGCATCGGCGGGGGGTTGAAGCGCATGGAAATGCTCTCGGGACGCATGGCCGATATCCTGAGCGAGCTCTACATCACCTTGGCGGTGCTGAAGCGCTGGCATGATCAGGGCCAGCCCGACGCGGATTTCGACTTGGTGGCCTACAACGCCCGCCGTTCTTTCGCGCGGATCGGGCAGCTGCTGGACGAGGTCATCGCCAACTTCCCCTCGCGCCCGGCGGCGCTGTTTCTGCGGATGGCGACGATGCCGCGCGCGGTCGCCCGCGGACCGTCCGACGCGCTGACCACGCGCTGTGCGGCCCTCATCAGCGAACCGGGACCGGTGCGCGATGCGCTTTCCGCGGATCTGACCGTGCCGGGGCAGCATCCGGGGATCCTCGCGTTGAACGACGCCTATACCCGCACCATCGCGACCGACCCGCTGCGCCGGCGCCTGCGCGAGTTGAAGATGACGCCGGATGCAGCGCTTGAAGCCGGGCTGCTGAGCCCGGACGAGAAGGGCCGGCTGGACGAACTCGCCACGGCGGTCGGCAAGGTGATCGCCGTCGATGACTTCACGCCCGCCCAGATCGCGGCGCTGTTTCCCGGCGCGAAGAAGGCCAAGGCCACCAGATCCGGTTCACCCAAGGAGGCCGCGGAATGAACCAGCGAGACGTCTTTCTCGTCGATGGCGCAAGGACGCCGTTCCTGAAGGTGCGGGGTGGACGCGGACCGTTCACGCCGGTGGATCTGGCCGTACAATGCGGCCGACCGCTGCTGGCACGACAACCGATACCGCCCGAGGCCTACGACATGGTCATCCTCGGCTGCGTGAACGTGATCGCCGACGAAATGAACCCCGCCCGCGTCGCCGCCCTGCGGCTCGGCATGGGCGAGGCGATGGTCGCGTTCACCGTGCAGATCAACTGCGGCTCGGGGATGCAATCGCTCGACACCGCGTACCGCTACATCCGCGAGGGTCGGGGCGACCTGATCCTTGCCGGCGGCACCGAGTCGCTGAGCCACGCGCCGATGGTGCTGCGCGACGAGGCGGTGGAATGGCTGGCCGGGATGCAGCGTTCCTCGGGGGCGCTGGCCACTGCACAGAGCGCCGTGCAGATCCGGCCCCGCGACCTCAAGCCGGTGATCGGCCTTGAACGTGGGCTGACCGATCCGATCACCGACCTGAGCATGGGCCAGACCGCAGAGATCCTGGCCCATCACTTCGGCATCAGCCGGAAGATGGCAGACGCCTATGCCGTCGAAAGCCACAAGCGGCTTGCCGCCGCGCAAGAGGCCGGGACGCTGGACGACGAGGTGCTGCCGGCTTTCGACCGCGCAGGAAGTGTCTACAAGCGCGACGACGGCGTGCGCCCGGACAGCACGCTCGAGAAACTGGGCACGCTGAATCCGGTCTTCGAGAAGCCCCACGGGCAGGTCACCGCGGGCAATGCCTCGCAGGTGACGGATGGTGCCTCGTGGTGCGTGCTGGCCTCGGGCGAGGCGGTGGAGCGGCATGGGCTGCGCCCGCTCGCGCGGATCGTCGACAGCGAGTGGGCCGCGCTTGATCCCGCGATCATGGGGTTGGGGCCGGTCATGTCGGTCACTCCGCTTCTGCAGCGTCGGGAGCTGAGCGCCGAGGATATCGACCTGTGGGAAATCAACGAGGCCTTCGCGGCGCAGGTGCTGGCCTGCCTGGCCGCCTGGCAGGACGCGGATTTCTGTACGCAGGTCCTGGGACTGGACGCGCCGTTCGGCACCATCGCGCGCGATCGGCTCAACATCGACGGCGGCGCGATCTCGCTGGGCCATCCGGTCGGCACCAGCGGCAACCGGATCGTCCTGCATCTGGCCAACGCGATGGCGCGGACCGGCGGAAAACGCGGCGTCGCGACCGAATGCATCGGTGGCGGGCAGGGCGGCGCAATGCTTCTGGAGGCACCGTGATGGAGGGCAGACTGAGAGAATTCCTCGCCGGCTCGAAGCTCGAACTCGGCGGCGGGCGCGACGCGCTCGGCAGCGGGCACTGGCGCTACGGCCGGGACGAGGACGGCATCGGCTGGCTGATCCTCGATCGAGAGGATGCCACCGTCAACACGATCTCGGACGAGGTGCTGCGCGAACTCGACGAACATCTTGAACGGATCGAGGCTGACCTGCCGACCGCGCTGGTCCTACGTTCGGGCAAGGCGAAGGGGTTTGCGGCCGGCGCGGATATCGACGCGCTGGCGGGTATGGACGCCGAGGCGGCGCAAGGACTTCTGAGCGAGGCACATGGCGTGCTCGACCGGTTGGAGGGCCTCTCCTGTCCGACCATCGCCGTGGTCCATGGCGCGGCATTGGGCGCGGGGTTCGAGCTGGTCCTGGCCTGCGACTATCGCCTTGCCATCGAGGGCGCGTCGTTCGGGCTGCCCGAGGTGCGCTTGGGCCTACACCCGGGGCTTGGCGGCACTGTCCGCCTGCCCGAGTTGATCGAGCCGACGGCGGCGATGCAGCTGATGCTGACCGGCAGCACCGCGCATACGGCAAAGGCCCGCGACCTGGGCATCGCCGATCTGGTGGTCGAGGAACGCCATGTGCGCGCCGCGATTGCCTCGATCCTGCGCGGCGAGGTCGACAAGCGCAGCCGCGGGCTGATGGCCCGGGCCTTCTCGCTTTCCTCCGCGCGCTCACTTGCCGGTGCGCGCATGCGCCGGGAAACCCAGAAGGCCGCGCCGAAAGACCATTACCCCGCCCCGCACGCGCTGATCGCCAACTGGGAGAAGCATGGCGACGACCCCAAGGCGATGCGAAAGGCCGAGATCGCCTCGTTCGCCGAGCTTCTTCAATCGGAGACAAGCCGCAACCTGATCCGCGCCTTCTTCCTGCGCCGCACGCTCAAGCAGGCCGCGGATACTGCCGACGACATCGCGCATGTCCACATCGTCGGCGCCGGGATCATGGGGGCCGAGATCGCCGCCTGGGTGGCGATGCAGGGCAAGCGAGTCACCGTCACCGACCCCGACCAGGAGGCGCTGGGCCAGATGATCCGCCGCGCGACCGAGGTCTGCGAGGGCGCGCACAAGGATGCGCTGGAAACCCGCGACACGCTCGACCGGCTGATGCCCGACCCGAGGGGCTACGGGGTCGCCCGCGCCGATCTGGTGATCGAGGCCGGCCCGGAAAAGCCTGACCTGAAGGCGCAGATCTTCACCGATCTGGGCAAGCGGATGAAGACCGGCGCCATCCTTGCCACCAACACATCGAGCTTGCGGCTGGCGGATCTCGTCGACAACGCGCCAGCAAAGGCGCGGTTTGCGGGCCTGCATTTCTTCAATCCCCCCAGCAAGGTCCCTCTGGTCGAGGTGGTCAGCCACGACAAGACCAGCGCCGAGACCCGCAACCGGCTTCTGGCCTTCTGCGCCGCCATCGACCGGCTGCCTGTGGCGGTCGCCGACAGCCCGGGCTTTCTGGTCAACCGCGCGCTCATGCCCTACCTGCTCGAGGCGCTGCTGCTGCTGGACGAGGGCATCGCGAAGGAGCGCATCGACAAGGCGGCGCTGAACTTCGGCATGCCGATGGGGCCGGTGACGCTGGCCGATCAGGTCGGCCTCGATATCTGCCTCGATGTCGCCGAAAGCCTTTCGAAGTCGCTGGAAACCCCGATCGCCGGCATCCCCGCGCTGCTGCGCGACAAGGTCGAGGCAGGGGATCTGGGACGCAAGACCGGCCGCGGCTTCTATGACTGGTCCGACGGCACGCCCGAACCCGAGACGAGTTCCAGGATCGGCGAGGACCTGACCGACCGGCTGCTGCTGCCGATGCTGAACGCCTGCGCCGAATGCGTGCGCAAGGGCGTCGTCGGCAGCGCCGATGAAGCGGATGCGGCGATGATCTTCGCCACCGGTTTCGCGCCCTTCCGGGGCGGGCCGCTGCACTATGCGCGCGCCCGCGGGCACGACGAGATCCACCAGCGCCTGAAGGAATTCGAGAAGGCGCATGGTCCGCGTTTCAAGCCGGACGCCTACTGGCGCAACGACACGGCGAAATGACCGAACGCTTCGAAACCGACGGCGCCGCCGTCGACTGGATCCTGCAGAACGTCGGACGCGACCTGCGCGTCGCCCTGCCGCTGGGGCTGGGCAAGCCGGTCACGCTGGTCAACGAACTCGTGCGCCGGGCCTGCGCCGATCGCTCCATCCGCTTGCGCATCTTCACCGCGTTGACGCTCGAGCGCCCCGATCCCTCCTCCGACATGGAGCGGCGTTTTCTCGAGCCCGCGCTCGACCGCCTCTTCGGTGATTACCCGCAGGTCGAATACGCGCGGCTTCTGCGCGAGGGCAGCTTGCCGGACAACATCCGTGTGACCGAATTCTTCCTTCAGGCCGCGAACTGGCTGAAGGTTCCCGCGGTGCAACAGGACTATGTCTCGGCCAACTATACCCATGCCCTCGATGTCCTGCTCTACCAGCGGCCCAACCTTGTCCTGCAGCTGCTGGCCGCAGAGGGCGCGCGGCTCAGCCTTTCGTGCAACACCGACATCACCAGCGACCTTCTGGCGCTTCGGCACACGGGCCGGGCAGATTTCACGTTCGTCGGGCAGGTGCATCCCGACCTGCCCTTCATGCCCGGCCCCGCCGTGATCGATACCGAGGAATGCGCAGCGCTCGTCCGCCCGGCGACGAAGCCGCATGACCTCTTCTCGGTCGTCAAGCGGCCGGTCGGGTTGCAGGATCATGCCATCGGGCTGCATGTGTCGCGCCTGATCCGGGACGGCGGCACCCTTCAGATCGGCATCGGCGAGATTGGCGACGCGGTCGCGCATGCGCTGATCCTGCGCCAGCGCGAACGGATCGCGCCGATCTGGGAAAGCTGCCCCTTTCCGCGCGGCGACGCCTTTGCCGAAACCGGCGTCTTCGACACCGGGCTCTATGGCGTGACCGAGATGCTGGTCGACGGACTTCTGGCGCTGTTCGAGCAAGGCATCATCCGCCGTCAGGTCCAGGGCGCGGCGATCCACGCGGGTTTCTTCCTGGACAGCCGGGATTTCTACGCGCGACTGAAAGCGCTGCCCGACGACCGGCGGGCGCAGATCGCGATGATGCCAGTCTCGTTCACCAACGCGCTCTATGGCGACGAGGACGCCAAGCGCGCCGCCCGCCAGGATGCGCGCTTCGTCAATTCGGCGATGATGGTCACGCTTCTGGGGGCCGTCGTTTCCGACGCGACCGAGGATGGGCAGGTCATCAGCGGCGTCGGCGGCCAGTTCAACTTCGTCGAGCAGGCCTTCGCGCTGCAGGGCGCCCGCGCCATCCTCACGCTGCCGGCCACCCGGCAGGGCAAAGGCGGGCTGCGCTCGAACATCCGCTGGAGCTACGGGCACGCGACGATTCCGCGGCATCTGCGCGACGTGGTCGTGACCGAGTACGGCATCGCCGACCTGCGCGGCAAAAGCGACGCCGACACCATCGCCGCCCTGCTGGCGATCGCCGACAGCTGCTTCCAGCCCGAGTTGGAGGAGAAGGCGAAAAGCGCGGGCAAGCTGCCGAAATCCTGGCGCCTGCCGGAGCGCGCGCGCCACAATACCCCCGACCGTCTGCGCGACTGGCTCGCCCCTTTTCGCGCAGAGGATCTGCCGCGGTTTCCCTTCGGCACCGACTTCACCGATATCGAGCAGTATCTGCTCCCCGCCCTCGCCGATCTGCGGAAGGCGCAGAAGAGCGCCCCCGCGCTTCTTTCGACGATCCTTCGAGGGATGCGCGGCCGCCCCGCCCGCCGCGAAGACGACGCGCTGGCGCGTATGGACCTCGGTCAACCCGGGTCGATCAAGGCGCACTTGGCCGCGCTCGCGCTGCGCGGGGCGTTGCGTCAGAACGATTGAGCCTTTTTCGCGCAGCCGCGCGCGTCCACGCGTTCGGCCCGATGGTGCCTGCAGCGCGAATCGCTCCGCGGCGGCACTTTGCCAGCCATCTGCCATACGTCTGCCATACGCTTGCCATACGTTTGCCAGCACCCCCGCAAAGGCGCCTCCGGCTGGATCGACCAGGGCCGGACCTCAGCGATTCAGAAGCTCCCGATGATACCGCCGCAGCAACAGAAGCCCGAAGGTCATCGGCAGCATGATGCAGATCCCCAGGTACGTCGTGGAGATGTAGTCGGGCCTGTACATCGGATAGAATCCGTCGCGCATCATGCCGGTCAGGTGCAGGATCGGGTTGTACCAAAGGATGTTCTGGGCCATCTGCGGCATGTCCTCATAGATGATGATCACCCCCGAGATCAGGAACAGCGGCCGCGTGATGATCGACCAGATCTGTTGCCACACCGGAAAACGCATGAAGAGGTAAGCGTTCAGGCACCCCACCCCCAGACCGAGCGCTGCGGCAAGTGACATCGCCTGAAGAATGGGCCCCCATCCGAGAACGGTGCGGATATCCTCGACGATCATGATCCCCGAAAGGATCAGGATGGTCACCGCGAAGACGACGGTCATGTTGAGCAGGAACCGGGCGAGGATCGCATCCACCCAAGTCACCCGCGGAAACCGCAGCAAAGGCTTGGAAAAGATCAGGGCGTGACCGACCTGACCGCCAAGCACGACGAAGGTCTGCAGCACCATCAACCCGGTTCCCTTGAACAGGAAGAAACTCGTCCCCATCGACGGCGCGCGCGCGAGCAGCGACCAGGCAAAGCTCAGCAGGATGATCATGCCCAGCGGCTCCATGATCGCCCAGAGATAGCCGCCCGGCGTGCGCCCGTAGCGCGTCGACATCTCGCGCAGCATGAGCGCGGTCGTCGCGCGAAAGCTGGCAACGGCGGTCGAGGGTGCCGCACGCAACTGATGGGGGGCAGAGGGCATCCGCGGACCTTTCATGCCGGGTCGATTGCAGGGCGATCAGCGCTTGGGCTTGCCCGGCGATGTTGATAAGGCACATCAGCGCCGGATTTCCAGCAGCAGGGACATCAGGAAGACCGCAGCATGACCGAACCCGCGCCACAAGGACAGAGTGCCGCGCAGCATTCCGCTGTCGCCGCACCTGTCCGTGCCCCGGCCGGCCCTGCCCGAACCCGTCCGCGTCATCGGGCCCTGATGCTGAGCCTGGTGCTGGTCATTGTCGCGCCGATCCTTCTGACGACGCTATACCTGACGTTTCTTGCCCGCGACCAGTACGCCTCGCAGGTGGGGTTCACAATCCGGCAGGACGAATCCAGTTCCGCCAGCGAATTGATGGGTGGACTACGGACGATCCTTGTCGGAAGCGCGCAGGGCCATGCCGACCTGCTGTTCGAATTCGTCCAGAGTCAGGAGATCGTCGAACGTATCGACGCGCGTGTCGACCTGCTGCAGCATTACAGTCAGGCATGGCCCGTCGATCCGCTGTTCTCGCTCTGGCCGTCCGCCACGATCGAGGATTTGCTCTGGTTCTGGCATCGCGTGGTGCGTGTGACCTATGATCAGGCGACCGGTCTGATCCTCGTCGAAGTGCGCGCGCCGGACCCGGCGACCGCCCAGCAAATCGCGCAACTTGTCGTCATCGAAAGCGAGGCGATGATCAATCGCCTCAATGAAACGGCGCGGCGGGATGCCACACGCAACGCCGAGGCGGAACTCGACACCGCCCTTGCCCGGTTGCGTGCGGCGCGCGAAGCGCTGGCGGAGTTTCGTGCCCGTACGCAGATTGTTGATCCGCAATCCGACATCGAAGGACGCATGGGTGTGCTGATCAATCTTCAGCGGCAATTGGCGGAGGCACTCGTCGACAACGACCTGCTCAACCTGACCGCCGAGGCCGCGGACCCCCGCCTCCGGCAAGCCGCGCGGCGTATCAGCGTGATCCAGAACCGCATTCGCGAAGAGAGGCAGAATTTCGCGGAACAGGATGTCACCGTCGATCAGACCGACTATCCCAGCCTGATCGCGCAGTACGAGAGCCTGCTGGTCGATCAGGCCTTTGCCGAAGACGCTTATCAGGCCGCGCTGGCGGCACTGGACGTCGCGCGCTCGAGGGCGTCGCGTCAAAGCCTCTACCTCGCGACCTTCATCCGGCCGACATTCTCGCAGACCGCGCGGTATCCGCAGACAGGGCTGATCATCGGCCTGACCGCACTGTTCATGACACTTCTCTGGAGCATCATGGCGCTGGTCTTCTATAGTCTGCGCGACAAGGGCTGAACCGGGCGCAAGCATGATCAGGTTCGAGAATATCTGCAAGGGTTTCTGGGTGCGCGGCGAGTATCAGCCCGTGATCAGGGAACTGGACCTGACGCTGCCCAGCGGAAAGTCCCTCGCCCTTCTGGGGCGCAACGGGGCCGGAAAGTCGACCCTGCTGAACATCGTTGCCGGCACGCTGCGGCCGGATACGGGACAAGTCGTCAGCGACGGCTCGATATCCTTTACCGTCGGATATGCGGGCAGCGTCCATGGCGACATGACAGGCGCGCAGAACACACGGTTCGTCGCCAGGATCTACGGGGTCGACAGTGACGAGTTGATCGAGTTCGTCGAAGACTTCGCCGAGATCGGCAAGCATTTCCACATGCCCGTGCGCACCTATTCCGCCGGGATGCGGTCGCGACTGGCCTTCGGGATCTCGATGGGTATCCGCTTCGACACCTACCTGATCGACGAAGCCACCGCCGCCGGCGATGCACGTTTCCGAAAGAAGAGCCAGGAGGTGTTTCGCGCTCGGATGAGCGAGGCGAGCGCCATAATGGTCAGTCACAGCATGGCGGATATTCGCAACTTCTGCGATGCTGGCTTGGTCCTGCACCATGGCGAGATCGAGGTTTTCGACGATCTCGAGGCGGCGATCCGGCGGCATCAAGCAATTCTGGCCTGACGCTGGCGTACGTGCCTTGAAGAGGTGGCGCGCGCCCTGCAGCCACCCGTGGCATGGCGTCTGTTGTATCTACGGTTGTATCTGCTAGTAAAACTCGCGCGTACACGCCGATGCGCCATCCACGGGGGGCGGACCTTGAACCTGAAGCGGTTTCTTCCTGTCCGGACAACCGGCATCACCGCGAAGGCACCCGACGGGAACGCTGGGCGCCTGCTGGGCAGTCCGGCGCGGATCCAGAGGGAACCGGCTGAGATCAGCGATCGCTCCGGCAAGGCGCATCGGGTGTTCGTGGACACCGTCGCCAGGCGCGATGGCAGGGCAATTGTCCTGGGTTGGGCAACCTGCCCGAAAATCGAATTGAGGCTCCTACAAGACGGACGACGCGAACCGCTGACGAATACGAACCGGCACGTTCGCGATGATGTCGCAGCCGCTCTCGGGTCGCCCGCGGGGAAGAAGCTGGGGTTTGGCGCGTCAACCGAAGCGCCTGTCGATGAAGGAAGCATCGAACTCGAGATATGCATCCCGAACGGTGACACCTATCGCACAGGTCCGCTTGCCGAAAATTCCGCTTTGACCGACGTCGACCACCAGCGCTTTCCGGGCCTGATGGGGAACGCCGCCGACATGCTTCGTGCGTTTGAAACCGGAAGCGACGCGTGGTGGAAGTGTCTGGCAGCGTTGCCCGAGCTCGGAAAGGCAACCGAAGGCTACGCCGGGTTCATCGAAGGCTGCCTGGTCAGCCCCGAAGGCGGTGGCGTCATCTTCGGTTGGGCGATTCACCCGCCGAATGCGATCATCTGGCTGGAAGACGATGCGCAGAATGTCTTTCCTTTGAGCCACGCGTTCCGTCGCGAACGCCGGGATATCTCAGCCGCTTACAGCGAGGTTTCTTGGAGCTTGATGAACGCGGCTTTTGTGCTCCATGCACCGGAACTGGACCCTGATCCCGCTTTGCGCCTGCGCGCCGTCACGGCGTCCGGGGTCGTCACGCTTGCCGAGCATATCGGGTCGACACCGCTGCCCGCCGATCCGCGTCAGGCCGCCCAAAACTCTTCGAGATTGAAACGGAAGAGCGAGACTTCCATCGCCGCGCCGCCCTTGTCGACTGGCCGATCCTGGATCCGCTTATTGCACGCCGAGGGGAGGAACTCGCTTCCCTGCCAGCAGAAGTTCAGGACTTCGGGCGACTGGCCGCTGCCCCCTCGGTGTCTGTCATCGTGCCGCTCTACAAGCGGTACGATTTCATGGAACATCAGCTTCTGGAGTTCCTTCGGGACCCCGGATTTCTGGCGCAAGGCGAACTGATCTACGTCATCGACGATCCGTCGATCCGCGCCGATGTCCTGTTCGAAGCCGACAGGCTCTATCATCTCTACCAAATACCGATGCGGATCGTTGCGAGTCCGTTGAACCGGGGGTTCAGCGGCGCCAACAATCTGGGCGCAGAGCATGCGAAGGGCGAATATCTGCTGTTTCTCAACAGCGATGTCATCCCGATCGAACCCGGGTGGCTGGAACATCTGATCGCCGCGTTTGACGAGGAAGCCGTCGGCGTCGTCGGCGCGCGCCTTCTATCCGCGGATGGCGGGATCCAGCACGCAGGGATGGATTTCGACTACCTGGATCGGTTCGGCATCTGGCGCAACATCCATCCCGGCGCAGGGCTGGCGCCCGAATTCGATGGCCGGGAACTTCGCGATGTGCGTGCCGTGACCGGAGCCTGCCTGATCATTCCGCGTTCGGTCTTCGACCAGATCGGCGGCTGGAACATGGGCTACCTTCTGGGCGATTTCGAAGACAGCGACCTGTGCCTAGCCGCCCGAAACGCCGGCTACCGCGTTCTTTATCAGCCCCTTGCCGAACTGACCCATCTGGAACGGCAATCCTTTTCCGGCATGGCGGACGATGCTTTCCGTCTGCGCATGACGATCTGCAACGCCGTGCGCCACCAGGCCCGTTGGCGCGACGAAATCGAAGCGCCCTTCGCGCCGGGTCCCGCCGCGACGGTGCCTTCCGCGCGCGACATGCGGGCACAGGCATGAGTGCGCCGGGCCATCGAATCCTGGTCACCAGCCATGGCCACCCCGATTTCAACCTCGGCGGTGGCGAGCTGGCCGCCTACAACCTGTTCAGGACCTACGCCGATCATCCGCAGGTCGAAACGGCCTTCTTCCTCGGCCGCCATGATCGCGGCAGGGGGCCGACCGGCGCCATCTATCCGCGTCGGGCGAACGAATACCTGTGGGAGCAGACGATCAGCGACTGGTTTCGCATGCGCGCGGCCAACACCGACAGCCTGCATCGCAACTTCGCCGAACTGATCCGCAGGCTCAGGCCGACGGTGGTCCACGCGCATCACTACGTGCACCTCGGCCTCGAATATCTGCACATCATCAAGAGGGTGGACCCCTCGATCCGCATCGTGATGACGCTGCACGAATACGTCGCCATCTGCTTCAACCAGGGTCAGATGATCAAGACCGGCAGCCACAGGCCCTGCTTCCGCGAAAGCCCCGACGATTGCCATCGCTGCTTTCCCGACCGCAGCGTGGAGGATTTCTGGCTGCGCAAGCACCGCTACCGCAGCTTCTTTCGGCTGGTGGACCAGTTCGTCGCGCCCTCCGATTTCCTGCGGCAGCGCTATATCGACTGGGGGATCCCGCCGGAGCGCATCGTCTCCATCGAGAACGGGCAGGCCTCGCGCGATGCCTTGCCCCCGCGTCCGCTGGCCGACGGCGAGACGCGCAACCGCTTCGCCTTCTTCGGGCAGATCAACCCCTACAAGGGCGTGGATGTGCTGCTCACGGCCCTGTCGATGCTGCGCAAATCGGAACGCCGCCAGATCGTGCTGGAGGTGCACGGCACCAACCTCGAAGGGCAGACCGAGGCTTTTCAAAGCCGGATCGCCGCCCTGCGCGAACCCTTGGAGCGCGAAGGCACCCTGCAATGGATCGGACCCTACGAGCCGTTCCAGATGCCCAGCCGGATGGGCGCGGTCGACTGGGTCATCATCCCCTCGATCTGGTGGGAGAATTCGCCGATGGTGATCCAGGAGGCCTTCACCCTGGGCCGCCCGGTCGTCGCCTCCGACATCGGCGGGATGGCCGAGAAGGTCGCACACGGCGTCAACGGAATGCACGTGCCGGTCGGCAATGCAAAGGCATGGGGTCAGACGCTGCTGCAATTGTCCCGGACGACCGAAGAGTGGGACCGGCTGCGCGCGGGGATATCCAAACCGATCAGCCACGCAGAATGCGCCGCCGCGCATCTTGAGGTGATTGGACAGCTCGAAAAGGTGGTCGCGTGAGTTTTGAAGAGACTAGGATAAGAATTATCGTGCATGAAGGCGTTGGTAAAATCGATAAGGTCATTATACAGAACGCGCCGCGCGAATCTCAAGAGGTCCGTGACGAAACTAATCGAAGGGCGGCGAGGCACAAATGAAGGAACCGTTCATTCTCGGCTTGCCTGATAGAGTGCTCGATGGGGCGTTTGTCGCGACTGACAAGCTCTATGATCGTGTTGGACATAATTCTGGAAATCTGGCTTTTCAGCACGCGGTTTCGGTCCATCTTGGCGGGAAAGCGCCGGTAGTCGGATGGGGTGTCGCGCCAAATATTATTGATCGGCACGGCGACATTGGCGTACTGCCCGCGGCCAATCAATTCGGAGCGCATGTTGATTACACAAGGCTTGGCGAAAGATTTTCCGAACTCCACTGTCGCATTGTAATGATCGGCCTCGGCGCGCAGAGCAATGTGGATGGGACGATACCTAACGTTCCTGAGGGCACGGTAAATTGGGTTCGCGAGATTTCAAAGCGCGCACCCGAGGGCGTTCCCAATATTTCCACGCGTGGTGCGTTCACGAAGAAGGTTCTCGAACATTACGGATTCGAGGACAATGTCGTAGCGCTTGGATGCCCTTCCCTGTTCATCAACCCGGATCCCAATCTCGGGCAACATATTGCGTCAAACACTCGACCAATCAAGCGACTTGCCGTTGCAGCGGGTCATCAGAGCTGGAAGCATCTTCGCCATATCGAAGCCTCGCTGGCGCGGATTGTGACCGCGACATCGGGCTCCTATGTCGGGCAGCACGCCCTTCCGATGATGCAACTCACCCGCGGCGAAGCCCGTTTCATGGACGAGGCCGATCTGCGCGCGTGTCGGGATTACGCCTGCCCTGAAATGGATCTCGAGGAGTTTTCGCGCTGGAGCGAACGCCATGGCAACCTGTTCTTTGACGTTCAGGCATGGATGGAACACTATCGACGCTTCGACTTCGTCATCGGTGCGCGTATTCACGGCGTCATGCTGGCCTTGCAGGCGGGCATTCCGGGGGTCGTGGTGGCCCATGACTCGCGCACGCTGGAGCTGTGTCAGACCATGCTGGTGCCCTACGTCCTCGCCAAGGACGTTCAATCCGGCATCACGCGCGATCAGCTTCCGGAATTGTTCAAGTTCGACGCAGACGCCTTCGACAAGAACCGCCGAATGCTGGCGCGCAGATACGTCGAGTTTCTGGAGGCCAATGAAGTGCGCCCGGTTGGCTGGCTGAAGGATCTCGGCGGCTCAGAGTAGATTTGCGGTTGCCCGGGAGTGCCCTGCGGAAGTCGTCCACTAACCGTGATACGGTTCTGCCGTTCTGGGCGGTCACATCGCCCTCCGCAACCGTGACTTCTTGCCAACCTCAGGGGAACCACCATGACCCGACCCCGCGCGCGTGACCTTGGCCTGCCGTTTCCGGGCCATCCCGGCCCGCTCAACGCGATCACCGATGTGCCCGGCGTGACGGTCGGCTTCTGCACGCTGACCGATCCCGCGCGCGACCTGCGCACCGGCGTCACGGCGATCCGGCCGCGCTCGGATGCGGGCCTGCCGCGGCCGGTGCGCGCCGGGCATTTCGCGCTCAACGGCAATGGCGAGATGACCGGGACGCACTGGATCGACGATGCCGGCTACCTGATCGGACCGGTGATGATCACCAACACCCATGCGGTGGGCGCGGTCCATCACGGCGCCGTCGCCTGGATGATCGATCATTATGCCGACTGGTTTCGCACGGCGCATGCCTGGGCGATGCCGGTGGTGGCCGAAACCTATGACGGCGTGCTCAACGACATCACGCAACTGGCCGTCACGCCCGACCATGCCCGCGCCGCGCTGCAGGCCGCCTCCGGCGGGCCGGTGGCCGAGGGGTCCTCGGGCGGTGGCAACGGGATGATCGCCTACGGCTTCAAGGGCGGCACCGGCACCGCCTCGCGCCGGGTCGCGCTGGGCGGGCAGGATTGGACGCTGGGCGCGCTGGTACAGGCCAATCACGGCATCCGCCCCTGGCTGACCGTGCTGGGCCGCCCCCTGGGGCTGATGCTGCCCGAGTCAGCGCCGCCGGGGCCCGAACTCGGCTCGATCATCGTGGTGCTGGCGACCGACGCGCCGCTGTCGCCGCTGGCGCTGCGGCATCTGGCGCGGCGCGCTGGGCTGGGCGTGGGGCGCGGCGGATCGCCGGGCGGCAACGGGTCGGGCGACATCTTCCTGGCGCTCTCGGTCGCGGATTGCGGGCCGATGCCGCACCAGGCGGGGCCGCTGCTGACCGAGACCGCGCTCAACCAGGAATGGCTCGACCCGCTCTATCTGGCGGCGGTCGAGGCGGTCGAGGAAGCGGTGATCAACGCGCTGGTCGCCGGCGAGACGGTGCAAGCGGTCAAGCCGCGCACCCGCGTCGTCCCGGCGCTGGACGTGGAGGCGTTAAGGGCAGCTTTCGGCTGAGTGCGTTACTGCCATACGCTTGCCATACGCTTGCCATACGCTTGCCAGCCGCTTGCCATACGCCTGCCAGCCCCCTTGCCGACGGGTTCTGCGTGCCCCGAAACGCAAGACGCGCGCCCCGATCCGCTCGGCGCGCGCGTCTGGTAAAGGGTCGAAGAAGGGGGGGTCAGTGCGCGCTGACGGGGGCCAGATCGTGCTGGCGGGCCAGGACGAAAGCCATCTTGCGGTTCTTCGCCAGCGCCAGGCATTCGCCTTCTTCCGTATGAATTCCATAGACTTCCACGACGCCGGGCAGTTGCGCGCGAATCTCGTCGGGCAGGGCGTCCAAGGGCACCTGCCGGATATAGGCGATCCGGCTGTCGGGCAGGTCGGGATAGGGGGTCTTCATGATCTGTTACCTCTTACTTCCGCGCAATCGGGATGCTGCGCACCTCGGATTTCGGCTCCGCCCGCTCCAACGTGATGGTCAGCAACCCATCCCCCAGCCGCGCTCCTCCGACCTCGACCCCTTCGGCCAAGGCGAAGACACGGCGGAACTGCCGAGTGGCGATCCCGCGGTGCAGGAAAATGCGTTCGGCCTCGGGCTCGGCCTGCTGCCCGCGGACCACCAGTTGGCGATCCTCCAGCGTGATGTCGATATCGGCATCGCTGAAGCCCGCCACGGCAAGTGTGATCCGGTACTGGTTGGGCGCGACGAGTTCGATGTTGAAGGGCGGATAGCCGTCTGCACCCGCGCGCGCCGTGCGCTCCACCAACCGTTCGAGCGGTTCGAACCCCAGAAGCAGTGGGTGCGAAGGGAAGGCGAACTTCGTCATTTTCCGGTCCTGTATCAGCGACACTAGGCCCGGCCCCCACCTTGGCAGCAAACCGGGACATCCTTGATATGGGGCGCCTATCCCCGTGCTGCAAGAGGCGCGCGGCGCCGGTCGATCGACCCCGCCATGCACGAGCCGGGGACTTGGCCGGATGCGCGAAAGCGGCTACTCTCGCGCACCGACAACAGCTGGATCGATCCCGCCATGAATGCGCCGAAGGAACTGAACCACGAAGAGGTCCTGCGCGTGAAGCTGGAAGTCCTTCGCCGCGAACACCGCGACCTGGACGAGGCTATCGCGGCGATGCAGGAACGCGGCACGTCGGACGCGCTGACCATGAAGCGCCTGAAGAAGCGCAAGTTGATGCTGAAGGATCAGATCGCCCGGATCGAGGATGAACTGACACCGGATATCATCGCCTGACGGCAGGGACGCCCGGGGGCCACTTGGCCCCCGGGCCGGCTGAGCGCTGTTGCGAAAATCCCTGACGGGTTGTTAGTCGGCGAGGAGTCGGGCGCTGTAGACCGGCTCGCCCAGACGCTCGATCAGGTCGAGTTGCAGTTCCAGCCAGCCCTTGTGGCCTTCCTCGTCCATGACGATGGCCTCGAACAGTTTGCGCGACCCGATGTCGCCCACCTCGTCAGCCTGTTTCGCGGCCTTGGTGTAGAAGGCAATTGCGCCCTCTTCATCGGCCAGATCGGCCTTGAAAATGTCGACCAGGTTCTTCGCGCGATGCGGCTTCTTCGCCATTTCCAGCTTCGGATCACCCTTGAGGAAAAGGATGCGCTCCAGAAACTGGTCGGAATGCCCCAGTTCCTCGGTCATTTCCTCGCGCATCTGGGCGGCCAGTTTCTCAAGCCCCCAATCCTGTAGCACATGGGCGTGCAGCTGGTACTGGTGCGCTGCGGTCAACTCCATCTGCAGGGCCTTGTTCAGGTTTTTCAGCGTGGCGTCGTTCGACATTTCGCATTCCTTTGCTGGCATCATGCATCTTCATGCATGTATGAATGCCGGCCTGGCGAAGCAAGGCGCCGAACGAAATGAAGCGGAGGCCGGCGCATCTGCGCGCACGTTGCGCCCGCCCCGCCGGCGGGTATAGTGCGCGCGCAATCTCCGGAGGGCGCGATGGGCGAGGTCACGGTCGGGATCATCATGGGCAGCCAGTCCGACTGGCCGACGCTGCGGCTGTCTGCCGAGGTACTGGACGAGTTGGGCGTGCGTTACGAGGCGAAGATCGTCTCGGCGCATCGCACGCCGGACCGCCTGTGGGACTACGGTCGCACCGCTGTCGGGCGCGGCCTGCAGGTGATCATCGCCGGTGCCGGAGGGGCGGCGCATCTGCCCGGCATGATGGCGTCGAAGACGCGGGTGCCGGTGATCGGCGTCCCGGTCGAGACCCGCGCGCTGGGGGGGCTCGATTCGCTTTATTCCATCGTCCAGATGCCCCGCGGCTTTCCGGTGGCGACGATGGCGATCGGGGCGGCGGGCGCGGTCAACGCCGGCCTGATGGCGGCGCAGATCCTCGCCCTTTCGGACAGCGATCTGGCCGCGCGCCTGCAAGACTGGCGCGACGCCCTGTCGGCCGCCATCCCAGAGGAGCCGAGCGATGAGTGAGTGCCTGACGCCGGGCGCGGTGATCGGCATCCTCGGCGGCGGCCAACTTGGACGAATGCTTTCGGTCGCGGCGAGCCGGCTGGGCTATCGTTGCCACATCTACGATCCGGCCGACGCCCCGCCGGCGGGCCAGGTCGCCGAAACGGTCACGACCGCCGACTGGACGGACGCGACGGCGCTGCGCGCCTTCGCAGCCGCGGTCGATGTCATCACCTATGAATTCGAGAACGTACCCGCCGCGTCGCTGGACCTACTCGAATCCCTGCGCCCGGTGCGCCCCGGCCGGCGGTCGCTGGCCGTCAGCCAGGACCGTCTGAGCGAGAAGGGATTCCTTGCTGGCCTCGGCCTGCGGGTCGCGCCCTTTGCGCCGGCGAGCGACCGGGACACGCTGGATCGGGCGCTGGACGCGATCGGCGCGCCCGCAATCCTCAAGACCGCGCGGCTGGGCTACGACGGCAAGGGCCAGGCACGGATCGACGGGCCGGACGATGCTGCCCCCGCGCTGGCCGCGATGCAGGGCGCGCCGGCGGTGCTGGAGGGGTTCGTCGATTTCGAGCGCGAGGTTTCGGTGATCGTGGCGCGGGGACTTGGCGGCGAGGTGGTCTGCTTCGAGCCGGGCGAAAACGTGCACGACGGCGGCATCCTGCGCACCACCACGGTGCCGGCGCAGCTGACGCCGGGCCAGCGGGTCGACGCGGTGCTCCTGGCCGGGCGGATCGCGAATGCGCTCGATTATGTCGGCGTGATGGGGGTGGAGTTGTTCGTGACGCCGGATGGGCTGGTGGTGAACGAGATCGCGCCCCGGGTGCACAATTCCGGACACTGGACGCAGGCGGGCTGCTCGGTCGACCAGTTCGAACAGCACGTCCGCGCGGTCGCCGGCCTGCCCCTGGGCAACGGCGCGCGGCACGCCGATGTGGTGATGGAAAACCTGATCGGCAACGATGTCGACCGGCTTCCGGAACTGCTGCGCGAGGGCGATATCGCGATCCATCTCTACGGCAAGGCCGAGGTGCGGGCGGGGCGCAAGATGGGGCATGTGAACCGCATCCTCAGGTGACGGGGGCGGCGCTCGGCCCCCATCGAGGGGGCCTCGCGCCGGGGGGGCTGCCGCCCCCGCATCCCTGCCGCCGCCGTTCTGACAATTCGGTCAGAAAGCTGTTGTTCGCCGGGCGACAAGGCTATATCGACCCCGCGCGCGTTCAGCGCCTTGCGACCCCTGATGCCGGGAGGGCCCGAGATGCTGCAGACCCCCTATTACCTGATCGATAAGGCGCCCTTGCGGGCGAACATGGAAAAGATCGCCTGGCTGCGCGAGGCCTCGGGTGCGAAGTCACTTCTGGCGCTGAAGTGCTTCGCCTCCTGGTCGGTCTTCGACTTCATGGCGCAGTATATGGACGGCACTACCAGTTCCTCGCTTTTCGAGGTGCGGCTGGGCGCCGAGAAGTTCGGCGGCGAAACGCATGCCTATTCGGTCGCCTATGCCGACCACGAGATCGACGAGGTGCTGGGGCACGCCGACAAGATCATCTTCAACACCATCGGCCAGCTCGATCGGTTCGACAGCCCCAGCGCCGGGCATGTGCGCGGCCTGCGGGTCAATCCGGGTGTCTCGACCTCGGACTTCGATCTGGCCGATCCGTCGCGGCCTTTCTCCCGGCTGGGCGAGCACGACCCCGAATCGATCGCCACAGTCACTGACAAGATCAGCGGCTTCATGTTCCACAACAACTGCGAGAACGCCGATTTCGACCGCTTCGAGCGGATGCTAGGCCATATCGAGCAGCGCTTCGGGCATCTGGTGCGGCGGATGGAATGGATCAGCCTTGGCGGCGGCATCCATTTCACCGGCGACGGCTATCCGCTGGACCGTCTGGCCGAGCGGCTGAAGCGCTTTGCCGGCGAGAACGAGGTGCAGGTCTATCTGGAACCCGGGGAAGCGGCGATCACCAATTCCGCGACGCTGGAGGTTAGCGTGCTGGACACGCTTTTCAACGGCAAACGCCTGGCCATCGTGGATTCATCGACCGAGGCGCACATGCTCGATCTGCTGATCTACCGCCAGAGCGCCCGGATGCTGCCGAACGACGGCCCGCACGAATGGATGATCTGCGGCAAGTCCTGCCTGGCCGGCGACATCTTCGGCGAGTTCCGCTTTCCCGAGCCGCTGAAACCCGGCGACCGGCTGTCGATCCGGGACGCGGCCGGTTACACGATGGTCAAGAAGAACTGGTTCAACGGCGTGAAGATGCCGGCTATCGCGGTGCGGGAACTGGATGGAACCGTGCGCCTTGTGCGCGACTTCGGATACGAGGACTTTGCCGCGGCGCTGTCCTGAGGGCTGCAATCGACTGAAGGAGGGACGCGACCCCATGAAGAAGAACGTGCTCATCATCGGCGCCGGGGGCGTCGCGCAGGTCACCGCGCACAAATGCGCGCAGAACAACGATATCCTGGGTGACATCCACATCGCCAGCCGGACGAAGGCGAAATGCGAGGCCATCGTCCAGAGCGTGCGCGACAAGGGCTCGATGAAGGTCGAGGGCGCGCTCGAGGCGCATGAGGTCAACGCGCGGGACACCGACGCGGTCAGGGCGCTGATCGAGAAGACTGGCGCGCAGATCGTCATCAACGTGGCCCAGGCCTTCGTCAACATGCCGGTGCTGGACGCCTGCATCGCGGCGGGCGTGGCCTACATGGACACCGCGATTCACGAGGAACCCGACAAGATCTGCGAAACCCCGCCCTGGTACGCGAACTACGAATGGAAGCGGCGCGAGGCCTGCGCCGAGAAGGGCGTGACCGCGATCCTCGGCGTCGGCTTCGATCCGGGCGTGGTCAACGCCTATGCGCGATACGGGATCGACACCTTCCTTGACGAGGTGACGTCGATCGACATCGTGGACATCAACGCCGGCTCGCACGGGCGCTGGTTCAGCACGAATTTCGACCCCGAGATCAACTTCCGCGAGTTCACCGGCACCGTCTACAGCTGGCAGAACGGCGCCTGGCAGGCGAACACCATGTTCGAGGTCGGCCGCGAATGGGATCTGCCGGTCGTCGGCAAGCAGCAGGCCTACATGACCGGCCATGACGAGGTGCACAGCCTCGCCACCAACTACCCGCAGGCCGACGTGCGCTTCTGGATGGGATTCTCGGACCACTACATCAATGTCTTCACCGTGCTGAAGAACCTCGGGCTTCTGTCCGAACAGCCGGTGACGACGGCCGAGGGGCTGGAGGTGATCCCGCTCAAGGTCGTCAAGGCGGTGCTGCCCGACCCGTCGAGCCTGGCGCCCGACTACACCGGCAAGACCTGCATCGGGACGGTGGTGAAGGGCACCAGGGACGGCCAGCCGGCCCAGGCCTTCGTCTACAACGTCGCCGACCACAAGGAGGCCTGGCTGGAGGTCGGCAGTCAGGGCATCAGCTACACCGCCGGCGTGCCGCCGGTCGCCGCCGCGATCCTGATCGCGCAGGGCGACTGGGACACGGCCCGGATGGTCAACGTGGAGGAACTGGACCCGAAACCCTTCTTCGAGGTGCTGGACCGGATCGGCCTGCCGACGCGGGTGAAGGACGCGCAGGGCGACCGCGCCTGGAATGCCTGATCCGAAGAAACGCCGCCGTAGGGCGTGAGCGGACATGGACAGCTACATCATCTGCAGCACGCCACGGACCGGAAGTACGCTGCTTTGTGATCTGCTGACCTCGACCGGCAGCTGCGGCGCGCCCGACTCGTTCTTCATGGGAAATGTCGACCCGGCATGGGCCGAATACTGGGGGCTGCCGGAACTCGCCGAGCAAGGCATGGCCGCGTATGCCGCGGCCTACCTCAAGGCCGCGATCAGGGCGGGAACCGGCGAGACCGGCATCTTCGGACTGCGGCTGATGCACCGGGATCTCGCGGCGTTGACGGCGCTGATCGAGGCTGCCTTCCCCGACTTGCCGTCTGACCGGGACCGCTTTACGGCGGCGTTCGGCCGGACGCTGTTCATCCACCTTTCCCGTCAGGACAAGCTTGCGCAGGCTGTTTCTATGGTGCGGGCCGAACAGACCGGGCTCTGGCACATCGCCCCCGACGGCCGCGAGGTTGAGCGCCTGGGTCCACCGCGCGCGCCGCAATACGATTTCCACCGCATCGCCGTGAAACGCGCACTCCTGAAGAAGGAAGACGCAGCTTGGACCGCCTGGTTCGCGGCGCAGGGGATCGTCCCGTTGCGGATAGGCTACGAGGGGTTTGCCACCGAACCCGCGCCGATCGTCGCAGGCATCTGCCGCGTGCTTGGCATTGCCGAGCCACGACCCGGTCAACTGTCGGCCGGGGTCGCGAAGATGGCGGATGACGTGAGCCACGAATGGATCCGACGCTACCGGCGCGACGATGCAGCCGGCGCCGGCTGAGGCGTCGCCTGACCTCAGCCCTCCAGCACGCGCCGAAGCCGGGCGAAGCTGTCGGCGACGCTGGCCGCCTCGGTCCCGGCGAGGAAGGCGTCGAGCTTCGGCCAGACCCGGATCGCCCGGTCGGTCAGCGGGTCGGACCCCTGCGCGTAAAGCCCCGCCTGCACCATCATCTCGGCCCGTTCCCAGGCGCCGATCAGGCGGCGGGCCTCGGCGATATAGGCGTTCTCGCCCGGCGTCGCGGCGCCGGGCAGGCTGCGCGAGACCGAGCGCGACAGGTCCACCGAGGGGAAGCGCCCGCGTTCGGCGATCGCGCGATCCAGCACGACATGCCCGTCCAGCACGCCGCGCAGGATATCGGCCACGGGTTCGTCCATGTCGGACCCCGCGACCAGCACGGTGAAGATGCCGGTGATGTCGCCCTGGCCGTCCAGCCCCGGCCCGGCGCGCTCGGCCAACGCCATGATCTGGTGCGCGGTCGAGGGCGGGAAGCCGCGCAGGCTCGCCGCCTCGCCGCCAGAGAGCGCGATCTCGCGATGCGCCTCGGCGAAGCGGGTGATCGAGTCGCAGAGCAGCAGCACATGCAGGCCCTCGTCGCGGAAATGCTCGGCCACGGTCATTGCGGTCAGCGCCGCGCGCCGTCGCGCCAGCGGCGAGCGGTCCGAGGTGGCGGTGACCACGACCGAGCGCGCAAGCCCCTCCGGTCCCAGCACCTCGTCGACGAAGTCGCGCAATTCGCGGCCGCGTTCGCCGACCAGCGCCAGCACCACCACATCGGCCTCGACCCCGCGGGCGAACTGACCCAAGAGTGTCGTCTTGCCGACGCCCGAGCCTGCGAAAAGACCGATCCGCTGTCCGCGCACCAGCGGCAGCAGCGTGTTGAACGCATCCAGCCCCGTCGCCAGCCTGCCCCCCAGCCGCTTGCGGCGGGCTGCGGCGGGCGGCGCCGCCCGCAAGGGGCGCGGCGTGCGCCCCCGCGGCAGCGGACGGCCATCGAGCGGCGCCCCGTAGGGGTCGATCACGCGACCGATCCAGCCCGCATCCGGCGCGATCAGGCCCAGCCCCAGATGCTCCACCGCATCGCCGATCGAAACGCCCTCGACGGTTCCTTCCGGCAGGATCTCGGCGCCGTCGCGCGAAAGGCTCAGGATCTCTCCCTCCAAGGCCGCGCCGCCGGCGGTGCGCACGCGCACGCGGTCGCCCAGTCGCGCCCGCCCCGACAGGCCCACCGCCATCAACCGGGGCCCGCGGGTTTCGCTGATACGGCCGAAATGGCGGATCGGTTTCAGTTCCGCCAGATCGGCCAGAAGGTTGTCGAAAACGGGCATCGGGCTTCTCCCTGACGGCGTTCGCTGGCCTCACAAGTGATTACGCTTTCTAAAGGAATCACCCTTAAGGCTTCGTGTAGGCCAGCAAAGGGAGAATCCCTCGTGTCGATCAGTCTGGATATCCTGCGGCTTGCGCAGACGTTTGCGGCACATGCCGCGACGCGGCAGCAAGCCATTTCCCAGAACATCGCCAATGCAAACACGCCCGGCTACCGAAGCCGCGATGCCGTGTCATTTTCGGATTTTCTTGAAAACACGAACGCTGGGCGGCGCGACGCGCAGATCCGCCCCGATGCGCGTCCGGTCACCCTATCGCCCGACGGAAACACCGTTTCGCTCGAGCACGAGATGATGCGCGCCGTGGAAGCCCGCCAGAGTCACGACCTCGCGCTTGGGGTCTATTCGACGGCGCGGGATATCCTGCGCGCGGTCATCACCCGGCGCTGACGAAAGGATTTAAGGATGAGCGATCTGACACATACTCTTTCGCTGGCCGCCTCGGGGATGCAGGCGCAGTCGACCCGGTTGCGCCACGTATCGGAAAACATCGCCAATGCCGACACGCCCGGCTACCGGCGCAAGACCATTCCCTTCGAGAACGTGGCACTGCCCGGCGACGCGTTCGGCGCGCGCTCGGGCGTGGCGGCGGGGCAGGTGGCGCTGGATGCCCGCGAATTGCCGCAGATCTATGACCCGGGCCACATTCTGGCCGACGAATCGGGTCACTACCTCGGCTCGAATGTCGATCTGATGGTCGAACTGGCCGACGCGCGCGAAGCACAACGCAGCTATGAGGCGAACCTCAGGATGTTCGATCAGGCGCGGCAAATGTCGCAGAGCCTGATCGGGCTGCTGCGAAAATAAGGCCCAAGGAGCATTTTCATGGATATCAACGCCACTCTCGCCGCACGTTCCTATGGCGCGGCGCGGCCGCTGACCGCGCCCGACCCCGCCGGTGGCGCCGGCGCGCAGACCTCCGCGGGCCGCTTCGCCGAAGCCTTCGCGCAGACCCTTCAGTCCGCCGAAACCGCCGCACAGGACACGATGATCAGTGGCGCCGACCCGCACGCGCTGGTCGCTGCGCTGTCAGAGGCGCAGCTGGCCGTCGAGACCACGGTCGCCGTGCGCGACCGGGTGGTCGAGGCCTATCTCGAAATTCTCCGCATGCCGGTCTGAGCCGGAACCGGACGGGGGACAGGATGAACGACGCGGTCTTCTTCGACATCATGCGCCAGGGGCTCTGGCTCTCCGTCCTGCTGTCCACGCCGCTTTTGGGCGCGGCGCTTCTGGCCGGGGTCACCGTGGGCCTTTTCCAGGCCCTGACTTCGGTCCAGGAAATGACCCTGACCTTCGTGCCCAAGGTGCTGTCGATGCTGATCGTCTTCTGGGTGTCGATGAGCTTCATGACGGGCGCGCTTGTCGATTTCTTCCAGGCCCAGATCATTCCACTTGTCATAGGGGGCTGAGTGATGGACAATGCCGGCTATACTGGCCTCACGCGCCAAAGCGGCCTTCTGCGCGAGTTGCAGCTTCTGGCCAACAACATGGCCAACGTCTCGACCACGGGGTTCCGGCGCGAAGGGGTGCTCTTCTCCGAATTCGTCCGCCGCCTCGATCCGATCGAGTCGCCGCTGTCGATGGCCGCCGCCAACGCCCGGCAGACCTTTCTGACGCAGGGTACGCTGACGCAGACCGGCGGCGCGCTCGATCTGGCGATCGAGGGGGACGGTTACTTCCAGGTCGAGACGCCGCAGGGCGAACGGCTGACCCGCGCGGGGCATTTCCAGACCAACGCCGAGGGCGAAATGGTCACCCCGGACGGCTACCCGCTGCTGGATCTGGGCGGGGCGCGGATCTTCGTGCCGGCAGATGCGGGCGTGGTCGCCATCGCGCGGGACGGGACACTGTCGGTCGACGGCGCGCCACTGGCGCAGATCGGCCTCGTCCGTCCGGCGGACCCGACCGAGATGCGGCGCGCCGCCGGCGTGCTGCTGGAGCCCGTGGGCGATGTACTGCCCGCCGAACAGGCCGTCGTCTATCAGGGCTTCCTGGAAGAAAGCAACGTCAACCCGATCACCGAAATGGCCCGGCTGGTCGCCGTGCAGCGCGCCTACGAGCTGGGGCAGTCGTTCATGGACCGCGAGGACGAGCGGATTCGCAATGTCGTGCAGACGCTCGGCAGATAAGGAGATTTGAGATGCGTGCCCTTCATATCGCCGCGACCGGGATGAGCGTGCAGCAGATGCGCGTCGATACCGTCGCCAACAACCTCGCGAACATGTCGACCACCGGCTACAATGCCCGGCGCGCCGAATTCGCCGACCTGCACTACCAGCAGCACACCCGCGCCGGCACGATCTCGTCGGCGGACGGCACGATCGTGCCGACCGGCGTGCAGCTGGGCCTCGGTGCGCGGCCGGCGGCGGTGTCGATGCAGATCGCGCAGGGCGCGATCCTGGCCACCGGCGGCGAGCTGGACCTGGCCATCGAGGGGCGCGGCTGGATCGAGGTCACGCTGCCCGACGGGCGCGCCGCCTACACCCGCGACGGCGGGCTGAAGCAGACCGGCGAGGGGTTGATCGTCACCTCCGACGGCTACGAGGTCGCGCCGGGCATCACCATCCCGGCCGATGCGCGCTCGCTCTCGATCAACGCCCAGGGCGAGGTCTATGCCTATTTCGGCGACCGCGTCGCGCCCGAGATGATCGGCCAGATCACGCTGGCCAGCTTCGTCAACGAACGCGGGCTCGAGGCGCTGGGATCGAACCTGTTCCTGGAGACCGAAGCTTCGGGTCCCTCCTTCGTCGCCAATCCGGGCGAGGATGGGCTGGGAACCCTGCGTCAGGGTTACCTGGAGGAAAGCTCGGTCGACGCGGTGCGCGAACTGACCGAGATGATCAAGGCGCAGCGCGGCTACGAGCTGAACGCCAAGGTGATCACCGCCGCCGACCAGATGATGTCGGCCACGACGCAGGTGCGCTGATGCGCGTCCTCGTCGCCCTGTGCCTGACCGTCGCGCTGGGACCGGGAACGGCGCTGGCCGGGTCGGTGCTGGCGACACGGACCTTGCGCGCCAACACCCTGATCGGGGCCGAGGACGTGACGCTTGTCGACCGTCCCGCTGCGCCGGGGGCGGCGCAGTCGCCCGAGGAGGTCGTGGGCTTCGAGGCCCGCGTCACGCTTTATGCCGGCCGCCCGATCCCGCTGTCGGCGCTTGCTCCCCCGGCGCTGGTCCAGCGCAACCAGATCGTGCCGCTGGTCTTTCGGCGCGGGGGCCTGGAGATTCGCGCCGAAGGCCGCGCGCTCGGTCGCGGCGGCGAAGGCGACAGCATCCGCATCATGAACCTTGCCTCGCGCAGTACCGTCACCGGCTGGGTGACGGATACCGGCGAGGTCCACGTCACGCCCTGAACCGGCACGCCGCCGTCCGGCACCCAACAACCGCAGAGGCCCGAAATGCCCGGCAATATCCCTGCTGCCCTTCTGCTTCTCGGCGCGCTGGCCCTCGCTGCGTGCCAGCCGCTTTCGACCGTGGGGCGGGCGCCGGACTTCACGCCGCTCGATCCCCGGCTGGAGCATCGCGCGCTCTACAACGTGCCGCTGCCCGAACGGGCCGAAACGCGGCGCGGCGTCGACGACGCCTCGCTCTGGTCGGCGGGGCAACGCTCGCTTTTGGGCGATCGGCGCGCCAGCCGCCAGGGCGACATCCTGACCGTGGTGATCGAGATCGACGACCGGGCCGAGATCACGAACTCGTCCCAGCGCGGGCGGACCGGGTCGCAGAGCATGGGCGTGCCGCAGCTTTTCGGCATCCCGCAGCGCCTCGACGAGCGCCTGCCCGCGGGCGCCAGCATGGCGAACGCAGTGGGCATGGACAGCGCATCGACCTTCCAGGGGTCGGGCTCGGTCAGTCGCAACGAACGTCTGACCCTGCGCGTCGCGACGACCATCATCGAGCAGTTGCCGAACGGTGTCCTGCGTCTTGAAGGCAGCCAGGAGGTGCGCGTGAACAACGAGTTGCGCGAGTTGATAGTGACCGGCTTCATCCGCCCCGAGGACATCTCGCGCCGCAACGAGATCGCGTACGACCGGATCGCCGGGGCGCGCATCTCCTACGGCGGGCGCGGGCAGATCACCGAGATGCAGCAGCCGCGATACGGCCAGCAGATCGCCGATATCCTTCTTCCGTTCTGAGGCGGCCATGAAGAAACTGATCCTGCCGATTGTTCTGGGCCTGGTTGGGCTGACCGGCGGCGCCGGCGCGGGCTGGATGCTGCGCCCGGCCCCGCCCCCGGTCGACGCCGAATCCCTGGCCGACGCCCCCGACTACGTCCCGCCGCCGACCGGGCTGGAAACGCTGCAGCTGCCCAACCGTTTCGTGGTGCCGGTGCTGGGCGAAGGCAGCGTGCGGTCGATGATGATCATGAACCTTGCGCTGGAACTCACGCCCGACCATGGCATCACGCTGGCGCGGCACGAGGCGCGGATGCGCTCGATCTTCCTGCAGGCACTCTTCGACCACTCCAACCTCGGCGGGTTCGACGGGGTCTATACCAGCGGCGAGGCCCTTCTGACGCTCCGCCGCACGCTGCGCGAGGCTGCGCGCGCCGAGCTTGGCGACGTGGTGCATGACGTGCTGATCACCGAGATCCTGCGCCAGGAAAGCTGAGCCGCGCGGTTGTGGGCTGGCATCCCTGCGCTCGGCGCGATTGCCGGCCTGCGTCGTGTGCGATTGAATGCGGCGCGGGCGCATCGCATATTGGAATCATGAAAGCGCAAGCGCACGAACCCGACAGGCCGCGTCCGGCCGTGACCGACCTGCGGATCGGCTCCTACAACGTGCACAAGGGCGTCGGCGCCGACATGCGCCGCGATCCCGGCCGCACGATCGAGGTGATCCGCGAGATCGGCGCCGATCTGGTCGCGCTTCAGGAAGTTGATCGCCGCTTCGGCGACCGCAAGGGCGTATTCGATCTGGCTCGCCTTCGCGAAAGCACGGGCCTGGAACCCGTACCGCTGCCGGCGCGGCTGGGCACCGCGGCGCATGGCTGGCACGGTAACCTGCTGCTCTTCCGCGGTGCCGAGATTGAGGACGTGCGCCCGATCACCCTGCCGGGGCTGGAGCCGCGCGGCGCCATCGTCTGCGATCTGCGTGTGGCGGGGCGCCCGCTGCGGGTCATCGCGGCGCATCTGGGGCTGCTGCACCAGTCGCGGCTGATCCAGGCCCGCCGCCTGGCCGAGGAAATTCAGACCGAGGACGGGCGCCCGACGCTGGTGATGGGCGATCTGAACGAATGGCGGCTGGGCGCGCGCTGTTCGCTGATGCCGTTGCGCAAGGAATTGCGCGCGGTCAAGCGCTCGGCCATGACGGCGGCCAGCTTTCCGGCGCGGCTGCCGGTGCTGCCGCTGGACCGCATCATCGGCTGCCACCGCGCGGAGGTTCTGGACCTGGTCACGCATGACACGCCGCTGGCGCGGCAGGCCTCGGACCATCTGCCGCTCAAGGCGCGTCTGCGGTTGCCGCAATGATGTTGACCAAATGATGTTGCCCAAATGATCCTGTGGTTGATCTGGATCGCCGTCATCGCAGGGATCGTGGTGGGGGCCTCGGTGGTCGCGCTCTGGTCCTACGGGCGCTTTGCCCGGCGGGCGCGCGGCGGGCCTTCCTCGGCGCTGCCGCCCGGCGATGACGCACCGCTGGACCGCGTCCTTGCGCCGCTGGAGGCCGCGCATCCTGGCGAAAGCGGCGCGGCGCTGGTCATGGACAACCGCGCGGCCTTTGCCCAGCGGATGCAAAGCGCGCACATGGCGCGGCGCGGCATCGACGCGATGTATTACATCTGGCGCGACGACCTGACCGGCAAGCTGCTGGCGCAGGCGCTTCTGGAAGCGGCGGACCGCGGCGTGCGGGTGCGCCTGCTGCTGGACGACGTGAACGTGCTGGGGCGCGATCCGACGTATCTCGCACTCAACAGCCACCCGCGGATCGAGGTGCGGCTGTTCAATCCGATCCGCACTCGCGAAGGTTCCTTCCGGCGCGGGATCGAGATGCTGCTCAACCTCGTGCGCTACAACCGGCGAATGCACAGCAAGGCCTGGATCGTCGACGGCCGAGTGGCGCTGATCGGCGGGCGCAATGTCGGCGACGTCTATTTCGACGCCGCGACCGGCCGGCGGCGGAATGTCCGCGACCTGGACCTGGTCCTGGCCGGCGCGGTCCTGCGCGAGGCCGAGCGCGTATTCGACAGCTACTGGAACGACGGCCACGCCCTGCCGATCGCCGCTTTATGGAAAAAGAAACGCTCCGACCTGACCGGCTTCCGCGCGCGACTCGCCCAGCACAGCCGCTCGGCGCTTGCGCGCGAATGGCGGGCGCTGGGGGCGGGCGAGGTGCCGACGGCGCTGCAACTCGACACGCTGCGCTGGACCGGCACCCTGCGTCTGGTCGCCGACCCGCCGGAAAAGGCCCTGGGCACCGGAAGGCGCGGCTGGCTGCCGGCCGCGCTGCAACCGCTTCTGGGCGGCGCGCGCGACAGCCTGCAGATCATGACCCCCTATTTCGTGCCTGGGGGCGAGGGCGTTCAGGCGCTGGTCGAGGCGGCGGAAAAGGGCGTGCAGGTCTCGGTGGTGACGAACACGCTGGCCGTGGCCGACCATGTCACGGTGCACGGGGCCTATCGTTGGTACCGCAAGCGGCTGCTCGCCGCCGGGGTGCATCTGCACGAGGTCCAGGCACGGCACGAGCCCCGGCCGATGCTGCACAGCAAGGCCTTCATCGTTGACCGCAACCTCGGTTTCGTGGGGTCCTTCAACTTCGACCTGCGGTCTGCCTTCCTGAATACCGAGATGGGGATCGTCTTCGACGACCCGGTACTGTTGCGTGGCCTGCAGGAGGAATTCGACCGCTGCCGCGCGCCCGATCAGGCGTTCAGCCTGGGGCTGGAGGGGCGTTTCGTCACCTGGCAGCGCGACGACGGCGAGGCGCTGAAACTGGAACCGCGTACCGGCGCCGGGCGTCGGACGCTTTCCTTCGTCATTGGGCACCTGCCGATTCACCGCTGGCTCTGACCCGTGCGGTGAAAGCCGGCGCGAATGGTGCTATCCTGTTTCCGGACATCTGAAAAAAGGAAAACCAACATGGTCAGCAAATCGCAGAAATCCGCCGGGACGGCAAAGGCCGACGCCGCCGCTGAAAGCGCAAGGATCGAGGAGCAGATCGCCCGCGTGCGGTCCGAACTGGCGGCACTGGGCGGCATTGTCGCCGATTACGGCAGCAGCCGCCTGCGCGGCGCCGAGCTCGAGGCGGTCGAGGAACTGCAGCGCCAGCTATCGACGCTGGAGGCTGGCGTTAAGCGCAAGATGCGCGAGCAGCCGTTCCAGGTCCTGGGGCTGGCCGCATTGGCCGGTCTGGTTTTCGGGCTGATGTTGCGGCGCTGAAACCCATGCATCCCTTGCTCCAGCAGATCAGGACCATGGCCGCCGAGGATGTGGCGCGGTATCGCAAGGCCCGGATGCGGTCGCTGGCGATCTACGCATTAGCCGCGGTGCTGGGCCTGACTGCCTATGCCTGCGGCGTCGTCGCGCTGGTGATCTGGCTGGCCCGTCAGGGCGATGCGGTCGCCGCGGCGGGCGTCACCGCCGCGGGCTTCGCGGCGCTCGCGCTGTTCGCGCTGCTCGTCCTCGCCCTTCTCAACCGGGCCGAGCGCCGGCAGCGCGCCGGTCGCGCGGCGGCCTATTCGGCGATGCTGGGTTCGCTGGCCGGATCGACGATGATGGGCGTGCTGGCGCGCCCGCAGGCGCTTGCCGCAGGCGCGGCGGTCCTGATCGCGGGCCTTGCAATGGGTCTGTTCGACGGTCCGGGTAGCGATGACGCCCCCGAGGATGCGCCCGAGGACGACATGCCCCAACCCCCGCCGGGCGCGGCCTAGCGCGCCGCCGCTTCGCCGTGTCTTGCGTAGCGGGCGGAAGCGATGGAACCCCGCGATTTCCCCGCGGGGAAATCGCCGAGGGGCACCCGAAGCGGAAGCGGGCATTTCCCAGCGGTGAAATCGAGACCGATTGGCGGCATTTCCCCGCGGGGAAATCGGCGCGCCGTCCGGCGGGCTGCCGCTGTGCGCTTCCGGTCCCGCCGGTCCCGCCGGTCGACCGGCGGGACACTGGGCACTTTCGGGTTCAGTCCGACTTAGGCTGCAGGCTGAAGACCGGCACCGGGGTGGCCGCGGCCGGCGCCTCGGTCCCGGTCAGGCGGTCCAGCGCGGCGTGGATCAGCGGGTTGCGGCTGTCGGGGCCGGGCGCGAAGGATGCGGCGGTCGCGCCCGTCTGCTCGGCCGGGACGCTGGCGCGCAGCCATTCGACCGCCATTGCCTCGCGCTGCGATGCGCCGATGCCCTGCAGCAGGTGGTGGCCCGGCAGTTCGCCATAGCTTTCCTCGCCCAGGGCGACCAGAAGCAGCGACGATCCCAGCGCCACGGGCAGGTTGTCGGTCAGGTAGCCGCTGGCCAGGCAGACGCGGGCGGTGGCCGCCATGTCATCGGCGCCAAGCCCGGATTCGAGGACGAAGCCCGCGACCCGCCGGATCACCGCCTCGCGCGGCTCCAGCGACAGGGCGGCGACGTGCTGCTGCAGCAGCGGCGCCAGCGTCTCGCACTGTTGCGAAACTGCCTGCGGCGTTGCGCCCGGGATCTGCGCGATGATCGCCTCGCCATCCGCGATGGCGAAGGTGCGCGCCAGGCAGAACTGCTCGTTCATGGCGAAGACCGGATCCTCGATCCGGTCGATGGTGGTGAAGCCGCCATTGGCGTTGGTCACCAGCGCCACACGATTGCAATGCGACGCGAGCGACACCTGCTGCGTCTGCGCCTGCCCGAAGAAGCTGGGCATGGCCGGCGCGCTGGCCTCGGGGTTCTGGACGCGGGGTTGCGCGGTGGCGACCGGCGCCGAGCCGGCCTCGTCCGAGGACGGCGGCTCGGCCGGGGCGGCGGCCGCGACCGTGGTGGCGCCACCGCGATCCAGTTCGCAATTGCCGCGGTTGCAGTCGAACATCGCGGGCGTCACGTTGAAGGCCTGAAAGTCGTTGCGAACGTAACCATCGGGGGTCGACACGAAGACCTTCACGGCGCAGGACTGCGCGTTGCACCAGAAGGCCGACCCGGTGACCGAGGTGTCGAGGATATAGTCCGTGCGCCCGTCGCCGTTGAGGTCCGAGAGCTGGATGAAGCCCGAACGCTGCACCAGTTGCTCGGCGGTCGGATCGGAGCTTGCCGCGATTTCGTCCACCGCGTCGGCGACCGCGGCGGGCAGGCCGTAGGCGCCGCCACTGCTGCCGGCGGTGCGCCCGCCGCTGAATTCGTCCCGGACGACAGCCAGAAGGCCGCGCATGCCATCGCGGTGATTCGCCACCACCCGCGCCACCTGCGGCCCGCCCATGGTCGAGCGTTGGTAGGCGGTCATCAGGATGTTGCGTTCGAAGTCATTCAGATGGCCGGTCGGACCGAAGCCCAGGTAGCCCTGGTACTGGGAAATGCCGGCGCGGCTGCGCGGTCCCAGCGCCCCGTCGGCCGCGCCGACGTTGAAGCCGAAATGGTTCAGCGCGACCTGAACCTGCCGATTCTGTTCGCGTTGATAGGTGTTTCTGGTGGCAGGACGCGTCCGCGTCGCGCGCTGGCGCGGCTGCGTGCGGATGTTGGAACCGACGGCGCTGCCGATGAAGCCGCCAAGAAGTCCGCCGACGAAGGCGTCGGCCTCGGCCTGATCGGTCTGCGCCATGCCCAGGGCGGCTGCCAGCATGGTGACCGTCGCGAAATTGAATTTCATGTCAAGGTTCCCCCGGATAAACAATGTTTCAAGACTACCACGGAGGCCGAAATCCGCCAAGCGTTCCGTGTGCGGCCGGGATTGACCCCGGCGCCGGGCGCAGTAGATTTTCGCCGCGTGTGGCGCGGGCGGCGGTGAAGGGTTCTGGGATGGAATGGCAACGGCTTGAAGGACTTGCGGATTATGCCGCCACGCTGCAGGCGATGGAGGCGCGCGTCGCCGCCATTTCCGCCGGCACCGCGCCCGAGGCCGTCTGGCTGCTGGAGCATCCGCCGCTCTATACCGCCGGGACCTCGGCCCGCGTCGCGGATCTGGTCGATCCCGGCCGCTTTCCGGTCCATGTCGCGGGGCGCGGCGGGCAGTACACCTATCACGGGCCGGGCCAGCGGGTGGCCTATGTCATGCTGGACCTCAACCGCCGCGGGCGCGACGTGCGCCAGTTCGTCTGCGCGCTGGAGGACTGGGTGATCCGCACGCTGGCCGAGTTCAACCTGCGCGGCGAACGCCGGGCGGGGCGTGTCGGCGTCTGGGTGGTGCGGCCCGACAAAGCGCCGATGCCCGACGGCACCCCGCGCGAGGACAAGATCGCGGCCATCGGCGTCAAGCTGCGGCGCTGGGTCAGCTTCCACGGCATCGCCATCAACGTCGAGCCGGACCTGAGCCATTTCGACGGCATCGTGCCCTGCGGCATCCGCGGCCACGGGGTGACGAGCCTGGTCGACCTGGGCCTGCCGGTTACGCTGGACGATGTCGACGAGGCGCTGAAGGCGACCTTTCCGCTGGCCTTTCCACAACCGGCCCGCGCGGATCTGCCCGCCTGACCGGGGCGCGCGCGGCGCGCCACGACAGTCGCGACCTGGAACAGTCATATCCTGCCGGCAGGGCCGCGCGGCACAAGCCGATCCAAGATTCTGCGGCGGAATGACGCAGGCAGGCCCTTGCAAAAGCCTGTTTTCTTGTCGCAGGGCGAAGTCGGGCGTTGCCGGCGGGTGCAAGCCGGAGTAATTAGTCGGCAGATGCGGTGCCCGCTGCGGGGCGCAGCAACAAGACGTCGCAAGGGAACGGGAGCAACGCATGGCCAACGCAGCCGCGCCGGAACACGAGGATACGCGGGGGTTCTTCACCCGCTGGTTCATGTCCACCAACCACAAGGACATCGGTATCCTCTATCTGGTCACCTCGGGGGTGGTCGGCTTTGTCGCCGTCGCCTTCACCGTCTACATGCGGATGGAGTTGATGGAGCCCGGCGTTCAGTTCATGTGCGCCGAGGGCGCGCGGCTGATCAGCCAGGGCGACTGCACGCCCAACGGGCATCTGTGGAACGTGCTGGTCACCGCGCACGGCGTGCTGATGATGTTTTTCGTGGTCATTCCGGCGCTGTTCGGGGGCTTCGGCAACTACTTCATGCCGTTGCAGATCGGCGCGCCGGACATGGCGTTCCCGCGGCTGAACAACCTCAGCTACTGGCTCTATGTCGCGGGCTCGACGCTGGCCGTCTGCTCGCTCTTCGCGCCGGGCGGGGGCGGGGACCTGGGCACGGGCGCGGGCGTCGGCTGGGTGCTCTATCCGCCGCTGAGCACCACGTACGAGGCCGGATTCGCCATGGATTTCGCGATCTTCGCGGTCCATGTGTCGGGCGCCTCGTCGATCCTGGGCGCGATCAACATCATCACCACTTTCCTGAACATGCGCGCGCCGGGGATGACACTGTTCAAGGTGCCGCTGTTCGCCTGGTCGATCTTCATCACCGCCTGGATGATCCTGCTGGCGCTGCCGGTCTTGGCGGGTGCGATCACCATGCTGCTGACCGACCGCAACTTCGGCACCACCTTCTTCGACCCCGCAGGGGGCGGCGACCCGGTGCTATACCAGCACATCCTGTGGTTCTTCGGCCATCCCGAGGTCTACATCATCATCGTGCCGGGCTTCGGCATCATCAGCCACGTCATCGCCACCTTCTCGCGCAAGCCGATCTTCGGCTACCTGCCGATGGTCTGGGCGATGATCGCGATCGCGGTGCTGGGCTTCGTGGTCTGGGCGCACCACATGTACACGGTTGGCATGTCACTGACGCAGCAGACCTATTTCATGCTGGCGACGATGACGATCGCGGTGCCGACGGGGATCAAGATCTTCAGCTGGATCGCGACCATGTGGCGCGGATCGGTGACGTTCGAGACGCCGATGCTGTGGGCCTTCGGGTTCCTCTTCCTGTTCACCACGGGAGGCGTCACGGGCATCGTGCTGGCGCAGGCGCCGGTCGACCGGATCTATCACGACACCTACTACGTGGTGGCGCACTTCCACTACGTGATGTCGCTGGGGGCGGTCTTCGCGCTATTCGCCGGGATCTACTACTGGCTCGGCAAGATGTCCGGTCGGCAGTACCCGGAATGGGCGGGCAAGCTGCATTTCTGGATGATGTTCATCGGCTCGAACATCACCTTCTTCCCGCAGCACTTCTTGGGCCGTCAGGGCATGCCGCGCCGCTACATCGACTACCCCGAGGCGTTTGCCTACTGGAACTGGATCAGCTCGATGGGGGCGTTCCTCGCCTTCGCGTCGTTCCTGTTCTTCATCGGGATCATCGCCTGGACGCTGCTCTATGGCCGGCGGATCACGGCGAACAACTACTGGAACGAGCACGCCGACACGCTGGAATGGACCGTGTCCACCCCGCCGCCCGAGCACACGTTCGAGACGCTGCCGAAGCGCGAGCAATGGGACAAGCATCCGGCGCACTGACCGGTACGACGACAGCGAAGGCCCCGGGCGATGCCCGGGGCCTTCGGCGTTTCGGGGCCG
Source organism: Pararhodobacter sp. SW119 (assembly GCF_017811755.1). Lineage (GTDB taxonomy): Bacteria > Pseudomonadota > Alphaproteobacteria > Rhodobacterales > Rhodobacteraceae > Pararhodobacter. The sequence goes on along the minus strand of NZ_JADDJF010000005.1, from coordinate 35,368 downwards.
TTTTTCCGGCCGGAGCGGCCCGCGTTTTCGGGTGGCCGCGCCGGCCTTGCGATGCGGCGGGGCGTCTTTTCTTTGCCCCAGCGGCAGCTATTTTTTCGCCATGCCCTATTCGCTGACCAGTCCCGAACCGATGCACTGGCAGTTGCGCCTCTGGCCGCACAATGCGCTGCAGGCGCGCGGCTTCGCCTCGGTCATCGGGGTCAGCGCGGCGGCACTGGCGCTGCCGCTGCTGGCGGTGCTCGGCCAGCCGGTCCTCTGGGGCTTGCTGCCCTTTGCGGGTATCGCTCTCTGGGGGCTCTGGATCGCGATCCGCCGCAACTGGCGCGACCGCGCGATCCTGGAGGAGCTGGATCTTTCGCAGGGCGCGGTGCGCTTGCGCCGGACCGAGGCGCGCCATGCGGTGCGCGAATGGCAGGCCGATCCGCATTGGGTCCGGCTGCATCTTGCCCCGCGCGGCGGCCCGGTTGAACAATACCTGACGCTGACCGGCGGAACCCGGGCGGTGGAACTGGGGGCGTTCCTCACGCCCGAGGAACGCCTGGCGGTGCACGGCGAACTGTCGCGCATCCTGCCGCGGTTGCGCGAACCGGCCTAGGGCAGGGCGTAGCGCCCGGCGTCAGCTCAGCCGGCGGCGCACCATCGGGCCGACGGTGCCGAAATCCATCTGCCCGGCATAGCGTTCCTTCAGGCCCGCCATCACCCTGCCGATGTCGCGGATCGAGCCCGCGCCCGTCGCTTCGATCTCGGCCTCGATGGCGGCCAGGATCTCGGCCTCGCTCAGTTGCTTGGGCAGGTAGCCTTCGAGGATCGTGATCTCGGTGCGTTCGCGTTCGGCCAGTTCCATCCGCCCGCCTTCCTCGAAGGCGCGCGCGCTTTCCTGGCGCTGCCGGACCATGCGGCTGATGATCGCGACGATATCGCTGTCCGATATTTCCTGCGCGTCGTCGTCGACCCGGCGCGCGATCTCGCGGTCCTTGATGGTCGCGTTGATCAGCCGCAAGGTCGAGGTGCGCAGCGCGTCCCGGTTCTTGGTCGCCTGCTTCAGGTCTTTGGCCAATCGATCGCGCAGCGACATGTGAACCCTTTCACCGGTTTGCAGCGCGCCACCATAGCGATTGCCGAAGCGGCGGACAATCGCACCATCGGTTGCAACGGGGAAAACGCGGACGGCGGGCTTTCAGCCGCTCTGGCCGACCCGCAGGATCTGGTTGCGCCCGCCGCGCACGTAGCGCAGTTCGGTGTCGCCGATGGCGGACACGCGCCCGCCGTCCAGCGTGTCGCCCACCTGCACGCGCAGAACTTGGCCATTCGGCATGCGCACCAGGGCGCGCCGGTTCGACTGGGACCCGAAGACGCCGATCAGGTTGACGCGGCGTAGGTTGACGGCGCGCCGCTGGGTGGCGGTTTCCGCGACCGAGGCCGAGGTCGGGATCCGGGGTTGCGTGGCGGTGGTTTGCGCCGGGGCGGCCGGCGCAGCGGGCGCCGCGGCCGGTTCCGGCTGGTTTTGGGTCGCGGCGGCAATGGCCCGCTGCACGCTGCTTGCAAAACCCTGCGGGCGGGCATTGGGGCGCAGCGAGCGCGCGACGGCCTGCGGCGTGGCGGATTCGAGGTCGATCTCCGGCTCGGCCGGGGGCGTGGCGGTCTGGACCAGCGAGTCGGGGCGCGAGGCCGGGCGCAGCGCCGCCAATTCGATCGCGCCGGCGGGGGCCGAGGCAAGGCGCGTGCCCTCCGCGCTCTCCGAAACCGGGGATTCTTCCTCCGCGGGCGCCGTGGCCGGGGCTTCCTCGATGCCGGCGACAGGTTCTTCGCCGACCGGGCGCGGCACGGGTCTGAACCCGGCCAGGGCGGAATTGGCGCCCGGCGTCACGTCGACCTGCAGCTCGAAGGCGGGCAGATCAAGGAGGGCGGTTTCCCGCGCCGCCGCCGGGGCGACCGCCTGCGAGGCCGAGGCATCCTCGACCTCGGCCGCGTCGGGCTCCGCCTCGGGCGCGGCGTCGGTTTCGGGCACCACGATCTCGGGGCGGTCGGGCGGCACGGCGGCGGGCAGCCGGGTGAAGACCGTGACCCCCTCGGGCGTGATGGCGCCTTCGGGCGTGGCGACGATCAGCCCATCGTCGCCCAGCTGCATTTCGGTGCCGAAGGGCGGCGGCGGCGGCAGGCTGACTAGCTGCGGAAGTTCGATCACCGGGCGTTCGAGCGGGCCGGGCAAGGCCAGCCGGGCGACCGGCCGGTCCGCGGGGGTGCCCGGCGTGCCGGTTTCCGCGGCCTCTGCCGGTATTTCGGCAGCGTCGGGATCGGCGAATCCCGCGGCCGGTTCGCCCTGGCGGAGCGCCTCCTCGACCAGCGCTTCCATCCGGTCGTCGGCGGCGAGCGGGGCGTCGACGGGTGCCTCGTCGGCGGGCGCGGCGAGCGTTTCTTCCGCGACCGGTGCGGCCGGTGCTTCGTCCGCGACCGAATCGGGCGTCGCCTCGATCAGGGCGGTCGGGGCGGTGACCGGATCGGCGGGAACCTCGGTCGTGGCGGGTAGCTCGGCGAACTCGGACTCGGGCGGGGCGGCGAAATAGGCCACCCAGATACCCAGCGCCGCCAGCAGGACGACAAGGCCCGCGGTCAACACCAGGCCGCGGCGGTTGAAGTCGCGCCCGCCGCTTTCGCCCGAACGCGCCCCGAAGATCGTGAGCGCCTCGGCCTCGCGCGCCTTTTCCTGCTCGCTCGCCGGGGGGCGGGAGGCCGGGATTATCGCGTCGACCGGCGCGGGCGGTCGGGCCGGGGCGCGGTCGAGCGTATTGGTCTGTTTGCCCGAGTCCCTGCTTCGCGGCTGGTCGCCGCCGGTTTTGGCGGTGACCGTTTTCGCAGATTGGTCGCCGGGTCTGGATGGCGTCGCCTCGCTGCGGGCGGTCGCCCCGCCGGCTGCGGCGGTTTCGGGCGGCTTTTCGGGCCGGCCGCGGCGGCGCAGGGTTTCGCCCATCCGCGCCATCGCGCTGCGGGCGCGGCTTGTGCCACCGGCCTCGGCGGCGCCGGCCAGGACGGCGATGCGCCCGCCCGCCTCGGCCTTCGCGTCAGCGGCCGGACGGCTGGAAACCAGCGCCGGCCCCACCTTCCGGCGGGAAGCGAAGGTGGGTGTGGACGGGCTTTCCGCGGGCGTTTCGCCGGGGGTCGCGGGATCTTCAGCGGAAGCGTTCGCGGCGGCGTCGGAGGCTGCCGTCGCGCCGTCGCGCCGGAATCGCGCGCCCAGGCGTCGGACCAGGTCACTCATGGCGCCGCGGGACGCGTCGCTCCCGCCAGGCCGGGCGGGCAGGCCGCCGAAACGGCGCGGCGCGGCCGGCGCCGACTTCGTGCCCGCGCCCTCGGCGGCAAGGCGCTTGCGCGGATCGGGTATCGCGGGCTCCGTCGGCTCGGTCGGTGGCGGGGTCGCAGCGGTCGCCGCCGCAGCGGTCGGGACGGGCGGCGTCTTCGGATCCGGCAGCGGGCGCCCGGTCGCGGGTGTCGCGTCGGCGCTGGCTTTCGCGTCGGTCGTGCCCGCCGAATTCTCCTTTTGCGCCGCGGGCTTTGGCAGCGTTTCTCCGGCAGAGGGATTCGCTGCCGGCGGCGGGGGAGGCGCGGCAGCTGCGGGCGGCACGGTCTGCGCCGCGGGGATGCGCGCCCGGCCGACGACCTTGACGGGCTCGATGTCGGGCAGCACCCGCCCGCCGGCCGGCAGCAAGCGGGCGGCATGGCGCGCGGGGCCGAAGAACGGCTCGCCCAGAAAGCTCTCGGCTGACGGCTCGGCGACGAAGGAAACCGGGTTGAGGCCGTGCGACGCGGCGAAATCCTCGGCCTCGGACAGGGTCTCCTGCGCGGCGATCACGACCAGCGCGTGATCGCCCTCCACGACCCAATCGTAGGCCAGCTCGTCCAGCCCGTAGGGCGTCAGACCGTCGATGGCGGCTTCGATCTGCTTCTTGCGCGCGGCATCGTCCGGCCCGGGGGCGAGCACGGTCTCGTAGCGCAATTCGGTGCCGGGAATGATCAGCTTCGTCGTGATGCCTTCGGGCGCCAGTCGCTGGGCATGGTCGCGCAGGCGCGTGACCTCGGCGTCCAGATCCGGGGCATCCATGCGCGCCGATCCGACCGAAAGCCAGCCGGCAGAGGTCCGCTGAAGAAGCTCGATACTGTCATGCGCCAGGCGCAAAGCGAAATTCGGTTTCATGACGCGCGTTTATCACAGGGATTTGGCACCGGACGAGTCCGCTGGGCGATTGTCTTCCTGCCTAACGCGGGAATCCGCCGATGCAAGGAAAAAGCCCCGCGGGCGGGCCCGCGGGACTGCAAATGCGCGCGAAAGGGTCAGCTTCCGGCGCTGGCCAGCGCCTGGTCGAGGTCGGCGATCAGATCGTCGGCATCCTCGATCCCGATCGACAGGCGCACCACGTTCGGCGCCGCGCCGGCCGCTTTCTGCTGCTCGGGCGTCAACTGCCGGTGCGTGGTCGAGGCCGAGTGGATCACCAGCGAGCGCGTGTCGCCGAGGTTCGCGACATGGCTGAACAGGTCCAGCGCGTCGACGAATTTCACGCAGGCGTCATAGCCGCCCTTCAGTGCCACGGTGAACAGCCCGCCCGCGCCGTTCGGATAGAGTTTCTGCGCGCGCTGGTACCACGGCGAGGACGGCAGCCCGGCATAGGTGACGGCCTCGACCGCGTCGTGTTTCTCAAGCCATTCAGCGACCTTCACGGCGTTCTTCACGTGGCGTTCCATGCGCAGCGACAGCGTCTCGATGCCCAGCAGCGTGTAATGCGCCGCCTGCGGGTTCAGCGTCATGCCCAGATCGCGCAGGCCGATGGCGATGGAATGAAAGGTGAAGGCAAGGTTGCCGAAGGTCTCGTGGAACTTCAGCCCGTGATAGGCGGGTTCGGGTGCCGAGAGCGACGGAAACTTGTCCGAGGCCGACCAGTCGAACTTGCCCGAATCGACGAGGGCGCCGCCGGTCACCGTGCCGTTGCCGGTCATGTATTTCGTCAGCGAATGCACGACCAGCGTCGCGCCCATCTCGATCGGCCGGCACAGGTACGGCGTGGCCGAGGTATTGTCGACGATCAGCGGGATGCCGTGCTTGTCCGCGATCTTCGCCATCGCCGGGATGTCGGTGACATAGCCGCCGGGATTGGCGATCGATTCGCAGAAAAGGGCGCGCGTGTCGTCGTCGATCGCGGCTTCGACGGCGTCCAGGTCGTCGGTGTCGACAAAGCGGGCCGACCAGCCGAAGCGCTTGATCGTCTGGCTGAACTGCGTGACCGTGCCGCCATAGAGCCGCGTGGACGACACCACGTTGCGCCCCGGACCCATCAGCGGAAAAAGCGCCATGATCTGCGCCGCGTGTCCCGAGGAACAGCAGACCGCGCCGACCCCGCCTTCGAGCGTCGCCACGCGCTCCTGCAGGGCGGCGACCGTTGGGTTGGTCAGGCGCGAATAGATGTAGCCGACCTCCTGCAGGTTGAAGAGCGCGGCGGCATGATCGGCGTCGCGGAAGACATAGGCCGTGGTCTGGTAGATCGGCGTCTGCCGCGCGCCCGTGGCCGGGTCGGGCCGGGCGCCGGCGTGGATCTGCAACGTGTCGAAGCCGTGGGTCTTGGTCATGGTGCGCTCCCTCTTCGGATCTGGCGTGACGCTAGTGCAAAGGGCGGGGCTGCACAATCTGTCCGGTGCGGGGCAGGGGCGTCGGATCTGCGTGGCTTCGGCGCGCGGGGCGGGGCGGGGACGGGACGGTTTTCCGCCTCGGCTGCTCCGGCGGGGACGAAAAATCCTGCGGCAAGCACGCGGACCGAAAGATTGGACTTTTTCAACCCTCGTCAGTCGAGGGGCAGGCACAACCCGTCGGTTCCCAGATGCAGCGGCCCGGTCCAGTGCGGCGCGACGGCGCGCGCCCAGTCCGCGGCGCCGAAGTCCGGGTCGTCCGAGGGGATGAGGTGGTGCAAAGCCAGCGCCCGCACCCCCGCCGCGGCGGCCACGCGCGCGGCGTCGGCGGCCAGCGTGTGGCTGCGTTGCAGGTGCCGTAGCAGCCGGTCATCGCCGTTGCCGACCCGCGCGGCCAGCGCCGCCAACCCCTCGGCCAGCATCGCCTCGTGGATCAGCAGGTCCGCGCCGCGCGCGAACTCGACCAGTGCGGGGTTGTGCGCGGTGTCGCCCGAAAAGACCACATGCCGCCCAGCCGCGCGGAACGACAGCGACCAGCATTCGGTCAGCGGCGGGTGGATCGCGGGCAGGGCGGTGACGTTCAGCCCGCCGCTGACGATGGGCGCGTCCGCCGTGATCGGGCGAAAGCGGACGAGGTCGCGCAGGTCGGGGCGCCCTTCGTCAGCGATCCGCAGGTCGATATCGGCCTGCATCGAGGCCAGGAACCCCTGCCAGTACCCCGCCAGCCCGGCCGGCCCCCAGACGGTGACGGGCGACTTCAGCCCCGCGGTCCAGGCGGTGTGCAGAAGCGGGCCCAGTTCCAGGTAATGATCGGAATGCAGATGCGTGATGAAAACGCGCGAAAGGTCCTTCAGCGCAACGCCCTGATCGACAAGCCCGCGCGTGACTCCCAGCCCGCAATCGATCACCGCTTCAGCGCCGCCCAGCGACAGCAGCGACGCGGTCGGCATGGGCGCGCCGGTGCGGATTGCCGGTCCGCCCTTGGTGCCCAGAAGGGCGACGAAATCCATCTTCGGTACCCCGCTCGAAAGCCCGGAAAAAAGGGTTTCCCGGAAGTTAACGAAAAATATCTTATTTCAAGAAATCAATGACATGGTGAAATGTGCGCTGGCGCACGCCCCCCGTTTCCAGGCTTGGGACAGCTTCCGTACCGCGCCCTCAACGGCGTCGCGACCGGACCATGCCCACGATCTCGAAGCACTGCTCTAGGATCGGCGCGGCGATCGCCTCCGCCCGTTCCGCCCCGCGGCCCAGCAGCGCGTCGATCTCGGCCGGGTCCTGCATCAGCCGCGACATCTCGGCGGTGATCGGCGCCAGGCTTTCGACCGCCAGTTCGGCCAGCTTCGGCTTGAAGCTGCCAAAGCCCTGGCCGGCGAACGCCACCAGAACCTCCTGCGGGGACGTGCCGTCCAGCGCGGCGTAGATGTTCACCAAGTTGCGCGCCTCCGGCCGACCCTCCAGCGCCTCCAGCGTGTCGGGCAGCGGGTCGGGGTCGGTGCGGGCCTTGCGGAACTTCTGCGCGATGGCGTCGGCATCGTCGGTCAGGTTGATCCGGCTCATGTCCGACGGGTCGGATTTCGACATCTTCTTCGTGCCGTCGCGCAGGGACATGACCCGCGTCGCCGCCCCTTCGATCAGCGGCTCGGTCACCGGAAAGAAATCCACGCCGTAGTCGTGGTTGAACTTGATCGCGATGTCGCGGGTCAGTTCCAGATGCTGGCGCTGATCCTCGCCCACCGGGACATGCGTCGCGTGATAGGCCAGGATGTCGGCGGCCATCAGCGCCGGATAGGCGTAGAGGCCAAGCGACGCGGCCTCCTTGTCCTTGCCGGCCTTGTCCTTGAACTGGGTCATCCGGTTCATCCAGCCCATCCGCGCCACGCAGTTGAAGATCCACGCCAGTTCGGCATGGGCCGAGACCTGGCTCTGGTTGAACAGGATCGAGCGTTCGGGATCGATGCCCGCGGCGATGAAGCCCGCGGCGGCCTCGCGCGTGGCGTGGCGCAGCCTGGCGGGCTCCTGCCAGACGGTGATCGCGTGCATGTCGACTAGGCAGTAGATCGCCTCGATCCCCTCGTCCTGCTTCTCGACGAACCGCTTGAGCGCGCCCAGGTAATTGCCCAGCGTCAACCCGCCCGAGGGCTGGATGCCGGAAAAGATGCGCGTGCTGAAGCGGGCATTGGCGGAAGCATCGGGGGATGCGTCGTTCATCGACGTCACTCCGTAGTGGAAAAGCGGTCGCGGCTGGCTTATCGCTGGGCGGGCGGGGCGTCAACCAAACCCCGCGGCGGAGTGGGGTTTCATGGCCGAGGACGAGCGCGAGGAGCGGCTGCGCGACCTGAATGCCTCCCCGCTCAATCCCTTGCCGGCGCTGGTGTGGCTGGTGATCCTGGCGCTGGCGGGGATCGAGCTGGTGCTCTGGCTGGGCGGGCAGGGGATCGTCGGCGGGCCCGAGGCGCTGGGCTGGCGGCTGACGGCGTTGCAGCGCTTCGGCTTCTCGACCGGGTTGCAGGTCTGGATGCTGGAAAACCTGCGCCTTCCCCTGCTCCACCTGGTGCGCTACCCGGCCTATTCCTTCGTCCATGCCGGGCCGCTGCATGCGGTCCTGGTGATTGTCCTGATCGCTGCGCTGGGCAAGGCCTATGGCGAGGCGCAGGGCTCTATCCGATTGTTCCTGATGATTTTCCTGCCGCCGATACTGGGTGCTGTGGCCTTCGGACTGGTACTCGGCGCGCACGAACTGGGCTGGCTCTTCGGGGGCATGGCGATGGTCTTCGGGCTGGTCGGGGGGCTGACGTGGTGGCGGTGGCGGGTGGCGGGGGATCGGGGGGCGCGGGTGAGGGCGTTCGGGATCATTGGGGCGCTGTTGCTGGCGCGGTTGGGCTTCGGGCTGATGGTCGAATCCGGACATGGCTGGATCGCGGAACTTGCTGCTTTTGCTGTCGGATTCGGGTTGGCCGCGGCGATGGCGCCGGGGCGCTGGGCGGCGCTACGGGCGCGGCTTCTGGACCGCGGCTGAGCGCCGGCAGGGTGCCGGAAAGCGTATGGCAAGGGGCTGGCAAGCGTATGGCAGTTCCGAACGCTGCCGCAGGAATTCGGCAAGACTTGCCGGCCGCCGTGTACCTTCCTGCATTTTCTGTCTGAAAACATCCTCGGGGGGTGAGGCCGCAGGCCGAGGGGGGCAGACAGCCCCCCTGTCGCCGGTTGCCGCTTAGCCCGAGCCGCGGCGCATGGCGGCGCGCAGGTCGGCGGGGCGAAAGGCGCCGATGGCGATGCCGAGGCCGAAATAGACCACCGTGCCGCCGAGGACGAGGGCGAGGAGCGCCAGCGCCCGGCCGGGGCCGTAGAGCATCGGCTCCAGCGCCGCGGCGAGGAGCCAGAGCGCGACCCCCATCGCCGCGGCGGAGAGCGCGATGCGCCAGATCCGGTCGCGGAAGCGGGCGTCGGGGCGCGCGGCCGGGCCCATCGGGCGCGACCCGTGCCAGAGTTGCCAGACCATCGTCCAGCCGGCGAGCGTGGTGCCCAGCGCGGCGGCGACGAAGCCGATGACCGGCATCAGCCCGACCGCGACGACGGCGTTGACCACCATCGAGTTGAGCGCGTAGCGGAACGGGCTGCGGGTATCCTCGCGCGCGAAGTAGAGGGGTTGGAGGACCTTGTGGAGGACGAAGGCGGGCAGGCCGGCGCCGTAGATGGCGAGGGCCAGCGCGGTGTTCACCGCGTCCATGCGTCCGAAGGCGCCGCGTTCGAAGAGGACCGAGACGATCGGCTGGGCGATGACCACCAGCGCCACGGCCGAGGGGACGGTGAGGGCGAGCGCGAATTCCATGCCGCGGCTGAGCGCGTCGCGGGCGCCCGCTTCCTCGCCGGCGCGCAGGCGGCGGGACAGTTCGGGCAGCAGCACCACGCCGACGGCGATGCCGACGACGCCCAGCGGCAACTGGTAGAGCCGGTCGGCGTAGGAGAGCCAGGAGATCGCGTTCTCGGTGAAGGAGGCGACCTGCCGGCCGACGATCAGGTTGACCTGCACGACGCCGCCGGCGAGGATCGCCGGGGCGGCGATGATCAGGAGGCGCTTGAGTTCCGGCGTGAGACGCGGGCGGCGGAAGCGCAGCCGGAAGCCGGCGCGGCGCAGCGCCCACCAGACCGCGGCGAGTTGCAGCACGCCCGCGACAGGCACCGCCGAGGAAAGCGTGAGGCCGATGGGCCAGCCCTGCCGCGCGCCGAGCAGAAGCGCCGCGATGAAGGCGACGTTGAGGAGCGCCGGCGCGGCGGCGGCGGCGATGAAGCGGCCCGTCGCGTTCAGCATCCCCGAGATCAGCGCCATGAGCGAGACGAAGAGGATGTAGGGAAAGGCGATGCGGCCGAAGACGACGGCCAGCTCGAACCGCTCGCCGGTGCCGAAGCCCGCGGCCATCGCCCAGACGAGAAGCGGCATGGCGGCCATCGCCGCGACCGAGAAGACGATGAGGAAGCTCGCCATCAGCCAGAAGGCATCGCGGGCGAAATCCTCGGCCTCGGTTTTCGAGGATTCCAGCCGTTTGGTGAACATCGGGACAAACGCCGCGTTGAAGGCGCCCTCGGCAAAGAAGCGGCGGAACATGTTGGGCAGCGAAAAGGCGACGAAGAAGGCGTCGGCGACGGTGCCGGCGCCGAGGAAGCGCGCCATCAGCACGTCGCGCACGAAGCCGAGGAGGCGGCTGAAGAGCGTCCAGCCGCCGACCGTGGCGAAGCTGCGCATCAGGCGGATGGGGGTCATGGGCCGGGCTGCGCGCAGGTGTCGGGCTGTGGCGTCGGGGCTGACCGCGCCCACGCCGCGCCCACCCACCCGCCCCGCGGCGCGGGCGCGGTCAGCGCGCCGTTACCGCCGCTCGTCGCCGTGCCGGGGCGGTGAGGCGGGTCTCCGGCGGCAGACATTGGGCTGCGCGCATGCGCGCATTCGCGCAAGATATTGTCGCAGATCGAAAAAAGTCGTGATCGCAAGGTTTTCGTAACCCTCGGCGCGGCGGGCGGGCGACCGCCGTTGGCCCTGCCGGGATCGGCGGCCGGGGCGCGCAGGCGCGGCCTCATCGCGTCACTGGCCGTTCGCCCGCTGGACGCCGGCGGTGATGGCGGCGCGGAGTTTCTTTTCCAGCGCCTCCTGCTTGACCTTGGTGTGCAGTTTCAGCCCGAACATGTCTTTCACATAGAAGCTGTCGACGACCTGCACCCCATAGGTCGCGATCACGGCCGAGGCAATGTAGATGTTGTTGGCCGCGAGCGTGCGCGTCAGGTCGTAGAGCAGGCCGGGGCGGTCGCGGGTGTCGACCTCGATGATCGTGTAGATGTCCGAGCCGTCGTTGTCGAAGCTGATCGTGGTGGGGATGCGGAACTGGCGGTCGCGTTTCTTGACGCGGTCGCGATCTTTCAGCGCCTCGGTCGCCACCACCTCGCCGGCGAAGGTGCGTTCGATCATGCGGCGCAGGCGGGGCAGGCGTTCCATCTCGTAGGGGTGGCCCTCGGCGTCCTGAATCCAGAAGACGGCGGTGGCGAAGCCGTCCTTGGTGGTGTAGGTGCGCGCGTCGACGACATTGGCGCCGACCAGCGCCAGCGCGCCGGCCAGCCGCGAGAAGATGCCGGGATGGTCGGCCAGCGCGAAGCAGGCGCGGGTGGCGTCGCGCCCCTCGTCGGGGTGCAGGTCGATTCGGATCTCGTCGGTGCCGATGCCGAGCAGCAGGCGCGCGAAGACGGCGTGGGTGTCGGTCGCGAGGCCCTGCCAGTAGGGGCCGTAGTGGCGCCCGGTCTCGGCGCGCAGTTCAGACCGCGACCAGTCGGCCAGCGCCTCGCGCAGGGCGCGCTTGGCCTCGTTCTCGCGCTTGGAGCGGTTTACGGCCTCCAGCCCGTTTTCCAGCGCATCGGCGGTGTCGCGGTAGAGCTGGCGCAGCAGCATCGCCTTCCAGTTGTTCCAGGTGCCGGGGCCGACGCCGCGGATGTCGCAGACGGTGAGCACGGTCATCAGGTCGAGCCGCTTCTTGGTCTGCGTGGCGCGGGCGAAGTCGCGCACCGTGCGCGGATCGCCGATGTCGCGCTTCTGCGCGGTGTCGGACATCAGGAGGTGATGGCGCACCAGCCATTCGACGGTCTCGGCATCCTCGGCGTTCAGGCCCAGGCGCGGGGCGACGCGGCGGGCGATCTGGGCGCCGAGGATCGAGTGATCCTCGGGCCGGCCCTTGCCGATGTCGTGCAGAAGAAGCGCGACATAAAGGACCTTGCGGTTGACGCCTTCCTTGAGGATTCGGGAGGCGATGGGCAATTCCTCGACCAGTTCGCCGCGCTCGATCTGGGCGAGGGTGGAGATGCACTGGATGGTATGCTCGTCCACCGTGTAGTGGTGGTAGACGTTGAACTGCATCATCGCCACGATCGGCTCGAATTCGGGGATGAAGGCGGAGAGGACGCCAAGTTCGTTCATCCGCCGCAGCCCGCGTTCGGGGTTGCCGTGCTTGAGCATCAGGTCGAGGAAGATGCGCTGCGCCTCGGGCGTTTCGCGCAGGTCGGTGTCGATCAGCGCGAGGTTGGCGGCAATGAGGCGCATGGCGTCGGGGTGGATCAGAAGGCCGGTGCGCAAGGCCTCCTCGAAGATGCGCAGGAGGTTCAGGGGGTCGGCGAGGAAGGCGGCGGGATCGGCGATGTTGAGGCGGTTGAGGTCGACCTTGTAGCCGGGGCGGACCTTCTTCTTGCGGCGCAGGAGGCGCAGAAGGTCGGGCGCGCGCTTGACGTGGCGGGCTTCCAGCCCGGTGAGGAAGATGCGCGTGAGTTCGCCCACGTTGGTGGCGTGGCGGAAATAGGCCTGCATGAAATGCTCCACCCCGCGGCGGCCGGAATGGTCGGAATAGCCCATGCGCTCGGCCACCGGGACCTGCAGGTCGAAGGTCAGCTGGTCGGTGGCGCGGCCGGTGATGTGGTGCATGTGGCAGCGCACCGCCCAGAGGAAGGTCTCGGCGTCGCGGAAGGTCTGGTATTCGTCCTCGGAGAAGAAGCCGTGCGCGACCAGTTCGGCGGCCTGGGTGACGCGGTAGATGTATTTGGCGATCCAGTAGAGGGTCTGCAGGTCGCGCAGGCCGCCCTTGCCCTCCTTCACGTTCGGCTCCAGCATGTAGCGCGCGCCGCCCTGGCGGGCGTGACGCTCGGCGCGCTCGGCGAGCTTGGCCTCGACGAATTGCGAATGGGTGGCGGGGAAAAGATCGGTCCAGAGCCGGTCCTTGAGCGTGCGGGCAAGCTGCCGGTCGCCGCAGAGGTAGCGGTTTTCCAGAAGCGCGGTGCGGATCGTGGTGTCGTCGCGCGCAAGGCGCAGACAGTCGTCGACGGTGCGGCTGGCGTGGCCGATCTTCAGCTTCAGGTCCCAGAGGATGTAGAGCGTCGATTCGATGACGCTTTCGGCCCAGCCGGTGACCTTCCACGGGGTCAGGAACAGAAGGTCGACGTCGGAATGCGGCGCCATCTCGGCCCGGCCGTAGCCGCCCACCGCCATGACGCAGAGCCGCTCGCCCTCGGTCGGGGTGTTGAGCGGGTGCAGCGCGGTGCTGGCGACGTTGAAGGCGGCGGTGACCACGACATCGGTGAGCCAGGTCTGCGCGCGCACGAAGGCGCGCGCGTCGCGCGGGGCGGCGGCCATCGCGGCGTCGAGCGCGTCGTGCCCGCGGCGCAGCGCCTCGACCAGCACGCGGACCACGGCCAGCCGGCGGGTGCGGTTGTCCGTATCCTCGTCCAGGGCGGCGGCGAGGTCCCGGTCCAGCGCGTCCAGATCGACGATCCGCACCGGGTCGCAGATCAGCGGCTCGCGCGGGGCGGGCGGGGTGGCGAAGCCCGCCCGTGCCGCTGTCGGCGCGGGCGGGGCGGTGGTCGTCGCGGCGGGCGAGCCTGTCGTCACGCGCCGGGTCCGATCAGAAGCCGGGCCCGGTGAAGCTGCGCGGCGCGCTGTCGATGATCTGCACCTGGTTGTCGCGGATCGTGGCGACCGCCAGCGCGCGTTCGTTGCCGCCGCTGGGCAGCAGGCGGAAGACGCCGTTGACCCCGGCAAAGCCCGAGCCCTGGGTCAGCGCCGTGCGCGAGAAGGCGTCCGAGCGGCCGGTGCTGACCAGCGCGCCGATCGCGGCCATGCCGTCGTAGGCCAACGCGGCGATCGGATGCGGGTTGCTGCCGTAGGCGGCGCGGTAGCGCTGTTCGAACTGGGCGGTCAGCGCCGGGTCGGGCTTGGCGAACCAGCCGCCTTGCAGCCCACTCATCTGCAGGCTCGAGGGCGGGATGTCCCAGCGCGTCAGGCCCATGAACTGGAACTGCGGCGGGCCGACGCGGTTGTCGGGCAGCAGCTGCACCAGAAGCGGCAGCGCGCCGGCGGTGTCGGAGGAAAAGAGCACCGTCTGCGCGCCCGAGCCGCGCGCCGTCTGCGACAGGCGCGGCAGCGCCTCGACCACGCCCTGCTGCGAGAAATCGAAGGTTTCGACCGCGACGACGCTGGCGCCGCTGCCGGGGGCGGCGCGCCGCGCCGCGTCGATGGCGGCGCGCCCGGCGTCGGTGCGTTCGGCAACCACCATCACCTGGCCGCGACCCTGGTTGGCGGCGTAGTTCATCAGCCGCCGGGCGGTATTTTCGAAGGTCAGGCCCATGACAAAGACGTTGCCGCCGGCGACCGAGGTGTCGTTGGAAAAGCTGAGCACGTTGACGCCGCGCCCGGCGACGGCGTTGCCGGCGGGGCGCGCCTCGCGCCCGTAGACCGGGCCGAGGATGATCTGCGCGCCTTCGTCGACGGCGCGGGCGGCGACCTGCGCGGCCTGACCGGGCGCGCCGGCCGTGGAATAGACCCGCAGGTCGATGCGCACGCCGGAAAGATCGCGCGTCGCCAGCCGGGCGGCGTTTTCAAGGCTTTCGGCCAGCACCGCATCGCCGGAACTGCCCGAACCCGACGGCACCAGAAGCGCCACCTGAACCGGCGCGCCCGGATCGACGCGCGGCGCGCCGCCGACGCTGCCGAAGGCTGTGGGTTCGCAGGCGGCAAGCGTGAAGATCCCGGTCAGGGCGATCAGGCCGCGCAGCGGCGCGGACTTGCCAAGGAAGCGGACAAGAGACAAAACGGCAGACATGGGGTTCCTTCCGGGATCGAACGGGAATGGCAGGTCCAGATTACGAAGCCTGCCGGCCGAAGTAAACGCATCAGCGCCGCCGAGGTTCCAGGAGGCCACATCGATTTGACCGATTCCGCCCCGCTTGCCCCATCGCTTGCACCCGGGCTCTGGCTGGTGTCGACCCCGATCGGGGCGGCGCGCGACATCACGTTGCGCGCGCTCGATGTGCTGGGCGCGGCCGAGGTGCTGGCCGCCGAGGACACGCGCAGCCTGCGCCACCTGATGCAGATCCACGGGCTGTCGGCGGGCGGGCGGACGCTGCTGGCCTATCACGACCACAACGGCGAACGGATGCGCCCGAAACTGCTGGCGGCGCTGGCCGAGGGGCGGTCGGTCGCCTATGCCTCGGAAGCCGGGACGCCGCTGGTCGCCGATCCGGGGTTCCAGCTGGTGCGCGCGGCGGTGGCGGCGGGGCATGCGGTGCACGCGGTGCCCGGCGCCTCGGCGGTGCTGGCGGCGCTGGCGGTGGCGGGGCTGCCGACCGACCGCTTCGCATTCCTCGGTTTCGCGCCGGCGCAGGCGGGCGCCCGCGCGCGCTTCCTGGCCGAGGCGGCGGCGATCCCGGCGACTTGCGTCCTCTACGAATCGCCCCGCCGGGTGGCGCGGCTGCTGGCCGAGATGGTGCCGATCTTCGGCGCCGGGCGCGACGCGGTGGTCTGCCGCGAACTGACCAAGCGCCACGAGGAGGTGATCCGCGCGCCCTTGGGCGATCTGGCCGCGGCGCTGGCTTCGCGCGAGATCAAGGGCGAAGTCGTGGTGCTGACCGACCGGCAGGGGGCGGTGGCGGTCGGCGCCGGAACGCTGGAGGCGGCGCTGGCAGACGCGCTGGCGCAGGACAGTCTGCGCGCGGCGGTGGACCGGGTCGCGGCGGAACTGGGCCTGCCGCGGCGGCAGGTCTACCAGGCGGCGCTGGCGCTGCAAAAGGGGCAGGGGGATGAGTGAGCGCCCGGGCAACCGGTTGCGGGGTGCGGTGGCGCATCAGGCCGGGCGCATGGCCGAGGCGCAGGTCGCGCGCTGGTACGAGGGCCGCGGGCTGGCGGTGCACGCCACGCGCTGGCGCGGGCAGGGCGGCGAGATCGACCTTATCCTGGCGGACGGCGCGGGGTTCGTGCTGGTCGAGGTGAAGCGGGCGCGCGATCTGGCCGCCGCCGCGCATCGGCTGCAGCCGGCGCAGATGGCGCGACTGCTGGCCGCGGGCGCGGAGTTTCTGGGCGCGCAACCCGCAGGGCTGGCGACGCCGGCGCGGTTCGACGTGGCGCTGGTCGACGGGCAGGGGCGTGTCGAGGTGATCGAGAACGCGCTGGGCGCCTGAGCGGCGTCGGGCGCATCCCGTTCCCCGCGGCCGCGCCACGCCCACCCACCCGCCCCGTGGCGCGGCCGCGGGGAACGGTGCCTGTGGCGGTGGGGGGCGCGGGCCGGGTGGCCCTTGTGGCCGATTGCATCCGGCCCCGGCGCGGTGCATCAAGGCGACCGATCCAACCGACAGGAGGCCGCATGGCGCTTCGCATCGCCTTCCAGATGGACCCGATCGAGCGGGTGAACATCGACGCCGACAGCACCTTCCGCCTGGCCGAGGAGGCGCAGGCGCGCGGCCACGAGGTCTGGTACTACACGCCCGAGCGGCTGGCCTGGGACAATGGCCGGGTCGTCGCGCGCGGCTGCCGGATGACGCTGCAGCGCGTGCAGGGCGATCACGTCAGCCTGGGCGCGGAGGAATTGCTCGACCTGGCCGGGTTCGACGTGGTCTGGCTGCGCCAGGACCCGCCCTTCGACATGGGCTACATCACCACGACGCATCTGCTGGAACTGATCCTTCCGCAGACGCTGGTGGTCAACGACCCGTTCTGGGTGCGCAACTACCCCGAGAAGCTGCTGGTGCTGCAGTTTCCCGACCTGACGCCGCCGACGATGATCGCACGCGACCTGGCCGAGATCCGCGATTTCAAGCACCGGCATGGCGACATCATCCTCAAGCCGCTCTACGGCAACGGCGGGGCCGGGGTGTTCCGGCTGGACCAGTCCGACCGCAATTTGGCTTCGTTGCACGAGATGTTCACCGGCCTCTCGCGCGAGCCGATGATCGTGCAGAAATACCTGCCGGCGGTATCGAACGGCGACAAGCGCGTGATCCTGGTCGATGGCGAGCCGGTGGGGGCGATCAACCGCATCCCGGCCGAGGGCGAGACGCGGTCGAACCTGCATGTCGGCGGGCGCGCGGCGAAGGTGGAGTTGACCGAGCGCGACCGCGAGATCTGCGCCAGGATAGGCCCCTTGCTGCGCGAGCGCGGGCAGGTCTTCGTCGGCATCGACGTGATCGGCGACTGGCTGACCGAGATCAACCTGACCTCGCCCACCGGCATCCAGGAGTTGGAGCGGTTCGACGGGATCAATGTCGCCGGGCTGATCTGGGACGCGATCGAGGGCAGGCGCGCCGCGAAAGGGCAGTGAGCCTGCGCGCGAAGATTCTGCGGGCGGTGCTGCGGGGCACGGTCCGGCCGGCGCTGGCGCGCGCCCATGACCCGGCGCGGGAGCGCGCGCGCTTCGACCGCTGGGCGGCGCGGGTGTTTCCGCCGCCGCGGGATGTGTCGCTGCGCGAGATCACGGCGGGCGGCATGGCACTGCGGCTCGATCCGCCGCAGGCCGGCGCGGGGATGATCCTTTACTTCCACGGCGGCGCGTATCTCACCGGCTCGCCGCGCACGCATGCCTGGATGGTCGGCGCGCTGGCGCGGCGGGCCGGGGTTGCGGCTGTGCTGCCGCGCTATCGGCTGGCGCCCGAGCATCCGGCGCCCGCGGCCTTTGACGACGCGCTGGCCGCCTGGCAGGCGCTGCGCGGGCAGGGGGTGGCGGCGGGGCAGATGGTTTTGGGGGGCGATTCGGCGGGTGGCGGGCTGGCGCTGGCGCTGCTCGGGCATCTCTGCCGGGCGGGCGCGCCGCCGGCGGGGGCATTTGCCTTTTCGCCCTGGACCGATCTGACGCTTTCGGGCGCGTCGCTGCACGGCAACGCCCGGTGCGATCACTACCTGCCGGCCGAGCGCATGACGGAGGCGCGCGCGATGGTGCTTCAGGGCCTCGATCCTGCCGATCCGCGCGTCTCGCCGCTGTTCGCGGATTTTCCCGACCCGCCGCCGGTGCTGGTCCATGTCGCGGCGACCGAGATTCTGCGCGACGATGCGCTGCGGTTGGCCGATGTCCTGCCCGGCGCCGAGATCCGGGTGGCGGGCGATCTGCCGCATGTCTGGCCGTTCTTCCACGCCGTCCTGCCGGAGGGGCGGGCGACGCTGGACGCGACCGCGGGCTTCATCCGCGGCTGCCTTGCGCCTTCGTTAACCGATTCCTAACGGCTGCGCGCCATGCGTGGGGGCCGGGGCGATAGGGGAAGATCATGCTCGCAAGGGCCCGCACGGTGGCTTTCGACGGGGTCGAGGCGAAGATCGTCGAGACGCAATGCGTGCTCTCGCCGGGACTGCCGTCGTTCCAGCTGGTCGGCCTGCCCGACAAGGCGGTGTCCGAGGCGCGCGAGCGGGTGCGCGCGGCGCTGTCGTCGCTGGCGATCGCGCTGCCGCCGAAGCGGATCACGGTGAACCTGTCGCCGGCCGACATGCCCAAGGAAGGCTCGCATTTCGACCTGCCGATCGCGCTGGCGCTGCTGGCCGCACTGGAGCTGATCCCGGCCGAGGAGCTGGAGCGCAGCGTGTCGCTGGGCGAGTTGGCGCTCGACGGCGCCTTGGTGCCAGTGGTCGGCGCGCTGCCCGCGGCGATGGCGGCGGCGGCGGAGGATCTGGCGCTGATCTGCCCCGAGGGCTGCGGGGCCGAGGCCGCCTGGGTCGGTGCGGCGCAGGTCTTCGCGCCGCGCACGCTGCTGGAGGCGATCAACCATTTCACCGGGCGCACGCCGCTGGCCCGTGCCAAACCGGGCGAGGTGCGCACCGGCCCCGCCGCGCGCGACCTGCGCGACGTCAAGGGCCAGGAACGCGCGAAACGGGCGCTCGAGATCGCGGCGGCGGGGCGGCACCACCTGTTCCTCGTCGGCTCTCCGGGCTCGGGCAAGTCCATGCTGGCGGCGCGCATGCCCGGCATCCTGCCGCCGCTGGAACCGGCCGAGGCGCTGGAGACCTCGATGATCCATTCGCTGGCGGGGCTGCTGGACGAGGGCGGCATCTCCCGCGCGCGCCCCTTCCGCGAACCGCATCACACGGCCTCGGTCGCCGCCATCGTCGGCGGCGGGCGCGGCGCGAAGCCCGGGGAAATCAGCCTGGCGCATAACGGCGTCCTTTTCATGGACGAATTCCCCGAATACCCGCGCACCGTGCTGGAAACCCTGCGTCAGCCCATCGAGACCGGCGAAGTCGTCGTGGCCCGCGCCAATGCCCACACCCGCTATCCCTGCCGCTTCCTGCTGATCGCCGCGGCCAATCCCTGCAAGTGCGGCTACATGGCCGAGCCCGCCCGCGCCTGCGCCCGCGTTCCGCAATGCGGCGAGGATTACCTGGGCCGCATCTCGGGCCCCCTCATGGACCGGTTTGACCTGCGGGTCGAGGTGCCGCCGGTGGCGTTTTCCGACCTCGACCTGCCGGCGTCGGGCGACAGTTCGGCCGAGGTGGCCACCCGCGTTGCCCGCGCCCGCGCCGTGCAGGCCGCGCGCTTTGCCGACCGCGACGGGCTGCGCGTCAATGCCGATGCCGAAGGCGCGCTGCTGGAGGCGATCGCCACCCCCGACGCCGAGGGACGCGCGCTGCTGACCCGCGTCGCCGAACGCTTCGGCCTGTCCGCGCGCGGCTATCACCGGGTGCTGCGCGTGGCGCGCACCATCGCCGACCTGGAGGGCAACGCCGATGTCCGCCTGCCGCATGTCGCCGAGGCCATCGGCTACCGGCTGAGCGTCACGCCCACTGAGGGCACGCCCGCCCGCCGCAGCGCCTGAGCCCGCCTTGTCTGGCCCCGCGGCGCGTGGCAGGTAGGGGCGATGGCCGACGATCCCCCCGAAGACGAACCCGTTGAAGACGACCCCCTTGCGCTGGCAAACCGGACCGGGCTGCCCGACGCGCTGCGCGTGCTCTTGGCGGAATATCCGCGCGACCTCTGGACCTCGCACCGCAATTTCGACGGGCTGACGCGGTTCTGGCTGGAGCGGCACCTGGGCTTTCGCCAGCTCATGGACGGCTTGCAGGGCCGCACGCGCGTTTTCCTGGACCGTCCCGGCGACCCGAGGGCCGAGGCGCAGCAGGTCCACCGGATGGCGAGCGCCCTGATCCAGCATCTGCAGGGGCACCACCAGATCGAGGATCAGCACTATTTCCCGGTCCTCGCCGCGGCCGAGACGCGGCTGGAGCGTGGCTTCGACATCCTCGACGCCGATCACCACGCGCTGGACGCCCAACTGCACGCGCTGGCCGAGGCGACAAACGGCTATCTGCGCGCGCTGATCGACGGGCCGGGCAGCCACGACGCGGCCGGCGCTTTCGAGGCGCGGCTGTCGGGGTTCGAGCGGCTTCTCGACCGCCACCTTAGTGACGAGGAAGACCTCGTCGTGCCGGTGATCCTGCACCACGCGCCCCGGCTCTGACCGGCGCCGGACCGCCCGCATCGTGCCTCTTGCGCCGGGCGCAAGCATCTGATCGGAATGCCGGCATGACCGACCCGTTCCCCGAAGACCTGCAACGGCGCTATCGTCCGAGGCTCGAGGCCGATGCGACCGCGCTGCGCGCCCAGTCGGGCGAGACAAGCGACACGCGTCGCCCGGTGGAACTGGACCAGCAGAGCGTCGGGCGCCTGAGCCGGATGGACGCGATGCAGCAGCAGGCCATGGCCGCGGCGCTGGAGGCCCGGCGCGGCGCGCGCCGGCGCGCGATCACCGCGGCGCTGTTGCGCATGGAGGCAGGCGAGTTCGGCTTCTGCGAGGATTGCGGCGACTTCATCGGCTTCGGCCGGCTTGATCTGGACCCGACGCTGGTGCGCTGCGTCGATTGCGCCGGATAGGGACGCCGGTGCCGGGGATCGCGCATTTCCTGCGGGCGAACGCGCCCTGGCTTGCCGCGGGCTTCCTGCTGACCTTCGGGTCGAGCTTCGGGCAAACCTTCTTCATCGCGGTCTTCGCCGGCGAGATCCGCGCGGCCTTCGGCCTGACGCATGGCAGCTGGGGCGCGATCTACGCGCTGGCGACCACCGCCTCGGCCGCGGTCATGGTCTATGCCGGGTCGCTGACCGACCGCTTCCGCGTGCGCTACATCGGGTTGGCGGTGATCCTGGGCCTGATCTGCGCCGCGATGCTGATGTCGGTGATCACCGAGGTCTGGATGCTGCTGGGCGTGCTGTTCCTGCTGCGCCTTTTCGGGCAGGGGCTGATGGGGCATTCGGCGATGGTCGCCATGGCGCGCTGGTTCGTGGCGACGCGTGGGCGGGCGGTGTCGGTCGCCGGCCTGGGCGTCGCCACCGGCGAGGCGCTGCTGCCGATCACCTTCGTGGCGCTGCTGGGCGTTTTCGACTGGCGGATGCTGTGGGTGGTGGCGGCGATGGCGCTCTGCGTGCTGATGCCGATCCTCTGGGCGCTGTTGCGGCGCGAGCGCACGCCGCAATCCTTTGCAGCTGACGAAGGCAGCGCCGGCATGGGCGGTCGCATGTGGCAGCGGGGCGAGGTGCTGCGCCATCCGCTGTTCTGGCTGATGATCCCGGCGCTGCTGGGACCCGCGGCCTGGAACACCGCCTTCTTCTTTCACCAGGTCCATCTGGCCGAGGTGAAGGGTTGGGCGCATGTCGAACTGGTGGCGCTGTTTCCGCTGTTCACCGCGACCAGCGTCGGCTTCATGCTGGTCGCCGGCGTGCTGGTCGACCGGTTCGGCAGCACACGGCTGGCGCCCGTCTACCTCTTGCCGCTGGCCGCCGGCTACCTGGTCTTCGCGCTTGCCGGCGAAACGCGCACCGCGGCGATGGCCATGATCCTGATGGGCGCGACGCAGGGGGCGCATGTGACGATGACCTCGACCTTCTGGGCCAAAGCCTACGGCACGCGCAACCTCGGCTCGATCCGCGCGATGCTGGCGGCGGTGATGGTCCTCGGCACCGCGCTGGGGCCCTGGATCACCGGCGCGCTGATCGACCTCGGCCTCGATTTCCCGCAGCAGAGCTACGGCATCGCACTGTGGTTCCTGATGGCCAGCGTCCTCGCCGGGCTGGGGGGGCGGCTTGCGCGCCGGTCGGCCTGACGACGCCGCCATGTCCGCCGGAAGGCCCCGCCGGGGGCCGTTTCCGGAAGTTTCATTGCGGTTAACGTGCGCAGATTTCTGTCTGAAAACAGGGTCTTGAAAGACCGTGCACGCGTGCACACCCCCCCCGCAAGACCGGCGGGCGGCGCTAAATTGAGGCGCCCGCCGGCAAACGCACCCAGGGTCAGGCGTGGATCGCCCCGTCGCCGCAGGCCAGCGCCGCCTCGCGCACCGCTTCCGAGAAGGTGGGATGCGCGTGGCAGGTCCGCGCCAGATCCTCGGCCGCGGCGCCGAACTCCATGGCCACGCAGATCTCGTGGATCAGGTCGCCCGCCATCGGCCC
Source organism: Pararhodobacter sp. SW119 (assembly GCF_017811755.1). Taxonomy (GTDB): domain Bacteria; phylum Pseudomonadota; class Alphaproteobacteria; order Rhodobacterales; family Rhodobacteraceae; genus Pararhodobacter. The sequence goes on along the minus strand of NZ_JADDJF010000005.1, from coordinate 12,992 downwards.
GATCAGATGCGCGCCCAGGATGCGGTCGGTTTCCTTGTCGGCCAGGATCTTCACGAACCCCTCGCCCTGGAAGACCGCCTTGGCGCGGCCGTTGCCCATGAAGCTGAACTTGCCGACCTTGTAGGCGCGCCCAGCCTCCTTCAGGCTTTCCTCGGTCTCGCCGACGCTGGCCACCTCGGGCGTGGTGTAGATGACGCCGGGGATGACGCCGTAGTTCACATGCCCGGCCTGTCCGGCCAGGATCTCGGCCACCGCCATGCCCTCGTCCTCGGCCTTGTGGGCCAGCATCGGGCCGGCGATCGCGTCGCCCAGGGCGTAGATGCCCTTGACGCTGGTCGCGTAATGCTTGTCGGTCTGGATCTGCCCGCCCTTCGTGGTCTCGATGCCCAGCTCCTTCAGGCCCATCCCGTCGGTAAAGGGGCGCCGCCCGGTCGCCAGCAGCACGCAATCGGCCTCCATCTGGTGTTCGCTGTCGTCCTTGCGCAGCTTGTAGGTGACGCTGGCCTTGGTCTTCTTTACTTCGGTCTTCTGCACCGCCGCGCCGAGGATGAATTCCATCCCCTGCTTCTTCAGGATGCGCTGGAAGGTCTTCGCAACCTCGCCGTCGTTGCCCGGGATCAACCGGTCGAGGTATTCGATCACCGTCACCTCGGCGCCGAGACGGGCGTAGACCGAGCCCATCTCCAGCCCGATGACGCCGCCGCCGATCACCACCATCTTCTTCGGCAGCTTCTCCAGCTCCAGCGCGCCGGTCGAGGTGACGACGATCTTCTCGTCGACCTCCACCCCCGGCAGGCTGGCGGCTTCGGACCCCGAGGCGATGACGATGTTCTTCGCCTGGTGCGTCTCGTCGCCGACCTTGACCTTGCCGGCTTCCGGGATCGAGGCCCAGCCCTTCAGCCAGGTCACCTTGTTCTTCTTGAACAGGAACTCGATCCCCTTGGTGTTCTGGCCAATCACGTCGTCCTTGTAGGCGCGCATCTTCGCCCAGTCGACCTTGGGCTTGGCGATGATGCCCATCTTCTCGAAGTTCTCGTGCGTTTCGTGCAACATGTGGGTGGCGTGCAGCAGCGCCTTCGACGGGATGCATCCGACGTTCAGGCAGGTCCCGCCCAGCGTCTCGCGCCCTTCGACACAGGCGACCTTCAGGCCCAGTTGCGCCGCCCGGATCGCGCAGACATAGCCGCCGGGGCCCGCGCCGATGACGATGAGGTCGAATTGAGCCATGCCGGATCTCCTTGTCCTGTTTCCGCGCCGGTCCCGTGGCCGGACGCACCCCCTGCGTCCCGGTTCCGATTGCGCTGCCGCTACGACATGCCCGCTGGTCAAGTCCGGCGTCAAGGCCGATTGTCGGGAGGGTGCCGACGGCCCGGGGCGCCGGAATCGGTCAAGGGGTTGATATTCGCGGCCCGGGCGGCGATATTGCGCGCACTCGGCCCGGCCTTGACGCGCCTGCGTGTCGGTCGGGTTCCGGAGCGATGAATGCGTGCCCTGCGCGCCGCTTCGGGCAATCCGTGCCAGTCGCGGAAGATGCCGCCATTCCGGTCCATGCGCCGGGGCCGTGGTGGTCGTCCGCGCGAACCTGGGAAACACGGAGTTGGGAAACATGAGAAGGAGAAGGCCATGAGCGAGAGCAACGAAGAACTTCAGCGCCGCATCGACGAACTGCAGGCCTCGGGGATGACCCTGGCTGCGCGCGCCCTGATCCGTGAACTGAACTACCGTCAGAAGAGCGCCTGATCGCGCGATGCTGACCGCAGGGGGCCGCGGTGCGCAGAAGCGCGCCGCGGCCCCTTTGCCGTCTTTCTGTACCGCCACGCCCGACCGCGACGGATACACGTGGGGCTGACAAAACGGTCCCGCCGTTTATATAGGGCCGCATGATCGACGCATTGAAATCACTGTTCCGCCCGCAGGCTGCCGCGCGCATCGAGGTGCCACCGGACGTTGCGATTGCCGCCCTGCTGGTCGAGGCCGCGCGCGCCGACGGCAGCTATGACGCGGACGAGCGCGAAGCGGTGGGGCACCTGCTGGAGGACATGCTCGACCTCGACCGCGCCGCCGCCACGGCGTTGCGCGAACGCGGCGAGGTGGCGCAGGAGGGGTCGGCCGACCTTGTGCGATTCACCCGTGTCGTCAAGTTCGCGCTGGAGGAACACGAGCGCGTCGCGTTGATCGAGGCGCTGTGGCACGTGGTGCTGGTCGATCACCACCGCGACCCGCACGAGGACGCGCTGCTGCGGCGCCTGCCGCCGCTGCTGGGGTTGAGCGACCACGACAGCAGCGCCGCGCGCCGGCGGGTGATGGCGCGGGCGGGCGAACGGGACGATCAGGACTGATCTGTCGGCGCGGATTGCGTCGATGGCCTGGCACGCGACGGCTAGCGAATGACCAGGACCGAGGTTTCGGCGTGGCGGACGACGCGCGCCGCGGTCGATCCGATGAAATAGTCGCTCAGGCCCGGCTTGTGCGACGCGATCATGATCAGATCGGCCTTGCGTTCCTTCGCGGTCCCCAGGATGCCGGACGAGGCCATGCCGCTGCGCACCACCACCTCGGTCTTCATGTCGGGGACTTCGGACGCGATCTTTTCCAGCGTGTCGCGCACCTTGTGTTCGTGGGCGCTGCGCTGATCCTGCGGGATGTGGGCGGCGGCGTATTTGGGGATCTCGTCGAGGACATGCACCAGCACGACGCGGCCGCCGGGGTTGAGCATGGCGCGCGCCTGGGCGACGAGACCGCGTGTCGTGCGACCGTCGTCGAAGAGGGCCGCGGCGATCAGGATCGTGTCATACATCAGCGCGCTTCCTTCCCGGTCGGGGCCCGGGACAGCCTTGCGGCGGTCGCGGGCCGGTGTCGAACATCTGCCTTGCCCCGTCGAGAGACGGCCGGGGCGATACCCGCAGAATGGTGTCTTTCTGGGTAGCGGCTCGGTTTCTGTCGGTCAACCGGGGGCGCGGGATCGACGCAACGCGCGCCGTTAGCTGGGGGCCGATGCAGCTGGTGGAGGGTGTGCAAGCTTGCACAACACGGCCCTCGGGCCTGAAAATCGTCTGAATTTTGCACGAAACGACTGCCACGCGAAAATCAGAAACGAAAAATCGCGCCAGATGAAAAGAATCGACGTTTTTCGCCCCCCGGACTTTCGCACGATTTTCGGGTCTTTTTGTGGTCGGGGCGATGACGCATACCACATATCGTGGCTCATGCGGGCGGGTTGGCGTGTTTTTCGCGTCCGCGCGGGCCGAACGGGCCACGCGCAGGGCGTTTGGTGCTAACTGGTCAGGTCGTTTCGGCCCGCGCGGGAGGGCAGGTGGGGCCGGCGTCAGGTGGGGCGCGAAGGCGGCTCAGAAGGCCTTGAAGGTCATGGTCGTCAGCGTTCGCGAGATGTTGGGGACGTCGAAAAGGCGCTCGGTCAGGTAGTGACCGACATCCTGATCCTCGGGGATGTAGATCTTGGCGATGAGATCGTATTCGCCGCTGGTCGAATAGAGCTCGGACACGACCTCTCGGTCATAGATGTCGGCGGCGACCTGATAGGTCTTGCCCGGAACGCAGCGGAACTGGACGAAGACACATTGCATGAGGCACCTCCTGGGGACGCCGCGCCAGCCTAGTCCGAGCGGGGCTTCGGGTGCAAGCGGTCAGCCGCCCAGCGGGTATTCGGCCAGGACATCGTAGACCGGCCCGTCTGCGCGCAGGATCGAGCGGTAGAGGGCGAATTCGGCCACCGTGAACGGCGGCGAGGCGACCGCGCCGATCTCGCCGAAGGCCTTGGCGAGTTCGTGGGCGCCGACCTGTCCCGGGGACATCCGGCCCAGCGTGACATGCGGCACGAAGCGCCGCCCCGCGACCCGGATGCCGGCGCGCCGCGCGGCCTGCACGATACGCCCCTGCAGATGGTCCAGCGCCGGCGAGGGGGCAAGGCTTGCGTGGACGTTGCGCGGCTTCTCGCCGCCGAAGACGCCGAGGCCGGAGACCGACAGCGTCAACGGCGCCGCGCGCAGCGCCGCGAAGGCGGTGTCGGCTTCCTCCAGCACGGCTTCCGGAACCTCGCCCAGGAAGGCGAGGGTGACATGCATGTTCGCCGGGGGCACCGGACGCGGCAATGGCAGAAGGAACTGCGTCACGGCCAGCTGGCTGCGGATCTCGGCAGGCAGCGGAAGGGCGATGAAGGCGCGGATCATCGGGGCGGCTCTTGCGAGGGGGGGCGGGTCTTACATGGATCGGCCCGGAGGCGATGTCACCTCCGGGCCGATCGGACGGTGGGGTGCGCGTCAGCGCGGCTCGGCCATCAGCCCCTTGATCAGCGCGACGCATCCCAGAAGCAGGACCAGCGCGAAGGGCAGCCCGGTCGACACCGCCATCGCCTGAAGCGCGACCAGACCGCCGCCGATCAGCAGGGCGGCCGCCACCAGGCCTTCGAACGTCACCCAGAAGATCCGCTGCACGACCGGCGCGTCGATCTTGCCGCCGGCGGTGATGGTGTCGATCACCAGCGAGCCCGAATCCGAGGAGGTGACGAAGAAGACGATCACCAGGATGATCGCGATGGTCGAGGTGATCGCGGCGAGCGGCAGTTCCGACAGCATCCCGAAGAGCGAGAGCTCGGGCACATAAGCCTCGATCACGTAGCCGAAGACGGCGCTCTCGCTCGCCCGCGCGATCACCTGTTCGATCGCCGCGCCGCCGAAGGTGGTCATCCAGATCGCCGAGACGATGGTCGGGATGAGCAGCACGCAGGTGATGAACTCCCGCACCGAGCGGCCGCGGCTGACGCGGGCGATGAACATGCCGACGAAGGGCGACCAGCTGATCCACCAGGCCCAGTAGAAGGCCGTCCAGCCCTGGCGGTAGCCGTCATCCTCGCGCCCGATCGGGTTGGACAGGGGCAGGATTTGCTGGAAATAGGCGCCGAGGTTGGAGAAGAACTGCGACACCAACGTCATCGTCGGACCGACGAGGATGACGAACAAGAGCAGGATGCCGGCCAGGATCATGTTCAGTTCCGACAGCCGCTTGACGCCGCCGTCGAGCCCGCGCAGCACCGAGACGAGCGCCATCGCGGTGATCACGACGATCAGGATCACGGCGACGGTGACGCTTTCGCCGATCCCCTCGATGCCGAAGACGAAGCCGATGCCGGCCGCGGCCTGGCTGGCCCCGAAGCCCAGCGAGGTCGCCAGACCGAAGAGGGTGGCGAAGACTGCCAGGATGTCGATGACATGCCCGGTCCAGCCCCAGACCCGCTCGCCGAAGATCGGGTAGAAGATCGAGCGCACGGTCAGCGGCAGGCCCTTGTTGTAGGCGAACAGCGCCAGCGACAGCGCGACGACGGCGTACATCGCCCAAGGGTGCAGGCCCCAGTGGTAGATGGTCCCGGCCATCGCCATGCGGCGCGCGGCCTCGACCGTGGCGGGATCGGCAAGCTCTCCGTCGACGATGCCGAGGTCGCGCATCAGCGGCTGATCGCCCCACGGCGTGCCGAAGTAGTAGACCGGCTCCAGCACGCCGAAGAACATCAGGCCGATGCCCATGCCGGCGGCGAACAGCATCGCGAACCAGCCAAGATAGCTGTAGTCGGGCGTCGCGTCGGCGCCGCCGATGCGGACCTTTCCCAGCGGCGAGACGAGGATGCCCAGGCAGACCAGCACGAAGATGTTGCCGGCGATGATGAAGAACCAGTCGAAGTTCGAGGTCAGAAAGCCGCGCAGGGCGGTGAACACGGGCTCGACCTGGGTCTGGAACGCCAGGGTCAGGATAACGAAGGCAACGACGACCAGCCCGGAGATGACGAAAACCGGGTTGTGGATATCCAGACCGAACGGCCCGATCTGCGGGGTGATGTTCTGCTCGCCGATCTCGTATTCGGTATCGATGATTTCGGAGGCCCCCTCGGGGGCTGGTAGCGCCTCGCTCGTGACGTTGTCGGACTCGTCGTTACTGTCTGACATGGTGCTTCCCTCTGATTATGGTTGTCGATGCTTCGGTTTTCTGCCGAAGTCCTTGCCCGTCCGGGCGCGTCACCGGATGACGAAGACCGAGATCGTCGCGTGCGACGCCAGCCGGCCGCCGTGCGAGCCCCAGAAATAATCGGCGAACCCGGGCTTGTGCGAGGCGATCACGACCAGATCCGCGCCGGCGTCCTCGGCGGCGCGCAGCAGGGTCGCGTCGACATCGATGGTCGGGTCGGTGGCGGTGTAGGCCTTCGACTCGATCTCGATGCCGGCGGCCACGCCCCGGTCGGCGGCGAACTTCGCCAGCTTGTCGGCGAACTCCTTGGGGTTGTGCGCCACCGACGTCGGTGTCTCCGCCGTGACGGAAACGTAGATCAGCTTGGCGCCGTAATGCTTTGCAAGGTCGGTTGCCGTGTCCAGCGCATTGGCCAGCAGGTCGGAATGCGCCAGATCAACCGGGACCACGATGCGTTTGAACATATCGTTTCCTCCGTTTGGCGCTGCACTCTGGACCCGTGCAAAGACAGGGGTCAACCCTGCGATTCGAGAAAGTCGCGAGGGGTGCGGATGCGCCACTTTGGCGCGGTGGGGTCAGTCGCCGTCGGGGGCCAGGGACAGCGGTGTCGGCGCGGCGGACAGATCCGCCGTTTCCAGCGGGCGCGTCGGCCGGCCCAGCCGGTTGCGCACGACCCAGTGCAGCCGGTGTTCGGCGCGGGTGATGGCGACATAGGCCAGCCGTTTCCACAGGGCGATGCCGGCCTCGGTGCGGCCCGACCGCGCCGCGGCATAGAGGTCGGGGGCGAAGACCTGCACCGTCGGCCATTGCGAGCCCTGCGCCTTGTGGATCGTCACCGCCGCGCCGTGCAGGAAGGCCGCGCCCATGTTGGCGGCAAAGGGGATGATCGGTTCCTCGTCGCCCTCACGCTCTATCTTGATGATCGACGCGGCCGAGACCTGGGGGTCTTCGGCGCCGATCACATGCAGCCGCGAAAAGCCCGGCTTGCGCCCCGGCCCGAGGTAGATGACCTGCGCGCCCTTGATCAGGCCGCGCGCCTCCAGGTCGATGCGCTTCTTGCGGTGCTTGAGCGGCAGTTCCAGCCCGTCGCAGACCAGCGGTTCGCCCGGCAGCAGGGTGTCGTCCGGCGCGGCGTGGGCGGCGCGGAAGGCATGGATCAGGCGGATGCGCGTCGCGTTGCGCCAGACGAGGACGGGCGAGCGGGCCATCAGGTCGGCATCGACCCGCGGCGCCCAGACGATCCGGTCGTCGGTGCGCGATAGCGCTTCGATGCGGCGCTCGAACGCCTCGAAATCGAGGTCGGGGTCGGAGAGGGCGTGCGCGAGGTCCAGGATCGGGTTGTCCTGTGCCTGACGGTGAACCCGGCTGAGCGTGACCTTGGCGGGCGCGGGCAGGGTGTCGAACACCATCTCGCCCGATTGTCCCACCGGCGCCAGCTGCGCCGGGTCGCCGAACAGCACGAGCGTGCGGAAGATTTCCGACAGATCCTCGAACTGGCGGGCGTCGAGCATCGAGGTTTCGTCGACGAAGCCGATGTCCAGCGGGTCCTCGCGCCGCTTCCATCCCTTGATGAAATCGCTGCCGCGCAGGCCCGCCGCGGCGAGCGCGCCGGGGATCGAGGGCACCTGGTCGTAGAAGGCCTTGGCCCGGTCGAGCGCATTCTCGCCGAGGTCGGGCATGTCGGGGCGCGTGCCGTTGCCGGCCAGCCATTCCGCGATCTTCTCGTATTCCGGGTCGTAGACCGGGGTGTAGAGGATGCGGTGGATCGTGGTCGCCGGTACCCCGCGCGTGCGCAGGACCGAAGCCGCCTTGTTGGTCGGCGCGAGGATCGCGAGCGTGCGCCGTTCGCGCCGTCGCCGGCCTTCGTAATCGCCCGAGACGATTTCCACGCCGGCGGCGATCAGCGCGCGCGTCAGTTCCGCCAGCAGCATCGTCTTGCCCGAGCCCGCCTTGCCCAGGATCGCCAGCACCGCGCCGGCGGCATCCGGGTCGGGGGGATCGGACTCCTCGTCCAGAAGTCGGACGCCGGCCTTCGCCAGCACCTCGGCCAGCCGGTCCCAGGCCATTGCCTGATCGTCGGAAAAGACGGGCGCGGTTCGGGCAGCGGGGGCGGGTGGCGATGACATGCCCCCCGGCTTATGCGATCCGCGCGCCAGAGGGAAGCGGGCGCCGTCTGCTGGCGGCACCCGACTCCGAAAGGCGTCGACCAAAAGTTTCGTTGCGGTTAACGGCGCGCGTTTATCGAATGATATCAGTGCCTAGCCGAAGTGCTCAAATTTGAGCACCGCACCGCCCCGCGACCCCTTCGCGCGTTTGCGCGCGGGTCAGTGTGCTCGATCCTGCGATCGGTCACGCATCCGCGACGACCACCTGCCGCTGCGCGCCAAGCCCCTCGATCCCCAACTCGACCACGTCCTCGGCTTTCAGAAACCGCGGCGGCTTCTGGCCCATGCCCACGCCCGGCGGCGTGCCGGTGAAGATCACGTCGCCCGGATGCAGGGTCATGAACTGCGACAGGTAGCTGACCAGATGCGCGACGCCGTAGACCATCGTCCGGGTCGTGCCGTCCTGCATCATCGCGCCGTTCACCTTCAGCCACATCTTGAGGTCCTGCGGGTCCGCGACCTCGTCGCGGGTGACCAGCCAGGGGCCGAGCGGGCCGAAACCGTCCGCACTCTTGCCCTTCGTCCACTGGCCGGCGCGTTCGGACTGAAAGGCGCGTTCGCTCACGTCATTGCCCACGGCGTAGCCCGCGACATGGGCCAGGGCATCTGCCTCGTCCACGTATTTCGCGCGCGCGCCGATGACGATGACCAGCTCGACCTCCCAGTCGGTCTTTTCCGATCCGCGCGGGATCGGCAGCGGGTCGGCGGGGCCGCAAAGCGCGCTGGTCGCCTTCATGAAGATGATCGGCTCGGGCGGGACCTGCTGGCCGGCCTCGGCGGCGTGGTCGGCATAGTTCAGGCCGATGCAGACGGCCTTGCCGATGCCGGCGACGCAAGCGCCCAGCCGCGCCCCTTCGGGCAGTTCGGGAAGCGTGGTGGCATCGAGCGCGCGCAGCATCGCAAGGCCGGTGTCGGAAAGGACCGCGCCGCCGATGTCCGGCACCAGCCCGGTCAGATCGCGGGCGATCCCGTCCTTGTCCAGTATCCCCGGACGTTCCGACCCCGCCGGGCCCCAGCGCAGAAGTTTCATGCGGCTTTCCTTTCGTGCTTCGTTCGGGTGCCATCGATGACAACCCAGCGCCCCGCCGTAAAGCCCGATTCATGCGCGCCGGCCACGGCGATCAGGGACGGGCAGGGCGGCGATGGGGCTTGCGCCCGGCCGGTCAGAACATCAGCCAGACCAGCGCCAGCGTGATCGAGGGCGCCGCCACCAGGATCACGGTGCGGATCAGGTCCGAGATGACGAAGGGGATGACGCCGCGATAGGTCTCCATCATCGTCACGCCCCGCGCCATCGAGTTGATGATGAAGAGGTTCATGCCGACAGGTGGCGTGATCAGTCCCACTTCGACCACGATCAGGACGATGACGCCGAACCAGAGCGCGGTCTCTTCCGGGGTCAGGCCGAAGTCGAGCTGCATGATGACGGGAAAGAAGATCGGGATGGTGAGCAGGATCATCGACAGCGAATCCATCACGCAGCCGAAGACCAGGTAGATCAGCAGGATCACCAGCAGCACCATGTAGGGCGAGGTCTGCAGCCCGCCGACCCATTCGGCGGCGAAGAAGGGCAGGCGGGTGAAGCCGAGAAAGCCGTTGAAGACCGATGCGCCGAGCACGATGAAGAAGATCATGCCGGTCGACACCGCGGTCGAGCGCAGGCAGTCGACGAACTCGCTCCAACCCAGCCGGCCGCGCAGAAGCGCCACGAGGCCGGTTCCCGCCGCGCCCACCGCGGCCCCTTCGGTGGGGGTGAAGACGCCGGTGTTCATGCCGCCGATCATGACGACGAAGATGACGACGACCGGCCAGATCTCGGACAGGGCGCGGATGCGGTCGATGATCCGCAGGCGCGGGGTCCGCACGCTGTCCTGCGGGTTGATCCGGGCCATGATCGACACGGTCAGCATGTAGCCGAACGCGGCCAGCAGGCCGGGCAAGAACGCCGCGACGAAAAGCTTGGCGATGTTCTGCTCGGCGAGGATGGCGTAGATCACCAGCACGATCGAGGGCGGGATGAGGATGCCGAGCGTGCCGCCCGCCGCCAGCGAGCCGGTCGCCAGCGCGCCGGAATAGCCGTGCTTGCGCAACTCGGGCAGGGCGACGCGGCCCATGGTGGCGGCGGTGGCCAGCGACGAGCCGCAGATCGCGCCGAACCCGGCCGAGGCGCCGACGCCGGCCATGGCGACGCCGCCGCGCAGATGGCCCAACCAGGCGGAGGCGGCGCGGAACAGCGCGTTCGACAGCCCGCCCTTCATCGCGAAGGCGCCCATGAGCAGGAAAAGCGGCACGACCGAGAGCGAATAGCTCGAGAAGGTCTCGACCGTGACGTGCTTGAGCTGGTTGAGCACCGGCGACCAGCGGCCCCGGACGACATAGAGGCCGAGCACGCCGCAGACCAGCATGGCGAGGCCGATGGGAACGCGCAGGAAGATGAGGATCAGGAGCAGCGCGAAGAACACCGCCGAGATTGCCAGACCCGAGGCGCCACCCAAAAGCGCGTGCGCGCCCTGTGCGATCAGGTCCATCGCCGGACCGCCTAGGTAGAGCCCCGCCGCCGGGGTGAGGACGACGAAAAGCGCCGCGCCGAGGGCCCGCAGGAGGGGCATCCGCGCCCCGAAGAACAGGATCGCCGCCACGGCCAGGATGGCTGCGACCAGAACGCCGCCGGTGATCATGGCAGGTTTCCGTCCTCTTCCCCGGCGCCGAGCATTTCGTTGAGGCTGCGCCAGACGGTGTAGCCGCTGACGATGGCGAAGCTCCACAGTCCGACCATTCCGCCCGCGTAGCTCCACCAGATGGGCAGTTGCAGGATCGCGGTCGTCTCGCCGAAGCGGCGCTTTTCCTCGAGGCCGATCTGGAGTTGCTGGACGAGGATCACCGCCAGCGCGGTCAGGAGCAGATTGCCCGCCGCCGCCAGACCCGCCAACGCCCGCGGCGAAAGACGCGAGACGAAGACATCGACGGTGATATGGCCGCGATTGAACTGCGCCCAGGCCAGAAAGCAGAAGATGGCGATGCCCGCGCCCATCGACACGATCTCGAAGTCACCGGGGACCGGCCCGAGTTGCGTCAGGCCAGGCAGCCCGGTCCGGCTGCCGTAGCGGCCGATGATCGAAACCACCGCGACGATCATCACGCCGGTCAGCACGATGCCGCCAAAGACCGCGAGGATGCCTGTCAGCCGACCGAGCCAGATGCCAAAGAAGGCCTCCGCCTCGGGGTAGATGCCGCCCTTGTGGGCGGGGGGCTTGTGCGGGGAAGGGTCGGCGCGCATCTGTCGGATCGGCTCCGTGGTTCGGGGCGATGGCTGCGGTGGGCTGCAGGTCCTGCCGGCCGGCATGGCCCCATCCCGCAAGGCGCCGATGTCGCACACAGGCGGGGTGTGCTGTCAAGCCTCGGGCGGGGGGCCCGCCCGAGGCCGGCTGCCGCGCGGTGCGCGGTGTCAGCGGTTGGTTTCTTCCGCGATCAGTTGCTCGGCGGCCTCGATCAGCGCCGCGCCGTCAAGATTGCGCTCCGCCATCTCGGCGATCCACTGGTCGCGCACCGACTGGGCGGCGTCGTACCAGGCCTGGAGCGCGTCGCCTTCCACGGTGACGATGGTGTTGCCGCGATCGACCGCTTCCTGCCGCCCGGCGGCATCCGCCGCCTCCTGCGCCCGACCGGCCCAGCCCGAGGTCTCGATCCCCGAATTGGCGTCGATGACCGCCTTCAGGTCGTCAGGCAGGTCGTTGTAGCTGTCGGGGTTCATCGCAAAGAAGAAGAAGGTCGAATAGAGCCCGTGATCGCCGCCGAACTCGGTATGCGTATCGACCAGTTCGGGCACGCGCAGGACGCGGGTGACTTCCCACGGAATGACCGCGCCTTCGACCACGTTGCGCGACAGCGCCTCGGGCACCTGCGGCACCGGCATGCCGACCGCGGTCGCCCCCAGCGCCTCGAGCAGGCGGGTGGTCAGCCGGGTGGGGCCGCGCACCGTGCGCCCCTGCAGATCGGCCGGCGATTCGACGGCGGGCGCGCGCATGTGGAACACGCCCGAGCCGTGCAGATGAACCGCAAGCATGCGCACGTCGGCGGTTTCCTCCTGCATGTGCTCCTCATAGAAGCGCCACGCCGCGCGCGAGCTTGATTCGGCGTCGGTCATGATGAAGGGCAGCTCGAACGTCTCCGACACCGGGAAGCGGCCGGGGGTGTAGCCCGCGACCGTCCAGATGATGTCGACGACGCCATCGCGCACCTGATCGTAGAGCGCCGGCGGCGTGCCCCCCAGCGACATGGACGAGTAGACCTCGACATTCAGCCGGCCCTCGGACTCTTCAGTCACCTTCTCGGCCCAGGGAATGATGAAGTCCGCGGGCACGGTCCCGGTGGCGGGCAGGAACTGGTGGACGCGCAGGGTATATTCCTGGGCGCTGAGCCCCGGCGCAGACCCCAGCGCGACGACACCCGCGAGCCCCGCAGACAACAGAATGTTTCGCAGCATGGATAACCTCCCTCTCCATTCGGACCCCGGGTCGGCAATCGCCGTTCCCCCCAAAGGTCGTTGCGGCTGCAACCGTATCCGTGGTCAGAATTGAGTCAAGGGCCGCAGCCGCCGGGGGCGACGAAAGTCGGTTGAAAAGACCTATGGAAATCATGTCGTTACAATGCAGAAAGGATTGCGCAAGGAAGGGCAACCGGAACTTGCGGGCTGGTCGGAAGCCCGGTCCGAAGGGCAGGCCATCGAGTCGCGCGACTCGCTTTTTCGCCATCCCGGAGGGCCGAGGCCGGTTGGAGGGCGCCGTTCGGCACACAATAGCGGAAGGAGAATAGCTTCTGAATCAGGCATTTGAGAGAAAGCGACGTTTTTTTGAC
>NZ_JADDJF010000049.1 GCF_017811755.1 Pararhodobacter sp. SW119 | reverse complement strand
ACTTCCGGGGCCCGTTTTCGCCGACGCGACGGGCTGGCCCTCCTGTGGGTCAGGGCCGGCGGATGGCGAGGTGCCAGAGCGCGGCGCCGCCACGATAGAGCAGGTTGCGGGCGCTGCGCAGCGGGTCGGGGGCGGGCGCGTCCAGGTGCAGCAGATCGCCGGTTCCCAGCGCCGCCCGGGCCAGGCATTGGCCCAGCACCGTGCCCGGCCCGATCCCCCGTCCATTGAAGCCGAGATAGCCGAAAGCCCCCTCCCCCGGTTGCCAGAGCCGTGGCAGCGCGTCCGGCGTGGTGCCGATGCGGCCCCACCAGCCATGCTTCAGTTCCTGGCCGGCCAGTTGCGGATAGAGCCGCGCCATGCGCCGTTCCGCCCAGGCGCGGTGCGTCGCCATGTCGGGCGCGCCGAGCTGACCGACGCTGCCGATGATGAACCGCCCCGCCGCATCCAGCCGGAACGAGGTGAGGATTTTCGCCGTGTCCCAGGCGCCCTCGCCCCCCGGCAGGATGTCCGCGCGCAGATCGGCGGGCAGCGGGTCGGTGGCGAAGCTGAAATAGGGCAAGGTCGCCAGCGCGCGCGCGGGGTCCGCCGCCGGCCCCTGCCCGTAGGCATTGCCGGCCCAGATCACGCGCGGCGCGCGCAGGGTGCCGCCCGGCGTGGTCAGCACCCAGTCGCCGCCGTCCCGGCGCGCGGTCTGGACCGGGCTGCCGACATGGACCGCCGCGCCCGCGCCGATGGCTGCGCGCGCGAGGCCGCGGGCATAAGCGAGCGGCTGGATGGTGCCGGCGCGCGGATCGAAGAGCGCGGCGCGGAAGGCCTCCGACCCGGTGCGCGCGCGGGTCGCTGCGCCGTCCAGCAGTTCGACGGTGGCGCCGCGGGCCTGCCACTGCCGCGCGCGCGCATCGAGCGCCGAGAGGCCGGCGGCATCGGCGGCGCAATGCAGCGTGCCGGCCGGGCGCGCCTCACACTCGATGCCGTGGCGGGCGACCATGTCCCAGACCGCGGCGGGCGCATCGGCCAGCATCTGCGCCAGCGCGCGGTCCGCGCCGCGCCGTGCCAGCCGGCGTTCCATCTCCTCGGGCATCAGCCAGAGGCCGGCGTTGACCAGCCCGACATTGCGCCCCGATCCGCCGGCGCCGATGCGCTCGGCCTCCAACACGGTGACGCGGGCGCCGGCTTCGGCCGCGGTCAGGGCGGCGGCAAGCCCGGTATAGCCCGCGCCGACGACGGCGATATCGGCCACCGCATCGCGGTCGAGCGGCGGCGCCTCGGGCGCGGGGGGCGCGGTTTCGGCCCAGAGGCCGGGGCTGTCGGGGTCGGGGGTCATGCAACTCTCCGGCGGGTCGGACGCGGCGCAAGACACCAGCGCCGCGGCGGATCGTCAACCCCGTGCGTCGGGCCCGTGCGTCAGGCCCGTGCGTCAGGCCCGGCTATTCGGCCGCATCCAGCTGGAAGCCGCGGGCGATCATGTCCGAGGGGGCGACCGGGTATTCGCCCGAAAAACAGGCGTCGCAGAACTGCGGGCAGGCGGCGTTGCGCCCCCCCGCCTCGCCCGCCGCGCGGTAAAGCCCGTCGAGCGAGATGAACTTCAGGCTTTCGACGCCGATATATTCGCGCATCTCCTCCTCGTTCATCTGCGCGGCGAGCAACTTCGAGCGTTCGGGCGTGTCGACGCCGTAGAAGCAGGGCCAGGCGGTGGGTGGCGAGGCGATGCGGAAATGCACTTCGCGCGCGCCGGCCTCGAGGATCATTTCCTTGATCTTCTGGCTGGTGGTGCCGCGCACCACGCTGTCGTCGACCAGCACGATGCGCTTGCCCTTGACCAGCGCGCGGTTGACGTTGAGCTTCAGGCGCACACCCATGTTGCGGATCTGCTCACTGGGTTCGATGAAGGTGCGGCCCATGTACTGGTTGCGCACGATGCCCATGGCGTAGGGGATGCCCGATTCCTGGCTGTAGCCGATGGCCGCGGGCGTGCCCGAATCGGGGACCGGGCAGACAAGATCGGCCTCCACCGGGGCCTCGCGCGCCAGTTCCACGCCAATCTGGCGGCGGGTTTCATAGACCGACCGGCCGCCGAGGATCGAATCGGGGCGCGAGAAATAGACCTGCTCGAAGATGCAGAAGCGCGAGCCGCTGCTGTCGAAGGGGCGCGAGGAGGTGACGCCCGCGGCGTCGATCACCACCATTTCGCCCGGCTCGATCTCGCGCACGAACTCGGCGCCGATGATGTCGAGCGCGCAGGTTTCCGACGACAGCACATGCCCCTCGCCCAGCCGGCCCAGCACCAGCGGGCGCACGCCGAGCGCGTCGCGCACGCCGATCAGCTTGGTGCGGGTCATGGCGACGATGGAAAACGCCCCCTCGACCCGGCGCAGCGCGTCCTTCAGGCGTTCGGCGATGGTCTTCTGGATGGAACGCGCCATCAGGTGGATGACGCATTCGCTGTCCGAGGAGGACTGGAAGATCGAGCCGCGTTCGATCAGTTCGCGGCGGATGGCGTCGGCATTGGTGATGTTGCCGTTATGGGCGATCGCCGCGCCGCCCATGGCGAATTCGCCGAAGAAGGGCTGCACGTCGCGGATCGCCGTGGCGCCCTTCGAGCCGGCGGTGGAGTAGCGCACATGGCCCAGGCCGATGGTGCCGGGCAGCGTTTCCATGAGGCTGGCGCGGGTGAAGTTGTCGCGCACGAGGCCGAAGCGGTGCGCCGACTGAAACCCCTTCTCGGGCGAGAAGGTGATGATGCCGCCGGCCTCCTGCCCGCGGTGCTGGAGCGCGTGCAGGCCGAGGGCGACGAAATTCGCCGCGTCCTGAACCCCGACGACGCCGAAGACGCCGCATTCCTCGCGCAGCTTGTCGTCGTCGAAGGGGGTGCTGATCCAGCGGTGCATCGAACGGTTCCTCGCAGCCTGCTCGGACCCGCTTTAGTGGATCGCGCCGGACGAGTCACGCCTCTGCGCGGTGTCTTTCGCCCACATCACGATCAATTCGCCGGGGGCGCACAACCCGCGACCAGGGCTTCGTACTGCCCGACGAACCAGTCGGGCACGCCCTGCGGCACGGCGGCGGCCAGCGCGTCCTTGAACCGGCCGAAGATGGCCACCGATTGCGAGTTGTCGACCATGGCCACGGCGCCGTCGGGGGCGATGAATTCGTAGACCAGCAGCGCCACGGCGACCAGCACGATGCCGCGCAGCACGCCGAAGAAGAAGCCCATGCCCTGGTCGATCCCGCCAAGCGCGGAATTGCGCACGAAGCTGGAAAAGAGCGGGGTGAAGAGCGCCGCCACGATCAGCACCACGGCGAAGACCGCGGCGAAGGCGGCGATGATCGACAATTCGCAACTGTCGCCCAGGATCTCGCCCAGATAGGGGATCTCGCGCACCAGGGGTTCGGCGATGGGGGCGAAAAGGAACGCGGCGACCGCGGCGGCGACCCATCCGAGGATCGCCAGAACCTCGCGCACGAAGCCGCGGGCATACGCCAGGATCGCCGAGACGACGATTACCAGCGCCACCGCACCATCGACCAGGGTAAAGCCGTCCACTTCGCTATCTCTCCGGTTGCGTCAGCCTGCGCCGAACACTTCGCCAACGAACCCGGTCAGGTCCGCGAATCTGCGCAACACGACCCCGGCATCGCCCTCGAGCTTTGCACCGCGCGGCAGCATCGCCGCGGTGAAACCAAGTTTTTGCGCCTCTTTCAACCTGTTTTCCGCCTGGGCGACCGGCCGCAAGGCGCCCGAGAGCGAAATCTCACCGAAAACCACCGTCTCGGGCGGGATGGCAACGTCTTCGCGCGCGCTCAGCAGCGCGGCGGCGACCGCCAGATCGGCGGCGGGTTCCTGCACGCGCATCCCTCCCGCGACGTTGAGGAAGACGTCGAGCCCGGCAAAGGGGATGCCGCAGCGCGCTTCCAGGACCGCGAGGATGGTCGACAGACGGCCGCTGTCCAGCCCGACGACGGTGCGGCGCGGCATGCTGAGCGTCGAGGGCGCGACCAGGGCCTGGATCTCGGTCAGCATCGGGCGCGTGCCCTCGATCCCGGCAAAGACGACCGATCCGGCGGCGGCCTCGCCGCGTTCGGACAGGAAGAGGGCCGAGGGGTTGGGCACCTCGGCCAGGCCCCGCCCGGTCATCTCGAACACGCCGATCTCGTCGGCCGGGCCGAAACGGTTCTTGACGGCGCGCAAGATGCGGAACTGGTGCCCGCGCTCGCCTTCGAAATAGAGCACGCAGTCGACCATGTGCTCGACCACGCGCGGCCCGGCGATCTGGCCTTCCTTGGTGACGTGGCCCACCAGGACCACCGAGACGCCGCGCCGCTTGGCGAAGCTGACGAGTTCGTGCGCCGAGGCGCGCACCTGCGCGACCGAGCCTGGCGCGCTTTCGACACTGTCGAGCCACATGGTCTGGATCGAATCGATGATGACAAGATCCGGGCGTTCCGCGTCCAGCGTCGCCAGGATGTCGCGCAAGTTGGTCTCGGCCGCGAGCCGCACCGGCGCCTGCGCGAGATCCAGTCGCTGCGCGCGCAGCCGAACCTGCGCCGCCGCCTCCTCGCCCGAGATATAGAGGCAGTCGAGGCCGCGCCCGGCAAAGGCCGCCACGGCCTGCAACAGGAGCGTCGACTTGCCGATGCCCGGATCGCCGCCGACCAGGATCGCCGAAGCCGCGACAAGGCCGCCGCCGAGCACCCGGTCGAGCTCCTCCAGCCCCGATTGCGCTCGGGGCGGCGGCGCCTCCTCGGCCTCGAGCCGGGTCAGCTCGATCGACCGCCCCTTGCGCAGGACGCGCGGGCCGGCGGCGAGCGGCGCCTCTTCGACGATGCTGTTCCAGGCCCCGCAGGCATCGCAATGCCCGGTCCATTTGCGGTAGACCGCCCCGCAGGCGGTACAGGTGAACTGGGGCTGAGCGCGGGCCATGGCCGCTTATCGCCCGCCGGATGAATGGGCGCAAGCAGGGGTAAGGGGAAGGCGATCGGGGGGCGAAATCGGTCGCTTCCAGCCCGCGGGCGGGGTGCTGGCAGGCGTATGGCAAGGGGCTGGCAAGCGTATGGCAAGCGTATGGCAAGCGTATGGCAGTTCCGAACGGTGCGGCAGGGATTTGGCAGGGATTGCGCCCGCCGGTTTCGGCTCTCGCGGCGGCGGTAGAAGGGGGCGCTGCCCCCCTCTTGGCTGCGCCAATTCACCCCCCGGGATATTTTCGGACAGAAAATGCCGGAGGGGGTGGGGGTTGCCCGGTCTTCGCGGCGTAGCCTCTTTTCGCCGCGCGCGAAGCGCGCGGCGCCCGGCGCAACGCGAAGAAGGTTCGTGCGCGGAACGCGCACAGCCTGACGAGGGGCGGGAGCCCGCCGGTGGGCGGCTTGTGCTGCGCGCGCGGCGGGAGTTGACCGACCCGCGCGCGCGCTGAATAGTCGGCGGACAATCGAACGGGCCGGCGAATCGGAGGGATGCGATGCTGACCGAGGACCAGCAACTGATCCGCGACACGGCGCGCGCCTTCGCCCGCGACCGTCTGGCGCCCGGCGCCGCGGCGCGCGACCGGACCGGCGAGATCGAGCCCGGCATCCTGCGCGAGATGGGCGACCTGGGCTTTCTGGGCATGACCGTCGACCCCGAGCATGACGGGGCGGGCGCCGACTATGTCTCCTACGCGCTGGCGCTGATCGAGGTGGCGGCGGGGGACGGCGCGATCTCGACCGTGATGAGCGTGCACAACGCGCCCTTCAACGCGATCCTGTCGCGCTTCGGCAGCCCCGAGCAGAAGGAGGCGGTCCTGCGTCCGGCGGCGCGGGGGGAGTTCATCGGCGGCTTCGCCCTGACCGAGGCGCAGGCGGGGTCGGACGCCAGCGCGATGCGCACGGTGGCGCGGCGCACCAACGCCGGCTACGTGATCGACGGGGCGAAGGAATTCATCACCTCGGGGCGGATCGGCAAGCAGGTCGTGGTCTTCGCCCGGCGCGAGGGCACGCAGGGCAAGGACGGCATCACCGCCTTCCTGGTGCCGACCGAGACGCCCGGCTACGAGGTCGCGCGCGTCGAGGACAAGCTCGGCCAGCGCGCCTCGGACACCTGCGCGCTGCGGTTTTCCGCGATGGAACTGCCCGACGCCGCCCGCATCGGCGAGGAGGGCGCGGGGTACCGCATCGCGCTGTCCAGCCTCGAAACCGGGCGCATCGGGATCGCCGCGCAGTCGGTCGGCATGGCGCAGGCGGCGCTCGACATGGCGGTCGCCTATGCCGGCGAGCGCTCGAGCTTCGGCAAGCCGCTGATGGGGCATCAGGCGGTGGCCTTCCGGCTGGCGGACCTGGCGACGGAACTGGAGGCGGCACGCCAGATGGTCCTGCACGCGGCGCGGCTGAAGGACGCGGGCCAACCCTGCCTGAAGGAGGCGGCGATGGCCAAGCTCTTCGCCTCGGAAGCCGCCGAGCGGATCGTGTCGGGCGCGCTGCAGTGCTTCGGCGGCTACGGCTATGTCGCCGACACCGGCATCGAGCGGATCTATCGCGATGTCCGCGTCTGCCAGATCTATGAGGGCACCTCGGACATCCAGAAACTGATCATCGCCCGCGCGCTGGCCTCCTGATCCGGCCGTTCGTTCGACGCGCTCCACCCGCGGCCCCGCCCCCTTTTCGCCGCGCGCGCAGCGCGCGGCGCCCGGCCCAACGCGAGGAAGGTTGCGCCGCAGGTGCAGCCTGACGAGGGGCGGGAGAACGTGGTTGGCGCTCGTGCCGGACGCGCCAGACAAGACAACGCCCCGGCCTGACGCGGCAGGCCGGGGCGTCAAGGCTCGCCGGGGGCGCCGGGGCGCCCGCCGGACGATCAGTTCTCGGCCGGGGTGGCCTCGGGCGCGGTCGCGGCGGCGGCGGTCTCGTCCTCTTCCATCGCCTCGATCGCCTTCTGCAGCTCGTCCTTGCCGACCTCGCGCTCGGTGACCTCGGCGCGCTCGAAGATCAGGTCGACGACCTTGTCCTCGAAGATGGGCGCGCGCAGCTGCTGCTGGACCTGGGCGTTCTTCTGCACGAATTCGAAGAACTCCCGCTCCTGGCCGCGGTACTGGCGCGCCTGGTTCATCACCGCCTGGGTCATCTCGGCGTCGGTCACCTCGACCTCGTTCTTGCGGCCGATTTCGGCCAGCAGAAGGCCCAGCTTGACGCGGCGCTCGGCCAGCTTCCGGTGCTCCTCGGTCGGTTCGATCTGGGGATGGTCGTGGCCCTGCACCTCCGGGTTCTCGTCATGCCAGAGCTGGTGGGCGATCTGCCCGGCCTCGGCGTCGACCAGGCTTTGCGGGAGGTCGAAATGGACGGTCTCGTCCAGCGCATCGAGAAGCGCGCGCTTGAGGACCGAGCGCGCGGCCTGGCTGTACTCGGCCTCCAGCCGCTCGCGGATCTGGGTCTTGAAGCTTTCCAGGTCGTCGGCGCCGTAGTTCTTGGCCAGGTCGTCGTCGATCTTGGCGGGCTTGGCGGCCTTCACCTCCTTCACCGTGCAGGCGAAGACGGCTTCCTTGCCGGCCAGGTTCTCGGCGCCGTATTCTGCGGGGAAGGAAACGGTGACCTCCTTCTCGTCGCCGGCCTTGACGCCGATCAGCTGCTCCTCGAAGCCGGGGATGAACTGGCCGGTGCCCAGGGTCAGCGGGAAATCCTCGGCGGCGCCGCCCTCGAAGGCCTCGCCGTCGATTCGACCGGTGAAGTCGATCACCACCTGGTCGCCGGATTTCGCCGCGCCCTTCTTGGTCTCGAAGTTCTGCGCCGATTTCGCCAGGTTCTCCAGCGCCTCGGTCACCGCGGCCTCGTCGGCCTTGACCACCAGGCGCTCCAGCTTGATCCCCGAGAGGTCGGGCTCGCCGATCTCGGGCAGGGCCTCGTAGCTCATCTCGACGACGACGTCGTCGCCTTCCTTCCAGGCCTCGCCGCCCTGCATCTCGACCTTCGGCTGCATCGCCGGGCGATCGCCGCTTTCCTCGAAATGCGACTGCATGGCGCCGTCGACGCTATCCTGCATGGCCTCGCCCAGCAGGCGCTGGCCGAACTGCTTCTTCAGCAGATTCATCGGCACCTTGCCCTTGCGAAAGCCCTTCATCTCGACCTCGGGCTGCGCCTCGGCCAGTTTCTCGTTGACCTTCGCCTCGAGCTCGCCCGCCGTGACGGTGATCTTGTAGCCGCGCTTGAGGCCTTCGTTCAGGGTCTCGGTGACCTGCATTTCATCTTCCTCTGTTACCTCTGGTGCGGGTGGAGGGACTTGAACCCCCACGCCTTGCGGCGCTTGGACCTAAACCAAGTGCGTCTGCCAATTCCGCCACACCCGCGAAGCCGAAGCCCGGACGCTGCCGGGCGACAGCGCCGAAATCGCGCGCCTTCTAGCAAGAAGAAAACCCGGATGCGAGGGGAAATCGCCGGCGATCCGGCCGGAGGCGCGGAATCCGGGGCGCGCGGGTGCGGCGGGACCCCGGTCAGCCAAGCGCGCGCAGGATCGCCGGCAGGCCCTCGGGCAGGTCCTCGGCGATCAGGCCGGGGCCGAAGCGGCGGGCGCAGGCAAGGTGCAGGCAGGCCGCCGTTTCGGCTGCGGCGAAGGGGGCGAAGCCGCGCGCCAGAAGCCCCGCGATCATCCCCGCCAGCACGTCGCCCGCCCCGGCCGTCGCCAACCAGGGCGCGGCGTCGGGTCCGAAGGCGGTGCTGACCGCGCAGGTGCCGTCCGGCGCGGCGATGACCGTGTCCGGCCCCTTCAGCAGCACGGTGCAACCGAAACGGTGGGCGGCGGCGCGCGCCGCGTCCACCTTCGAAACCGGCGCGGTGTCCGCGGGGTCGGCGGAAAGCTGCGCCGCCAGATCGGGGACGAGGCGGGCGAATTCGCCTTCGTGCGGGGTCAGCACGCAGCCTGGGTGCAGCGCGGCGCGCAGCCCTTCGTGTCTTGCCAGCAGCGTCAGCGCATCGGCATCCAGCACCACCCCGCGCCGGGCGTCCAGGGCGGCGGCAAGCAGCCCCTCGGCCCGGGGATGGGTGCCCATGCCGGGGCCGAGGCAGAGCGTGCCGATCCGCGGGTCGGACAGGAAATCCGCCAGCGCCCGGGCATCGCGCAGCGGCGCCAACATCACCGCATCCAGCCGCGCCGCGTTCTCGATCAGCGCGGCGGGCGGGCAGCCCAACGTGACCAGCCCCGCGCCAATCCGCAGCGCCGCGCGCGCCGCCAGACGCGCCGCGCCCCCCTTCCCCGGCCCGCCCGACAGGACCAGCGCATGGCCGTGGCTGTACTTGTGTCCCAGCCCCTTGTGCGCGACCGCCGGGTCGATCTGCGCACGGCGCGCGACTTGCGCCGGGTGATCGCGCGAATAGGCGGTGCGTTCCGGCTCGATCCCAATCGGGACGACGCGCACCGGACCCGACAGGACCGCCCCCGGCGCCAGCGCGTGGCCCAGTTTCAACGCCTCGAAGGTCACGGTCAGATCAGCCGGACGGTCGAGGAAGCCACCCTCGGTTCGGACACGCCCGCTGTCAGCGCAGAGGCCCGACAGGATGTCGACCGCCACCAGCCGCGCGCCGCGCGCCTGCGCCGCCGCCAGCGGGCCCCAGAAGGCGCACGCGACCGGCCGGCCCAGACCGGTGCCGAAGAGCGCGTCGACGACCAGCGTGCCCGGCGCGATCGTGTCGGGGTCGAACGCCTCCAGCGGGGTTGTTCGTCCCTGCGCCTCCCACAGGGCGCGCATTCGGCCGGCGTCGCCGGACGACGCGCGGCTTGCGGCATGGACCGCGACGGTCCAGCCGCGCACGGCCAGAAGGCGGGCAATGACATATCCGTCGCCACCGTTGTTGCCGGGCCCGCAGAACACGACAGTCGAGCCGGGGGCGGCCGCCATGTCGGGCCATTCCGCCAGGATCGCCGAGAGGACCCCCTGACCCGCGCGCTCCATCAGGTCCAGCCCGCTGACGCGCTGCGACTCGATAGCCGCCTTTTCGATGGCGCGCATTTGGGCAGATGACAGCAATTCGGTCATTTCGCACCCGTTCGCATTTACATTCCGCCCCGTTTTCGATCAGATTGATGCAATCTTGTGCATCACGTGCGATTTCGCCGC
Organism: Pararhodobacter sp. SW119; assembly: GCF_017811755.1. GTDB lineage: Bacteria > Pseudomonadota > Alphaproteobacteria > Rhodobacterales > Rhodobacteraceae > Pararhodobacter. Next base: position 11,392 of record NZ_JADDJF010000049.1, on the reverse strand, counting down.
AGAGGATCCCCAAGGCGCGCCCTGCCGTCCGGTTCCCGGATTGAGGGGCAACGCCGGACGTGATCTTTGGGCCGCGGGTTCGGCAGCAACCGCCAGGGAGTGACGACCGACATGAAGAAGATCGAAGCCATCATCAAGCCCTTCAAGCTCGACGAAGTGAAGGAGGCGTTGCAGGAGATCGGCATTCAGGGGCTTTCGGTGATCGAGGTCAAGGGCTTCGGACGCCAGAAGGGCCATACCGAACTCTATCGCGGCGCCGAGTATGTCGTCGATTTCCTGCCGAAGGTGAAGCTGGAGGTGGTGCTGGCCGACGATATGGTCGACGCCGCCGTCGAGGCGATCATCGCCGCCGCGCGCACCGACAAGATCGGCGACGGCAAGATCTTCGTCTCGCCCATCGAACAGGTCATCCGCATCCGCACCGGCGAGACCGGCGAGGATGCTGTCTAAATCATTCGCTTTTCCAGAGATCAGGGGAGAAACATGAGCGTCGAGAAGATTCTCAGCACCATCAAGGACGAAGGCATCGAGTATGTCGATGTCCGATTCACCGACCCGCGCGGCAAGCTGCAGCACGTCACCATCATCTCGGATCTGGTCGACGAGGATTTCCTTGAGGAAGGGTTCATGTTCGACGGCTCCTCGATCGCCGGGTGGAAGTCGATCGACCAGTCCGACATGAAGCTGATGCCGGATACCGAGTCCGCCTATGTCGATCCGTTCTATGCCGAGAAGACGCTCTGCGTGCATTGCAACGTGGTGGAGCCGGACACCGGCGAATCCTACAGCCGCGATCCCCGCGGCACCGCCGAGAAGGCCGAGGCCTATCTGAAGTCGACCGGCATCGGCGACACCGCCTATTTCGGCCCCGAGGCCGAGTTCTTTCTGTTCGACGACGTGCGCTATTCGGTGACGCCGCACAAGGTCGGCTTCCAGATCGACGCGGATGGTGCGGCGTGGAACACCGACGCCGAGTTCGAAAGCGGGAACCTGGCACACCGCGCCGGGCACAAGGGCGGGTATTTCCCGGTCAACCCGATCGATGACGGGCAGGATATCCGGTCCGAGATGCTGTCGACGATGAAGGCAATGGGCATGACGGTCGACAAGCACCACCACGAGGTGGCGAGCTGTCAGCACGAGTTGGGCCTGATCTTCGGCACGCTGACCGCGCAGGCCGACAACCTGCAGAAATACAAGTACGTCATCCACAATGTGGCGCATGCCTACGGCAAGTCGGCGACCTTCATGCCGAAGCCGATGAAGGGCGACAACGGGTCGGGGATGCATGTCAACATGTCGATCTGGAAGGACGGCAAGCCGCTGTTCGCCGGCGACAAGTATGCCGACCTGAGCCAGGAGGCGCTGTGGTTCATCGGCGGCATCCTGAAGCACGCCAAGGCGCTGAACGCGCTGACCAACCCGGCGACGAACAGCTACAAGCGCCTGATCCCGGGGTTCGAGGCGCCGGTGCTGCGCGCCTATTCGGCCCGCAACCGCTCGGGCTGCGTGCGCATTCCGTGGACGGAGAGCCCGAAGGCCAAGCGCGTCGAGGCGCGTTTCCCCGACCCCTCGGCCAATCCCTACCTGTGCTTCGCGGCGCTGCTGATGGCGGGTATCGACGGGATCAAGAACAAGATCGATCCGGGCCCGGCGTCGGACAAGGATCTATATGATCTGCCGCCGGAGGAACTGGCCGAGATCCCGACCGTCTGCGGCAGCCTGCGCGAGGCGCTGGAATCGCTGGCCGAGGATCACGACTTCCTGCTGGCCGGCGACGTCTTCACCAAGGACCAGCTGGAAGGTTACATGGCGCTGAAGTGGGAAGAGGTCTACGCCTACGAACACACGCCGCACCCGGTGGAATACCAGTACTACTACAGCTGCTGACCGGCAGGCGGACGCGCGCCGCAGGATGGAAAAAACGGGGCGGGGGCGCAAGCTTCCGCCCTTTCTCGTGGCGGGGCTCGTGGCGATCTGACCGGCTTGCGCCCCCTTCGCAAGGGTTTCGAATGGGGTGTGCAAGTTGCACACCCATGTCAAGGCATTGATATTCAAGGATAGAGCCAGAAAAATTAACCGGATCCAAACCCTTTCCCCGCGTTCCCGAGCGACTTTCAGTCAGGGGTGGCGAACGCACCCTAGGGGATACTCGCCCCCTGCCCCATCGGACCCGGCCTTCGGGTTTTTTCGGGAAATCAGGGTGACTTTGCGGGCGCCATCTGCGATCCTGATCGACGACCCGGTCGGTCCGACAGGAAGGTGAGTCATGCCGCGCACCCATTCCGATCCCAGCCCCTCGGCGGTGGTGTTGTCGGGCACGCTGCGGGCGGCGATCGTGGCGCATACCAGGGAGCGGATGCGCCATTTCTTCCTGTTCCTCTATGTCTACCGGATGCTGGTGCATGTGCTGCAGATCCCGGCGGACAGTTGGGCCCGCCACGTCAGCGTGAAGGCCACGCACCAGATCGACGTCGGCCTGCGCCGCGACGAGGCTTGGGACATCGCGTTCAAGAAGGACGACGTGTCGGTCCTGGACCTGCAGGCCAGCGCGTTCCGGCGGGTCGACGCGACGCATTTCTGCAACCTGGGCCTGGCGCCGTCGCTGGCCGCGCTGTGCGCGAAAAGCCCCGACGCGCGCGCGATGCATCTCTACAATGCGCTGGAGCGGGTGTGCGGCAACACGAGGCTGATGCCGCAACGGATCAACATCGGCCCGGACCGGGTGGTGGACAAGGCGCACGGCGATCTGTCCCTGGCGTTCCTGAAACAGATGGCGACCGGCGCGGCGCCGATCTCTCCGCCATTCTTCGCGTCCTATCGCGAGTTGGTGGTGGCCCGCATGACGACCTACGGCAAGGGGCAGGCCGACAAGGGCAACGAGGCCGTCGCCGAGGCCGCCGGCATCTACATCGCCACGCTGAGCGAAAGCGAGCCGCCGATGGAGTTGCGCACGCAGGGCGCGACGAGCCGCTGGATCAAGACACGCGCCACGCATAGCGAGGAAGTCTGGGCCACGCTTCTGGGCAACGCCGAGGGCGATTTCTTCGGCTATGGCTTCGACCGCGACGACGGCACCAGCATCGCCGCCTTCGTGTCGCGGCGCGTCGCCTAGCGCCGGGACGGGATCAGTCGCCGCGGGCCATTCGGCAGACGATCTTCCATTCCTCCTCGGTCACCGGCTGCACCGACAGGCGCATGGATTTCACCAGCGCCATGTCGGCCAGTTCGGGCGTGTCCTTGACCTCGGCTAGGGTGACCGGGCGCGGCAGGGGTTCGACGGCGCGGATGTCGACGCATTCCCAGCGGGGATCGTCGGTGGTGCTGTCGGGATGCGCGAGGGCGCAGACCTCGGCGACGCCGACGATCTCTTTCCCGATATTGGAATGGTAGAAGAAGACGCGGTCGCCGATCGCCATCGCCTTCATGTTGTTGCGCGCCTGGTAGTTGCGCACGCCGTCCCATTCCTCGCCCTTGCTGCCCTTCGCCACCAGGTCGTCCCAGGAAAAGACGTCGGGTTCGGATTTCATCAGCCAGAGCGCCATCAGCCGATCACCTTCTTCCATTCCTCGATCCGGACCTCGGCAAAGAGGCCGGCGGTGGCGTAGGGGTCGTTGGCTGCCCAGGCCTCGGCCATCGCGCGGTTGGGCAGGTCGAGGACGACCAGCGAGCCGGTCATGCCGCCCTGCGCATCGAGGAACGGCCCGGCGTGCACCGTGGCGCCCGTCTCCTCCAGATAGGCCAGATGCGCGGGCCGCACCGCCTGGCGCAGGTCCGCGTGGTCGGGTTTGTCGGAACAGATCAGGGCGAAAAGCGGCATTGGCGGGCTCCGTCGGGTGGCGTGGTCCCTGTCATGCCGGGTGCGGGGGGCGGGCGCAAGATGGGGGCGCTGCCCCCCGGCCACGCAAAGGCGTGGCCTCCCCCCGGGATATTTCGGGACAGATGAAGGGGGCTCAGGCCTTGGCGCCGCGCTTGCCGGCGCCGAGAAGCGGCGCGGCGGCGGCATCGAGCGGCCAGCGCGGGCGGGCGGCGAGGGTCAGGTCGTCGGCCTGGCCCAGCCGGAAACGCTCGATCCCCGCCCAGGCGATCATCGCGGCGTTGTCGGTGCAAAGCGCCAGCGGCGGGGCGAGGAAGCGGGTGCCGGCGGCCGCGGCGACGGTCTCCAAGCGTGCGCGCAGGGTCGCGTTGGCGGCCACCCCGCCGGCGACCGCGAAGGCGGTGAGGCCGGGGCTGGCGGCCAGCGCCCGGGCGCTTTTCTCGGCCAGGACATCGGCCACCGCGGCCTGGAACGAGGCGCAGAGGTCCGCGCGGTCGGCGCGGGTCAGCCCTCCCTGGTCGGCGATCACCGCGTCGCGGGCGCGCAGAAGCGCGGTCTTGAGGCCCGAGAAGGACAGATCGCAGCCCGGGCGGTCCAGCAGCGGCCGCGGGAAGGCGAATCGCGCGGGATCGCCGGTGCGCGCCGCGGCTTCGACCGCGGGGCCGCCGGGCTGGGGCAGGCCGAGGATCTTGGCAGTCTTGTCGAAAGCCTCGCCCGGGGCGTCGTCGATGGTGCCGCCGAGGCGGGTGAAGCGGTCCGCGCCGGCGACCCGCAGGAACTGGCAATGCCCGCCCGAGACGAGCAGCATGAGATAGGGAAAGGCCAGCCCGTCGGTCAGCCGGGGGGTCAGCGCATGGCCGGCCAGGTGGTTGATGCCCAGAAGCGGCAGGCCGGTCGCCGCCGCCAGCCCCTTGGCCAGCATCACGCCGGAGAGGACGCCGCCGATCAGCCCCGGCCCCGCGGTGACGGCGATCGCGTCGAGGTCGCGCAGCGGGACGCGCGCCTCGGCCAGCGCGGCCTCGACCGCGTGGTCGAGTTTCCCGACATGGGCGCGGGCGGCGATTTCGGGGACGACGCCGCCGAAGACTGCGTGCAGGTCGGCCTGCCCGATGACCACCGAGGAGAGGATCTCTCCACGGGGTCCGTCGGCGCGCACGACCGCGGCCGCGGTGTCATCGCAGCTCGACTCGATCCCCAGAATAGTCGGCCTGTCGGTCACGCCGGTGCTTGCCCCCATCTTGCGCCCGCGCCTATCATCGGGGCGCGGCGCGCACAACGCCCGCGCATGAGGCCCCGCCCGCATGACGATTGGCCCAGGATGACCGCGCCCGAAGCGCCGCTGCTACTGCTGACCCGACCGGCGGCGCAATCCGAACGGTTTGCGGCGCGGGCCGGCGCCAGTTGCCCGCCGTTCCGGCTGCTGATCGCCCCGTTGAACAAAATCGTGGCCCTGCCGTTCGACGCGGCGGCGCTGCAAGGGGCGGAGGTGATCTTCACCTCGGCCAACGCGGTGGCGGCCGTCGCCGGGATCGCGCGGCCGGGTGGGCAGCGCGCCTGGTGCGTCGGCCCGGCGACGGCAGCGGCGGCGCGCGCGGCTGGTTTTTCCGTGCGGGAAGCTGGCGGGGACGCGGTGCATCTGCTGGCCGATCTACGCCGGGCGCGCCCGGATGCGCCGCTGGTTCACGTCCGCGGGCGTCATGTGGCCTGCGATCTGGCGGGCAGCCTGGCGCGGGATGGCAAGACGGTTGGTCAGGTGATCGCCTACGAGGCCCGCGCCTGCGCCTGGGACGCGGGCGTGATGGCCACGCTGGAGGGGGCAGGGCAGATCGTCGCGCCGCTCTTCTCGCCGCGCGCGGCGGCGGCGTTTTCGGCGCGTATCGGCCAGCCGCCGCCAGGGCTGCAGGTGATCGCGATCAGCGCCGCCTGCGCCGCACGGCTGTCGCCGGCTCTGCGCCGCGATGCGGCCATCGCCGAACGGCCGGACGGCGATGCGATGCTGCGTGCAACTTCAGACGCACTCGCGCGTTCCGGAGCAAGCCTTGAGGCGGGGCGACGAGGCGGTTAGTCTTGTACTTGACGGGTGTCATCGCAGGGCGCCGGGGATTCGGAGGACAGAATGGCACGAGCGACTCGCGGCGGCAGCCGGAACGGCGCAACCGAGGACGGGCAGGACAAGGGGCCCGGCACCTCGACGCCGGCATCCGGGTCGCCCGACGCATCGGAAACGGCGTCCGAGCCTTCGTCGAAGCCTGCCGGTTCCGGCGCGCCCAAGGCGACAGACGAGAAATCCGGCGCGAAGAAGGCGGGCGCGGCAGCGGCGTCCACCTCCGCTTCCGCCTCCGACCCGGCGGATGCACCGAAGACCGCGCCCGGCGCTCCCGCTTCCACCGCCCCCATCGGGGCGACTGCCACCGGGACCACCGCCACGCCATCGACGCCCGGGGACAGCGGCCCCGCCAGATCCGGGCCGGGCGCGCGCCCGGCAGCGGCGTCGCCCTCGACCGGTGCATCCGGCCCAACGCCGTCCGCCCCTTCGCCGGTCGGCACGCGGCCAGTCGCGCCTTCGCGGTCCGGCTCGACATCAGCCGCCTCTGCGCCGACCGCCGCGCCGCCATCCACCCCTTCGCCAGCCGGCACGCCGCCAGCCGCCCTTACGCGGTCCGGCTCGACATCAGCCGCCTCTGCGCCGACCGCCGCGTCGCCGTCCGCCGCTTCGCCAACCGGGGCGCCGGCAGCCGCCTCTGCGCCGACCGCTGCGACGTCAGCGGCATCGAGTGGGGCCGGAAATCCGCCCTGGGACAAGTCCGAGGCGAAGAAGGACACCGCGCCGGGCGCCGATGCGCGCAGCGGGAAATCCGTAACGGGCGACGCGACGTCGAAGGACGGCGGGAAGGCGTCCGAGGATGTGAACACCGACAGCGCCGCCTCGACCCCTGAAGCGACGCGTCCCCCAAAGGAAGCGCCCCCCGTGGTCGAACGCCGCGGCAGCATGCTGCCGCCCCTGCTGGGTGGCGTTCTGGCCGCGGCGGTCGGCGCCGCGGTCGCGCTCTACCTGTTTCCGCAAGGCTGGCAGCCCGGCACCGACGCGATTGACTCGCGGCTGGTTGCGCTGGAATCGCGCCCGGAGGCGCCGGACGCCGCGGCCGTCAGTCGCGCGATCGAGGAGGCGCTGGGGCCGGTTCGCGCCCGGCTCGATGCGCTGGAGGCCGCGGATTCACTCGACGCTGCTGCGTTGCAGCAGCAGATGGAAGACCTGACCCAGCGGATCGAGGCCGCCGAGGCCTTCGACCTCGATGCGATCGAGCAGCGCCTGCAGGGACTGACCACGCGGATCGAAGCCGCCGAAACCGATGCGCCGGGTCCCGACATGGGACCGCTCGAGCGCGGCCTGGACGAGGTGACCGCCCGCCTCGCCGCCCTTGAAGAAACGCGCGGGGCCGACATCACCGCCGCCGTGCAGGCCGCACTTGCCGAGGCCGAGGCCGCGCAGCAGGCCCGCGCCGAGGAACTGGATGCAACCGCCGATGCGCTGGCCAGCGAACAGGCGCGCCTGTCAGCACGATTGGCATTGACCGACCTTTCGGTCGCCGCCGAAAGCGGCGCGCCGGCGCCCGATGCGCTCTCGCGCGTCACGGCGGTGAGCGAGGCGCCCGCACCACTCGGCGCCTTTGCCGAGGGCCTGCCGACGCTGGCCGAACTGCAATCCGACTTTCCCGAAGCCGCGCGCCGGGCACTTGCCGCCGCGCCGGTGTCGCAGGACGCGGATCTGGGCGACCGCGTGCTGGGCTTTTTGCGCAGCCAGTCCGGCGCGCGCTCGCTCGCACCGCGCGCGGGCAATGACCCCGATGCGATCCTTTCGCGGGCCGAAGCGGCGGTGCGCGACGGCCGGCTGGTCGAGGCGCTGGACGAGATCGACGCACTGCCGCCCGCTGCGGCGGCGGAACTGGCCGACTGGCGCGCCCGGGCCGAGCGCCGCACCGAAGCAATTGCCGCCCTCGCCGAGATGCAGGCCCGTCTGGGATCGGAATAAGGAAACTCGAATGCTCTGGACCGTTCTCAAGATCGCGCTGTTCCTGGCCGTCGTGGCCGGGCTGGCACTGGGCGCGCAATGGCTGATGGATGCCGGCCCCGGTATCCGCATCGCCGTCGCGGATGTGGAGTTCAACCTGGGCCCGGTCCAGGCGGCGCTGGCCGCGCTGGTGGTGCTGGCGCTGCTGTGGCTGTTGCTGAAGCTGGCGGGTTTCCTGGTCGCGTCGCTGCGGTTCATCAACGGCGACGACACCGCGATCAGCCGCTACTTCGAACGCTCGCGCAAGCGCCGCGGGCTGGAGGCGCTGACCGAAGGGTTTGTCGCGCTTGCTTCGGGTGAAGGTGATCGGGCGGTGGTCAAGGGCCGCAAGGCCGAGAAGCTGCTGGAGAACCGCACCCTGTCGAACCTGCTGATTGCGCAGGGCGCGCAGTCCAAGGGCAACCGACAGCTGGCCGAGGATTACTATCGCCGCCTGCTCGAGGAAGACCGCACGCGCTTCATCGGCGCGCAGGGGCTTCTGGGGCAGATGCTGGACGCCGGAAACGACGAGAAGGCGCGCAAGCTGGCCGAAAAGGTGCTGACCCTGAAGCCGGAGCACGCGCCGACCCAGGACACGCTGCTGCGGCTGCAGAACAGGGCGGGCGACTGGCCGGGCGCCCGCCGCACGCTGGCCGAGACTAAGCGCACCGGGCGGATGCCGGCCGATGTCTATCGCCGCCGCGACGCCGTGCTGGCGCTGCAGCAGGCGCAGGCGCTGGAAGCCGAGGGCAGGTCCGATGCCGCGCGCGACCTGGCGCTGGAGGCCAACGGCTCCTCGCCCGGGTTGATCCCCGCCGCCGTCATGGCGGCGCGCGCGCAGATCGCACGCGGCAACGCCCGGGCGGCGGCGAAGGTCATCAAGAAGGCGTGGAGGCTGCAGCCGCATCCCGAACTCGCCCAGGCCTTTGCCGAGATCGAGCCGGACGAGGACGCGACAGCGCGTTCGCGGCGATTCGAGAAGTTGCTGACGCTGGTCGAGCACGACGAGGCGAAGCTGACCCGCGCCGAGCTTCTGATCGCGGCCGAGGATTTCCCGGCGGCACGGCGCGCCATCGGCACGCTGCACGAAACCGCACCCAGCCAGCGGGTGATGACCATCATGGCCGCGATCGAACGCGGCGAAGGCTCGGACGACAGCGTCGTGCGCGGCTGGCTGGCGCGCGCGCTGACCGCGCCCCGCGGCCCCCGTTGGGTCTGCGACAAATGCCAGCATATCCACGCCAGCTGGACCGCGATCTGCGAGAATTGCGACGCCTTCGACACGCTTAGCTGGCGCACGCCGCCCGACAGCTCGGGCCCCAGCGCAAGCGGGTCCGAGATGCTGCCGCTGATCGTCGGCACCCCGCGCGACCGCGCATCGGTCTCCGATCCCGAACATGCGGTCGATATGGAACCCGAGCCCCATCCGGCCACCCCCGCCGACGTTGCCCCGCAGCCTGCGGACAAGACCGCAGGAGAAACCGCCCCGGACGATATCGCCCGGCGCGCCCCCGGCGTCTGAGCGCAGCAGGGCGGCGCCAGGAGCCGGTGACTGGGCAAGAAGCCCTTTCGGTCCTGGTTGATCCTAACTGCCGCGACTGTCATGGTAGAGTTGCCGCAACATATCGGCCTTCCGCGACGGCACCCTGTTCGCGGGCTTCCGCAACTCTCGACAAGAAAGATTGACGCCGCCCATTGCCCTGATAAAAGTCGCGTCGTTCCGTCGCCTCGGCCCTTACGGGTTCGTTGCGCCCGCGCGAAGACTGGCCCCTCGTATCGGTCATGAACTTCGGATCGGTGCGGGAGTGACGCGAAGGCCACCAGTCGACGCCGGGCCTTGTGAAGCCGGACAGGCCATAGTAGGGGCGGAACGGAGAAGAGTGCCGCTGTAGCTCAGCTGGTAGAGCACGTCATTCGTAATGATGGGGTCGGGGGTTCGAGTCCCTTCAGCGGCACCAGTCTTCTCAAGAAGTCAGATGTTTCGATCGGTTGTCCACGCTAACCGGCAGGGGCTGAAGATCTGCACCACGGATGAGATCGACAAGACTTTTTCGTTGTTTCTTGCTATTTTCCTGATGTGCGGTCGACCTCGTGGCGAAGCGTGGCGCCTCGGCTGGAAGCGTCACCGGGCAGCCCACGGAGTCCCTGTCGATGTGAGGCGGCCGCACACCTGGCGGCTTTTCCCGGAGGCCGTGATCTCCATGCCGCAACGAAGTGCTCGTATCTCTTTTCGGCAAGCTCGGCGATCCGCGCCTCCTGCTGACGCAGTTTCTTCACGTTGTAGGCATAGCTCGCGCCGCGCTTGTTGCCTTTCTTCTGCGGCCGCCCGGCGGCCAGTTCCATGGCGCGGCGCTTGTGGGCAACCAGGCTGGGGCGGGCCCAGCGGTAGTCTTCGCCCTTCGTCCGCATATGCCAGCACAGCGTGGCCAGCTTGCGCGCCACTGCGACGGCGGCGATCTGATGGCCGCGACGTGCCCGGATGCGGATGAAGAAGGCGCGTAGCGGGCCGGGGGCCTTTGCCGCGGCCCAGGCCGTCGACCAGCATCGCCCGGGCGTGACTGCGTCCGGCCTTGCTGATCCGGCCATGGTGGGCAGTACCGAGACCGGACTGGTGCACGCGCGGGTTCAGCCCGAAATAGCTCACCAGCTTCTGGGGAGAGGCGAACCGATCGATGCTGCCGATCGCCGCCATCAGGCCGGCCGCCACGGTCAGGTTGACGCCGGTGATGGTCAACAACTGCCGGATCGGTTCGTCATCCAGCGCGTCCTCGGCGATGTCGCGGTCGAGCGCGGCAAGGTCCTCCGCACGCCGGTCCAGTTCGCGGATGTGGCGTGCGATCGCGGCGCGCTCGTCGTCCGGCACCGGCTGGCGTGCCAGCCAGTCGCGGCCGCGCGTGTTGAAGAGATCGGCATGCGGGCATTTCGGGACCAGATGCGCATGCAGGATGGCATGCACCTCGTTCTTGATCCGGGTCCGGTGCCGGACGACCTGGTAGCGCCGCGCGACCAGCCGGCGCATCCGCTCCGTCGCCGCATCCGGCGTCCAGATCTCCGGCAGATAGGCTGCGACATAGAGGCTCGCCAGCGTGCCGGCGTCCACCTTGTCGGTCTTCACATGGGCATGCGCGATCGCCTTTACCTGGAGCGGATTGGCGATCACCACCCGTTTCACGTGCGGCGACAGAACCCGCGACACCGCCATGCAATTTCCGGTCGCTTCGATCACGACCTCATCAGTCTCCTGAAGCTGCCTGCCAAATCCCTCCAGGGCCGTTCGGGTCAGTTCGACCCGCCCTGCGTGCCTGGTCAGGCCATTCTCCCAGATCACCACCTCCCCGAAGGTGCTGTGGATGTCGATACCGATAACGCGTCGCATGTGCGCCTCCCTTGCCAGTGACAACAAGCGGCGGGCGACACGACAACTACGGATTCGCGCTCACGGCGCAACCGGGCGAGTCGCAGAGGCGGCCAATTAACTAACTGGAGATCTCGGCTCATGGTACAGATCGGCCTGCCCGCACCTTCGT
>NZ_JADDJF010000048.1 GCF_017811755.1 Pararhodobacter sp. SW119 | reverse complement strand
TTTCGACAAGGGATATCAGGTGCTTGAAGGAAGGTCCAAGCTTGGACCCTGTCTCGGGCCGCGGTCCCTGGGCACTACTGCCGGCCTGGCGGCTACCCCCGCCGGCGTCTTGGGCGGCCCTGCCGGCCTAGCCGCGCCCGTAGCGGAAGAGCGCCGACGCCCCCCAGCCGGCGACCAGCGCGATCACCAGTGCCAGCAGCCCATAAATAAGCGGCTGATCGTAGGCGAGGGTGTGCAGCCAGCGCTCCAACCCCTCCTTCCGGACGAAGATCGCGTTGCGGTAGACGTTCACCACCTGGCCGGAGCGGACCAGATACATCCGCACCGTGTAGGCGCCTTCGGTCAGGTTCGCCGGCAGCCGCGCGGTGACGCGAAAGAGCGTTTCGCGGTCCAGATAGACCCAGCGTTCCAGCATCTGGTATTGCTCGGCCTCGGTGCGCAGCCGGATCAGCGAACGGGTGAAGGCGTCGTGGTCCAACACGTCGCCGATCGCCTGATCGGCGCGGATCGCGTGCAGCGGCGAGATGCGGTGGAGCAGATCCTCGACCGGGTCGAGGATCTGCTCCAGCGGGCCGGTCGTCGCCACCGCGTAGAAGCTGGGGACCGACGCCATCTGCACCGACTCGACGTTCACCCAGATTCCCAGCCGACGCGCCTTGCGCCAGACGACGACCGGCTGCGGCGGACCTTCGATCGTGACGACGATGTCGAAGGGCGGCTCGTTGTCGAACCGGGGCGCATCGCGGCGGATGGCGCCGAAGATCAGGATTTCCGACCCGGCGAAGTTCATCGTCAGCGACACGCGATTCTGGCTCAGCCCGCCGATGATCTCGGTCGCCTGAACCGGCAGGCCCAGCAGCAAAAGGATGGAGAGGAGCAGCGCCCTCATCCGTGCCGCCCCGGAATGGTAATCGAAAACAACTCGTCCGGGCGGATCAGCAGGTCGACAGCGATCTTGCCCGACACCGCCAGAACCACCAGCGCCAGAAGGATCCTCAGCTGTTCGGCCTTCAGCTTTTGCCCGGCCTGCGTGCCCAGTTGCGCGCCGATCACCCCGCCGAGGATCAGAAAGACCGCAAGCAGGATGTCCACCGACTTGGAAGTCACGGCATGCATCACCGTGGTGAAGCCCGCGACGAAGATGATCTGGAAAAGCGAGGTGCCGATGACGACCTTTGTCGGCATCCCCAGCAGGTAGATCATCGCCGGGACCATGACGAACCCGCCGCCCACCCCCATGATCGCGGCAAGGATGCCGACCGACGCGCCGATCAGCAGCGGCGGGATGACGCTGATGTAGAGCCCGGAGGTCCGGAACTTCATCTTCAGCGGCAGATTGTGCACCCAGTAGTGCTGATGCAGCTTGCGCCGGGGGGCGTTCGCTCTGCGACTTCGCGCCCAGGCGCGCAGACCTTCCTGCAGCATCAGCGCGCCGACGATACCCAAAAAGATCACGTATGCCAGCTGCACCACCAGGTCGATCTGCCCTAGACGGCTGAGCAATCGAAAGATCCAGATGCCCAGGCCCGACCCGAGCAGGCCGCCAACAAGCAGCAACATCCCCATCTTCAGGTCGACCGTCTTGCGCTTGAGATGCGCCAGCACGCCCGAGATCGACGAGGCGACGACCTGGTTGACACCGGTCGCCACCGCCACCGCCGGGGGGATGCCGATGAAGAACAGAAGCGGCGTGATCAGGAAGCCACCGCCGACCCCGAACATGCCCGACAGGAAGCCCACGCCGCCCCCGATGCCCAGAAGCGTCAGGGCATTGGCAGAGACCTCGGCAATGGGCAGATAGATCTGCATGCCCCTTGATAGGCCAAAGCCCGCCCCCTGCGAAGGGGTCAGCGGTCAAATGCCGGTGGTTGTTGGAACCGTGCCTCAGCGTTCCTTCGCATAGGGTTCGCCGCCGGCGCGTGGCGGGGTCGCGCGGCCGACGAAACCGGCCAGGATGACCACGGTCAGGATGTAGGGCAGGGCGGACATGAACTGCCCCGGCAGCGTGACGATCCCCAGATTGAGGCTGGGGAAGCGGTTTGCGATCGCCTCCAGCATGCCGAATAGCAGCACTGCCCCCAGCGCATGCCAGGGCCGCCACTTGGCGAAGATCAGCGCCGCCAGCGCGATGAAGCCGCGCCCCGCCGACATGTCCTTGACGAAGCCCGCCGAGAGCGACGTCGCCAGATACGCGCCCCCGATCCCGCAAAGCACCCCGCAGATGATCACCGCCATGAAGCGCAAGCGCACGACGGAAACGCCCGCGGTGTCGACCGCCGCGGGATTCTCGCCCACCGCGCGCAGCCGGAGGCCGAAGCGCGAGCGGTAGAGAAGCCACCAGGTCGCCGGAACGGTCAGCAAACCGAGGTAGACGAGGATCGAATGGCCCGAGAGGATCTGGCTGTAGACCGGCCCCAGCACCGGCACATCGCGCAGCGCCTCTGCGAAGGGCAGGTCCAGCCGCTGGAAGCGTGCATCCCCGGCAAGGGGCGGCGTGCGCCCACCTTGCGAGAACCAGCTCTGCGCGACGACCACGGTCACGCCCGCCGCCAGGAAGTTGAGCGCGACACCCGAAATGAGCTGATTGCCCCGGAAGGTGATCGAGGCGATGCCGTGGATCGCCGAAAAGACCACCGCCGCCAGCACGCCGACCCCCAGCCCGGCCCAGGCGGAGCCGGTGTAATGCGCATAGGCCGCCGAGAAGAAGGCCGAGATCAGCAGCTTGCCTTCGAGCCCGATGTCGAAGATGCCCGCGCGTTCTGAAAACAGACCCGCAAGGCAGGCAAAGAGCAGCGGCGTCGCCAGCCGAAGCGTGGAATCGAGGATCTGGACGATGGTGGCGAGGTCCATCAGCGCCGTCCCCGCATCGCCACGAAGGCCGCGGTCAGCGGCGCGCGCACCATGTTGTCCAGCGCCCCGGTGAACAAGATCACCAGCGCCTGTATGATGATGATCATCTCGCGCGGGATCGAGGTTTCGATCGCCAGTTCGGACCCGCCCTGGTAGAGGAACCCGAACAGAAGCGCCGCCGGAATGATCCCGAAGGGGTGCGAGCGGCCCATCAAGGCCACCGCGATGCCGATGAAGCCCGCGCCCTCGACCGCGTTCATCACCAGTCGTTGCGGCCCGCCCATCACCGAATTGACCGCCATCATTCCCGCCAGCGCACCCGAGATCAGCATGGTCAGCATGACGATCCTGACCGAGGAGATGCCGGCGTAATGCGCCGCCGGCTCGCTTTGCCCGAAGGCGCGGATCGAAAAGCCCAGCCGCGTACGCCAGAGCATGACCCAGGCCAGCAGGCAGGCCAGAAGCGCCACGAAGAGCATCACGTTCGCCGGGCCGGAGCGCGAGAATTCGATGCCGAGGGGCTCCAGGATATCGGCGATCCTGGGCAGGCGGATATCGTTGGAGAAGCGCGCGGTCGCCGGGTCCATCGATCCCTGGGGCCGCAGGACATGGCTGAGGATGTAGTTGAGAAGCGAGAAGGCGATGAAGTTGAACATGATCGTGGTGATCACGATATGGCTGCCGCGCTTCGCCTGCAGATAGCCCGGGATCGCCGCCCAGGCCGCGCCGAAGACCGCCGAGGCCGCAATTGCCGCCAGGATCGCCGTCCACCAGTTGGGCCAGGGCACGAACAGCAGGACCAGCGCGACGCCCAGACCCCCCAGCAGCGCCTGCCCTTCGCCGCCGATGTTGAAAAGCCGCGCCTGAAAGGCGATGGACACGGCAAGCCCAGTCAGCAGGAAGTTCGTGGTGTAGTAGAGCGTGTATCCCCAGCCATAGGTGGACCCCAGCGCGCCCTGCACCATGAGCCGCGTCGCCTCCCACGGGTCTTCGCCGATCGCCAGGATCACCAGCGCCGAGATCGCGAAGGCGATCAGCAACGAGATCAGCGGGACGAGCGTGACATCGGCCCAGTGCGGCAGCCGGCGCGTGCTCATGCGGCGTCTCCGGTGACGCCGGCCATCAGCAGGCCCAGTTCGCGCGCATCGGTCCGGTCGGGCAGGCGTTCGCCCATGATGCGGCCGTCGAACATCACCGCGATGCGGTCCGAGAGCGACAGGATCTCGTCCAGTTCGACCGACACCAGCAGGATCGCCTTGCCCTGATCGCGCAGCGCGATGAGTTGCTGGTGAATGAACTCGATGGCGCCGATATCGACCCCTCGGGTCGGCTGGCCGACCAGCAGCAGGTCGGGGTTGCGCTCCATCTCGCGCGCCAGAACGATCTTCTGCTGGTTGCCGCCCGAAAAGCTTTCGGCGGCCAGCCAGCAGTTCGGCGGGCGCACGTCGTAGCGTTCGATCTTGCCGCGTGCATCGGTGCGGATGGCGTCGTTGTCCATGAGAAGCGCGTTCTTCTGATATTCTGGCGCGTGGTGGTAGCCGAAGGCCACGTTTTCCCAGGCGGTGAAGTTCAGCACCAGCCCGCAGCGGTGGCGGTTTTCATGGACATGGCCAATGGAGCGGTTCCGCCTTGCATGCGCATCGTCCTGCCGCAGGCTCAGGTCCAGCGGCGTGCCGTTCATCGTCACCGTGCCCTCGCCGGGGATCATGCCGGCCAGGACCTCCAGCAGTTCGGACTGTCCGTTGCCGGCCACCCCCGCGATGCCAAGGATCTCGCCCGCGCGGATATCGAGGTCGATGCCGCGCAGTTTTTCCACGCCGTGCCGGTCCACGACTTTCAGCCCCCGCGCCTGCAGCACCACCGGGCCCGGCTGCGCCGGGGTCTTTTCAACGCGCAGCAGCACCTTGCGCCCGACCATCAGTTCGGCGAGTTCCGTGGGCGTGGTCTCGGCGGTCTTCAGCGTCGCCACCATTTCGCCGCGGCGCATGACGCTGACCTCGTCGGTGACGTCCATGATCTCGCGCAGCTTGTGGGTGATCAGGATGATCGTCTTGCCCTCGTCCCTCAGGCCGCGCAGGATGCGGAACAGATGGTCGGCCTCGGCCGGGGTCAGCACCCCGGTGGGCTCGTCCAGAATCAGGATATTCGCCTCGCGGTAGAGCGCCTTCAGGATCTCCACCCGCTGCTGGTGGCCGACGCTGAGTTCCTCGATCAGCGCATCGGGGTCGACCTGCAATTCGTAGTCGCGCGCCAGCCGGGTCAGCAGCGTCCTCGCCCGGCCCATCGAGGATTTCAGAAGCGCGCTGCCCTCGGCGCCGAGGATGACGTTTTCCAGCACCGTGAAATTCTCGACCAGCTTGAAATGCTGAAAGACCATGCCGATCCCGGCGCGGATCGCGGCCAGGCTGTCGGTGATGTGCACCGGCCGCCCGTCGATCAGGATCTTGCCCGCATCGGCCTTGTAGAAACCGTAGAGGATCGACATCAGCGTCGACTTGCCGGCGCCGTTCTCGCCGATGATGCCGTGGATCGTCCCCTTGGCCACGCGGATATCGATATCCTTGTTGGCCTGGACCGGTCCGAAAGCCTTGGAGATGCCGCGAAGTTCGATGGCGGGAACGGCAGTTGCCTGCCGTTCCCCGGTTTCCTGTGCGTCCATTCCGACAGCGTCCTCAGAAGCCCGAAACGGGGCAGGAGCTGTCAGCCATGTAGTCATGCACCACGATATCACCCGCGGCGATGGCGTTCGACGCACTTTCCATCGCGGCGCGCATCTCGTCCGTGATCAGGGATTCGTTGTGTTCGTCCAGCGCCCAGCCGACGCCGCCCGAAGCAAGGTCCATTACCTGGATGCCGGTTTCCACCTCGGCGCCCGCAGACAGGGCGTCGTAGACGGCATTGTCGACGCGCTTCAGCATCGAGGTCAGGACCTGACCGGGATGCAGGTGGTTCTGGTTGGAATCGACCCCGATCGACAGGATGTCCGCGTCGGCGGCGGTCTGCAGGACGCCCACGCCGGTCCCGCCGGCGGCGGCATAGACAACATCTGCGCCCTGGCTGATCTGCGCCTGCGTGATCTCGCCGCCGCGCACCGGGTCGTTCCAGGCGGCGGGCGTCGTTCCGGTGAAGTTGATGATCACCTGCGCATCTGGGTTCGCCGCGACCACGCCTTGCGCGTAGCCGCAGCCGAAGCGGCGGATCAGCGGGATGTCCATGCCGCCGACAAATCCCACGACCCCGGATTCCGAGGCCATGGCGGCCAGCATGCCGACAAGGTACGACCCCTCGTGTTCGGTGAAGACGACCGAGCGGACATTGGGCTCGTCCACGACGCCGTCGATGATGACGAAGGCGGTGTCGGGATAGTCGGCCGCGATCTGTTCCAGCACCGACATGAAGGCAAATCCCGTCATGACGATCGGGTTCGATCCGCCTTCTGCCAGTCGGCGCAGGGCCTGTTCGCGCTGCGCCTCGGACTGCATCTCGATGTCGCGGTAGCTGCCGCCGGTTTCCTGCGCCCAGCGTTCGGCGCCGCCGAAGGCAGCCTCGTTGAAGGACTTGTCGAACTTGCCGCCCAGGTCGTAGACCACGGCGGGATCGGCGAGTGCGGCACCGGCAGAAAGCGCAAGCGCGGCGGTCGCTGAAAGAAAGCGGGCGGTCAGGGTCATCGTGTTCTCCCGGTTGCGGCAGGGCGCGCAGTGCGCCGAGGCCGAGGTTGTCGTTGGTCGAGGCCAATGACGCCGATCTAGGGTCATCGAGGCGCGATACGTCAAGGGTCAAATCGCCGCCGACGAGCAAATCCGCGCAAGCGTCAGGCGTCGGGGCCGGTGGCGTCGCCGATGCGTCGCGCGAGAACCAGCGCGGTCACCGGGGCGGCGCCGTTCGTGCGAAAATAGCCCGGGCGCTGGCCGACGACCTCGAATCCGAGACTGGCATAGAGCGCGCGCGCGGGGGTGTTCGGTTCGGCCACTTCCAGGAAGATCCGGCTGACCCCGCGGTCCTTCGCCGCATCCAGAAAGCGCTCGACCAGCGCGTGTGCAAGGCCTTGACGGCGGGTGTCCGGGTGGGTGGCAAGGGTCAGGATTTCGGCTTCGTCCGTCACGATCCGCCCCAGAAGAAAGGCACGATTCTCGGGCGCGGTCAGCAAGATCGTGCGCGGGTCGCGCAGAAGCTCCGCGAAGGATGCGGCTGACCAGGGCGGCGGGCTGGAAAACGCCGCGGCGTGCAACTCGGCCAGTGCCGCGGGTTCCATCAGTCGAGGAGTGCGGGCGCGGCCTCGCTCGGCGGGGCGGCGTCCGCCGGGCGCAGGTAAAGCGGCGCGGGGCGCGGCTGCGGGGTGTCTCGCCGCGCGTCGGCGAGCCGGGCGATGGCAATGGCCAGCGCGAAGGTTGGCGGCGTCGCGGCAAGGGTCGGAAAATCGCCCGGCGCGGCGATGAAGGGACCCTTGTGGTTGGCGGGATCGACCTGTTCGGGTGCATGGCCCGCGCGGGCGACCCATGCCAGACCGCGCGGCGCCGGGAT
Source organism: Pararhodobacter sp. SW119 (assembly GCF_017811755.1). Lineage (GTDB taxonomy): Bacteria > Pseudomonadota > Alphaproteobacteria > Rhodobacterales > Rhodobacteraceae > Pararhodobacter. The sequence goes on along the minus strand of NZ_JADDJF010000048.1, from coordinate 14,794 downwards.
CATCGTGGGCAGGTCCGGCCCGTCCAGCGCGAGGCACGCGAAACGGTCGACGCCGATCGCCGGGACACCAAGCCCCAGCGCGAGGCCCCGCGCTGCCGAGACGCCGATGCGGATGCCGGTGAAGTTGCCGGGCCCAGTCCCCACGCCAAGCGCCGCGACATCGGGCCAGACGATGCCGGCCTTCGCCATCACCGCACCGATCACGTCGAACAGGCGCTCTCCCTGGCCGGTCGCCATGGGTTCATCCAGATGTGCAAGAGCTTCTCCCCGGTGCAAGACCGCCGCCGTACACCAATGGCCGGAGGTGTCGAAGGCCAGAACCGCGTCAGACGGCAACCGGGCGGACCTCGGTCACCTCGGGGATGTAGTGGCGCAGCAGGTTCTCGATCCCCATCTTCAGCGTCAGGGTCGAGGAGGGACAACCCGCGCAGGCGCCCTTCATGTGCAGATAGACCACGCCCCGGTCGAAGCCGTGGAAGGTGATGTCGCCGCCGTCCTGGGCCACGGCCGGGCGCACGCGCGTATCCAGCAGTTCCTTGATCTGCTCGACGATCTCGCCGTCGGGGCCCTCCTGCACGGTGTGGCCTGCCTCGGCCTCGCCCTCCATCACCGGGCGCCCGGACTGGTAGTGCTCCATGATCGCGCCCAGAATGGCGGGCTTGATATGCGCCCAGTCCACGTCCTCGGCCTTGGTGACGGTCACGAAATCGGCGCCAAGGAACACCCCGCTGACCCCTTCGGTCGCGAAGATCGCCTGCGCGAGCGGCGATTTGGACGCGGCTTCGGCTGCGGTGAAATCGGCCGTGCCCTGGCCCAGCACCGTCTGGCCGGGCAGAAACTTCAACGTGGCCGGGTTCGGCGTGGATTCGGTCTGGATGAACATGGGGATCGCCTCCGTTTCAAGGGATATGCGACCGAGGGTCCGACCTGTCAAGGCAGCGGGGCGGCCGCGCGGGCTTGGTGGGGGCGGTTGAGTCGGGGTGATATGGGGCAGGCTCAGGCGAAAGCCCGTCCCGGTGGCGGCGCGGCAGCCCAAAAAGACGAACGGTCCGCATGCGGACCATCTTTCTACTGATTGATATTACTTCATAATCCGGCCGAATTAACCGCAATGAAACTTTCGCTCCCGCGCCGCTGGGGTGCCTGCGGGATCAGTCGGCCGGCAGGTCCTGCGCAAGGTCGCTTTCCAGGAACCTTTCGAAAGCGTCCAGATTGACCGGTTCGAACTGTCCGAACGCCTGCATCCAGACCGAGGCCGCGCGCAGCGAGTCCGGCTCGAGCTTGCACCATTTCACCCGGCCGCGCTTTTCCTGACTGATCAGCCCGGCGCCGGCCAGAATCGCCAGATGCTTCGACACCGCCGCCAGCGACATCGGCAGCGGGGCGGCGACATCGGTCACCGCCATGTCGTCCTCCAGCAGCATCGACAGGATCGCCCGCCGCGTGGGGTCGGCAAGCGCCATGAAGATCGTGTCGAGCGGGGCGGAAGCGGCAGGTGACATCCGGCGAACATGTCGGGCGGCGCGGCGATGGTCAACCGTTCGGTTGAATTTGCGCACCATGCCGGTTTGCCTCAGAAAGCCGATACTGCAGCGCAGCGTTGAGGGAAAATATATTAAAATCAATAATTTACATCGGCCATATCGCGCTTGACTCTGGGGCGCCCCGCTTCTAGCTTCCGCGCGACTGTCCGGGACGGAACCGAATGCCCGAGCCTGAAGAGCTTAAGCGCCTGCGCGACATCGAGACGCGGATCGACAAGCTTCGGAAGGCGCGTGCACCGGCGTCGCCCAAGGCAGACGGCCACACGCTGGGTCAGGCGGCCTGGCGGATGGTCACCGAGTTGGTTGCCGGCCTTCTGGTCGGTTTCGGCATCGGGTTGGGGCTCGATTTCCTTCTGGGAACGCAGCCGTGGCTTCTGTTGCTGTTTACATTGCTGGGCTTCTGGGCCGGTATCCGCACGATGATGCGAACTGCCAAGGACGTTCAGAGAAGAAGCGAGGACGCGGCGGCGCGACCCGCCGGCGAACGAGGGGAACAGGATCGTGGCTGAGGCAAACGGCGGTCTCAATATCAGGCCGATGGACCAGTTCAGGGTCGAGCCGCTGTTCGGCGGCGACTACGTGGGCATGTTCACCATCACCAACGTGACGCTGTGGATGGCGCTGACGGTTCTGGCGGTCACGCTGATCATGGTCGTCGGCGCGCGCGGTCGGGCCCTGGTGCCGACGCGCAGCCAGTCGGTGGCCGAGGTCGCCTACAGCTTCATCTACCGCATGATCGAGGATGTCGCGGGCCGGGACGGCGTGCGCTTCTTCCCTTACATCATGACGCTGTTCATGTTCGTGCTGTTCGCCAACCTGCTGGGGCTGATCCCCTGGGCGTTCACCACGACCTCGCATATCGCGGTGACGGCGGTGCTGGCGCTGGCGGTGTTCATCACGGTGACGGTGCTGGGCTTCGTTTTGAACGGCGCGGCCTTCCTGCGTCTTTTCTGGGTCGACAGCGCGCCGCTGGCGCTGCGCCCGATCCTGGCGCTGATCGAGTTGATCTCGTACTTCGTGCGGCCGGTCAGCCATTCCATTCGTCTTGCCGGCGCGATGATGGCGGGTCACGCGGTGGCCAAGGTCTTCGCCGGTTTCGCCGCCGCCCTCGGCGCGGCCTTCTTCATCCCCGTTCTTGCGGTGACCGCGCTCTATGCGCTGGAACTGCTAGTGGCCGTCATCCAGGCCTATGTGTTCACCATCCTGACCTGCGTCTATCTGAAGGACGCGCTGCATCCGCACCACTGACCCGGGTCGGGGTCCCCAATCTGCCAATTCCAACCGAAGGAGAAATCACGATGGAAGGCGATATCGTTCAAATGGGTGCCTATATCGGCGCGGGTCTGGCCTGTCTCGGCATGGGCGGCGCGGGTATCGGTGTGGGCCACGTGGCCGGCAACTACCTGTCGGGCGCGCTGCGCAACCCGGCCGCGGCGGCTGGCCAGACGGCGTTCCTGTTCATCGGCATCGCGTTTGCCGAAGCGCTCGGGATCTTCTCGTTCCTGGTCGCGCTGCTGCTGATGTTTGCCGTCTGACCCAGGCTTCGTGATCCTTTCGGTCGGCGACGGCGCTGCAGGCGTCGTCGCGGCCGGATCCCGGACGAATGGAGGACGCCATGGCCGCAGACGCCAACGACGCGGTGGGCATGCCGCAACTCGATTTCGCGACCTTCCCCAACCAGATCTTCTGGCTGGTGGTGACGCTGGTCGTGATCTACATGATCCTGTCGCGGGTCGCCCTGCCGCGGATCGGTTCGATCCTGGCCGAGAGGGCCGGGACGATCACCGCCGATATCGACGCGGCCGAAACCTACAAGCGGCAAGCGACCGAGGCCGAGGCCGCCTATCACAAGGCGCTGGACGATGCGCGCGCGCAGGCGCACCGGATCGTCGAGGAGATGCGGGCCGATATTCAGGCCGATCTGGACGTGGCCATCGCCAAGGCCGATGCCGAGATCGCTGCGCGCACCGCCGAATCCGAGCGGCGCATCGCCGAGATCCGCGACAGCGCCAGCGCTGCGGTGGCCGAGGTGGCGCGCGACACGGCGCAGGAAATCCTGACCGTCTTCGGCGTCGAGGCCGAGCAGAAGGCGATCGCCGATACGGTGTCGGCGCGGATGAAAGGGGGTGCGGCATGATCCGTCTTGCGGCATTGCTGACGCTTCTTGCCGGCCCGGCGCTGGCGGCGGTGGGGGACTACCCGTTCTTCTCGTTGCGCAACACCGATATCGTTGTCGCGCTGGGCTTCATCATCTTCGTGGGGATCCTTGTCTACTACAAGGTGCCGGCGATGGTGACCAACCTGCTGGACAAGCGCGCCGACGACATCCGTGCGGAACTGGCCGAGGCCCGGCGCCTGCGCGAGGAGGCGCAGGAAATGCGCGCCGCCTTCGAGCGCAAGAAGGTCGAGGTCAAGGAACAGGCCGAGCGTATTGTCGCCAAGGCCAAGGCCGACGCCGAGACCGCCGCCGAGCAGGCGCGCGCCGATCTCGAGGTGTCGATCACCCGCCGGCTGAAGGCGGCGGAGGACCAGATCGCCTCGGCCGAGGCGGCGGCGCTGCGCGACGTGCGCAACCGGGCCGTCCAGGTCGCGGTGGCCGCGTCGGCGGAGCTGATCGCCGCGAACATGTCCAAGCCGCACGCCAACCGGCTGATCGAGGAATCGATCAAGACTGTCGACGCCAAGCTGCACTGACGTCCCGCGATGTCCAAAAAAGCTCCGGTGCCGGCACCGGGGTTTTTTTCATGGGCGCAGGTTGTCCGAGACGCGAAAGCCCTCGGGGATCGTGTCGCGCCCGTCGAGCACCAGGTCGGCGATCCGGTCGGCGAGGAACGGGGCGAGCGCGAAGCCGATCTTGAAGCCACCGTTGAGTACGTAGTGACCGGGCCGACCGGGCCAGGGACCCAGGATCGGCGCGCGGGACGGCGCCCGCGCCCTGAGGCCCGCCCAGCGTTCAACCACCGGGGAAGCGGCAAGGTCGGGGCAGACCCGACGCGCGCGGGCGATCAGCGCGTCCAGCTGGTCATCCGTCGCCTCCGGGTCGTCGAACGCGCGTTCGGAGGTCGAGCCGATGGCGACGGTGCCGTCGGCATGCGGCACGATGTGCAGCCCGTCGGCGAAAATCTGGGGCGCGCCGGGCATGTCGCAGGCCAGACGCGCCGCCTGTCCCTTGACCGCCGCGCCCATGCCCGTGCCCAGATCCCGGCCGAGGTCCGCCAGCCCGTCCGCCCCGGTCGCCCAGATCACCGCGTCGGCGCGCGGCGGCGGCGCGGAGCCGGTTTCCAGCGTCGCCTCCAGCCGCCGAAGCGCCGCGACAAGCGCCGCCACCGCCCCCCGCGGCGAGATGCGCGCGCTGAGGGTGTCGTGGACCACCTGGCCGGACGGGCTGCGCAGGCGAAGGCCCGGCAGGCTGCCAGCCGGCACGACCTGCCAGAGGCCATGTCCCTGCCAGTGCGTTCGCGCGCCCTCCGCCCGGGCACGGGCGCGGTCGATGGCGGCCTTGTCGGTCAACGGCTGGACGCGACCCAGTCGCGCGTAGCCCGGATCGCCGCCGCCGATGCGCGCGACCCCGGCCCAGAAGGGCGCGGCCGCCAGAAGGCTTTCGAACTGGACCTGCTTCTTCGCGTTCCAGCCCTCGGGGACGTGGGGGGCCAGCGCGCCGACCACCCCGCCCGAGGCCCCGGCACCGGGATGCGCGCGCTCGACCACCGTGATGCGAGCGCCGCGCTGCGCCAGCCGGAACGCGGCGCAGAGCCCCAGCACACCCGCGCCCATCACCGCGATCCGGGCCATTGTCATTCGGTGCCTCCCGCGCCAAGTTGTCGGCACCTCCTACCCCGGACCCTTGCCATGAGCCAGCCTGCCCTGACCTGGACCGCCGCCGGCACGCCCGTCAGTGCGCGCTTCGACGACCCCTATTACACCGACGGCGCGGGCCTGGCGGAGGCGCGGCATGTCTTCCTGTCCGGCAACGACCTGCCCGCGCGCCTGCGCGACGGGTTTCATGTGGCGGAGCTGGGTTTCGGTACGGGGTTGAATTTGCTGGCCCTGCTTCAGGCCTGGCGGGGGCCGGGAACACTGCGCTTCACCAGTTTCGAGGCCTGGCCGCTGTCGCCCGCGGAGATGGAAAGCGCGCTGGCGCCCTTCGGGCTGAGCGCCGCCGCCGCGCTGGTCGCAGCCTGGGCGGACAGCGAGAGCGCGCAGCCGATCCGGCGATTCACCCTGCCCGGCGTCGCGGTGGAGGTGCATCTGGGCGACGCCCGCGAAACGCTGCCGGGCTGGCCGGGGCGGGCGGATGCGTGGTTCCTGGACGGGTTCGCGCCGGCGCGCAATCCCGAACTCTGGGAAGCGGGGCTGATGGCCGAGGTCGCGCGCCACACGGTCCCCGGCGGCACCTTCGCTACCTACACCGCCGCCGGCGCGGTGCGCCGCGCATTGGCCGAGGCGGGCTTCGCGGTGGAGCGGCAACCGGGCTTCGGGCGCAAGCGCCACATGAGCGCGGGTCGCCTGGGGCCGAGGCCATGACCGAGCAGAACACCCGGCTCGGCATCCTGCTGATGATCCTGACGGCCTTCATCTTCGCGGTGCAGGATGCGATCTCCCGGCATCTTGCGGCCGAATACAATGTCCTGATGGTCGTCATGATCCGCTACTGGTTCTTTGCGGCCTTCGTGATCGCCATCGCCAAGCGTCAGGCCGGCAGCATCCGCGCCGCGGCGCGGACGCGCCGGCCCTTCGTCCAGGCGTTTCGCGGGCTGCTGCTGGCCGCCGAAGTCTGCGTGATGGTGGCGGGCTTCGTGCTGCTGGGGCTGGTTGAAAGCCACGCGGTCTTCGCGGTCTATCCGTTGCTGGTGGCGGCGCTGTCGGGGCCGGTGCTGGGCGAATACGTCGGATGGCGGCGCTGGAGTGCGATCGGCATCGGGTTTGTGGGCGTCCTGGTGATCCTGCAGCCGGGGTTCGGGGTCTTCGCGCCGGCGGCGTTGGTCCCGCTGCTGGCGGCGTTCATGTTCGCGCTCTATGCCCTGCTGACACGCCATGTCGCGCGTGACGATACGGCGGCGGTCAGTTTCTTCTGGACCGGGACGGCGGGCGCGGTCCTGATGACCGCCGTGGGCATCTGGTTTCTGGAGCCGATGGCGCCGGCCGACTGGGGGTGGATGGCGCTTCTGTGCCTGACCGCGGCATCCGGCCACTGGCTGCTGATCCGCGCCTACGAGGTGGCCGAGGCCAGCGCGATCCAGCCCTTCGCCTATCTGCAACTGGGCTTCATCAGCGTGATCGGGATCAGCCTGCTGGGCGAAACGCTGCGCCCCAACGTGGCCATCGGCACCGGGATCGTGGTGATGGCGGGTCTTTTCACGCTCTGGCGCGCGCGCCAGACAGGGCCGCGCGCCTGAGCCTTTTATGCCAGTATTTCAGGCGCTTGGATCAGCTTCTGCAGTACATCTCGGCGGTTTCGCCGAAGGCGCGGTAGCGCGCCCAGAATTCATTGTCGGCGCGGGTGCGCGACATGCGCACGCTTTGCGCCTCGTCCGGGTTGGAGAAGAAGCGCGCGGCACGGCGCTGCTCGTTGCGGGTCAATGTCTGCTGGGCGACGTTGTCGATGCAGCGGCAGAGCGCGCGCGTGGCTGTCGGGCGGTCCGACCGGTTGCAGGCGCTTTCCACCGGGCCGGCAAGGGCGGGGACGGGGGCAAGCGCCAGAAGGGCTGCGGCTGCGGGGATGATGAATGCTCTCATGACTGCCTCGTTCCTTGGGGATGTCGGCTCTGATGGCCGGTTTCATGCCACTGTCTGACGCAAGATCGTTACCAGAACACCCTCGATTCGGCAATCGCTAGCGCTTGCGTCCGGGCGTCGCGGGGCGCGCAAGATCGGGGGGAAACGCCGCCGGCAAGGGTGCTGGCAGGCGTATGGCAAGGGGCTGGCAAGCGTATGGCAAGCGTATGGCAGTAACGAACGCTGCAGGCGCCCTTCGCGCAACGCCGAACCGGCGGCGGACGCCGCCGATTGCACGCGGGGCGCGGCCTGCTAAGCTTGCCCGGTCAAAGGGAGGCACCGGATGGCGGACTGGGACTATATCGTCGTGGGCGGCGGGACCGCCGGCGCGCTGCTGGCCAACCGGCTGAGTGCGTCGGCGCGGGTGCTGCTGCTGGAGGCCGGGGGGCGCGACAACTACATCTGGGTGCATGTCCCGGTCGGATACCTCTATTGCATCGACAATCCGCGCACCGACTGGCGGTTTCGCACCCGGGCCGAGCCGGGTCTGAACGGGCGCAGCCTGCTTTACCCGCGCGGGCGCATCCTGGGCGGATGTTCCTCGATCAACGGCATGATCTATATGCGCGGACAGGCGGGCGACTATGACCAGTGGCGGCAGATGGGCCTGACCGGCTGGGGCTGGGACGACGTGCTGCCCTATTTCAAGCGCCACGAGGATTACGCCGCCGGCCCCGCCGATCCCGAACTGCACGGCACCGGGGGCGAATGGCGGGTCGAGAACCAGCGCCTGCGCTGGGAGATCCTGGACGACTGGGCGCGCGCCGCCGAGGCCTGCGGCATTCCCGCGACCGCGGATTTCAACACCGGCGACAACGAGGGCGTGGGCTATTTCAAGGTCACGCAGCGGTCGGGCTGGCGGTGGAATTCCTCCAAGGCGTTCCTGAAGCCGCTGCGCGGGCGCAAGAACCTGGAGGTCCGCACCGGCTCGCAGGTGCTGGGGCTGGTCTTCGACGGCAAGCGCTGCACCGGCGTGCGCTACCGGCGCGGCGCGCGCGAGGAGGAGGCCCGCGCCGGGGCCGAGGTGATCCTGTGCGCCGGCGCCATCGGCTCGGCGCAGATCCTGCAACTGGCCGGGATCGGGCGCGGCGACGTGCTGCAGGGCTTGGGGATCGACACGCGCCACGATTGCGACGCGGGCGAGAACCTGCAGGACCATCTGCAATTGCGGCTGGTCTACAAGGTGCACGGGGCGAAGACGCTGAACACGATGGCCGCGAACCTCTGGGGGAAGGCGAAGATCGGGCTGGAATACGCGTTCCGGCGCAGCGGGCCGATGTCGATGGCGCCAAGCCAGCTGGGCGCCTTTGCCCGATCGGGCGAAGGGGTGGACCGCGCCGATCTGGAATACCATGTCCAGCCGCTGAGCCTGGATGCCTTCGGCCAGCCGCTGCACCCGTTCCCGGCGATCACCGCCTCGGTCTGCCATCTGCGCCCGGAAAGCCGCGGCCATGTCCACCCGCTGTCGCGCGATCCGTTGGCCGCGCCCGAGATCGCGCCGAACTACCTGTCGACCGAGGGCGACCGGATCGTGGCGGCGCGCGCCATCCGGCTGACGCGCCGGATCATGGCCGCCGAGCCGATGGCCCGCTACCGCCCCGAGGAACACCGCCCCGGCGCCGCGGTGCAGTCGGAGGAGGATCTGAAACGCGCGGCGGGGGATGTCGGCACGACGATCTTCCACCCCGTCGGCACTGCGCGGATGGGCACCGACCCGCGCGCCGTGGTCGGGCCGGACCTGCGCGTCAACGGGGTCGAGGGGCTGCGGGTGGCCGATGCCAGTGTGATGCCGACGATCACCAGTGGCAACACCAACGCGCCGGTGCTGATGATCGCCGAGAAATGCGCCGAGATGATCCTGCGCGGCACGAAGGCCGGCCAGAGCGCGGCCTGAGCCCGCCGCGGGCCGATGGCAAGGGCCAAGGGGGCGACCGGCGTGCTCCCGCCCCTCGTCAGGCTGCACGCTGTGCAACCTTCCTCGCGTTGGGCCGGGCGCCGCGCGCTGCGCGCGCGGCGAAAAGAGGCTGCGCCGCCGGCCGCCGGAAGCTGCCGCAGACGACCGCGGATCAGCCCAGCGTCATGCGCAGGGCGTGGATACGGCCCACCAGATCGGGGCCAAGGGCCTGATGCACGGCCCGGTGCCGGGCGATCCGCGTAAGCCCCGAAAGCTCCGGCGCGCTGAGGCGGACATGGAAATGCGTCTGCCCCCCTTCGCGCCAGCCGGCATGGCCGCGATGGCTTTCGCTTTCGTCCTCGACCTGAAGTTCGGTGACGGTGAAGGCGGCGCGCAGCCGAGCCTCGATCTCGTCAATCACGCGAATCTGCGGCTGCATGCGTCGCAATGCCCTTTTCCTTTTCCCGCGCAACAAACTAAACTCCTGCCTCCGACTCGCAAGGGGCATCCGAACCGACAGACAGAGAGCGCATGACCGGAGATCCATTCAACTTCGACATTCGCGCGTCGAATGACCGCAAGAAGAAGACGCGCGGCCGCCGGGCGCAGACCGGCGCGGTCGAAACCTCGTCGCGGGAGTGTTCGCACCCCGGCTGTTCCGAGCCGGGGCTGTTTCGCGCCCCCCGCTCGCCGGACGCGCTGGACGACTACCTGTGGTTCTGCAGGGACCATGTGCGCGAATACAACCTGCGCTGGAACTTCTTCGCCGGCCAGACCGAGGACGAGATGCGCGCCGCGATGGAGCGCGAGCGCGTCTGGGGCCGCGCCACCCGCCCGATGGCCGGCGCGTCGGAGAAGAAGGGCTGGCAGCGGCTGGGCATCGAGGACCCGTTCGAGGTGCTGGGCGAGAAGGCGACCCGCCGCCGCCCCGAGGTCGGCCGGTCGTCCACGACCCGCCGCCTGCCGCCGACCGAACGCCGGGCGTTGGAGATCCTGGACGCGCGCGACACCTGGTCGCGCCCCGAGATCCGGCGCCAGTACAAGAGCCTGGTCAAGGACCTGCACCCCGACCTGAACGCCGGCAACCGCGCCGACGAGGACCGCCTGCAGGAGGTGGTCTGGGCCTGGGACCAGATCAAGGACAGCCGCAACTTCACCGATTGAGCCGGGAGCGGCGCGGACGACGAAGGGGGGCGGTGTGCACGCGTGCACGCCTTCGCAAGCCCCTGATCTCGACTTTGTACGTTTTTCGGTCAGGTCCATGTCCAGAAAATGTCCTCGTTCGCTATGAACTCGAGGGCATCAGAGAGGGGCATGACGACGCCGCCCATATCATCGATATCCTCCCATTTGCGCCTGTGTGACCAGTATCCGAGCCGGACCCCGTCTCCGTTTCCTGTCGGCTTCAGCCGGGCAATAGGTGCCTCCGTCTCCCAACAGGTAGAGATGGTAGGCGCCCTTGTCCTTGTAGTAGCCGACGCCACCGCCATTGGCGTCGTCGAAGGCTTCGATGCGAGCGGCGATTTCGTCATGCGGCATACGCCGATCATACACGGGGGCACATCAGGGCGGATGATTCACTTTGCCGCAGGCCGCCTGACTTGCGCGCCAAGCGTCGTCTCGATACCGCCGATGATCACCGTTGCCTCGCCAAAGTCGGCCTGGGCATTTCCGGGCGGATGCGCCAGCGGCACGAACATCTCGCAGCCGCGCCGTTCGCGCTCCCGCATGTAATCCTTCACGATGGTGTAGCCGCCGGTGAACCCGTGCTCATCGCGCAGCCGTTCCGCTTCACGGGGGCCGTTCGCCGGTATCCCGGAGGAACCGAAAACGCCATCATCTTGCGCACGCTGTCGCGAGAGATGTTGAAATGCCGAGCCGCCTCCCGCTGGCTCATGCCTTCGGCACAAGCCAGACGAACTTTCCGATACAAGAACTGATCTACACTTTGCAATGCAGACCGCCGTCGATGCAGAGTTCGATCCCGGTGATGTATTTCGCTTCATTGGAAGCCAAGAACACAGACGCCCAAGCAATGTCCCAGGCATCGCCTTGCCGCTTCATGGGTGAGAGGGACGCGCGCTTTGCCCGCATTTCCTCGATGTCGTGATAAAAGCCCGAGATATGTTGGTAGATGTGCGGCGTATCGATGATCCCCGGCATGATGGTGTTTGCCCGTATCCCCTTGGCGGCAAACTCCATCGCCACGCTGCGTGTGAACTGGTTCACCGCAGCTTTTGATGCGTAATAGGATGCGTAAGCGTAGCCGGTGTAGCGTATGGCGGCGAGAGACGAGATGTTTATTATCGCACCGGAATTCTGCCGCTCCATATGGGGAAGAACAGCTTTACAGGTCAGGAACATCCCCTTTGCGTTGATCGCCATGACGCGGTCCCAGCTTTCCTCGGTCGTATCGACGGCACCACCGGGTTCATTGATGCCGACATTGTTGTGCAGGATATCGACCCGACCGAAGGCGTCGAGGGCCGCGTCGACGGTGCGGGTGATCGCGTCGAACTTCACCACGTCTACGGCGCAGGCGATCGCGACGCCGCCTTCACCTTCGATGATACGCTGCGTTTCATCCGCGGCGGCGGCATTGAGGTCAGCGCAGACCACGCGCGCTCCCTCGCGGGCATAGGCGACCGCAGCCGCCTTGCCGTTGCCCCAACCCTCACCAATGGAGCCAGCCCCGAAGACCAGTGCGACCTTGTTCAGAAGGCGTCCAGGCATGATTTTCTCGCGTTCAGTTGAGCAGAAGGTTTGGCAACCACAGGGTGATCCACGGAAACAGCGTTAGCAGCAGGAGGAACCCCAGCCCGAGCAGCACGAAGGGCATGATGTCCCGCAGGCTTTTTTCCAGTGGCAGGTCGGCGATCTTGCAGGCCACGGCCAAGCATAACCCGATAGGCGGCGTGATCAATCCGAGGCAGAGGTTCACCACTACCACCACGCCCAGGTGTATCGGATCGATTCCCATTGCTACTCCGACCGGGTGTAGGATCGGCACGAGCATTACGACGGCTGCATTCGCCTCCATGAAGGTACCGATGAGCAGCAACAGAACGTTGACCATCAGCAGGAAGAGAAGCGGGTTCTCCGTGATGGTGGTGATCAGCGTGACAGCCGTGCGCGGGACGTCAGCATAGGCCAGCTGCCAAGCGAAAAGCTGAGCGGCACCGACGATGATCATGATCACCGCCGTCAGGTAGACGGCTTCTCGCAGTGCCTCGATGAACGCCTTGAAGGTCAGTTCGCGATAGACGAAGACTCCCACGAGGATCGCGTAAAAGACCGCTACGGCAGAGGTCTCCGTGACCGTGAAGACGCCGCCAACGATGCCGACCAAGATCAGCAGCGGCATTGCGATCGCCGGCAGGGCGGCCAAAAAGGTGCGTCCGATTTGTGCCAGCGGAACTGGCTCGTGCACCGGATACGCCCGCCGCCTGGCGACAAGATAGACCAGCGCAAGGATTGCAATGCTCAGCAAGACTCCCGGGACCATGCCGGCTACAAAAAGCCGGATGATCGACTGCTCCGAGACCACGCCATAGACGATGAAGGCAATCGAAGGTGGGATGATCGGCGCCACGACGGAAGATGCAGCCGTTGTCGCGACAGAAAAGCCGCGACTGTATCCCTCGCAGATCATCGCCGGAATGAAGATGCGCCCCAGCATGCTTGTATCGGCCACAGCCGACCCCGAAATACCCGAGAAAAAGATGGAAGAGGAAACGTTGCTCATCGCCAGCCCGCCTGTAAAGCGGCCGACAAGGGCATTGGCAAAGGCGATCAGTCGCGTGGTGATACCGGCGCGCGCCATCAGCGAACCGGCGAGCAGGAAGAAAGGGATTGCCAGTAGCGTGAAGCTGTTCAACCCCGAAAACAGTCGCTGCGCGACGATCACCGGGTTGATCGTCCCGTCCACCCAAATCGTCACGAGCGATGCGAAGACGATGGAAAAGGCCAACGGCACACCGAGCATGATCAGTGTCACGATCAGAAGCCCGAGAAGCAGCATCGTCATGGATGCTCACCACGCAGCTCGCCCAGTCGGTGCAGCAGCAATTGCAGCGCAATCAGAGCGCCGCCGGCCGGCAAGGCCAAGAAGGGCCAGTACATCGAAATCTCCAGTGCCGGAGACAGTCGCCGGTCGCCGATCAGCGCGAAGCCATAGCCATACCAAACCAGCGCTCCGGCCATGGTGATGATGATCGTGTCGCGCAGCCACAGGAAGGCCTCGCATAGCCGACCGGGCAACGAGTCGATCAGCACCGTCACGGCGATATGACCGCCGTGACGAACGATTGCGGCGCTACCCAGCATCGTGATCCAAGCCATCAGGAATCGGGCGGTTTCTTCAGTCCAACCTGGCGTGCGGTTGAGAACGTATCGACCGAACACCTGGTAGAAGATGCTGGCCACCATTACCGTCAATGCGACAATCAGGACAACATCGAGAACCCGCTCAATCGCTCTTGCAAGACCCGTGAACACGGTGCGACCGGCCCGTCAGCGCGCTTACTCAACCGCTTCGAAACGCGCAACCCAGTCGGCAAGTTCAGGGAACTCGTCGCGGATCGGCGTCAGCGCCTCGCGGAATTGCTCCAGATCGGGCGAGACGAAGGTCACGCCGGCTTCCTCGAGTTGCTCGGCCAGTTCGGCTTCCCGTTCGACCATCTGTTCGGTGCCCCACAGCATCGCCGCGCGGCCTTCCTCCAGGAGGATTTCCTGCAATTCGGTAGGGAATGAATCGAAACGCGCAGCGTCGAGGATGAACGTCATCGCGCCAATCACGTGATCCGTATGCATGATATGCGATTGAACCTCATTGAAGCGGAACGAAAGGATGAGTTCCAGCGGGTTTTCCTGCCCATCAATGACGCCCTGCTGTAGGGCGGTGTAGATTTCGGTTGCCGGCATCGGAACGGCGCTTGCTCCCAGCAATTCCCAGGTGCGGCGGTACATGCGCAATGGCGGCACGCGAAGTGTCAGGCCCTGGAGGTCCTCAAGACTCGCAACTTCGCGGTTAGCCGAGAGCTTTCGCGCGCCGCGGTAACCCGCACCAATGATCCGGAAACCCGTATTCTCGGCGACCGCATCCGAGAATTCCTCGCCGACGGGCCCGTAGTACACTGCACGAAAGTGATCGAGGTCTCGAACGAGATAGGGAAATGCTTCGACACCCGGAAGGGGATCGTAACGGTCGAGCGTCCCAATCGACTCGAGCACGACGTCGTTCGTGCCGATTTGAAGCGCTTCGATTGCCTCCTCCCAACTGCCGGTTGTGCCGCCAGCTGCGATCGAAACTGTGACTCTGCCGTCGGTTCGCTCGGTGATTGCATCTGCGAAACGCTGCGTAGTCTGATTCCAGATATTTCCCTCAGGATAGACATGCGCGAACTGAAGTCGCATCTCCGGGATCTCGGCCATCGCGGAAGTCACGGTCATGCCGAGTATCGACAGCGCACCGCAGGTCAACGCCAAGGTTCTCATGTGTTTCTCCTCCACTTGATCTTGTTCGTCAGTAAACTCCTCCGGCGCGGACTATGCCCGCTCGGGGTGGGCCGGGCAAGGTGCA
>NZ_JADDJF010000047.1 GCF_017811755.1 Pararhodobacter sp. SW119 | reverse complement strand
TTCCAGCGGGTCGGCAAATTTGCTCCGCTCGCGTTCCGACCAGCACCGCCCGGTTGAAACCCTCGGAGTGGCATGGGGAAGCCGCGGAAATGGTCGGCTGAATCAGTTTCAGGTCCTGCGTCATTCGGCCGGATGTGCCGACGGACGCCGCCCGATTGCCGCCGCGGCGTCAAGCTCGCGCGACAGGCGCGCCGCCTCGGCGGCCTTGGGTGTGGTGAAACGGGCGAGCAGCAAATAGGCCACGGGCGTCAGGTAGAGCGTCATCAGCGCCGCGAGGCCCAGACCACCGACGATCACCCAGCCAAGCGCTTCGCGTGCCTCTGCCCCGGCGCCGAAGGCAAAGACCAGAGGCACGCCGCCTAGCACGGTCGAGGCCATGGTCATCATGACCGGACGCAAGCGAATGGTCGCGGCTTCGTAGGCAGCGTCGGCGACGCTCGCCCCCTTGTCGCGCAACTGGTTGGCGAATTCGACGATAAGGATCCCGTTCTTCGCCATGATCCCCACGAGTAGCACCAAACCGATCTGCGAATAGACATTTAGGCTGCCGCCGGTAAGCAGCAGCGCGAAGATCGCGCAGGCAAGCCCCAGCGGCACGGTCGCCATGATCACCACCGCAGATATGAAGCTTTCGAACTGGGCCGACAGCACAAGAAACACGATCAGGAGCGCGAAACCGAAGGTGATCAGAATGCCCGTCGAGGTCTCATCCAGCGTCGCGGCTTCGGCGAGGGGCACGATGCGCGTATCGGCTGCCAGCACATCGGGGGCGATTCGCTCGACCTCGGCCAAGGCGTCACCCAATGCCATTGTCGGTGCCAAGCCCGCGGTAATCTCGACCGCGCGCATCTGTGACTCGCGGCCCAGTTCCGGCGCCACCGCGCGCTCGTCCAGCGTCACAAAGGCCGAGAGCGGTTGCAACTGTCCGCTTGCCGCCTGCACGAAGATGCTCTCCAGATCGCCCGGATCGCGAACCGGGGTGGAGGTCGACAACATCTTGATGTCGTAACTCCGGTCGTCGATGAAAACGGTACTCACGGTGCTGCCGTCAAGCACCGCCTGCAGCGCCTCGCCCAACCCATCGATCGCCACCCCCAGATCCGCCGCGCGTCGGCGGTCCACCTCGATGAAGAGTTGCGGCTGGGTGGTCTCGAACGAAAGTTGCACCAGCCCGAAGTCGGGATTTTCCTGCATCTGGTTCACGAGCGCCTGCGCCTGTTCGGCAAGTTCCAGGTAGTTCGAGCCGACGACGGCAAAGCGCAGCCCCTGCCCCGCGCCACGGATCCGCAGAGAGTTGGGCTGGATCGCGAAGGCCTGCACACCGATCACGTCGCGCAGCGAGGCGTTGATCTCGGAAACGATCTCCTGTTGCGACCGCGTTCGCGAGTTCCAGTCGGCGAGCGTGAGGACCATGAATCCGCGGTTATCGCGCCCCCAGGACCCGGCAATGGAAAACATGTTGGTCGCCTCGCCCGACTCGCGCAGGGGGCGGACAATCTGTTCGATCTCGAGCACCTTGCCGTTCATGTAGTCGAGCGAGACACCCTGCGGCGCGCGCACGCTGAGAAGGGCAATGGCACGATCCTCGGGCGGGGTGAGTTCCTGCCGGATCTGCCCGATCAGCAGCAGCGCTGTCAGCCCGAACAGCAGCGCGGCGGCAGCGACCACCAGCGGAACCTTGAGCGCAGCACGCAGTGTGAAGGCGTAGCCCGCAGCAAGCCGGTCACCCAGCCGGACCATCGGTCCGCGTTTCGCGTTGTCGTCTTCGGGCGCGGCGCGCAGCAGGCGACTGGCCAGAACCGGGCAAAGCGTCAGCGCGACGATCGAGGACAGCATGACGGCCATCGCCAGCGTGAAGCCGAACTCGCGGAATAGCCCGCCCGCCTGCCCCGGCAGGAACGACAGCGGCACGAAGACCGCGGCCAGCGTGGCGGTTGTGGTGACAACGGCGAAGAACACCTGCCTTGTGCCCAGAACGGCGGCGGCACGCGGCCCCATCCCTTCGGCCCGCCGGCGCACGATGTTTTCCAGAACCACGATCGCGTCGTCGACCACCATGCCCGTGGCCAGCACCAGCGCCAGCAGCGTCAGCACGTTGACCGAAAACCCGACAAGCCAGATCGCGGCCAGCGTGCCGACCAGCGCCACCGGCAGCGTGATCGCCGGGATCAGCGTCGCACGCACGTCGCGCAGAAACAGGAAGATGATCGCGACGACGATCAGCAGCGCCAGCCCCAAGGTCTTCAGCACCTCGGTGATCGCGCCGCGCACGAAGGTCGCCTCGTCCGAGGTAATGAAGATCGACACGTCTTCGGGCAGGATTTCCTGCAACTCCGCCACGATCTCGGTGACAGCGTTCGAAATGTCGAGCGTGTTCGAAGTCGCCTGCCGGATGATGCCGATGCCGATGCCGGACTGACCGTTGGCACGCAGGATCGACTCGCCCGGCGCCGGACCCAAGGACACCTGCGCCACGTCGCCCAGCCGCGTGTCTCCGCGCAGGATCAGCGACTCGAATGCTTCGGGCGTGGTGACGGGCGCCGTCGTGCGCACGAAGATCGACTGCGCGCGTGTCTGCAGGGCGCCCGCCGGCACGTCGAAGGACACATCGCGCAGGACGTTGCGGATATCGGCCAGGCTGAGCCCGCGCGCGGCCAGTTCCAGCATGTCGATATCGACCCGGAAGACCGCATCGCGGCGGCCATAGACCTGCAGATCCGCCACCCCGGGTGCCGAGATCAGCCGATCCTCGACAACCTCTTCGACGATCCGCGTCAGGTCCTGGACCGAACGGGCAGAGGACGTGACGCCAAGCCTGAGCACCGCATCGGCATTGGCGTCGGCCTTGATGATGCGCGGCTCGTCGATGCCATCCGGCAGCGTGTTCCGAATCCGGCCGATGGCATCGCGAATATCCGTGGCGGCGACATCGATATCGGCCGAATCGCCAAACTCCACCGTCACGCGACTGCGCCCGTAGCGCGATTCGGATGAAATCGCGCGCACGCCAGCGACGCGTCCCACCGCCCCCTCGACCGCGCCGGTCACTTCACGATCAATCGTTTCAGGGCCCGCGCCAGAAAAAGTTGTGGTCACCGTCACGACCGGACGGTCGACATTGGGCAGTTCGCGGACCTCGGCACCCATCAGCCCGGCGATGCCGGCGATGACGATCAGCGCGTTCAGCACGAAGGCAAGGATCGGGCGCCGAATGAAGAGGGCAGTGCCCGAACGCTGCGCTTCCTCCGGGTTCTCCCGCGTGGTGGGATCGTCCTGCTGTGGTTCGGGCGTCGCGGGATCGGTCTGCGGGGGCATGGTGTCGCCTCAGGTTTCCGAGGGCGCGGGCGTGGCGCTTGCCTCGGCCCCGCTGTCGCTGCGGTCGGCGGGGCGCTGTCCACGGCTGCGCAGTTCGACCTCGGTTCCGTCCCGCAGGCTCTGCACGCCTTCCAGTACGACGTGTTCGCCCGGTGCAACGTCGCCCGAAATCAGGACCTGCCCGTTCGCCCGCTGCACGATCCGAACGTCGACACGCTCGGCAAGACCTTCGCGCACCATCCAGACGAAGGCGCCATCATTCGACCACTGGATCGCCAGCGGTTCGACGGCGGGATAGGAGGCACCCGTGAATTCCATCTCTATCGCGAAGGCCATGCCCGGACGCAACGCATCGGAGGAGTTGTCGACCTCGGCCTGGATGCGCAGGTTGCGACCGGCGGCATCGACGCGGCTGTCGATCGCGCGGATGTGCCCCTCCAGGGGCGTATCGCGTCGGGCAAGCGGCGCCACGCTCAGGCTGTCGCCGGGGGCAACGAGGCCGACGATCCGTTCGGGCACGCGAAACTCGACCAGCAGGACCGAGCGGTCATCGATCCGCGCGATCTGCGTCCCCACGGCGACCTGATCGCCGGTATCGGCGTCGATCAATCCGATCCAGCCCGAAATCGGCGCGCGGACCCTGCGCCGCTCCAGCTCGAACTCGGCCTCGCGCACCGCGAGTTCCGCCGTGCGCACGGCCAGTTCGGCCTCGTTGATCTGCACCGTGGTCGCGGTACCGCTGGCACGCAGGCGCGAAAGCCGCTCGGCGGTATCCGTTGCCTCATCCAGCATCAGTGCGGCACGGTCGCGCGCGATGGCCTCGGCCTGGTCGTCCAGGCGCGCAATCACCGTTCCGACCTCGACCCATGCGCCCGGCTCGACCGCGATTTCGACGATGCGCCCGGAAACCTCGGGCTGAAGGATCACCGAGCGGAGCGCGGCGCCGGTGCCGATGGCGCTGACCCGGTCGCGCCGCGCCACGTCGCCGACCTCTCCGGCGACGACGGGCACGGCGCCGCCACCCCCGAATCCCCCGCGCGGACCGCCGCCCGCGTCTTCCGAATCGCTCGCCAGCGGAAGGCCGAGGCGCTCCAGCGGACCCAGAATCCCGATGCGGTCCAGCACCGGGTGCGAGGACGGCAACCACACCGCCCAGATCACCACGGCGATCGCGGCAACCGCGAGCAGTCCGAAGCCCTGCGCCAGAATTCGTCCGATCGCGCCCATACCCCGTCCGTTCGTTTGCACTTACACGCAGCGTCCCTGCGGTTCCGTCGCGCTGGCCAGAAGTTAGAGGTCCGGCGGGAAAAAGCCACCGAAATTACCTCGCTATTCCGTGAACTGCCCGAAGTTCAGACGAAAACGTCGTATCTGAGCGCGGTGGCGTCGATATCTGCCGCATCGGGCGGCGGTGCATCGGCGCGCAGGACGCGACCTCCGGTTGCATCGTCGAGCGCGCTCAACAATTCGGGCAAGGGGATGCGCGTCCAGTTGCGCGCGCGCGCCACCGTCTCGTCCACGGGAACCAGCGCGGTCCTGAGCGCGGTCATCTGTTCCAGCCCCTCGGCGCGCAACGTGGCGTTATGGCTGCCGTGATGACCGACCTTGTAGAGGATGGTGCGCGCCAGCAACTCGGGTCCGGTCCGCGGATCGGTGCAGTCCTCGAACGCAAGGTCCTGCCAGGACCGCCAATTGCCTGCCTGCGCATCGGCGGCCAGCAGCAGCACATCGCCACCGTCGAGTTCCAGGGCAAGAACCAGGCTGGAGTTGTTGGTGTCGCGATCCAGGCGCAGCGCCAGGTCCAGCGCGCCGTCCAGCCACGCACGATCGATCCGTCGCCACTCCTGGCCAGGTGCATCAAGCGTGCGGCGGAAGAAAGGCAGGCTCTGCGCCACCTCCAGCGGAATCCCCCAGCGCGCCGCAAAGGGGCCGTCCGGGGCCTTTTCCTGCGTCAACTCCAGCACCGTGTCCACGCCAAGGCCTGCCGCCAGACCGTAGGCCTCGCCCTTGCGCGGGTTCGAACTGCGCAGAAGCGCCTCGTCTCGCGGCGGGCCGAGGACATGGATACGCGCGCCGGTCCGGTCCAGTGCGACGGTTTCGCCCGGCTCCAGGTATCGCGGCCGTTCGCCCGGCGCCAGTTCGCGCGCCGCTGCAAGCGCGTCGCGCGTGGTTCGCCCGCGGCTGCCGAAAAAGCCCAGCAAATCGGCCAGCGGACCAGCGTCGGGGTGACCGGCCAGCCCCAGGCGCGCCTCGGCCAGGCGCAGCGCTTGTATGGCCTGCGCGCGAGCGCCCTCCAGCGCGCGGGCCTGCGGGTCCTCCGGGTTTTCCGCCCAGCTCATCCAGACGGCGCCGATCTCCAGCACCGAAAGCTCATCCGCAGCGTGAAGAAATCCGGACAAATGGTCCCAGTGTTCATGCGTGACGGCCAGCAGGTCGATGCGGCCGCCCGTCGTCTCCGCGATGTCGGCGACGATGCGCTGCATCCAGCCACGCGCATCGGGTGTGCCCAGCAGCACGCCGCAATCGATCATCATGTGAAACAGATCGTCGCCATCGCTGCGCGGCAGGCTTATCAGCAGGCAGTCGCCGATTCCCTGCCGGTACATCCGTACCCGCGTCCGCCAAGGAGCCGCCTCGGGTTTGCACTTTCGCGCGCCCTTCGGCCGCCGCTTGCCCGCCCCTTTCTCACGTTTCGCCATCAGCCGCCTCCCAGGCGTCGCGACCGGCATGCAACATCGCGAAGGGTTCGACCCCGCGCCGGATCCCGAAAGCCGCATCGACGCTTTCGCCTGCCGGTGTCTGCCCGGCAAAGGCCATCTGTGCGCGCACGCGGCGCGGATTGGCCACGCGCTTGCGCACCGCATAGCGGACCTTCCGGCTTTCCATATCGATCAACAGCGTCGCACCACCACTGTAACGCACGGTCGGCTGGCTGTCGGGCTGCCAATCCTGCGTGACTTCGACCACCAGATCGCGCCGCGTGTCGCCATCCGGTCCGATCCGGCGGCACGGGCGCACGGACTGCACCGCAAGCGGCAACAGTCGTCCAGCCAGGCCGTCCAGTTCCCAGGGCTCGCCCTGCCGGCCCGTACGGACCAGGCCGAAGCTCGCCAGCACCGCGTCGTCGGCGCGCCGGTCAAGCCATTGCTGCACCTTGCCGGCATTCTCTTCGCAGATCCGCGCGATTCCGGCGCGATCGCCCCCCCGCGTCCAGCCAAGGGAAAGCTTGCCCAGCAGATCCTCCAGTCCCTCCGGCTGAACCGGCGGCGCGTCCCACAGCAGCGCATCGGCCGAGACATGGCGCACACCTTCGGGTCGGATGCCGCGCGCGCGGAAGGCCGCGACGAAAGCCACCCGATAATGCAACCCGTCGTTCGGCACCATGTCGCGATCACCGGTGACCAGGGCGCGCAGATATTCGCCAAAGGTGATGTCCACGGGCGGACAGTAGTCGAGCGCGCGGATCACCATTTGAAGCACATGGCTGGCAGCGGTCGAAGCCTCGCTCGCCAGTCGGTCGACCAGATCGCTCGGCAACGCGCCCGGCGGCAACACCCCCGTGCCACCGGTGGCCAGGCGCAGGGCAGCCGCGGCGCGGCGGCGGTAGATCTGCAGGAAGGCATCGAAGATCGCGGCAACCAGAACCGCCCCCAGCGCATGCGGCCCCTTGCGACGCGTCGTCTCGTAGTCATCGGGCCGCGGCGTGCGCGCGTGCCAGACCCCTTCGGCGTCATACGCCCCCAAGAAATCCCGCAGCGCCCCGTGCCCGCCCAGTGCCTGGCCGAACTGCTGCGCCAGCGCGCCCAGCAACCCCTCCTGCCCCAGGTCTCCGCGCGTGCGGGCGATTTCGGACTTCAGCGCTTCGGGCAGGCTGAAATGCTGAAACAGCGCGACGGCATCGGCAAAGGCCTCGTGAAAGGCCAGCACATCGGGATTGGTCGGCACGCGCATCCGCCGATGCAACCCGTCGAGCAGCGCATGCGTCACCTCATGCGCGATGATATCGTGCGAGAGACAGGTGAAGACCAACTCGCCCGCACGCCGGTCCGTCCCTTCGAAATAGCCAAAGAGCAGCGCTTGCCGGTCAGGACTGTAATAGGCGTTGGCCTCGCGCAGTGCATGCGGATAAATGCGCAGCTTCTCGACAAACGCGACCCGTTCGCGCCCACTCGAATCGCGCGTGATCCGCGGCGCCCATAGGGCGGCGCGCCCCAGCGCCTCCTCGAACGCCGCGATCGTACGCATGGCGACGGCATAAACCATCTGCTGATGGAACCGCGGATCGGACTCGGTCGGCGCAAGCCCATCGCAGGCCAGCAAGGCGGGCGCGTCCAGATCGACCGGGGCATAGGCCAGGCGACTGGGCGGATCGATGTCGACGATTTCCAGATAGCGACCGACAGGGCCGGGCTCCAGCGCTTCCCACGGGATCGACAGCACCGCCTGGTTCAGACGCAGCGTCGCAAGATCGGTCCCCAGCACGGGATCGAAGGCGAAGACCTTCAGCCGGCGGCGCGGCGGCGGGTCCAGCGGCGGGTCCAGCGCGTGCTCCAGTTGCCGACGACGGATCGCATCCTCGCCCGGCAGCGACAGTCTTGCGGCCGGGCCACCGGGCCGTTCTGCACCGTGCCCCAAGGCCGATTTCAGCGCCTGCGAGGCGCCGGGCGCGTCGGCGAGCGCCTCTCGCAGACGGGCAAGGTCTGTCGGATTATCCGGGGCGACATCGGGACCATCGGGCAGAAGCGCCTCGATCTCCGCGGATTGCGACAGCTGCAGCGCCTCCAGTTCCAGCATCTCCGCCAGACCCGGGTCAAGCCCCTGCATCCCAAGCCCCAGCAGCATCCGGAAGGCGGCGAATCGCGCGCTGTCGGGCGCCTCGCGGGTCAGTTCGGCGGCCGCCACGGGCTGGCCGACCAACAGCGCGGCCGCAGCGCGCAGGCGCCCGTAGCCCAGCCGCGCGCGCTCCTCGGCGTCGCGTCCCGGCACGGCGGTCGAGAATAGCGCGTGTCGCACCGCCTCCACCCGCATCCAGTCTTCCGGATAGGCGGCCCACGCGTCGTGATGCCGCGCGATCCACAGCGCCGCGGCGGCCGCCACCTGCGGCGTCGCGGCCGAAGTGCCCGCACCATCGCTGTCGACGATGCCGGCGCAACCCATGCGCGGCCAAGGCATGTTCGGGGTCGAGGCCGCAACCGCCGTGCGCATCGCGGCGGGCGGTCCGTAATTCCCCGCCATTCGCGACAGCCCCAGATCGGTATAGGGCGCGAAATCCGCCATCACGCCGCTGGCCGCCACCACGCGGTTGAACCGGGCGGGGTAGACCATAAACCGGGTTGGCAGATTGCCGTAGTTGTTGCCCGCCGCGCTGACCATCGTCACGCCGAGTTCGTAAAGCACATTCACCGCCTCGGCCCAGGCGCGCGAGGCAAGGCCGCCCATGCTCATCGTCACGACATGCACGAAGGTTTGCGGATCGGCGCAAAGCGCGTGAACATGATCCAGCGCCCGCGCGATCGCACTGTTGCGGAACAGGACCACCCCGTTCGCCACGCGCAGCGGGATCACCTCGGCCCAGGGCGCGGCGCCCGTGGTGCGCCCGGCCAGAATGCCCAGCGTCCCGGTTCCGTGGCCCGGCGCCTTGTTCAGAAAGCCCCCTGCCCCGTCGCTGGCATCATTCGCCGGTTCGCCGCCAACGAAATTGCGCTGCAGGTCGTGGCGCAATCGCGCAGGAAGCGTCTGATGGTTGGGGTCGAACCCGGTATCCAGCTGCGCGATGCGCACGCGCGGCCCGTGCTCGGCGTCGAAAAGCGCATCGATCTGCTCGAACTGGCCGTGATCGGGGCCGGCGTGCCACATGGCGTGCGGACCCGGTTGCGGCCCCTGCGGAAACCTCGGGCTTTGCGGCGCCCCGGTCGGCGGGCAGGCCTCGGCCAGTCGCAACGCGGTGACCGCCTCCTCGGCAAAGCTCCAGCGTTGTTCCAGATCGGGTTCGGCGAACTGCACGCCGGGCACCGCGGCGAAACCCGATCCGCCGCGCAGGATCGCGTGGCAGAGATCCCAGGGCGACGGCGCCTCGTCCTCAGCGAAGCGCAGCAACTGCCAGGCCTCGCCCCCCGGTGCCGCCCCGAGGCCCTGATCGCCGATGCTGGAAAAAAGCGGCTCGGCCCGGCCGCGCAATGCGCCGCGCCCCGAACCCAGCGCGAAACGCGAAGTCAGCGCCGCGCCTTTGACCATCAGGCGGATTTCCCCGTCCGGCATCCTGCCGCCCCCTTAGTGCGGGTCAGAGTGCCGAAAGGGTCCCCTCAAGTCAAAGGATCATTTCAACTCAAGGGGTTTGAGCGCGATCCGACAACACCCTGGGGTAACGGACCAAAGCCCACCCGGCGAAAAACCCCGCGTCAGTCGCGCGTCCATTCCAGACGCGCCTGCATCGCCTGGTGCCCTTCTTGCGCGACACTGCACAGGCTCAGCGCGCCGTCGCCGTCGCGTTCGCCCATTATCCGCAACGCGGAACCGGCAAAGACCGGATGCACCGCGCGATACCGAAACGCGGTGGGCGTCCCGCCGGCATGCCGCGCGCCCGCCTCGATCAGAAGCGTGGCCTGCATCGGCCCATGAACGACGATCCCGGGATAATGCTCCACCTCGGTGCAATATGCTTGATCATAATGTATCCGATGCGCGTTCCAGGTCGCGGCCGAGTAGCGGAAAAGCCGGATCTCGGACATCTCCACCGATTCGACGGCCTGCGGATGCAGTGGCGCGGCAATCGGACGCGGCGGATCGTACCGGTCGGGGACCGGCAGATAGACCAGATCCTGCTCCTCGTGCAAGGTGCCGCCACTCGCGCCGGTGATCTGGTGCGCGATGGTGACAAGGGCCATCGGCCCGCGCCCGCCCGCCTTCATCTCGACCGACTGGATACGGCTGACCCGGTGCAACGTCTCCCCGATCACCAGCCGGCCGGAAAAGCGCAGCCGCCCGCCGGCCCACATCCGCCGCGGGTACGGCACGGGCGGCATGAACGCGCCCAGCCGCGCATGGCCCTCGGGGCCGATGTCGGAAAGCGCAACATGCTCGGGGAACGCGGCCCAGTGCCAGAGCCAGGGCATCGGCGCGCCCGATCCGACCGCCGGATCGGGCGCCGCGGGATGGCCCAGAGCGCCGGCCATCATCGCCGCAACCTCGGGGGCAAGCCGACCTTCTGCCTCGGCCGTGCGGCCGATCCAGTCGCGCGGATCGACCGCCGCCCCGCCCTGCGACTGCGACTGCGACTGCGACTGCGACTGCGACATCGCCGTCGTCAGTCCGCCTCGTTCGACCAACCCGAGACCGCCTTGACCTCCAGGAACTCCTCGATCCCGAAGATCCCGCCCTCGCGGCCGATACCGGATGCCTTCATGCCGCCAAAGGGCGCGCCGCGCCCGCGCGACGTGCCGTTCATCTCGATCATGCCAGCGCGCAGGCGGCGGGCCACGCGGTTGCGCTTGGCGCCATCCTGGCTTTGCACGTAGTTGGTCAGGCCGTAGTCGGTGTCATTGGCGATCGAGATCGCCTGATCCTCGCCCTCGAACGGGATGATCGACAGCACCGGGCCGAAGATCTCCTCGCGCGCGATGGTCATGTCGTTCGAGACATCGGCAAAGACAGTCGGACGAACGTAGTAGCCGCGGTTCAACCCGTCGGGCCGGCCAACACCGCCGGCGACCAGCCGCGCGCCCTCGTCGATGCCCTTCTGGATCAGGTCCTGCACCTTGTCGAACTGCGCCTGGCTGACCAGCGGGCCGATATGCTTGCCGCTTTCATGCGCCGAGGCGACGCGCGTCTGTTCGGCGACCTGCGCCGCCGTTTCCACCGCCCGGTCGTAGACCGACCGTTCGACCAGCATCCGGGTCGGCGCGTTGCAGGACTGCCCGGTGTTGTTGAAGCAATGCATCGCGCCGCGCTTCACCGCCTTCTCGTCGGCATCGGCGAAGATGACGTTGGCGCCCTTGCCGCCCAGTTCCAGATGCACCCGCTTGAACGTGTCCGCGGCGTTCTTCGAGATCGCCTTGCCAGCCCGGCCCGACCCGGTGAAGCTGACCATGTCCACGTCCGGATGCCCCGAAAGCTGCGTGCCCACGCCCGGCCCGTCGCCGTTGACCAGGTTGAAGACACCCTTCGGCACCCCCGCCTCGTCCAGGATCTCGGCCCAGACGATGCCCGACAGCGGCGCGATCTCCGACGGCTTCAGCACCATCGTGCAGCCCGCCAGCAGCGCCGCGATGACCTTCAGCGTGACCTGGTTCATCGGCCAATTCCACGGCGTGATCAGCGCGCAGACCCCCACCGCCTCGCGGATGATGCGGTCGTTGGGGGCGTCATCGCTCAAGGGCGCGATGAACTCGATCTTGTCGAAGTCGCGGATGAAGTTCTCGATGTGAAAGGTGCCGGCGCCGACCTGGCTAGACATCGCCATGTCGATCGGTGCCCCCATCTCCATCGAGATGGCGCGGCCCATGTCTTCGCCGCGCTTGTTGTAGACCTCGAGGATGCGCTTGACCAAGGCCAGCCGCTTGGACGGGTCGGAATACATGAAGTCGTGCAGAGCCGCCTTGGCGGCTGCGACGGCGGCGTCGGTATCCGCCTGCCCGCCCAGGCTGATCACGGCACAGGCTTCCTCGGTCGAGGGGTCGATGACCTCCAGGTCCTGGCCGTCCTTCGGCGCAACCCAGGCGCCGTCGATATAGAATTTGCGATGCTCGAGCATGGCGGTCTCCGGTTTTCTGAGTTCGCGGTACACTCGCACCACGCCCATCGGGGTGCAAGGCCCGGTCGCTCAGAAGTCGCGCCAGATCGCCAGCCGCAGCCCATCGACCCGCCGGCTGCGCGGCAGCAGCGTCGCGTCCAGCACCAGCAAGCTGCGCGCACCCACCGCATATCCCAATGCCGGGATCAGCTTCAGCGTGGTTCCGTCGCGGTCGCGATGCCCCGCCATCGACAGCATCGCCAGGGCGCCGCGCTCCGTCCGCAGGCCGAACTGACCCGAAACCTCGATCTCGCCCAGCCCGCGCGGACCATTGCGGTTGGCGACAAGTTGCAGGTCCGCCCGGGCCCAGAGATTGCCCAGACCCGTCTGCGCCCCACGGCCCGCGTGCAGGGCGACTACGGGCGCGATGCGCCGGGCGCCCGCGCGGTCGAAACGCGCACCAAGGGTCAGACCCAGCGCGATGGACCCGGCCAGATCCGGGTGCCAGCGGGCAAAGACGTCGGCGCGCAGATTCCCGCCGGCGCGACGCAGCTTCATGCCTGCCACCACTCGCGGGTCAAGGCCGTATTCGCCATAGACTTCGCCGAACGACACCCTCCGCGTCGCAAGATCCTCGACCCCGACCGAAACGGCGGCAAACCCGCTGCCCACGGGCCGCGGCCACGGGCCAGCCGCAGCGGTCCCGGCGACACCGATCATCAAGGTCGAGGCAAGAAGAAGCGCGCGCATGCCCCATGCAGGCGGTGCATCGGTTAAACAAGGATTAACGCAGCCGCCGGTCGGGTGCCGGCTCCGGTGACGGAAAGGCGGCTGTCGGGCATGGGGAACCTGACTGCCGATTGCAATGTAATATTATTGCACTCAATCCTCAGACCCCGGCAAGCGCAAATCGCTCGACCGGCAATGTTTCGCCGGGATCGCCGGTTTGTGTTCGCATACCCTCCGCTTACCGGATGCAAAGCCGAAGCGAAGGCCCTAATTAGGTCGCATGAACAGACGCGCTTTCCTCTCGCTCTCCGCCGCGGCCACCTTCGTCGCGATGCTGCCGCTGCCCGCGGCGGCGCAGCAACTGCCGCTTTCCGAACTGTCGCGCTACCTGAACAGCTTCAGCACGGCGACGGCAGAATTCACGCAGATCAACCCGGACGGGACTCTTTCGACCGGGCGGCTTCATATCCACCGCCCCGGGCGCGTGCGGTTCGAATACGACCCGCCCGAGCGGAACCTGGTGCTGGCTACGGCCGGTTCGGTGAACGTGTTCGACGCGCGATCGAACCAGGGGCCCACCGTCTACCCGCTGCGGCGCACGCCGCTGAACCTGATCCTCGCAGCCAACGTGGACCTCTCGCGCGACCGCATGGTGGTGCGCCACTACGCCGAAGGGCCGACCACGGTGGTCGTGGCCCAGGATCCCGAGCATCCGGAATACGGCTCCATCCGGCTGGTCTTCAGCGCCGGCCCGACGGAGTTGCGGCAATGGATCGTCACCGACGACATGGGGCGCGAAACCACGGTGATCCTGGGTGACATGCGCACCGGGGTTCAGTTGCCGTCGCGTCTTTTCAATGTCGACGACGCCGTGCGCCAGCGCAGCCGCAGCAACCAGCGATAGGACCGGCGGGTCAGGCCCGCCGGCAGAGCCGCAACTGCGTGTCGTACATCGCCGCGCGCACCTCGACCCGCTGGGCAACCCCCAGCAGCCAGGGCTTGGCATTGTAGCTGGCGCGCGCAAACCCGGCGTGGCCCTCGTGATACGCCAGGTACTGGTTGCGGGCATCGGTCAGCGGGATGCCGTTGCGCTCCCGCGTCTTGTTGGCGTACCAGCCGACGAAGTCGGTCGCATCGTTGATGTCATCGCGCCGGGCGCGGCGGTTGCGCGTCTCGGCCTGATATTCCTCCCAGGTGCGATCCAGCGCCTGGCTGTACCCGAAGGCCGAGGATTGCCGCCCCATCGGGATCACGCCCAGCGTCCACTGGACCGGCGTCCGGGCATTGCCGATGAAACGGCTTTCGGCGTGGATGATCGCCATCTGAACCGGCACCGGCACGCCCCAGCGCCGTTCGGTGCGTTGCATGGCCGAGAAATAGCGCGGTCGCTCGTTGGCGAGCGCGCACGCATCCTCGAGATTGCGCGGTGCGGAAAACTGCCGGCTGCCGCAGGATGCCACGATCAGCACCACCACGAGCAGGCGTAGGAACATGCCCATCACTGCCTCGGTCGTTGTTATTGTCGCGCCCGGTTTTTTGTCGGGTGGACGCGCTTTGAAAAAAGTCTAGCCGATTTGCCGGTACGAGAAAACGCCGCGAAAGAAAAAAAACCGTGAAGGCCCGGTTTCACGCCGAAAACCGGCCGCCCGAAAGCCCCCGCCCCCGCGTCAAATCTGGACGACCGGCCGCCGTCGCGCTAATAGTCAAGGAAGGAGTCGTCGCATGATGATCAAATCGCAGGCCAAGTTTCATCTCGGACAGATTGTCCGTCACCGCAAGCACCCGTTTCGCGGGGTGGTTTTCGATGTCGACGCGATCTTCGCCAACACCGACGAATGGTATGAATCCATCCCCGAGGACAGCCGCCCGGCCAAGGACCAGCCCTTCTACCACCTGCTGGCCGAAAACGAGCACAGCTATTACGTCGCCTACGTTTCCGAGCAGAACCTCGTTCCCGACGACACGGGCGAACCGATCGATCACCCCGACCTCGACGAGCTTTTCGGGGATTTCAACGACGGGTTCTATCCGCTACAGGTGGATCTCAACTGATCGTCAGCGGCGACGCCGGGTGATCCGGCGGGCGCACGACGTCGGATATGGCGACCCGACGGGATTGCCGTGTGACGGGAACCAAACGCAATGCGCGGGATTGTGAAGGCGAAAGCCTTGCTGAAAATGCAATGCGTCGATAGATCGTGATCTGAACCAGAACCGATGACAGACAACGTCCGACCCCCGGAGGGTACCATGCGCAAGTTCGATTCCCGTCGCCACTTCCTGATCGGCGGCCTCGCCGTTCTGGCCGCGCCGGCGCTGATCCGCTCAGCCGAGGCGCAATCCTTCACCGGCGAAATCGACGACGGCCCGCGTGAGCAGGTGCGCCACAACGTGATGGGCTTCCGCACCCAGGAATGGCGCGACCACTTCCAGAACCTTCGCCGGGGTGCGATCGTCTGCGACACCAAGTCGCGCGCGCTTCACTACTGGTCCGAGGATCAGTCGGTCTACCGCCTCTACCCGACCTCGGTCCCGATGACCGACGAATTCACGCGCCTCGGCTATACCGAGATCGTGCTCAAAAGGCGCGATCCGGTCTGGATCCCGACCCCCAACATGCGCGAACGCGACCCTTCCCTGCCGGAACGCGTCGAAGCCGGCCCCGAGAACCCGATGGGCACGCGCGCGATGAACCTGTCCTGGCAGTACTATCGCATCCACGGCATCGACAATACCGCCAAGATCGGGCGGCGTGCGTCGAACGGTTGCATCGGCCTCTTCAACCATCATGTGGAAGAGCTGTTCGAGATGGCCGACGTAGGCACCCAGGTGCGGTTCATCTGACTTCCTTTGGTTGGTCCCCCTTTGCGGGGTTTCACTTCCCCGCGGGGAACCAGCCGATCTGTGCCCTCGATTTCCCCGCGGGGAATTAACGTTTCGCTCAGGGTTGATTTCCCCGCGGGGAATTTACCTTTCCGTCAGGTCCGGTTTCCCCGCGGGGAAATAACTTTTCGCTCACGATTGATTTCCCCGCGGGGAAATATCCCTACCCGCGGCGACAGCGGGCGCGGCGGGTCAGGCGACCTTCCCCAGTTCCCGATGCGTAAGCCGCGCGATGCACGCCATCAGCGCGGCTTTCTTCACGGGCTTCGCCACGCAATCGGCGAATCCGGCCTGGGCGTAGGCCTCCAGCTGCTCGGGCAGGACATTCGCCGTGACGACCGCGGCGGGCGGCATCACGCGACGCAGGCTGCGATAGGTCCGGGCGATGGCCTGCAGCGCGGCCGGTCCATCCATGCCGGGCATGGACACGTCGAACAGCAACAGATCGAACGTGCCTTGCAGCGCCGCGTCGAAAGCCTGCAGCCCGTCGTCGGCGAAGGTCAGCTCGCACCCACTGCCCCGCAGCAGCGCGCCGATCACCTTCTGGTTGGTCAGGTTGTCCTCGGCCACCAGGATGCGCAGCCCGTCCAGCTTCAGCGGCGACGGATCGTCAACGGCAAGCCTCGGTGGCGGGGCATGACCGCCCGGCGCGGTCGCTTCGCGGGCCAGCAACGGCAGCGGCAGGAATACCTGGACCTCGGTGCCCCTGCCCGGTTCGGAGGTCAGCGTGACCCGTCCCGCCATCAGCGCGACCAGCCGCTGGACGATGGGCATGCCCAGCCCGGTGCCGCCAAAGCGCCGCGTGGCGCTGGCATCGGCCTGGGCGAAGGCGTCGAAGATCCCGCCCACCGCGGCCGCGTCCATCCCGATCCCGGTATCGGCGATGACGAAGCGCAGCCCGCGCCGGTCGGCCTCGGCGCGCAGCGTGACGCGGCCGCTGGCGGTGAACTTGACCGCGTTGCCGACGATGTTTCCCAGGATCTGGACCAGCCTGTTGCTGTCGCCGCGATAGGTCGCGCGAAGCGCCGGCGCGCAGTGCCACTCGAACCCCAGCCCCTTGGCCGCGGCCTGCGGCGCGTGCAGCTGCACGATCCGCTCGACCACATCAACCGGGCGAAACGGCGCCAGGTTCAGCTCCATCGCCCCGGCCTCGACCGTCGACAGGTCCAGGATGTCGTTGAGGATCGCCATCAGCCCTTCGCCGCTGGTGCGGATCGTCTCGACCATGCGCTGCTGCTCGCCCTGCGCAACCTGCCCTTCCAGCACCTGCGCCATGCCCAGCACCCCGTTCAGCGGCGTGCGCAACTCGTGGCTCATGTTGGCCAGGAACCGGGTCTTCAGCTGGTTGGCCGCCTCGGCCCGGTTGCGCGCGGTTTCAAGGCGCGAGTTCAGCCGCGCGGCGCGGAAGGCGATCAGCGCAAACGCCCATTGCAGCGCCGAGAACGCCAGCAGGAAGGTGATGACCAGCGTCGCCACGGTGATCGTCGTGGGGGACGCCCCAAAAACAAGCAGCGGCAAACGGAACAGGTAGGCCGCACCGATCGCCGCGAAAGGCAGGCTCGCCAGCGCCGCGATCTCGGGTCCAAGCGTCCGGGCAAGCGGCCAGATCCGGCGCGCCATGTGCAGCGCCAACAGCCCGTTGACCACCGAACTGGTCAGGACCAGCGCGCCGATCTGGCCGGAAATCACGGCCACGTTCGCCTGCGCCACGATCGCCAGCACCGCCAGCAGGAAGTAGCGCCGCATGGAGGTGCCTTGGCCAAGTCCGGCGCGGACCGCGAAATAGCCGAAGACGATGCCCAGATGCGCGCCGGAAATGACCAGCGCCGCGCTGAGCCAGAACGGCAGGTTCGGGTTCGCCATCAGCCCCAGCGTCGCGATCAGGAACGCGAGGTTGGTCATGAACAACCAGACGAAGCCGAACCGTTCGCCCCGTTGCGCATCGTGGCGCAGCGCAAAGACGCAAAGCGTCAGCGAAACGAGCACAAGCACCGCGGCGATCGCCACCACGATGCGGATTTCAACCTCGGGGTTCATGCGCGCACCGCGGATGCCATAGGCAAAACCCTACGGCGCAAAAGGTGAATCGGCGGTGAATCTTGTGGTCAGATCGTCGGCAGGACGTGGTCGCGAAACGCCTCGCGCAGCTTGTTCTTCTGCATCTTGCCGGTCGCGCCCAAGGGTATCGAGTCGACGAAGACGACATCGTCGGGCAGCCACCATTTCGCGACCTTGCCCTCGTAGAAGGCCATCAACTCGTCGCGCGTGACCTCGCGTCCCGGCTTCTTCACCACCACCAGCAGCGGGCGCTCATCCCACTTCGGGTGATGCGCGGCGATGCAGGCGGCCATTGCGACCGCCGGGTGCCCCATGGCGATGTTCTCCAGATCGATCGAGCCGATCCACTCGCCGCCCGACTTGATCACGTCCTTCGTGCGGTCGGTGACCTGCATGAACCCGTCGGCGTCGATCGTCGCGACGTCGCCGGTGGGAAACCACCCGAGCCCCGCCGCGTCGTAGCACAGCGGGTCCTCGTCGCGGTTGAAATACCGATCCAGCACCCAGGGGCCGCGCACCAGAAGATCGCCCTGCGCCTGCCCGTCCCAGGGCAACTCATTCCCGTCCGCATCGACGATCTTCATGTCGACGCCGAAAAGCGCGCGGCCCTGCTTGGACTTCACCGCCATCCGCGCGGCCTCGGTCATCTCCTCCGCTCCGGGCTTCATCCTGCAGACGGTCCCAAGGGGCGACATCTCGCTCATGCCCCAGGCATGCAGCACGGTCACGCCATAGGTCTTCTCGAAGGTCTCGATCATCGCCGGCGGGCAGGCCGAGCCGCCGATCACCGTGCGACGCAGGCTCGAGAAGCGCAGACCGTTCTCCTCGACGTGGCCCAGCAGCCCCTGCCAGACCGTCGGCACCCCGGCCGAGAAGGTGACGCCCTCGGCCTCGAACAGGTCGTGCAGCGACTTTCCGTCCAGCGCCGGCCCCGGAAAGACCAGCTTCGCCCCGGCCATGACCGTCGAATAGGGCGTGCCCCAGGCGTTGACATGGAACATCGGCACGACCGGCAGCGCCACGTCGCGCGCCGACAGGCCCATCGCATCGGGCAGCGCCGCAGCATAGGCATGCAGCACGGTGGAGCGGTGCTGATAGAGCACGCCCTTGGGGTTCCCCGTCGTGCCCGATGTGTAGCACAGGCTCGATGCCGTGGTCTCGTCGAAGACGGGCCAGTCGTAGCGCTCGGGTGCCGCCTCGATCAGATCCTCGTAGCAGATCAGGTTCGGGATCGTGGTTTGCGCCGGCATGTGGCTGCGATCCGTCATCAGCACGAAATGCTCGACGGTGGCGAAGCGCGCGGCCGTCGCCTCGACCAGCGGCAGGAAGGTCAGGTCGAAGAACATCGCCCGGTCCTGCGCATCGTCGGCGATCCAGACCAGCTGGTCCGGATGCAGCCGCGGATTGAGCGTATGCACGACCAGCCCCGACCCCGAGCCGCCGTAGTAAAGCTCCAGATGCCGGTAGCCGTTCCAGGCGATCGTGCCGATCCGGTCGCCCCTGCCAAGCCCCATCCCCGCCAGCGCATTCGCCACCTGCCGGCACCGACGCGCAAGATCGCGGTAGCTGTAGCGGTGAAGATCCCCCTCGCAGCGGCGCGAGACCACCTCGCGGCTGCCGTGATGGCGCTCGGCGTGAACCAGCAGGCTGGAGATCAGCAAGGGCTGATCCATCATCTGACCGCGCATCCGCCCCTCCCCTCGCGCTTGCGTTCCGCCAATGGGTAGACGAATGCCCGGCGCGGTCAAGCGCGCCGGGCGAAACGGCCGCCGGTCAGACCTGCGACCGCGCCCATCGCCGGCCGGTGCGCGTGCTTTCCAGCGCCCCGGCCGAAAGTTTTAATGAGGTTAACGGCTCGGATTTCCGATTTTATTCCAATGCCTTGCCAAAGTGTGCAAGCTTGCACACCCTGGCCCCGAAGCCCTCAGCCCTTCTTCAGGCAGCGGTTGCCCAGAACCTCGGCGATCTGCACGGCGTTGAGCGCGGCGCCCTTGCGCAGGTTGTCGGAAACGCACCACAGGTTCAGCCCGTTCTCGATGGTCGAATCCTGCCGGATGCGGCTGATATAGGTCGCGAAATCGCCCACGCAGTCGACCGGCGTGATGTAGCCGCCGGCCTCTCGCTTGTCGACGACCAGGATGCCCGGCGCCTCGCGCAGGATCTCGCGGGCCTCGTCCTCGTCCAGGTGATCCTCGAACTCGATGTTGATCGCCTCGGCATGGCCCACGAAGACCGGCACCCGCACGCAGGTCGCGGTCAGCTTGATCGACTTGTCGAGGATCTTCTTGGTCTCGACCACCATCTTCCATTCTTCCTTGGTCGATCCGTCCTCCATGAAGACGTCGATATGCGGGATCACGTTGAAGGCGATCTGCTTGGGGTAGACCGACGGCGCGACTTCCTGACCCGGCACGTACATGCCCTTGGTCTGGTTCCACAGCTCGTCCATAGCCTCCTTCCCGGTGCCGGAAACGGACTGGTAGGTCGACACCACCACCCGCTTGATGCGCGCCCGGTCATGCAGCGGCTTCAGCGCCACCACCATCTGCGCGGTCGAGCAGTTGGGGTTGGCGATGATCATCTTCTTGGCATAGCCGTCGACGGCCGCGGCATTCACCTCCGGCACGACCAGCGGCACATCGGGGTCGTAGCGATAGAGCGAGGAGTTGTCGATCACCACGCAGCCCTGCTTGGCCGCACGCGGCGCATAGGTCTTCGTTGCGTCCGACCCGATGGCGAAGAAGGCGATGTCCCAGCCGGTGAAATCGAACTGCTCAAGATCCTGGCATTTCAGCGTCCGGTCGCCGAAGCTGCACTCGGTCCCCAGCGAACGGCGCGACGCCAGCACCGCGATCTCGTCGATCGGGAATTCCCGTTCGGCCAGAATGTTCAGCATTTCGCGGCCCACATTCCCCGTGGCACCCACAACGACGACCCGATAGCCCATCTTCACCCTCCTTCCGATCCGAGGTTCGCGCGGCGCATACACCAATGCGCTGCCCCGCGAAAGGCCCCGCCACACCGAAGGCGCCACCCGCAATATCGCCAGCGCACCCTATCTGACCTTTATCTCGCCCCCGCGCGCCGCTATCACCGACGCAGGCCTCCGTAGCTCAACCGGATAGAGCACCGGTCTTCTAAACCGATGGTTGCAGGTTCGAGTCCTGCCGGAGGCACCAGAACAGTGTTTCTGTCAATCACTCATATGAGTGCGAATAAGAGTGCGAAACGACGGCCTTATGCGGTCGACTGGTGCGCCACAGGAAGAGGCGAGCGAGAGTGCGATACCCGCCACCACGCCCGCCTCGACGCCAAAGCCGAGCGCGACGAGGATTGTCACCGCCACCGCCGCAAAATCGGCACGGTTGTAGCTCCAGGTTCCTTTCAGCACGCCCAGATCGACGAGGCCAAGGACCGCGACGATGATCGTCGCCGCCAGCGTTGCCTGCGGCAGGTAGAAGAGCCAGGGCGTGAGGAACATGGTCCCGAGCGCGATGCCCACCGCGGTGAAGGCCCCGGCCGCGGGGGTCCGGGCGCCCGCGTCGAAATTGACCACGGAGCGCGCGAAACCGCCGGTGACGGGAAACCCGCCGCTCACGGCCGAGGCGACGTTTGAGGCGCCGAGGCCGACGAGTTCCTGATCCGGGTCGATGCGCTCGCGGCGCTTGGCGGCCAGCGTCTGGGCGACCGAAACCGATTCGACGAAGCCAATGGCCAGCATCTCGGGCTGGGTGTGGCCGCCCGCATCGATGCCGAGGATGTGACGGACCTGCGACAGGGCGATCAGGATACCCGAGGCGGTGATGATTCCGGCGATCACCGGGTGGCTGCGGAAGTTCGCCAGGAACCCCAGCCGGAGGACCCCCATCAGGACAAGCATCACCGCGGAAAGAAATGCAAGCGCGGCGGCGGCCACGATGGCCTCGGTGGGCGTCGTCAGCCCGAGATTCCCGACCGCGGCGGCCGTTATGAGCGAAATGACCGCCACCGGCCCAACTGCCAGCGTGCCGCTCGTGCCGAAAAGGGCATAGGCCAGAAGCGGCAGGATGCTCGCATAGAGACCGACCTGCGCTGGCAGACCCGCAAGCATCGCATAGGCCAGCGACTGCGGCACCAGCATGATGGTGACGATCACCGCGGCCAGAAGATCGTCGGTCAGCGTCGAGAGCCGGTAGTCCCGCCCTCAGTCAAGGACCGGCAGAAAGCGGCGCGCCCCTCCGCTCAACCGCCCCTCGACCCCGCCTGCCTGGAAGTCGTCGTTGTTCATCACACTGCCGCCGCGTAGGTTCGACACTGGCCCCATGGCCGAGCCGAGCCATCAAGACAGTGAGGGAGACAGAGATGAAGACCGAACAGACGGATCACGGACCGCTCGAGACCTGGACGGTGGAAGAGGTTGCCGAGGCCTTCGCCCGCGGCGAGATCGCGATCGTCGACGTTCGCAGCCCACCCGAATACATGCTGGAGCATATTCCGGGCGCGCTCCTGATGCCGATGAATGGCTTCGCCCCCCAGTCCCTGCCGGTCGGCGGCAAGAAACGCCTTGTGCTTCATTGCGGTTCGGGCATGCGCTCGGGGAAGATGGCACGGCGAATGCTGGAGGCCGGGCTGGGGCCGGTCGCCCATATGGAGGGCGGCTTCGGCGCCTGGAAGGCGGCGGGGCAGGCCTATGTTGGCGTCGACCCGGCCACTGGTGCACCGAAGCGCCAAGGGGGAAGCTGACACCCGTGCGCCCACCGCGAAGACGGTTCGATCGACGCCGACTTCTACGCCGACCGCGCACGCCGCCTCAGAAACCTTTGCATCGCCGACGCACTTGCGCAATCGAGTCGGCCCGATTTGCCCGCCAGCGCGCGGCGCGCTTCCGCGCGCGTCTCTCGATTGATGCGAAGCATGAGTAACCGGTCGCTCGTCGCCGCTGCGCTGAAATGATGCACGATGCCGTCGACATCTTTTCGACTGGTGGAGGCGCCTCTGTTTCAAGCGCCATAGGCGGCAACATCCTGATAAAACGCGGAACATTCGTTGGCGCCGCCAAAGCGTTACGCGTGCGACCGACAGTGGACACGCCCGGGCGTGTCCGCTGGTTCAGTGCCCGATGCCGATCCCGGCGGGGTTCAGGAGCATCCAGAGTGCCATGCCGATCATCATCAGGTTCTCGGTCAGCGAGACGAAACCGAGCGGCACCTTGCTATCGCCGCCGACGCAGGCGCATTTCAGTTCGCGCCGGTCGATATAGACCGCCTTGAAGACCGAGACCGCGCCGATGGTGCCGATGAAGAGCGCGACCGGGATCGAGAGCCACATCAGCGCGCCCGCGACCATCAGCACGCCCGCCAGCCCCTCGCCAAAGCATCCTGCCGTCGACGACA
>NZ_JADDJF010000046.1 GCF_017811755.1 Pararhodobacter sp. SW119 | reverse complement strand
GTCCGGTAGCTTATCACCCTGCCGCGCCTTGTCAGAGGAATCGCGCCGGTAATGCTTTCTCTGTTCCTTAGGTGGACCTTGGGGCAAAGGATATTGGTATTCAAGGCATAAGCCATGAATGCGCGCCGAGAACTGCCGAGAACCTGAATGACCAACCGATCATCATCGTATCAAAGGCAGTTCCTCTGACAAAGCCGCCCCTCACCGCCCTCGCGATCCTTCTGTTCCTGCTGGCCCTGCGCCGCTCGGGGGAGCGCGCCGGGCGTCTGGCCGAGCGTCTCGAGGGCATGGAGAAATCCGATAATGCACAACGACGGATGCTCGAGGCGGCGGCCCGTCGGCATCGTTCTCGTAACGATCTGGCTGAGCGGCTGCGCGACGGACGCTTCTGACCTCGGCAGCTTCTGGGCCGCCTGTCGTCGAGTACAGCGGGGAGTTCCAGGACGCCGCCAACAAACCTCGTCGCGCCCGCTGACGGCACCTACTTCTTCGGCGCGACAATCATGAACAAGGTCAACGCCAGCACAGCGGCCCGCATGCGCGGCGGCTGGTGCTGAGCGGTGCCACCAAAATCCGCGGCTCCTTCGGCGAAATCTCGGCCACCCACGTCTCGCTGGCCACCGCGATCTGGCTGCAGACCATGGTCCCGCTCACCGCAGGAGATACCGTCGAGCTGCAGGGTTATTTCCGGGTCGCGGACGGCTACTTCGCGTCCGATCACACGTCCTTCTGGGGCTGCAAGATCGGCTGACGCGGACAACACCATGACGCCAGCCCGAGCCCAATCACGTCCGGATGCGCGCGACCGAGGTCGAGGCGATTCTTGCCCGCGCCGACGGGGCACTCGAGGGTCGTCGCTCGCGGCCCAGGTCCGAGGTTCTGCCCGTGTCCCCTGCTCCCCTGACAAGAAGAACTTCCCCAAGACACTGCGTTGGCGCAGGCACCTAAGTCAATGATATCTGAGATATATACCCTGCTTTTTCGACCGCGAGGTGGCTTGGAAAAATAATAACGAATTTAGCGGGGCTGAACGTACTTTGTGTTATCATTAGAAACTTTCCACATTTTTCTTCCAGTGAACTTCGGGCGAGGGTCTTCGGTTGCCGGGACCAATCCAAACTGAGTCAAGTGAGCCGCAAACTCATGGCCTTTCGGAGAACGGCGCTCCAGCGATAAACCTCCCAAAGGGTGGTGGTGCCATCCGGAGCATGGGCGAGAAGTTCTCGGCCAATCCAGTTACCGGCACGGGGTCCATGACCGTGCCCCTCACCACCAGCCCCGGCCGATCAGGGTTCGCGCCTCAGCTATCGCTCTCCTACGATTCGGGCTCCGGCAACGGTCCCTTCGGCTTCGGCTGGAGCCTGTCTGTTCCCGCCATCACTCGAAAGACAGACCGGGGACTGCCGCAGTATCGGGACGCAGAGGAGTCAGACGTCTATCGCCTCTCCGGGGCTGAAGACTTGGTGCCGGTTCTTCAGCCCGACGGCACACGCTTCAAGGACGACACGACCGCCCTGGGCTATGTGATTCACCGCTACCGACCTCGCATCGAGGGCCTGTTCGCCCGCATCGAGCGGTGGACAGATCTCGCGACCGGCGAGATCCACTGGCGCTCGATCACGCGCGACAACGTGACCACGCTGTACGGGAAGGACCACAACTCCCGCATCTTCGACCCGGCTGATCCTCATCCGACACATCCGACGCGCGTGTTCACTTGGCTCATTTGCGAGACCTACGACGACAAGGGCAACGCGATCGTCTACGAGCACACCGCAGAAAACGACGACAACGTCGATCGCGGCCAAGCCAATGAGCGCAACCGCATGCGCACGGCCCACCGCTATTTGAAACGCATCAAATACGGAAACCGTATCTCACGCCTCATCCAGTCGGACCTGACCCAGGCGTCCTGGATGTTCGAAGCGGTCTTCGACTACGACGAGGCCCACTACGAGGAGGTCGGTCTCGACCCGGCCCTACCCGAGGCCGAACAGCACCGATTTGCCCGAGCGTCAGCGTCAGCAGGACGGTCTTGGAAGGTTCGCCTCGATCCCTTCTCCTCCTATCGGGCCGGTTTTGAGGTCCGCACGTATCGCCGTTGCCGTCGCTTCCTGATGTTCCATCACATTCCCGACCTTCCCACGGGCGAGAAGGGCTACGACGGCTTGGTACGGTCGACGGAGTTCGAATACACCGACCTTGACTACAGCCGGCCCGTCGCGATCGAAGACGAACTCGCTCATCAAGGCAGCACCCGCTTCGCTTCGTTCATTCGCGCCGTCACGCAGTCAGGCTACGTGCGGGATGACAATCAGGCCGCAGTCGTGCGCAACGGCGTCGAATACGCCACCTACCTCAAAAAATCGTTGCCGCCGGTCGAGTTCGAATACACCCAGCCCATCGTGCAGGAGTCGGTGCAGGACGTCGACGCCGCAAGCCTCGAGAACCTGCCCGTCGGGCTGGACGGTGCTGCCTACCAGTGGACCGATCTGCATGGCGAAGGCATCCCCGGCATCCTCACCGAGCAGGCCGGTGCCTGGTTCTACAAGCGCAACACCAGCCCTATCAGTGAGTGGCCGGTCGAGTTCGCGTCGTTGGAACGCGTTGCCGCCAAACCCAACCTCGCCCTGGCCGGCGGACAAGCTCAATTCATGGACCTCGCCGGCGACGGCCAGCCCGATCTGGTGGTGCTGGATGGTCCCATGCCTGGGCTCTACGAGCACGACGGCGATGAAGGCTGGCAGCCGTTCCGCCCCTTCGCCTCGCGCCTCAACCGAGACATGCGCGACCCCAACGTGAAGTTCGTTGACCTGGACGGCGACGGCCACGCCGACGTGCTTATCAGTGAAGATGACGCCTTCGTCTGGCACCCTTCCTTGGCCGAGGAAGGCTTTGGCTCAGCGCGCCGGGTCCATCAGTCGCTAGACGACGAAAAAGGCCCTCGCCTGGTATTTGCTGACGGCACTCAGTCCATCTATCTCGCCGACCTCAGCGGCGATGGCCTGACTGATCTGTCGCGCATCCGCAATGGCGAGGTCTGCTACTGGCCGAACCTCGGCTACGGCCGGTTCGGCGGCAAGGTCACCATGGATCGCGCGCCCCATTTCGACCAGCCGGACCAGTTCGATCACAAGCGCATTCGGCTGGCCGACATCGACGGCACTGGGGCCACGGACATAATCTATCTGCACCGCGATGGCGTGCGCCTCTACTTCAACCAGTCCGGCAATAGCTGGAGCGCGCCGCAAACTCTGCAAGTGTTTCCGCGCATGGATGATCTCGTATCGATCGTCCCGATCGACCTGCTTGGCAATGGCACTGCTTGCTTGGTCTGGTCGTCGCCACTCCCAGGCGATGCGCGGCGCCCGATGCGGTACGTTAATCTGATGGGCGCTCAAAAGCCGCATCTGCTAGTCCGGACAATCAACAACCTGGGGGCCGAAACCCGAATCCACTACGCCCCCTCCACCAAATTCTACCTGCAGGACAAACGCGACGGGAAGCCTTGGATCACGCGGCTGCCGTTTCCGGTGCACGTGGTCGAGCGTGTGGAGACCTTCGACCACGTCAGCCGCAACCGGTTCGTCACCCGTTACGCCTACCATCATGGCTATTTTGACGGCGAGGAGCGCGAGTTCCGTGGCTTCGGCATGGTAGAACAATGGGATACGGAACAGTTTGCAGCCTTGGCCGACAGCGATGTACCGGCAGACAACATCAACGCTGAATCGCACGTTCCGCCGGTCCACACCAAGACCTGGTTCCACACCGGGGTCTACCTCGGCCGCAATCATCTTTCCGATTACTTCGCTGGTCTGCTCAACGCGACCGACCAGGGAGAATACTTCCGCGAACCCGGTCTGAAGGACGTTGGAGCCCGAGCGCTGCTGCTACCGGACACGGTGTTACCGGATATGGTGCCGCCTGCGGTCCTGAGCCCCGAGGAAGAGCGGGAAGCTTGCCGCGCGCTGAAGGGTTCAATGCTGCGCCAAGAGGTTTACTCCGATGACGCCGAACTGCCCAACGCGACGGCCGAACAATTCGCGCGCGCGAACACTCCCTACACGGTCACCGAACAGAACTTCACCATCCGCGCCCTCCAGTTTCGAGGCACCAACCGCCACGGAGTCTTCTTCACGCACGCCCGCGAGGCGATCAGCTACCACTATGAGCGCAATCCGGCGGATCCGCGCGTGCAGCACGCGCTCACACTCGAAGTCGATGCCTACGGCAACGTATTGAAGGAAGCCGCGATCGGCTACGGGCGGCGCACCGAAATCCGCGTCCTCGATGCGCTGGGGCACCTGCACCTGGTTCCCAATCCCGGCTTCGCCGGGCTCACTGCCAGTGATCGAGCCAGACAGACCACCGCGCTTATCACCTACACCCAGAACCGTGTCAGCAACGCGATCGACGCGGCTGATGCCCACCGAACCCCGCTGCCGAGCGAGGCCCTCACGTTCGAACTGACCGGCTATACCCCCACCGGAGCCGCCGGCCGCTATCAAGCCTCCGACCTTGTCGAGCCTGATCCTGCCAATCCCAGACTCCTGCGGCACAAATTTGCTGCCCCTGAAGTCGCCTATGAGGCCGCGGCCGCCGGCGACCAACGCCGACGCCCGATCGAATGGCTGCGCACGCTCTACCGCCGCGACGATCTCGGCGGCCTGTTGCCGCTCGGTGAACTGCAGTCGCTCGCGCTTCCTGGAGATAGCTACAAGCTAGCTTTCACACCCGGATTGCTCACTCAGGTCTTCCAACGCCCGCTCGCAAACCAGCTGACCGAAGCATTGCTCCCCAACCCGGCGGCCGTGCTGGGCGGCCAAGCCGGCGACCGGGGCGGCTACGTGCAAAGCCAGACGCTCAAGGCCGTCGGGCTCTTCCCCGCCAGCGATGCCGACGACCATTGGTGGATTGCCTCGGGGCAATCCTTCTACAGCACGGATCCAGCCGACGATTCCGGCACTGAACTTGCGCAGGCCCGACCGGATTTCTTCCTGCCGCGCCGTTACCGTGACCCCTTCGGCCAGGACGCCTTCGTCGACTTCGACGCCATCGACCTGTTGATGGTCGAAACCCGGGACGCGCTCGGCAACCGCGCCACCGTGGACGCGAACGATTACCGCGTCCTGCAGCCGCGCCTCGTCAGCGACCCGAACCGAAATCAGACCGAGGTCGCCTTCGACGCGCTGGGCACGGTGGTCGGTACCGCCGTCATGGGCAAGCCGTTGCCCGCGCCGGCCGAGGGCGACACGCTCGCCGGCTTCGTCACCGATCTCACGCAGGCGCAGCTCGAGGCCATTTTCGCTGCGGTCGCCCCACACACCAACGCCCCCGCATTGTTGCGAGACGCCACGACGCGCATTGTCTATGACCTCGACGGTTTTCGCCGCACGCAGCAGGCCGACCTCAACGACCCGACGAGGTGGCAACCGGCTTGCGCCGCAACGCTCGCCCGTGAGACGCATGCGAGAGGCCCGCTGCCGCCGCAGGGCCTCAAGATCCAGCTCGGCTTCAGCTACTCCGACGGCTTCGGCCGCGAGATCCAGAAGAAGATCCAGGCCGAGCCGGGGTCGGTGATCGAAGGCGATCCGGTCGTTGATCCGCGATGGGTCGGCAGCGGCTGGACCATCTTCAACAACAAGGGCAAGCCGGTCCGCCAGTACGAGCCGTTCTTCAGCGCTACCCATCGCTTCGAATTCGGCGTGCAGGTCGGCGTCAGCCCCATCCTGTTCTACGACCCGACCGAACGCGTCATCGCCACCCTGCACCCGAACCACACCCACGAGCAGGTCGCCTTCGACCCCTGGCAGCAGACAACCTACGACGTCAACGACACCTGCGCGCCGCGCGTCGCTCTGCCGGG
Organism: Pararhodobacter sp. SW119; assembly: GCF_017811755.1. GTDB lineage: Bacteria > Pseudomonadota > Alphaproteobacteria > Rhodobacterales > Rhodobacteraceae > Pararhodobacter. The sequence goes on along the minus strand of NZ_JADDJF010000046.1, from coordinate 17,318 downwards.
CGATTTAAGGCCACCGCAGACCGGCGACCCACGCACCGACCCCGACATCGGCGGCTACGTTGCCGGATACTTCAAGAAGCATCCGGCCACTTGGAACACATGGCACGCGCAGCGCATCGGCGGTGCCCTCGGACAAGACGAACGCAACGCTGCCCTGCGCGCCGAAGCCCATGCCGACACCCCAACCACCGCGCACCTTGACGCGCTGGGCCGCCCCTTCATGACCATCGCGCGCAACCGCGTCGTCTGCGCGGGCCACGACCTCGATGGCACCGAAGACAACTTTGCCACTCGCGTAGAGCTGGACATCGAAGGCAACCAGCGTGCCGTGCTCGATGAACGAAAGCTGCCGATCAACCACCTGCCGACGGGTGCGGTCGAGGAGCGCATCGTCATGCGCTACGCGTACGACATGCTGGGCAACCGCATCCACCAGCTCAGCATGGAGGCGGGAGCGCGCTGGATGCTCAATGATGTGGCCGGCAATCCAATTCGCGCCTGGGACAGCCGCGGCCACAACTTCACGACGCGCTACGAGGCGCTGCGCCGCCCGGCTGACCATACCGTGCGAGGCACCATCGCCAATGGTGAGGCAGCCTCTGACCCACGCACGATGAACCGCAACTTTCTGGTCGACAGGATCGAGTACGGCGAAAGCCTCGCCGACGCGGAAGCGCTCAACCTGCGTACCCGCATCTACCGACATTTCGATTCCGCCGGCCTCGCCACGAACGCCCGGCTCGACGCCAACGACAATCCTACCGAGGCCTATGACTTCAAGGGCAACCTGCTGCGCAGCACGCGCCGCCTCGCCCGCGACTACAAGGCGATTCCGGACTGGCTGCTGCCAGCGGAGCCGCAACTCGATACCGAGTTCTTCGAGGGCAGCACCCGCTACGACGCGCTGAACCGCCCGATCCAATCCATCGCGCCGCACAGCAGCCTAACCCGGGCCCAGCACCCCAACAAGATCAACGTCATTCAGCCCGTATTTAACGAGGCCAATCTGCTGGAGCGGGTGGACGTGTGGCTGGAACGCGCCGCCGAGCCCGCCGCGCTTTTGGATCCTGCCGCCGTGGCCCCGTCACCGGTCGGTGTCGCCAACATCGATTACGACGCCAAGGGCCAGCGCCAGCGCATCGACTACAAGAACGGCGCCAACACCCGCTACAGCTACGATCCGCTCACCTTCCGGCTCACGCAGCTTCTCACCAGTCGCAATGCAGCGGTCTTCCCCGATGACGACCAGCAGCCCCCGGCCGCCGGGTGGCCGGGCCGCAACGCGCAGAACCTGCATTACACCTACGACCCGGTGGGCAACATCACCCATATCCAAGACGATGCCCAGCAGACCATCTACTTCAAGAACAAGCGCGTCGAGCCGAGTGCCGAATACACGTACGATGCCCGCTACCGGTTGATCGAGGCCACGGGCCGCGAACATCTGGGGCAGATCGGCGGTGCGCCGATCCCGCACTCCCACAACGACGCCGGTCGGGTGGGCCTCGACTGGTCAGCCAACGACGGCAAGGCCATGGGCTGCTATATCGAGCGCTACGTATATGATGCCGTCGGCAACTTCCTGCAGATGCAGCATCGCGGCAGCGATCCGGCCCACGCGGCTTGGAAACGCACCTACGCGTACGGCGAACCGAGTCTGATCGAGGACGGCACGGGCGGCGGCCCGCTCAAGAGCAGCAACCGCCTGACCAGAACCACGGTCGGCAGGGCCAATCCCGTCACCGAGATCTACAGTGCCAACGGGAACGGCTACGACGCACATGGCAGCATGCGGCGCATGACACACCTGTCGTTGATGCAGTGGGATTACCGCGACCAGCTCCAGGCCACGGCAAGGCAGGCGGACAACAACGGCGGTACGCAGGAGGCGACCTGGTACGTCTACGATGCCGGCGGTGAGCGTGTCCGCAAAGTGACCGAGCGCCAAGCGCCGGCCGGACAAACACCGAAGCGCAAGCAGGAGCGCCTCTATCTCGGCGGGTTCGAGATTTTCCGTGACTACAACCCCGATGGCAGCTTGAACCTCGAACGCGAGACGCTGCATGTGATGGACGACAGCCAGCGTGTCGCTCTGGTGGAGACGCGCACCGACACGCCGATACCCGAGCGCCTCATCCGCTACCAGTTCGGCAATCACCTCGGTTCGGCCAGTCTGGAGCTGGATCACGATGCGAAGATTATTTCGTACGAGGAATACACGCCGTATGGGAGCACGTCTTATCAGGCGGGGCGTTCGCAGGGGGAGGTGAAGAGAAAGCAATATAGATATACGGGGATGGAGCGGGATGAGGAGAGTGGATTCAGCTATCACTCTGCCCGGTATTACTTGCCATGGCTGGGAAGGTGGGGGAGTGCGGATCCGGCGGAATTGGTGGATGGAGTAAATGTGTACTTGTACTCGCGCAGCACTCCCAGCAATTTAGCTGATCGAAATGGAAGATCCCCCGACGATTCTTCGAAAAAGTCCCCGTGGATGGCAAGTATAAGGCACATTGGAAAAAATAAATGGATGACCACGACTGTACACATTGTCAATGCCTTATTCGATACCATTCCAGGCGGTCGCATAGATCCGAATGGCGATCACCTGCACAAGAGCACCGCAACCACAAGAGCGGACAATGAACGCGACATTGTCGATAGAAAACGCCAGGCGAAGCAGGTGAAAAATGCCAGTGGCAGACTACCAGTTAAGGACTTGGCTCAGAGAAAGAACATAGAAACGCTTAGATCAACTCTTCGTCTGGGACCTGAGCCGACCCGTTGGCCGCACGCGCCCAACATTCCACCTAAGGGCACGCAATTAGGGGAACATATTGATGCAGCCGCAAGTGCGCACGGCATGCGCATTACTGGGCGTGGTCAGAAAGGAAGTGCTACAATTGGCGCTCTGGGAATTTTTGCTATTGCCGGGGCGGCCGGTACTATTCTTGTATCTGAAGATAAACTAGGCGCGACTTTGGAGCTCGCTAAGGAGCACTCAGTTGGCGCAGCGGTAGGTGCCGGGCTTGTTGTCGCATTTGGAAAACGCGCGGGGACTGCTGGTCTTTTTCTCTCGTTATCAACCATGAAGTCGGATCAGGCGCCGCCGAGTGAAAAGCAGTTGCGAAGAGATTATATTCATTCGTTTATTATGCAGAACCTTCCTGCCATCCATGATGCAGCAGGAGGAAACCGAGCATCGTACGCGGAAAAATTACAGAATACGAGATACAAGGACGCTTACGGTCAACTCGAAGCGATTATGGATAGTCCCTATGTTCTAGAAAAGCAATCGCCGTCAGTAAGGTTGTCTCAGACACTGTCACCAGAAAAACAGAATGAGATGCTAAACAATTTGAGAATTCAGATTGACCGGGGTGGACCGGGTGCTGCGTTCAACAGGGCGCGTCATTAATGACTGAAACAAGGTAACGCTCTGTTTTTTTGATGTTCTCTCTGGGCTACATGGTGCTGGAATAGCGACGGCGTCGAACAAGAGGAACGCGACATGTGCCCAGCCTTTGCAAATCAAAACCTGTCCCAGAAGCGAACGATCCTCGTCGGCGGTGGCGTTTCGGTCGGAGACCTGAGCGACGTGGATCGAAAGACGCTCGATGTCAAGCTGAACGCGCCGGCGTTGCCAAAGCGCTCGATAGGCTCGGCAAGAAACTCGACCCGCAGACCGCGCGGGCGCTCGCCGTTGGAAAGACCGAGAGCATCGAAAACGGACGCTGACGAGACAACAAATCACGAAAGCAGGTGACAGGATGAATGAGATCACATTTCCCCTCCGCCTCCGCATGAAGCGTGACACGGTCGCCGATCTCCAAGCCGCTCTGGTCAAGCTCGGCCACGAGGTGAGCGAAGCCGAACGGAGAGATCACCGGTTCGGTACGGGCACACGAGACGCGGTGCGCAAGTTCCAGGCCGACCACGACCTGCCGGCATCCGGCGAAGTCGACGAGGCGACGGCAAATACCTTGAATGTGCTACTGATGGAGCTGGGGCTGCTTGCGCCCGCGGAGGGGTCGAGGGCTTACGTTGTCAGCGGCTCGGTGCGCGACGCGCTGGGCCGGCCGCTGGCGGATGCCGCCGTGGTCCTGAGCCTCGTCACGGTGACAGGGCCGAAACCGCTCGCCGAGGTGCAGAGCGACGCCGGGGGCCGGTTCGCCGTTCGCTACGAACTGCCCGCCGACGCCGGTCGCGCGAACCTCCAGCTTTCCGGGCTGGCGGGCCGGCTGAAGCTGCGCTCGCCCGTCCTTTTCAACGCGCCGCGCGTGGTAACCGGATTCGACCTGATCGCCGAGGCGACGGCCGCCGCCGAACCGCCGCGCTTCACGCGCGAGAGCGAGCGGCTTAAGCCGGCCTTGCGCGCGGCAGGCCTGGACTTCGCCAAGGTGTCGGAGACGCCCGAGGCACCGATGGCCAGCCTGATTGGCGACGCGGCAGGGCTGGCACCGGTGCGGGTGGCGCTGCTGGCGGCCGCCTACCGGATCGAGACTGACAGCGGCAACCAGATCCCGGCCGAGCTCGCTTATGCGCTGGGCTCGCAGGGGATGGGCTTCGGGCCGGCGTCGCTGGCGGCGACGCCCGAGGACGACGTGGTCGCAGCGGTCGAGGCGGCGGCCGAGCAGGGGCTCGTGCGCCCTGAGGTCGCCGACGCTGTCGCCCCGGCCGCGAAGGCGGCGCGGGCGCAGCAGGTGGCGGCGGCGGCCGACAGTCTGCGCGGCTCGGCGATGGGCGACATCCTCGCCGGCGCGACCGATGCCGACACACGCAACGCCTTCTTCAAGTTGCTTCCGCAGTTCCCCGGCGACCATGACGGGTTCTGGAACGCGGTGGCGGCCGATGGGGCGCTGGGACCCGTCGAGAGGCAGCTGCGCTTCGCACTGGAGGCGACGATGCTGACCGGGGCGCATCCCCCGGCGGCGCGGATGCTGGTCGCCATGCTCGCCAGCGGAGATATCGCTGATGTCGACGAGCTGGCGGCATGGACCGCGGACACCTGGGTGGCGCGGATGCGCACCGGGCGGGTTCGGCCTCCGAACCTGCCGGGCGGCGGGGACGTGAACGCCCGCCGTCGCGCCTATGCGCAGGGCATTGACCGGGTTGTCGAAGCGACGCGGCCGCGGCTCTATCTACGCCACAATGTGGAACGTAGCGCGCTGCCAGAGCGCGGCCGGATCGTCGAGTTCCTCGACAGGGCGACGGATTTCGTGCCGCAGCGCGGGCATCTCGCGAACTACCTGACCGCAAACCCGCCGCTTGCGCGGATCCTCGACAAGGCGGCGCTGGAGCAACTCAGCGGGCTCCACAGGGTACTGCGCGTGGCGCGCCGCGCAGGGCCGGCGCTGGCGCTGGTCGCGGACGGGTTCGACTCGGCGCACAAGATCGTGGGCATGGGGCCCAAGGCCTTCGCCAAAACCTACGGAGACGCCTTTGGCAGTAACGCGATCGCGCTGCAGGCCAAGGCGGCGGCGGACTCGACGGTGATGGCGGCGGCCGAACTATACCTCGCAGGGTCGGGCGCGACCACGGCGGACGGGATCGCAGTGATCCCGCAGGGCGCGGCCGATGCGCCCGCCTTCCCCAATTGGCCGGCGCTGTTCGGGGCCGAGGATTCCTGCGGCTGCAAGCATTGCCGCTCGGTCACCAGCCCCGGTGCATACCTGGTCGACGTGCTGCGGTTCTTCGGCAACCGGCCGTCGCTTTTGGCAGGGCAGAGCGCGCTCGACACGTTGCGGGCGCAAGACCGGCGGCCGGACCTGACCGAAATCGAGCTGACCTGTGCAAATACCGAGGTGGTGCTGCCCTATATCGACCTCGTCAACGAGGTGCTGGGCGACAGTGTGGCGCCGCTGCCGCCGTTCCAGCCCGCGCAGGTGGCCGGGCCGGTCGAGACGGTGCCGGGCAGCGACCGAATGACGCCGGCATTCCTGGGCCGGTTGAACACTGCGCTGGGGCTCGACGTCGCGCCGAGGGACGCCTTCTCGGTCGATGCCGGGGCGGCGCTGGTTTCCGTTACAGAGGGGCGGCCGTGGCAGAGCGCGCGCCCTGCGTGGCGGATTGAGGATCGGATCGCGAGCTACACGATACGGACCCGCGAGAACGGCGAGTTCTGGATCGAGACCCGGACCCGCAGCACCCTCGGGCCCACGGCCGAGCGGCTCATCCGTCCGCAATACGAGAACCCAGTCGGAGCGGCGCGGATCGGTGGAGCGTTCTATCCTTGGAGCTTGCCCTTCGACCGGCCACGCGACGAAGCGCGGGCGGGGCTGGAGTCGGTCCGGCGCAAGCTGTCCGGGGTGCTTGAAACCTTCGCCCCCGGCGCCCCGGGGGCCCGACGGAGCCGCGACGACGTACTGGTCGAGCGGCTGGGGCTGACACCGGCTGACAAGCCTGCCGTGACTTGGGCCGCCGACCCCCGCTGGCCGGCGCTCGACCCGGCGGCGCCGTGGCGGATCTGGGGCTTCGCCGCTGAAACCGCCACCGCAGCCAACCCGGCCGAGGACCCCGAGGACCCGGCCAACCCGATCACCGACGGCCGGACATGGCACCGTATCCTGTCGGATCGGCTCGACATTCTGCTGGAACGCGGGCGACTTGAGGCGGGGCAGGTGTTGGCGCTACTCGACACCCATTATGTGAACCCACCGGACACGGGGGGCCGGGCGCTGGCGCTGGTGTCAACCAACGCGCAAGACCCGGCGATCTGCCGGGCGCGGGATCTTTCTATCGCGGGGCTGGACGCCGCTGCCGCAGTGCGGATCGCGCGGATTATGCGCCTGTCGACGCGGTCCGGGCTGACCCCACGCGAGATCGACCAGGCGATGCGGGCGCTGGGTGTCGCCGAGTTGGACGAGGCGTTCCTGCACGCCCTGTCGCGGGTTGTGGCCCTGCGGGCGCGGCTCGGCACCCGCTGGCAGGCGCTTTGCGCCATGCTGATCCCGCTCAATCCGGCGCGGCTCGCGCGCTACTGGCATCCGGTGGGTGCCGAGCGCTCGGTCGACCATGGCGAAGATGACACGGAGATGGCTCTGAGCTTCTACCAGAGCCTGACTGCGCCCGGGAAAGGTGCCGCGGGTGACTGGTTCCCGCGCGATCCTGGTGGGCTTGCAGCGCTCGGTCTTGCCGACGGTGCAACGGCGCTGGCTGCCGCCATCGGTGTGCCGGCCGGGACGGTGACGACGTTGCTCGGCGATCTGGCGGTGATGCCGGCCGCGCAGGCCGGCGGCACAGATACAAGCGGCAGCCTTGAGCAGCTGGCGCGGATTCACCGCCATGCCGAGCTCGCCCGCCGCCTGAGGCTCGCGCCCGCGAACTACTTGCGCGCACTGAGGCTGTGGGATCGGGACCCCTTCGCGACGCCTGCGCGGTTGCAGGAATTTGTCGCCGCGCTCGACGAGGCCGAGGCCTCGCGGATCTCGGTCGAGGCCATCGCGACGCTGTGCCGGGGGGAAACCGACGCTGCGCCGGAGACGCTCGCTCGGGCCGACACGGCGCTCCTGTCCGGGATCCGTGCGGCGCTGGCGGCGGTGGCGGCCGAGAACGCCTTTATCGAGTTGGATGCGCAAGAGGAGGCACCGACGCTCGATCCAGACGGTGCGGTGACGGCGGCGAAGCTTGCCGCGATCGAGCTGCCCGAGCCCCTGGTCGCCGCGGCCATCAACGCGCTGAGCGACAGCGTAGAGCGGCGCGCGACCGACCCGGCGATCCCAGCCAATGTCCTTCCCGCTGCGATAGCGCTTGCCGACTACCGGGTTGCCCTGGCGGCGGTGCCGGTGGGCGTGGACCCCGCGGCGTTGACCGGCGGCGCGGTCTCCCTTGCGGCGGGCGAGCTGATCGCAACGCGGGGTCTGTCGGCAGCCGAGCGGGACGTGTTGACGGGCGCCGACCCCGATCCGGCCTGGCGCGCGGCGCTGGTCGCGCTTTACGCGCTGCAGGACCGGCTGGCGGGACGCGCCCGCTACGACGCGGCGACGCAGACTCTGACCTTCACCGGGTTGATGGACGCCACTTGGCGGGCGCATTTAGACGCGGTCAGCGGCAATCTGGCCTGGAAAGGAGTCGTCGCCGCGCTCCACGACCGGCCACGCCGTGCGCTGCGGCAAGTGCTGAAGGCCTGGCGTCCGGCTCCGGTGCGCCAGCCGCTGCCGACCGGCCTGCCGGTGACGCTGTCGCCCTCGCTGGCCGGCCGGCTGGGATTCGACAGCTCTGTCAACCCGCCCGAGCTGCGCCTGACCGGGCCGCTCTTGGCGGAGGAGGTCGCCGCGCTGCATGCCGCCGCGGCGGGCGGTGCCGCGGACACGGCGGCCTTCCGGAACGCCGTGTCCGCGCTTGCGCAGGCCGTCGACGCCGCGGCTCCCGCGGCGGCGGACGCGCTGCTCGACGCCGCCGCGGTCGATGCCATCACGGCCCAGCCAGTCCCGGCCGCCGAGCATTTCCGCCTGCTGCTAGGCGCGCTGATGCCGCGGGTGCGCGACATCCTGACCGCGCGGACATTGACGAACCTGCTGGTCGAGGGCCTCAGGCTCGACGGCCCCACGCTGGACTACCTCTCCGGGCAGTCGCTGACTGCCGGGGTGCCGGCGCATCCGGTCGAAGCGCACCTCCGGGCGCCGGGGTTCGTTTCTTCGCCCGCGGGGCTGGTCCCGAACCCGACGGCGTTCCCGGACCAGCATGCGGCGCTCCGCAAGCTGCGACAGGGTGTGCGGCTGGCGACTGTGCTGTCGATCCGGCGGCCCGATCTCGAGCTGATGGCGCGTTTTGCCGGCTGGCCCGCGCTCGACGCGCTGCCGGGCACCCCGGTCGCCGCCAACGCGGCCGCGCCTTTTCCGGCGGCAACGTTGGCGCGCTTCGTCGAATACGCCGCGGCGCGCGACCGGATCCCGGGCGGGCGCGAGACGCTGACCGCAATCTTGGACGCCGCCTCTGCGCCGGGAGCAGGCGCGGCCGAGGTCGCCTCGGCAACCGCTGCGCGTACTGGTGTCGTGGCGGGCGAAATCGCAACGCTTGTCGGTCCGGGCAATCTGGCGCTCAACTTGCCGGCCGACATCCTCGCGGGTACCGGCCTCTTCCGGTTGACCGAGGCATTGGACGCGCTGGCGCGGATAGGGATCGGCGCGAATGACATCGCCGGGCTGCGCGAAGCGCAGATGACGCCCGAAACGGGTCGGGCCGTCACCGCCGGAATTGCCCGCGGCATGGCGCCGGGGCAATGGCGCGAGGACGGGAGGGCATTGTCGGATCGTTTGCGCGTCGCCACGCGCGACGCCTTCCTCGATTACCTGATCGCTCGTGGCCGCCCGGCCGAAATGGGTCTGCCCACCCGCCGCTGGCGGGACGCGGCCGAGCTGTTCGGGCACCTACTGATCGACGTCGAGATGGGTGCCTGCATGGAGACGTCGCGCCTTCGCCAGGCGATGTCGTCGGTTCAGCTTTTCGCACAGCGCTGCCAGCTTGGCCAGGAACTGCAGGTCGCCGCCGATGTGTCGGTCGACGACGGCTGGGAACAGTGGAGCCTAATGCGCACCTACAGGCTCTGGGAGGCCAATCACAAGGTCTTCCTGTGGCCCGAGAATCTACTGCGCCCGGAATTCATGGACGTGAAATCGCCTCTGTTCCGCGAGATCGAAGGCGCGCTGGGACAGGGGGAGGTCAGCATCGAGGGCGCGGCCCGCGCGATGCTCGGCTACCTTGAAGGGCTGAAGAAGATCGCCCGCATGGAGCCCCTGTCGATGGCCGTCGAGTCGAGGGCCGTCGAATCGCGGGGCGAGCGCAAGACGCACCATGTCGTCGCCGCCACCCGCGGCGCGCCACGGACGCTGCACTACCGCTATCGTGAGGACACCAGGATCTGGAGCCCGTGGGAGCCGGTGGAGCTTGAGATCACCTCGGACCACGTGCTCCTGCATGTCTGGCAGTCGCGGGTTTTCCTGTTCTGGCTCGATTTCCAGCGCATCGCCGAGGATGGCAAGATGTCTGGCAGTCAGATCGTGTCCAGCCAGCGCTTCGATGTGCGACTGGGGTGGAGCGAGCTGACTGACACCGGCTGGACCGAACAGCGCCAGTCGGCGGCGGTCCTGTCCCCGGGCATCACCGGTGCCTGCAAGACGCCGCTCGACCACCTGTTCCGGATTTCCGAGGATATCGACGGGGCGCTGTGGGTCCGGCGGCGGCAAGCCGGGTCGGCGATGGACGACTACCAATTCGCCGTGAAGACCGGGACACATCGCAGCCGGGTGGCACCCGAGACCCAGGTAGCGGTAGACGATCATCAATCCTGGGGCTTTCGCATCGAATATCCGCACGCGGAGCCGGAAGTCGAGGCGACGACGTTCTTTAATCTCCCGGATCCTGCGCTGCCCGCAACCTACCGGCGCTCGGGGCAGGAGGCCGCGCGTGTCAGCGATCAGGCTTACGTATTGAAGCTGCCGTTCAACTACGAAGGCCAGGCCGCAGTCCTCGAAAATGTGCGCCGGACCTTGCGGCTGGCGCACTCGCCCGACCTCTCGCGCACTTCCTACGAGACCGAGGCCTTTCTCGCTGCAGATCGGCGGCTGAGCTTCTTCGTCACCCCGCGCGCGAAGTTCGTGATCGGTCCGATCTGGGTCGGGCCGAAGGTGATGGATGGTGTCTGGGACCTTGTGGAATCATCGAGGGATGATCCGCGGACCTGGCAGATCGATCCAGACGATCCCTTCGCTTCGCGAGGCCCCACCCTGGCGGAACTGCCGATTGCCGACATCGATCCCGACGGCGTGCCACTGGTCAACCCGGTGCGCGCGTTCGGCCACATGACCGACCGTGCGATGCAGGGCGGCGCGCAAGGCGGGATGCTGGCCTTCGAAGGCAATCCCTATGCCGCGGCCGCCGCGGCAATCCGCACCGAGATCGAGGGCGCTAGCACCATGCACGCCACCGCGGACAAGGCGGTCGCCCGCCGTAACGCGGTGACTGGCGACTCGATCCTCGACGCGATCGGGCTGACTGGCCTGCTGCCCCAGTCCCCGCCGGAGACGCGCGCCTTCACGCTAGACGGAGAAGGCGGGCAGGCGCCGATGATGCGCTGGGGCGGGGATACTGAGGCGGAGACGGTGCTCGCCTCCTACGACGCCTCGTCGAAATACGGCTGGACTGTCGAGGGCGCCAAAGTCGGCGGTCACAGCCTCACCCGCTGGACCGATCGCAGCTATCTGTTCGCCCCATTCTACCACCCCTATCCGGACACGCTGATCCACGTGCTGCGGGGGCGCGGGGTCGAAACGATGGTAAGCCGCGACGTGCAGTTACGCCCTCACGCCTACCGGCCGATCCAGCCCGGAAGCGCGCTGAACTACCGCAGCCATTACAACTCCGTGGACGGGCGTGCCGTGTGGCACGAGCCCACCGAGTCACTCGATTTCGACTACGACGCAGCCTACGCGGTCTACAACTGGGAGCTCTTCTACCACGTCCCGATGCTGATCGCCCAGCGGCTGGCCGACAGTCAGCGGTTCGACGCGGCTTTGCGTTGGCTGCAGATGATCTTCGATCCGACAGACCAGTCGGGCCACGTGACGATGTCCGATGGCTCCCAGCCGGCGGTCGGCACTGCGCGACACTGGCAGACGAAGCCCCTGTTCCTGAACTCCCTGCCAGGCCCGGGCGGCAGCGACAGCACCGTCCACCGCGAGCGGATCGAGCGGATCCTGACTGTTCTGGCCGCCGACGCAGCGCCAGACCGCGACCAGCGGCTGACGTCGGCCGACGAGCAGGACCTGGGACGGTTCAAGGACCAGATCGAGGAGATGCGCAGAAAGCCGTTCCGACCCTATGCCATCGCCCGGCTGCGCACCACGGCCTACCAGCGCGCGACGGTGATGACCTATGTGAAGATTCTGATCCGTTGGGGCGACCAACTGTTCCGCCGCGACACTATGGAGACAGTCAACGCGGCCACGCAGATTTATCTGCTCGCCGCCTCTTTCCGGGGCCGGGCGGGAGCGGTGATGCCTCCGCGCGCAGTGGCCGCGCCGCAGACCTTCGCTTCGCTCGAGCCACGGCTCGACACCACTGGCAACGCACTGGTCGAGATCGAGGCCTTCGTCACCCCTTCGGCTGCGCCCGAGCCATTGCCGCTGCCCGGTCTCGCGCCGCCGGCGATGATGGCTTTCTGCGTGCCGCGGAATGACAAGCTTGACCAGATGTGGGAGGAGGTCGGCGACCGGCTGTTCAAGATCCGCAACTGCCAAAACATTGAAGGGGTGGAACGCAAGCTGGCTCTGTTCGAGCCGCCCATCGACCCCGAGCTTCTGGCCCGCGCGAGCGCGGCCGGCCTAGACATCGACGCCACACTGGCGATGAGCGGCGGCGCGGCACCGCGGCACCGATTCCGGTTCCTGATTGACCAGGCTGAGGCGCTGGCCGGGGAGGTGAGCCGGCTGGGCGCCTCGCTGCTCTCCGCACTTGAACACAAGGATGCCGAGCATCTGTCACAGCTGCGCCAGCGTCACCAGGTGCAGATATACGAACGCGCCGAGGCCTTGCGCGAATTGCAGCTCGATGAGGCGGAGGCAAACCTCGAGACCCTGCGCGCCCGCCGATTAGTGGCGCTGGAGCGATTCCGTCAGTTTCGCCGCCTTCTGGGCGAGGAGGATCTCTCCGATCCCGCCGAAGGTGCCGATGTGTCGATCGCCGAGGCGCGCGAAGATACCGCCACGCACAATGCGCAGGTCTTCCGGTTGATCGCCGGGATGCTCGCCCAGATCCCTGGCGCGACCAAGGCGACCTCGGGGCTTGATCTCGACGGGATCCCGGTCAACGAGTACGAGGATTTCGAACTGGCGCTGAGTACGGTCAGCCAGCAGTTCGCGCTGGGCGCCAGCGCCTACGACGTGCTGTCAGGCATCGCCCACAGCGTGCCGAACTTCAATATTGAGCCCTGGGGGGTTGGACCAACCTTCGGCGGCTCAAACGTCGGCTCGGCCCTTTCGGCGAAGGCCTCGACGGCGCGCGGCATCTCGAACGCCGTCGCCTTCGGTGCCACGCTGGCGGGCAGGGCCGGGCAGTTCGCGCTGCGCGCCGACGACTGGATCCACCAGCGCAACCTTGCCGCGCGCGATATTATGGCGACAGACCGTGAGATCCTCGCCACCGAGATCCGCCGGCAGGTCGCGAAACACGAACGCGAAAGTCAGACCACCCAGCGCGAAGAGGAGGAGGTCTACGAGGACGCGCTGCGCGAGAAGTTCACCAACGATGCGCTATATACGTGGATGGTCGGCCGCCTGTCGGACCTGCACTTCCGGATGCACCAGTTGGCCCATGACTGGGCGCTTCGCGCCGAGCGCGCGGCGCAGATCGAGCTGCACCGCCCGCAACTTTCCCATATCCGCTTCGGCAACTGGGACGGTCTTCGCAAGGGGCTTCTCGCTGGCGAAAGCCTCGCCTCGGACATCCGCCACCTGCGCATGGCCCATGCCGAGTACGACCTCCGCGAGGAGGAAATGGTTAAGCATGTCTCGCTGGCACGACTCGACCCCGAGGCGCTGGTGCGGCTACGCGAGACGGGACGGGCCGAGTTCTCGATCCCCGAGGCGACCTTCGACCTCGACGTGCCGGGGCAGTACCTACGGCGGATCCATTCCGTGGCGGTGACGCTGCCCTGCGTGTCCGGCCCCTATACCGGGGTCCATTGCCGGATGACGCTGCTCCGCAGCACGGTACGGACCTCGACCCGCCTGATGGGAGCGCAGCGCCGCTACGGGCGGATCATCGACGGCGACGATCCGCGGTTCATGGATCGGATGACGCCCACCGACAGCATCGTCACCAGTTCCGCCCAGAACGACACCGGGCTGTTCGAGGACGATCCCGCCGACCAGCGGCTGAGACCCTTCGAGGGGGCGGGTGCCATCGGCGACTGGCGGGCCGAACTGCCGACTGCGATGCCAGCCTTCGACCAATACACGATATCGGATCTTGTCATGCGTGTCCGCTACACCGCCCGCAATGGCGGAGACCTGCTGCGCAAAGCTGCCGAGAGCGAACTGGCCGAGGCGCTGAACGCGGTCTCCGATGCGGCGGGCGGGACCGGGCTGATGCGGCGGATTAGCCTGCGCCACGAGGCGTCGACGGCCTGGGCGGCCTTCGTCCAGCGTCCGGTGGGCACACGTAACAACATCGCGCTGCCTCTCGACCGGACTCTACTGCCCTATTTCATCGCCGATCGGGCGGTTGAGATCACCGGGCTCGCGGTGCTGCCGCGGCTTGGCCGCGACCGATACGGCGACTATCGGGACAGCCTTTCAGGCAGCCTCCGCCCGCCGGGCGAAGTTGATGCGAACGCGGCGGTGCTGGCCTTTAATCCGTGGCTGGTGCCCGTTCTTCGTGCGGATTGGGCAGGCGTGGTCGACATCAACCTGCGCGCGCCGGGCGGCGGTGATCCTCCAACATGGCTCCTGAGCCTCTGGCGGACGATGCCGGCCGAGCAACCCTTGGAGCCCGATGCACTGGAGGATGTGGAGTTGATCCTGCGCTACCGGCTGGCTTGAGCCGGAGGCCGACGCTCGGGAAGCAAAAGCTAAAGAGTTGCCGCTGAACAAGGCGATTACGCCACGAGGTTGCGGTTTTGACGCGAGTTGCCGGGCTCTGAGGCCCCGAGGAACGCCGCGATGAGCAGTGTCAAAAGGGCCTTGAGGTGGGCGAGGATCTTCCGGATGTTGTGGCCGCAGGCGCACAGGACTGCGAAAATGGCGTCGCCGGCCGACCCTTTGAGCGCACAGCGGGCGAGGCGGCCGTCGGTCTTCATGTGGCCGATCTCGGGCTCGATGGCGCTTCGACGTCGGAGCAGTTTCGCCAGCGTCGGGGTGAGGCCTCGGCGGGTGCCACTGATCAGCACGCGGGTGGTCTCGACGCTGTGGCCGCGATAGCCGCGGTCGACCACGGCGAGGCTGGGGCGGCGGTCGGTCAGGATCTCGACCTGCTCCAGCGCCTCGGCGAGCGTGTGGCCGTCGTAGGGATTGCCCGGCAGGGCGCGCATGCCGACCACGAACCCCTCGGTGAGGGTTGTGGCGAGGCTGACCTTGGTGCCGAACTCGTAGCGGACCCGGGGGCATTGTCAGAGGAATCGCGCCAAGATAGCCTTCTTTGCTCCTTCGGTGGGCGCTGTGGTAAAGAAAATTGATATTCAAGGCAAAAGCCATGAATGCGCGCCGAGGAACTTCGCAACCAACCAGTCATCAGGCTATCACAATAGTTTCTTCTGACAAGGCCGGCCTGTCTCCTGAAGATCCGACGCGCCCATCGTTCGCAGCGCGGCACCGTAGGAGCGCAGCCGGTCGGTCACCATCACTTCCGGTGAACCGTGCCGCCGCATCGCTTTCTTCAGGAATTTCAGCGCCGCCTTGCGGTCCCGGCGCTTTGTGACAAAGGATTCCAGCACCTCGCCTTCGTGATCCACCGCCCGCCAGAGGTAGTGCAACTCGCCGTTTATCTTCACGAACATCTCGTCGAGGTGCCACCGCCAGTGCTGGGAGGACCGCATCCGTTCGACGCGGCGCCGGCGGATCTCGCCGGCGAACATCGGACCGAACCGGTTCCACCAGAACCGCACCGTCTCATGGCTGATCTCGATGCCGCGCTCGTGGAGCAGGTCCTCCACGTTGCGCAGCGAAAGCGGAAAACGAATGTACAGCATCACCGCAAGACGGATGATTTCGGGGCTCGTCTTGAAGTAGCGGAAGGGGCTCGGTTTGGGCATCCGAGGAAACTACGCGACCGACCTGCGCCACTCAAGGAAGTTTATCTGACACCGCCCGCGCTCCTGCGCGGGAGCCGCCCACTCGCCGAGCTGCTCGTCCCCCGTTGAGAAAGTCCCGGAATGGCGCGAGCGGCATCCCGCGCCCGGGACTATCCGGGCGGCGGCCCCGGCCGCCCTACGCTGAAACCGCCCGAAGAATGCGCTCGAGCACCGGCCGGTTGGCAGCAACGAAGCCTTCGCCCGTGCGCCGCAAGGCCTCGATGTTTTCCGGCGTGGCATTGTCCATGTCGGCGACGGCGCCATGGCGCAGCCTGGGCTGAACCCGGATATAGGTCAGCTCCGGCATCACTCTGAGCAGTGACCGGTTCAGGGCGCCAGGCGCGACCGAAAGGGTCTGGGAGATCGTCGCCGCAAGCGACCCCCAGCCGCAGGTTGTCGCGATGTGGGCGACGCTGTGGGCCGCCTCCGGAATGTGGCGCTCGCCGGAACCCAGCGAGACGAGGACCATCGGCGTCTTGCCGCCGGACATGGCCCGTCCCATCGTGTAGCCGACCATCGCCGGGTCGTCGGCGACCAATCCCCCATCCACGCAGTAGATCACGCCTCCGCCCGGAGCCGGGTAGCGCAGACCCGGAAAGAATGTGGGCGCCGCCGAGGTGGCGCGCGCCACCACCGCCATTTCCGGATCGCCGAGATGCGACGAGACGATCCCGCCTCCCTGGAAGATCAGTGGCTCCTTGCGCACGAAGTCGCAGCTGACCACGGCGACCGGCTTGATCGCCTGCGACAGGCGAACGGTACCGAATTCACGCCGCAACTCCTCCTCGAGCGGCGCCGCCGGATAGCGCGCGTTCCCCTGCTTTCCGCGGCCGCCGAAGGGCGCGAAGGTCTGCGCGAGATTTGGGGCGCCAAACGCGCTTTCGACCCGGTCCCGGTGTCCCGCCGGATTCGCGAACGGCGGCCGGACGCCGAACTGAGCCTCGCACGCGTTCTTCTGGGGTTCGACAAGCCCGACTCCGCCGAGCGGAAAGATCCGCGGGCCGCGATCGAGGTAAAGCGAGCGGATATACGCGGCGCTGCGCGGCGGCTCTCCCGGCTGCGGGCACACGAGGCCCATGGCCATGATCCCACCGGTGCCCGTGCCCGCAAATCCGTCGAAAAGCGTGTGAATCGGGCGCCCGGCCATTTCTTCCAGTGCGGCGAGAAGGGTCGCCGGGATGATGCCGCGGATTCCGCCCCCGTCGATCGAAAGTATCCGCATGCCGCTTCCCGCGTAGAGGCAAAGATCCCGCCGATACTGCCGCGGGGCCGCGAGTGATGCAATATGTCCTGCGCGCCGCGATCTTCAAGCTCACGCTTCAGAACTCCAGGCCTCCCTTCCGTGCGTTCGTGCCGGGCAGGCCCGCACGGGAAGGAGCCCTCACAATGGATACCATGACCGCCGCCTGCAAGGCGCTGCCGCATCTCCTGACTTGTGCTGTCATTTGTGGACGGCTCCGGTTTTGCAAGGGTTTTCTTGAGCGGCGTGATCGAAGCAGGTTGCGGTCATTTGTCCGGCCTGTTTGCGCGGTAC
>NZ_JADDJF010000045.1 GCF_017811755.1 Pararhodobacter sp. SW119 | reverse complement strand
GCATTGAAACTTTCGGCGCGCCGGCGCCCGCCCGCCGTCTCCGGCCCCCGCCAGAAAGTTTCATTGCGGTTAATTTCTGGAAATACTCACGCCTTTTCAACGCCTTGCGAACCTGCTCACGCGTGAGCACTTCTGCCGGCGCCGTGCCGTCTAGCGCCGCAGCGCGACCACGCTCTGCCAGCCGATCTCCAACTCGCCCGCGACCGTGTCGTCGCAGGCGATACGCTCGCCCGAGGTGTCGATGCAGCGCGTCCAGTCCCCCTCGGGCAACTCGAAGGCGCAGTCGTCGCCCGCGTTCAGGATCACCAGCACCGCCGCCTCGCCCCCGGGCGGGACGATCTCCATGCCGAAGCAGGCAAGCCCCGCATCGCCCCAATCCTCGTCGCCCATCGCACGGCCCTGCGGGTGATACCAGCGCACGACCGGGGTGCGGTCCTTGTTTTCCTCCGGGCCGGTCGCGAAACGCCGCTGGCGCAGCGCGACGCTCGCACGCCGAAACGCGCTCAGTTCCGCCACGGCGTCGATCAGGTCGGGCTGCGCGCCTTCCCAATCCAGCCAGGCGGTCTCGTTGTCCTGGCAATAGGCGTTGTTGTTGCCCTGCTGGGTCTGGCCGAACTCGTCGCCCGCCAGCAGCATCGGGATGCCCTGCGACAGAAAGAGGCTCGCCAACATCGCCCGCGCGCGGCGCTTGCGGGACTCGATCACCGCGGGGTCGTCGGTCTCGCCCTCCACGCCCATGTTGTCCGACAGGTTGTGACCGTGGCCGTCGCGCCCGTCCTCGCCATTCGCGTCGTTGTGCTTGTCGTTGTAGGAGAGCGTGTCCCACAGCGTGAAGCCGTCATGCGCGGCAAGGAAGTTGATGCTCGACGTGGCCGGCCGGTGCGAGTGGTTGAACTGAACCGGCGAGCCGCTCAACCGCTGTGCGACATCGCTGACCCGCCCCGGATCGCGCCGCCAGTAGCTGCGCAGGTCGTCACGGTACTTGTCGTTCCATTCCCGGAAGGGCCAGGGAAAGCCGCCCACCTGGTAGCCGCCCTCGCCGATGTCCCAGGGCTCGGCGATCAGCCGTACCTTGGACAGGACCGGGTCCTGCCGAATGCCGGTGAAGAAGGCGCCCTCGCGCTCGAAGCCCAGCGCCTCGCGCCCCAGGGTCGAAGCCAGGTCGAAGCGGAAACCGTCCACGTGCATGACCTGCACCCAGTAACGCAGGCTGTCCAGAACCATGCGTAGCACCATCGGATGCGCCACGTTCAGCGTGTTGCCGGTGCCCGTGGTGTCGTGGCAATGGCGCGGATTCTCCGGCGAGAGGAGGTAGTAGGCGGCGTTGTCGATGCCGCGGAACGACAGCGTCGGGCCCAGTTCGCTGCCTTCGGCGGTGTGGTTGTAGACGACGTCGAGGATCACTTCGATCCCGGCCCGGTGCAGCCGGCGGATGGCGCGCTTGGCCTCGTGCATGGCGCCGGTCTTGAGGTAGGGCCGGTGCGGCGCGAAGAAGGCGAGCGAGTTGTAGCCCCAGTAGTTCGACAGCCCCGTTTCCAGCAGGTGCCGGTCGTTGATGAAGCCGTGGATCGGCAGCAGTTCGATCGTCGTCACGCCCAGGCGCTGCAGGTGCTGGATCACCGCGTCCGAGGCGAGGCCTTGGAACGTGCCGCGATCCTCCTCCGGGACATCAGGGTGTCGGATGGTCAGTCCCTTGACATGCGCCTCGTAGATGACCGTGTCGGACCACGGATGTCGAAGGGCGGTGTCGGCGTCCCAGTCGAACCGCGGATCCACCACGACCGCCTTGGGCATGAAAGGCGCCGAATCGCGCTTGTCGAATTGCAGATCGTTCGTGCCGACCGGGTAGCCGAAAAGCGCGTCGTCCCACTGCAACCGCCCGCGCAACTCGCGCGCATAGGGGTCGAGCAGCAACTTGTGCGGGTTGAAGCGATGCCCCTCCTCGGGCGCGTAGGGGCCGTGGACGCGGTAGGCATAGACCTGCCCCGGCGCGATCCCCGGCAGGTGGCCATACCAGATCCCGCCCTCCATCTCGGGCAGTTCCATGCGATGCGTTTCGGTCGTGCCGGTCTCGTCGAACAGGCAAAGCTCGACCGAGGTCGCGTTTTCCGAGAACAGCGCGAAATTCGTGCCGTAGCCGTCGAACTCGGCGCCGAGCGTATCCCAGCGCGCGGCGTGGTGATCGAAGCTGGGGGGCTCACGCATCAGGCACCACTTTTTCGGCAAGGGCGCGGGCGCGTCCGCGAGGCTTTGGTTGACATGAAGAACCTTCGACTTGGACGGACATAACAGTGCAGCCCGCATGACAAGTGTCAATCGGGTCCCTGCGCCCCGCCTTGGCGAAACAGGAAACCACGCTTCCGCGGATGCGATGTCGCGCGCACCCTTCGACCGGGGCCGTTCCTTCTACCCGGGAACATTGTCGAAAGTTCCCGGTTGGGACATCACCAACAACAGAGAGGGGACGCAGTGGCGCGGGAAAGAAATTCAGCAAAATCGCGGAAAGCCACGCCCGTAACGGAATCGAAGGCAGGCGAGAGGACTGCCGGCGCGGAGCTTTCTACGGCGGCGGTTGCCGATCCCGACCTCCTCTCTCTCGCCGAACAGCGCATTGCCATCGAGAGCGCCAATATCGAGGTCGATGGCGGCCGGTTTCCAGCCAAGGTCGTGGCCGGGCACCCCGAACGCATCGCCGTGGACGCGTTTTCCGACGGACACGACAGCATCGAGGTGGCCTTCATCTACCGCCAGGGTTCGGGTGACTGGAGCGAGGTGCCGCTCGAACACATCGGTAACGACCGCTGGGAGGCGTGGGTCACCTTCCCCGAAATCGGGCGCTACCAGTGCAGCTTCATCGCCTGGCGCAACCTCTTGAAGACGTGGCGCAAGGACGTCGCGAAGAAGCACGCCGCCGGCCAGAATATCGCACTGGAACTGGAGGAGGCGCGCCACCTGATCGAGGCCGCTATCGAGGAGGGCGGGCGCGCGAGCGCCGAAGACCGCGAGACCCTGCGCGCCGTGCTGGAAGCCGATCACGCCGCGCAGCAGGAAGGCGTTGCGGATGCCGAGCGCCTGACGCGGTTCACCTCGCCCGACGTGACAGAGTTGATGGACCGCGCCGGCCCGCGCACCAACCTGACCCGCTACAAGACGCTGCCGCTCTACGCAGACCGGCGCACCGCCGCATTCAGCGCATGGTACGAACTGATGCCCCGCTCGCAATCGGGCGATGTCGGCCGGCACGGCACCTTCGATGACGTGATCGCGCGGCTGGGCTATGTGCGCGACCTCGGGTTCGACGTGCTCTACTTTCCGCCGATCCACCCGATCGGGCGGATCAACCGCAAGGGCCGGAACAACACCCTGACCCCCGGGCTGGACGACCCCGGCAGCCCCTACGCCATCGGTTCCGACGAGGGCGGCCATGACGCACTCCACCCCGAACTGGGCAGTTTCGAGGATTTTCATCGCCTGGTCACCGCTGCGCGCGAGCACGGGCTGGAGATCGCGCTCGATTTCGCCATCCAGTGCGCGCCGGATCATCCGTGGATCAAGGCGCATCCCGAATGGTTCGACTGGCGGCCCGACGGCACGATCAAGTTCGCCGAGAACCCGCCGAAGAAATACGAGGACATCGTCAACGTCCATTTCTACCGGGGCGCGATCCCGGATCTGTGGTATGCGTTGCGCGACATCGTGCTTTTCTGGATCGAACTCGGGGTCACGATCTTCCGCGTCGACAACCCGCACACCAAACCGTTCCCGTTCTGGGAATGGATGATCGCCGACGTGCAGTCGCGCCACCCCGAGGCGATCTTCCTGGCCGAGGCCTTCACCCGCCCGAAGGTGATGAAGCGGCTGGGGAAGGTCGGCTTCAACCAGTCCTATTCGTATTTCACCTGGCGCAACGAGAAGACCGAGATCGAAGAATACATGACCGAACTCACGCAGACCGAGTGCCGCCACTACATGCGGCCGAACTTCTTCGCCAACACGCCCGACATCAACCCGACCTACCTGCAGTCGAGCGGCCGCCCCGGCTTTCGCGTGCGGCTGGCGCTGGCGGCGACGCTGGCGGGCAATTACGGCATCTACAACGGGTTCGAGATCTGCGAGGCCGAGCCGGTGCCGGGCAAGGAAGAATACCTCAACTCCGAAAAGTACGAGTTGCGCGCGTGGGACATGGACCAGCCGGGCAACATTCAGGACGACATCCGCCTGCTGAACCGGCTGCGCAACGAACATCCGGCGCTTCAGGACTTCGGCAACATCGTCTTCCACAAGGCCGACAACCCCAGCGTCCTCTACTACGCCAAGGCAACCCGGGACCTGCAGGACTTCATCCTGATCCACGTCAACCTTGACCCGCACGCGACGCAGACCTTCCAGTTCGAGGTGCCGCTGTGGGAATTCGGCCTGCCCGACGACGCCTCGATCGAGGTGCGCGACCTGCTGCACGGCAACCGCTTCACCTGGCACGGCAAGATGCAATGGCTGGACCTTGACCCCGCCACGCGCCCCTACGCGATCTGGCAACTCTTCGCGCCGGGGGTGCCGCGCTCATGACCCATTTCCAACGCAATCCCGGGGCGAAAAGCGCCGTGGTCCGCCGCCCGCAGACCGGCGGCGGCATCGATCGCGACCAGGCCGACTGGTACAAGGACGCGATCATCTACCAGTTGCACATCAAGGCCTTCCAGGACAGCAACAACGACGGCATCGGCGATTTTGCCGGCCTGATGCAGCGTCTCGACTACGTGCAGGAACTCGGCGTCACGGCGATCTGGCTTCTGCCGTTCTATCCCTCGCCCTTGCGCGACGACGGCTACGACATCGCCGACTACCGCTCGATCAACCCCTCCTACGGGTCGATGAAGGACTTCAAGGCCTTCGTCGCCGAAGCCCATCGCCGCGGCCTGCGGGTGATCACCGAACTGGTCATCAACCACACCTCGGACCAGCATCCGTGGTTCCAGCGGGCGCGCCACGCCAAGCCCGGCTCGGCCGCGCGCGACTGGTATGTCTGGTCCGATACCGACGAGAAATGGCCCGAGACGCGGATCATCTTCCTCGATACCGAGACGTCCAACTGGACCTGGGACCCGGTCGCCAAGGCCTATTTCTGGCACCGCTTCTATTCGCACCAGCCGGACCTCAACTTCGACAACCCGCGCGTTCTGGCCGAGGTTCTGAAGACGATGCGCTACTGGCTCGACATGGGCGTCGACGGGCTCCGCCTGGACGCGATCCCCTATCTGGTCGAGCGCGACGGCACCAACAACGAGAACCTGCCCGAGACCCACGACGTCCTGAAGAAGATCCGCGCCGAACTGGACCGCCACTATTCCGACCGGATGCTGCTGGCCGAGGCGAACCAGTGGCCCGAGGATACGCGCCCCTATTTCGGCGACGGCGACGAATGCCATATGGGCTTTCATTTCCCGCTGATGCCCCGGATGTACATGGCGCTGGCGCAGGCCGACCGGCACCCGATCACCGACATCATCCGCCAGACGCCCGAGATCCCCGAGAACTGCCAATGGGGCATCTTCCTGCGCAACCATGACGAGTTGACGCTGGAAATGGTGTCGGAGGACGAACGCGACTACATGTGGCAATACTACGCCGAGGATGCGCGCGCGCGCATCAACCTCGGCATCCGCCGCCGGCTTGCGCCGCTGATGAAGAACGACCGGCGCAAGATCGAGCTTTTGAACTCGATGCTCCTGTCGATGCCCGGCACGCCCATCCTGTATTACGGTGACGAGATCGGCATGGGCGACAACTACTACCTCGGCGACCGCGACGGGGTGCGGACGCCGATGCAGTGGACCGCCGACCGCAACGCGGGCTTCAGCCGAGCCAATCCGCAGGAGCTGTATCTGCCGGTCATCATGGACCCGATCTACGGCTTCCAGGCGATCAATGTCGAGGCGCAGTCGGAAAACCCGTCGTCGCTGCTGAACTGGCTGCGGCGAATGATCACCGTGCGCAAGCACCACAAGGCCTTCGGGCGCGGCAGCATGACGCTGCTCTATCCACGCAACCGCAAGATCCTCGCGCATCTGCGCGAACACGACGGCGAGGCGTTTCTCTGCGTGGCGAACCTGTCGGATTCGGCGCAGGCGGTGGAACTGGACCTGGCGCGCTTCCGGGGGCGTGTGCCGGTGGAACTGACCGGCCGGTCCCCGTTTCCGCCGATCGGCGACCTGCCCTACATGCTGACCTTGCCCGCCTACGGCTTCTACTGGTTCGCGATGAGCGACGAGCAGGACCTGCCGTCCTGGCATGACCCCCTGCCCGAGGTGCTGCCCGAATTCATCACGCTGACCAGCCGCGACGGACGCGTGAACTCGGCCCTGGCGGGGCGCGAAGGGGCGCAGTTCCGCGCAGAGGTGCTGCCGAAATGGCTGCCGCTGCAGCGCTGGTTCGCCGCCAAGGATCGCGCCATCGGCGAGGTGAGCATGACGCTTCTGGGCGAGATGAGCGACGGCACGCACGGCCTCGGCGCCATCGACGTCGATCTGGGCGACGAGACACAGCGCTATTTCCTGCCGATCTCCTTGCGCTGGGGCCCCGAAAACCTGCGCCCGGGCGCGCCGAAGCTGTCCTACACGCTGGCCAAGATCCGGCGCGGGCCGGAAATGGGCGCGCTGATCGACGGCGCCAACGACGAGCGGCTGGCGAGCGCGCTTCTGGAAAGCGTGCGGCGCGAGGACCGGTTCGAGAGCGAGCACGGCATCGTCGCGTTCGAGGCCAGCGAGCGGCTGCGCGAGATGGACGATCCGGGCCCGCCGCAATACTTGGGCGTCGAGCAGAGCAACATCTCGGTCAGCTTCGGCGGCAAGGTGATCATGAAGATCTACCGCCGCCTGCGCGCCGGAGAGCAGCCCGATGTCGAGGTCGCGCGCTTCCTGACCGAGACCGCGCAGTTCCCGCATACGCCGCATTTCCTCGGCGCGGCCACCTGGCGGCCGGGCGGTGACGACGACGGCGACGAGACGACGATCGCCGCCGTCTTTCCGTTCGTGCCGAACCAGGGCGATGCCTGGGCCGGCATCACGCAGGCGCTGCGCAGCGATCTGGCGGCGAACGAATCCTGGTCCTCCATCGACGCCGAGGCCGACCACGAGCGCGAGGGCTTCGGCTTTCCGCTGAACATCGGCCGGCTTCTGGGCCAGCGCACGGCGGAGTCGCACCGCGCCTTCGCAACCCCCACCGACGATCCCGCCTTCGCGCTGGAGCCGATGAGCGCGCAGCATCTGAAGGACTGGGCGCGCGAGACCGCCGAGGAGACCGAGGCCGTCCTGTCGCGCCTGAAGGCGGCGCGGCGCGGCCTGCCCGATGCCGACGCGGCGCTGGCCGAGCAGGTGCTGGCGAGCCGCAAGGCGCTTCTCGACCGGGGGCGGGCGGTGGCGAAGATGCGCCCGCAGGGGATGCTGTCGCGCATCCACGGCGACTATCACCTGGGCCAGGTTCTGCTGGCGCAGGGCGACGTGTCGATCATCGATTTCGAGGGCGAGCCGACTCGGACCCTGGCCGAACGGCGGATGAAATCCTCGCCGCTGCGCGATGTCGCCGGCATGCTACGCTCGTTCGACTACGCGGCGCTGATGGCGGTTCGGTTGCATCCGCAGGGCGAAGGCGCCATCGCCGAAAGCGCCCGCCGCCGGGGCGAGGAATGGCGGCGCTCGACGGCGGAGGCATTTCTTGGCGCCTATCTGGAACACGCCGAGGGGGCGCCGAACCTGCCCGGGGATGACGACGCACTGCGCCGGTTGCTCGACCTCTTCGTGCTGCGCAAGGCGGTCTACGAGGTCGCCTACGACCTGGGCAACCGGCCGGGATGGGTCGGCATCCCCCTGCGCGGGCTTCTTGACCTCGTGACCCCGGAGGATGGATGAGCAACGCCACGATCCCAGCAAATGTCGCCCTTTCGGATATCGAGGCGATCATCCGCGGCCAGCACGGCGACCCGTTCGGCACCCTCGGCATGCATGGCGGCGACGGCGAGCCCCTGCAAGTCGCGACCTTCCAGCCCGAGGCCGCCGAGGTCGCCGTGGTCGGCGCGGATGGCGTCAAGGTCATCTGCGAACTTGACCGGCTCAGCCCCGAGGGCTTCTTCGCCGGGCGGATACCGCGCCGCAAGCAGCGCTTTGCCTACAAGCTGCGGCTGCGGTCGGGCGGGAACGAATGGGACATCGAGGATCCCTACCGCTTCCCGCGCCTTCTGGGCGATCTGGACGAGCATCTGCTGGGCGAGGGCCGGCATCGCCAACTCTACAACCGGCTGGGCGCGCATCCGACGATCCACGAGGATGTCGCGGGCGTCGCCTTCGCCGTCTGGGCGCCGAACGCGCGCCGGGTCAGCGTGGTCGGCCCGTTCAACGCCTGGGACGGCCGCCGCCACCCGATGCGGCGGCGCCATGGCGTCGGCCTATGGGAGTTGTTCCTGCCCGGGCTCAGCGCCGGCGAGATCTACAAGTACGAGGTGATCGGCCCGCACGGCGACCGGCTGCCCCTCAAGGCCGATCCCGTCGGCTTTGCGCACGAGGCGCCGCCGGAGACCGCTTCGGTCATCAGCGGGCTGCCGGACCATGCCTGGACCGACGCGGACTGGATGGAAGCGCGGCCTGCGCGGCAGGACCGCCACGCCCCGATCTCGATCTACGAGGTGCATCCGGGCTCCTGGCGGCGCGGCGACGGCAATACCTATCTCGACTACGACGCAATGGCCGAACAGCTGTGCGACTATGTCACCGAAATGGGCTTCACGCATGTGGAGTTCCTGCCGATCACCGAACACCCCTTTTCGGGCTCCTGGGGCTACCAGCCGATCGGGCTTTTCGCGCCCACCGCCCGCTTCGGCCCGCCCGAGGGTTTTGCCCGCATGGTGGACCGGCTGCACGCGGCGGGCATCGGCGTGATCTGCGACTGGGTCCCCGCGCATTTCCCCTCGGACGCGCACGGGCTGGCGCAGTTCGACGGCACCGCGCTTTACGAACACGCCGATCCGCGCCAGGGCTTCCACCAGGACTGGAACACGCTGATCTACAATTTCGGCCGCCGCGAGGTGGCGAATTTCCTCAATGCCAGCGCCGTCTACTGGCTGGACAAGTACCATGTCGACGCGCTGCGCGTGGATGCCGTGGCCTCGATGCTCTATCTCGACTATTCGCGCAAGCCCGACGAATGGGTGCCCAACCCGCACGGCGGCAACGAGAACCTGGAGGCGATCGTCTTCCTGCGCGAAGTCAACACCCATGTCTGCGAGGATTATCCCGGCGCCGCCATGATCGCCGAGGAGTCCACCGCCTTTCCCAAGGTCAGCCGCCCCGCCGCCGACGGCGGCCTCGGCTTCACCTTCAAGTGGAACATGGGCTGGATGCACGACACGCTCGGCTATTTCCGGCGCGACCCGATCCACCGCCGGCACCACCAGCACGACCTGACCTTCGGGCTCCTCTACGCGTTTACCGAGGATTTCGTGCTGCCGCTCAGCCATGACGAGGTCGTGCACGGCAAGGGCTCGCTCATCCGCCAGATGGCCGGCGACCGCTGGCAGAAATTCGCCAACCTGCGCGCCTATTACGGCTTCATGTGGACCCATCCCGGCAAGAAGCTGCTGTTCATGGGCTGCGAATTCGCACAGGACCGCGAATGGAACCACGACGAGGCGCTCGACTGGCACCTGCTCGATGACCCGATGCACCGGGGCATGCAGCGCCTGGTCGCCGACCTCAACCGCCTTTACCGCGACCGGCCGGCCCTGCACCGGCTGGACTGCGACCCCACGGGCTTCGAGTGGATCGACGCCAGCGACGCGGCGCAGAGCGTGCTGGTCTACCTGCGCAAGTCCGACGACGGGGCCGATCCGGTGCTGGTGGTGTGCAACCTGACGCCGGTGGTGCGCAGCGACTACCGGATCGGCGCGCCCCGGGCCGGTGCCTGGCAGGAACTTCTCAACACCGACGCCGAATGCTACGGCGGCTCCAATGTCGGCAATCACGGTCGCCTGAACGCCGAGGAGTCCTCCTGGCACGGCCGCCCCGCCTCGCTCCGGCTGACCTTGCCGCCGCTGTCGACGCTCGTTCTGGCCCCCGCGTGACGCGCGGCCAGGACGCACCGATCGACCCTCATCTGGATTTCTCCCCATGAACACCCTCAGAACCGAACGCGCCTTTTCGACGACCTGGGGGACCGAACTGGTCCCGCAGGGCACGCGCTTTCGCCTCTGGGCGCCGGGTCAGGCGCAGGTCAAGCTGCGCCTGCGCGGCCGCAACCATCCGATGGAGCGCGACGCCGAGGGCTGGTTCACCGCCACCGTCGGCGGTGCGCGCGCGGGCGACGACTACGCCTTCGTGCTGGACGACGGCATGGCCGTTCCCGACCCGGCGGCGCGGGCGCAGGCAGGTGACGTTCATGGCCCCTCGCGCCTGGTCGATCCGCGCGCCTATCGCTGGCGCAACGACTGGCAGGGGCGGCCCTGGTCAGACGCCGTGATCCTGGAGATCCATGTCGGCACCTTCACCCCCGAGGGCACCTTCGCCGCCGCCGCCGAGCGCCTGCCGCATCTGGTCGAGACCGGCATCACTGCGGTCGAACTGATGCCCGTGGCCCAGTTCGGCGGCAACCGGGGCTGGGGCTATGACGGGGTTCTGCCCTACGCGCCGCACGCCAGCTACGGCACGCCCGAGGAGATGAAGGCGCTGATCGACACCGCGCACGGGCTGGGACTGATGGTGCTGCTGGATGTCGTCCACAACCATTTCGGGCCGGACGGGAACTACCTGCATACCTATGCCCCGGGGTTCTTCACCGACGCGCGACAGACCCCCTGGGGCGCAGCCATCGCCTATGACCGGCCGGCCGTGCGCCGCTTCTTCATCGAGAACGCGCACTACTGGATCGAGGAATATCATCTCGACGGCCTGCGACTGGACGCTATCGACTACGTCATCGACCCGGACTCCGAGATCGAGATTCTTGAAGAAATCGCCGCCGAGATCCGCGCGGCGCATCCCGACGCCCCCATCCACCTGACGACCGAGGACGTGCGCAACATCACCCGCCTTCACGAGCGCCACGAAGATGGCACGCCGCGGCTCTATACCGCCGAATGGAACGACGACTTCCACAACGTCGCCCACGCCATCGCCACCCACGAGGCCGACGGCTATTACGCCGATTTTGCGCAGGACCACTGGACGAAACTCGCCCGCGCCCTGGCCGAGGGTTTTGCCTTTCAGGGCGAGGTGTCGATCCATGCCGGCAACAAGCCGCGCGGCGTGCCGTCCGCGCATCTTCCGCCGCTCGCCTTCGTGAATTTCCTGCAAAACCACGACCAGACCGGCAATCGCGCCTTCGGCGAACGCCTCGTGACGCTTGCGTCAGAGGAGATGGTGCGGGCGCTAACCGAGATCCTGCTGCTGTCGCCGCATGTGCCGCTGATCTTCATGGGCGAGGAATGGGGCGAGACACGCCCCTTCGCCTTCTTCACCGATTTCCACGGCGAACTGGCCGACGCCGTCCGCGAAGGCCGGCGCAAGGAATTCAGCAATTTCGGCGCCTTCGTCGACCCGGATCTGCGCGCCCGGATCCCCGACCCGAACGCGACGGCCACGTTCGAGGCCTCGAAGATCGACTGGGCACGGCGCGACAGCGCCGAGGGCCGGGCCTGGCTGGACATGGTGCGCGGGCTGCTGGATCTCCGCCACCGCGCGATTGCGCCGCATCTGGAACGCGCGCCGGGGGATGGCGGGCGGATCCTGACCGCCGACGAAGGGCTGATCGCGGTGGACTGGACACTCGACGGGGCGGTTCTGCGCCTGCGCGCGAACCTCTCGGACCATCCGCAGGACGCGCCCGACGCGCCGGGCCGCACCCTTTACGGTCCAGAGGGGCAGACCCTGCCGCCCTGCACCGTCCGCGTCGTCAAGGATACCGCGAAGACGGAAGCCACCGTGGAAGTCGCCGCGGAAGCCGCCGAGGAGACTGCGGCGGCAGAGGGCGCGGAATGACGGTCGAGGCGCTCGCCGCGAGGTTCGGCATCCAGTCGGAAAACATGATGATCGGCGGCCAGCGCCAGAAGCCCCCGCGCGAAACGCTGGAGCGTCTGGTCGCGGCGCTGGACATCGCGGAGGACGCGCCCGCCCCGGGGGTCGACCTGGGCCTGCGCGCGCCCGGCGACACGACCTGCTTTCTGCCCGATACCGAGGCGCGCATGTGGGGGATCGCAGCGCAGCTCTACCAGGTCCGTTCGGCGCGGGACTGGGGCATCGGCGATTTCGCCGACCTTGCGGATCTGGCCCGGCTGGCGGGCGCCGCGGGGGCGGATTTCATCGGGCTGAACCCGCTGCACGCGCTCTTTCTGGCCAACCCTGCGCATTGCTCGCCCTTTTCGCCGTCGAACCGCCGCTTCCTCAACCCGCTCTATGTCGCCGTCGACCGGGTGCCGGGCCCTGCCGGCGAGCCGCCGGATGCCGAGGACCTGGCCGCGGCGCGCGCATCCCCGCTGGTGGACTACGCCGCCGTGACGCGCCTGAAGCTGCCGGCGCTTCGCGCGCTGTGGCGGCACGCCGACGGCAGCCCGGACCTGGCGGCGTTCCGGTCCGAGGGCGGCGCCGCGCTCTACCGTCACGCGCTTTTCGAGGCGATCTCGGCGCGGATGGTGGCGAACGGGTTCGGCGCCGGCTGGACCACCTGGCCCGAGGACTGGCACGACATTGACGGCCCCCGGGTGCGATCCTTCGCCGAAAGCCACGCCGACGACATCGACTTTCACCTCTGGCTGCAATGGATCGCCGACCGGCAGCTTCAGGCGGCACGCGATACCTGTCGCGCGGCGGGCATGCGCATCGGCCTCTATCTCGACTTCGCCGTCGGCGAGGCGCCGGACGGCTCGGGCACCTGGTCGGACCGGCATCTCGTCGTGCCCGGCATCCATGTCGGCGCGCCGCCCGACCTCTTCAACGAGGATGGCCAGGACTGGGGCCTTGCCCCCCTGTCGCCCGTCGCCATGGCCGAGCGCCGGGCCGAACCCTTCCGCGACCTGATCGAGTTCGCGACGCGCCGCGCGGGCGCGCTCAGGATCGACCATGTCATGGGACTCTGGCAGTTGTTCCTGATCCCCGAAGGCATGACCGCAGCCCAGGGCACCTATGCTCGCTACCCGCTGCAGGACATGCTCCGGGCGCTGGCGCAGGCATCGACGGACCGCCGCGCGATCATCATCGGCGAGGATCTGGGCAACGTCCCCGAGGGCTTTCGCGAGGTGATGGCCGAGGTCGGCATCCTCTCCTATCGGATCCTGCTCTTCGAGCGCGACGCGTCAGGCTACACCCCGCCCGAGGAGTACCCGCAGAAGGCGCTGGTCTGCCTGTCGACGCACGACCTGCCGACCTTCCAGGGCTGGTGGCGCGGCGACGATGTCGCGCTGCGCGGCCATCACCGGCTGATGAGCGAAGCGGCAGTGCAGGGCCAGGCCCGCGACCGCAGCCAAGAGCGGCAGGACCTGCTCGACCTGCTCGCGCGGCTGGGGCTGCTGCCGATGCGCGACGCCCGCGCCGCAAAGGCCTGCCCCGGCGCGGCGCCCGATTCGCTGGTCGTCGCGGCCCACCGGCTGATGGCGCGCACGCCCTCGCTGCTTCTTGCCGCGCGGCTGGAGGATCTGACGGCCGAGCGCGCGCAGGTGAACCTGCCATCCACCACCGACGCCTATCCGAACTGGCGCCACAAGCTTGGCCTCACGCTGGAGGACCTGCCCAACGCGCCGCTTTTCCAGGCCACCGTCGCCGCCATCGCCGCCGAGCGTCCGAAACCCCCGCCGCCCGCGGATGCCCGATGACACTGCGCGCGACCTACCGCCTCCAGTTCAACGCGGACTTCCGCTTCGCCGACGCGCTGGCCCTCGTGCCCTATCTCGACCGGCTGGGGATCAGCCATCTCTACGCCTCGCCGATCACCGCGGCCCGGGCCGACAGCACGCATGGCTACGACGTGGTGGATTTCAACCGCCTCAACCCCGCCCTGGGGTCCGAGGAAGACCTGCGGCAGCTGGCCCAGGCGCTGCACGACCGCGGCATGGGGCTGATCGTCGATATCGTGCCCAACCACATGGGCATCGGCGGCAGCGAGAATGCTTGCTGGCAGAGCGTGCTGGAATGGGGCCCCGCCAGCCCCTTCGCGCACTGGTTCGACATCGACTGGACCGCCACGCTGCCCGCCCCCGCGCATCACCCGACCACCGGCAAGGTGCTGGTGCCGTTCCTGGGCGGTCACTATGGCGTGGCCCTCGCGAATGGCGAATTGCGCCTGCGCCGCGACGCGGACGGGCTGGCGGTCTGGGCGCATGGGACGCACCGCCTGCCGATCTGCCCGCGCGACTATGCCCTGATCCTGGACAAGGCCCCGGCCCTCCGCGGTATCCTGCCAGACGGCGCGCCGCCAGAGGACGACCCCGCCGACCCCCGCTGGGCGGTGCTGAAATCCCGCCTCGCCGCCGCCAGCGACGCCGATGTTCAGCCCGCGCTCGACGCCTTCACCGGAACCGAGGGTGACGCCGACAGCTGGGCCGCGCTCGACACGCTGATCGCCGGGCAGTTCTGGCGGGCGTCGCGATTCACCCTCGACGGCGACGCGATCAACTACCGCCGCTTCTTCACCATCAGCGACCTCGCCGGGGTGCGGGTGGAGGATCCGGAGGTCTTCGGCGCGACGCACGAAATGATCCTGCGTCTGATGCGCGAGGGCGTGGTCGACGGGCTGCGGATCGACCATATCGACGGGCTGCTCGACCCGGCCGCCTACTTGCGGCGCCTGCGCGCGCATGTCGGGCGGCCCTTCCCCCTCTATGTCGAAAAGATCCTCGGCCCCGGCGAGGATCTGCCCGCCGACTGGCCCTGCGACGGCACGACCGGCTACGAATTCGCCAATCAGGCGGCCGGGCTGCTGGCCGACCCGCAGGGCGCGCGCGAACTGACGCGCATCTATCCCGCCCTCACCGGTCAGCGCCGCCCCCCCGCCCGCGTCGTCCAGATCGCCAAGCAAGAGGTGATGGCCTATCCGATGGCCGCGGAACTGGAGGCGCTGACCGCGCGGCTTCTGGATCTCGCCGCGCGTGACCCGAAAAGCGCCGATATCGGCCGCGCGCCGCTGCGGGCGGCGCTGGCGGGCGTCGTCGCGGCGCTGGACGTCTATCGCACCTATGCCGATGCGCAGGGCCTTTCGCGTCAGGGCCGGACCCGCATCGCCTCGGCGGTGGACCGCGCCCGGCGACAGGCGCCCGAACTGGGGCGCGACGTCTTCGACTTCCTTGCCGGCGTGATGATGCTGGACCTTGCCGGCGACCGGCCGCAGGACCGCGACGCGATCCTGGATACCGCGATGCGGATCCAGCAATTCACCGGCCCGGTCATGGCCAAGGGGCTGGAGGACAAGGCCCTCTACCGATACGCGCGCCTGATCGCGCTCAACGAGGTGGGCAGCGAACCGGGGCAGTTCCACCTCTCGGTTCCGGCCTTTCACCGCGCCGCCCGTGCCCGGCTGCAGCGCAGCCCGCTGTCGATGCTCGCCTCCTCCACGCACGATACCAAGCGCGGCGAGGATGCGCGCGCCCGGATCCTCGCCCTCGCCGGGCATGTCGAGGTCTGGCAGGCGGCGGTGAGCGAATGGCATCGGCACCTGACCGATCCGCACGCGCCGATCGACGCGAACGAGGCGTATTTCTTCTACCAGATGCTTCTGGGCGCTTGGCCGGCCGATGCCGACCCCGAGGCGGGACCCGACGCGGCCGCGCTGGCGGACCTCAAGGACCGGGTCACGGCCGCGATGGTGAAATCGGCGCGCGAGGCCGGGGTCAACACGCGCTGGGTCTTCGGCGACCCCCGCTACGAGGCGGCGCTGGAAGCCTTCATCGACCGCGCCCTGTCGCCATCGCCGCAGAACGCCTTCCTGCCGTCCTTCCGGGACTTCGCGCGGCGGATTTCGCGGGATGCGACGGCCAATGCGCTGATCCAGCACGCCCTCAAGCTCACCCTGCCCGGCGTGCCCGACATCTACCAGGGGGCCGAGATGTGGGAACAAAGCCTGGTCGACCCCGACAACCGCCGGCCCGTCGATTTTGCGCGCCGCGACGACGCGCTGAAGGCCCGCGGCCCCGACGCGCCGCTCTGGACCTCGGAGATGCCCGGTGAACTGGCGAAGCTCGCGATAACGGCGGGTCTGCTGGCGCTGCGCAGGGAGAGGCCCGCGCTCTTTGCCGAGGGGACCTACCGCCCGATCGCCGCGCAGGGGCCAGCGGCGACACGGTTCATCGGCTTCGTTCGGCAATGGCGGGGCAAGCGCCTTGCTGTGGCCGCCGCGCTTCACCCCGCGCGGGGGCATCCCTATGACTGGCGCGACACGCCGCTGACATTGCCCTCAGGCGCGGCCGGCACCTGGCTGAACCTGGTGGATCGCTCCGAACACGGAAAACTCGACGCGTCCCGCCTTTTCGGCGCCGTGCCGCTGGCGATCCTGATCGGCACCTAAAGTGCGCGGCCAAACCTTTCGCAAAAGTTAATATCACAGATTTTGTGTTTCTTGATCAGTTAGTTATCGAAATGCGCGCATGCGCGCATTCCTGAACTCGGCGCATGCTCACCGGTTTCCGGCGCTTCATCGCCGCGCCTGCGGCCTTTAGGGCGCCCGATCCGCCACCAGCGTCGCGCCGCTTTTCGCCGCGCAATGCGCGCAGCAGAAGATGTCCTGACCCTGCTCGACGCCATGTCCGATGATCCGGCAATCGCAGTGCGCGCAGCGTGGCGCCAGTTTCTGGATCGCGCATTCGAAGCTGTCGAAGGTGTGGGTGTCGCCGGCAATCGTCACGTCGAACGCCTTGTCGTAATCGTTGCCGCATTGCTCGCATCTGGCCATGAGGTGCCTCCTTTTGGTCTCACGCTCTCCTTCCTTTCGCAACCGCTCACACCCCGCTTGGTTCCGAAGGATGCGGGCGCTTGCGTGCGAACTGACAGACGAAAAAGGGGCGGGAGTTCGTCCCGCCCCTCCTACGCTGAAGCTTCCCATCAGTCGTTGGTGTCGTCCTCGACCATTTCGCAGATCTGGCGAAGCGACGCTGTGTGGGTGGCAGCCAGCGGGTCGGCGGCACCAGCCCCCACACCTGTTCCGGTCGCAGCGCCGGTTGTCGTACCTGTGCCGCCAGCCGTTCCAGTGGTTCCGGTTGTACCAGCCGTGCCGGTGGTGCCAGTGGTGCCTGTGGTACCAGTGGTGCCGGTCGTGCCAGTGGTCCCGGTGGTGCCAGTCGCGCCAGCGGTGCCGGTGGTTCCGGTCGCGCCAGCGGTGCCGGCGGCCCCGGTCGTGCCGGTGGCCCCGGTGGTCCCGACCGCGCCGGACTCGCCGGCACCCATCACCGCGTCATCCTCCATCAGGCGTTCGCAATAGTCGCGAACCGTCTCGCGGTCATCTTCGTCCAGCTCTCCCCATCTTGCGCGCATTTCCTCATCGTTGCGCAACATGCCCATCGCGGTGTCTGTATAGAACGCGTCGGCGATATCGCCTTCCCACTCCATGGGCATCCTGTCGTGCATGCCGCTCATCGTGTCGGCTCCAGCCCCGGTCGTCGCGCTCGTCCCGCCTGTAGTAGTCGTCTGGGCCAGGACGCTGGTGGAACCCAGGCTCAGCGTTATCGCGGCGATCGCAAGAAACTTGTAGTTCATCAGTTCTTCCTCCTTCTGTTTCGAGCTTGTCGAGCGGGCACAACCGAATGCCACCCGCATTGTTCCCGTTGAGGTTGGGCTTTCGTGGCCACCGACCGACGCAGAGCTTCTGGTGTCTCGCGGGGCAGGGCAGGGGGCGGGCATCAGGGCCGCAGCCCCGCGCTGCGCGATCATTGCGTCGCCAACCGCGCGGCATTTTCGGGGTGATCTGCCGGTTCTGCTGGCCTGGAGCGCAAGTACTTTACGTTGTGCCGAAAACGGAAGTTCACGGCGCCGGATCTCGCCATCTCCCTCGCTCAGATCGGAACCCGTCATCACAATAAGCGTTAATAAAGGTGAAGCCGGCGGCGTTTGCGGCCCCTGCGAAACGATGCCTGCCCGGCAAAACAAGAGAACCAGGGGGTTATTCAGAGTGTGCGACAATCTGCTGGATCATATCCCTGCCCTGAGAGCGTACGCTCGATCTCTTTGCGGAAACATCGCTGATGCAGACGACTTGGTGCAGGAAACCTTGGTCAGAGCGATTGAATATGCATCCTCCTATCGGCCTGGCACCAACAAGCGCGCTTGGCTTTTTACCATCATGCGAAACCGGTTCTATACGAACCTTGGCAAACGCCAACGCGAGACGACCGGCCGCGCCGACTGCGTGTCGAGCGTTCCTGAAATTCAGGGTCAGCAGGAATGGTACCTGCGCGGGCAGGAGTTGCTACGGGCGATGGCCGAACTGCCGGTTCACTACCGGGAAGCCCTGGTTCTGGTCGTGGTTTTGGGAGAGCGCTACGATGACGTTGCGCGGCAGATGGATTGCGAAATGGGAACAGTGAAGAGCAGGGTCAACCGCGCCCGGAAGATTATCAAGGCGAAGCTCGAAGACAGAGTTTAGCGCGCGAAAAGGCGGGGCTCAGAGCCAGGCCATCGGACGCTCTCGCGGCGGTGTGACAATCAGGGTCATGGAGTTGGCCAAGGGGCGCTCGGCAACCTGACCAACCTTCGCCTGTTGGGAATACTGGCAGACCGGCGAACACATCCTTGAAGATCGGGCGTTTGGTGCCGACCGGGGTCCCGATTCAAGTGAAATCCGAAAGGGCCTAATCCCGTTCCCGAAGCGCCTCCGCATCCTTCAATGCGGTTTCCAGGGACTTCGCCAACCGCCTCAACTCGTCCGAGATCGGTTCCTTCTCGATCAGCCGCAAAAGCTCTCGAAATTGCTGGTCGAGACCATCGCCGGATCGCTTATCATGTTGGTCTCGTGCCATCATCGCCACTTACATCGCTACGCATGTGTACGCAACCGTACCGTAAAACCATCAGATAGGTTCCGAAAATGATCCGGCGAGGCCCATGGTTCATCCCGCTATGTGCGCGACCGGTCTCGGATTTCGGCACCAACAAATATTCGTACGCGGGCAAGGCGGTTTCGGATCAGATTCAGGCCGCGCATCTGGTGGTTCCATGCAACAGCTTCTGCAACCGCTCGACAAGGGTCTCGCCCTCCTCGCGGAGATGCTCGAAAGCGAGGGCCATTTCGCGCCACTGAATCCCGCTATTCATCTTCGCGCGTGGCTTCAGCATCTTGCGTTCGGCAAATCGGTTACGCCCGGGCCAGCCGCGGAACACATCGCCGAGAGTCTTTGCCTCCAGGTTTCCAGCCGCACGTTCCACGCTTGGCGACTGGGCTGGTCGTTCGATTATAAAGAACCGGATTCGGCGCGAATTGTTCCCGGCGGGGACACCCCCACCACCATTTTCCAGATCCTGCTCGAAGGCGCGCGCGCCCGGCCGTCCGGCCGTTGGCGGCACGGGCTGGCCTTGCCGGCCATCTCCTGGAAGCTCCGCGACGACGTGATTGCCGACCTGCTGAACTACGTCCGCAGCGCCTGGGGCAAAAAACGCCCGCGCGATCGACCCGTCCGAAGTCGCCGACCTGAGCGAGGGACTCGCGTAGCGGTGGTCCTGGCGCAACCCCACCGACAGGGGTTGGCGCCCGAACCTGCGCGTCGCCCTTTCCCGGCCGCAGGCGGCGCGGCGACGCTCTGGCGTGCTCAGCGCCTCGGGTGCAGTCATGTTCCCCCTCTGGCGGCGCGCGGAACCAATGCGCCCTCGGGCCGGTTACGTTCTGAACGCCCATCCCCCCTCCGAACTGGAGCCGACATGACGCGATTCGAACAGACGCTTCTCTGCGGTGCGGGCGCTGGCCTCGCCTCCGTCGCAGCCATCGCCCTCCTCGCGAAGATCGAGGGACGGCCGGTCCTCGGGCCGGTCAATGCGTCGAGCCACTGGCTCTGGGGCGACGATGGCGTCGCAATGGCCGCGAAGGACGGCCGGGCGGACCTCGCCCATACCGCGATCGGCGGCGCAACCAACATCGGTGCGGGTCTCTTCTGGGGCGCGATTTTCGGTGCTCTGCGCAACCCCGACCACAACGCGCCGGGGCAATTGGTCCGCGATGGAGCGCTTCTCGGGGCCGCCGCCGGGGTTCTCGACTATGGACTGCTGCCGCGACGGCTGTCGCCGGGCTGGGAACTGGCGTTGTCCGGTCGTTCGGTCGTCCTGGCGATGGCGGCGATGGCGATGGGCGCGGTGCTGGGCGACCTGGCGGCGCGCGGGACGCCGTCGCGCCGGTAACGCGCCCGGATCTGGAAGACCGGCCAAGTGCCCCTGTCCCGAGTTAAATTCGGTGCATCCGCTTGAGCAAATGCTATCAACAGACGGGAGGCCAGCTTGACCGAACTCGAATCCAGCTGGATGCACCGCCTTGCGCTCGTCGACGGCAACGCGGAGTTCCGCGCCATCATGCGCGAATTGGCGGAGCGGCCGTATTGGGGGGCGCGTTAGCTTGCACAACGCCGGGTGATCAGCCCGGCTACCAAACCAGCGAGGGGTCGCGCATCACCGCGAGGGCGGCGCCGAGAATGCGCTGCTGCGAGATATCGTCGGTATGGATCAGGATCCCATCGACAGTGATGCCCGCATTCATCGCGCGGTCGCGTCGCTGCCGTATCCGCTCACGCAAGGACACGGCCGCCGCGCGGGCCTTGAAACCGCGTGGCCTCCGGCGCCCGTGGCCGTTCACGCTGCAGTCGAGCGAGAGCTTGCTCAGTGTCTTTCGGAGAAGACCAAAGAAGAAGTCGCGCGGGCACTAAGCTTGATGATAGCTACAGGTGGGAGCTGAATGCCAGCGTCTCTGTGTCTGTTTCCAGGCGATCATCGCGTCAGCTCTACGACGAAATCCGTCTCCGGCCGCTTTTGTGTTACCAGGATGACCTGCGCGACCAGTCAGGCGGCGGAGGGCCTGAGCCGTGTACTCGGCCCGATCCTCGTCCATGGCGGCATCGACCTCGTCGGCCATGAAGAGCGAGAAGACCTGGTTGGTGGCCAGAGCCCGAGAGCGTGGCGAGTGCCTGGCCGTCGACCAGGATCTCGAACGCGTCGTCGATCTCGATCCGGGACCGGGTCCCGCCGGTCATTTGTGCCAGCAGGCTTGAGGCCACGCGGTTGAGAGACGGCAGCAAGTGCGATTTCAGCGAGAGCTTCAGTGCAGTGATGCGTTCGCGGGCGGTCGCGCACTCCGCCGCCCTGGCTTCTATCTCCTCGATTTCGCTGTTGACCCGGTCGAATGCGGCGCGCGTATTCCTGAAGTCGGCTAGCAGACGTTCATGGTCGAGGCTGGTGTTCAGCGCCGCCTCGAGTTTGTGCGCGGAGCACTCGGCCCCGGCGAGAGACACCATCTCGGTCTCGAGCGGCGCCACCCGCCGCCACCAATCGGCATCCCTCGCGGTTGTGAGGGCTTGTTCGGACGCGATCAGCAGGCCCGGGACATCGGTCAGATCCGACAGACGGGCCTGTTTGCCGGGCAGATCCCGGTTGTAGACCGCCCATGCGTCCCGTGCGTGCTGATGGGCCTCGACAGCCGCGGCATGAGCGCGAAGCCGAGCCAGTTCCGCGGAACGATCCGCCGGAATCTCAAGCTGCTCGAGTTCGCTTCGGATCGCCGCGATGCGGACGCGGTTGCCGATCAGAACGCGACTTTCAGCGATCTCGCGCCGGGTGATCGCGGGTCGAACGGTTTCCTGCACATGGGCATAGTCCGAGAGCTGATCTGCCGCCACCGGCCAGCGGTGGCCGCATTCGGGACAGGTAAGGGTGCCGTGGCCGAGCAACTTTTTTTTGCTGCCAGAGGTCGGCCGCATCATGTTCGGCCTCGAAGGCGTCAAGTTCTGGGGCCGAATGCGGTTCCGGCTGCAGCTTGCGAAGCTCGCTGACGAGCAGGTCGCGACGATCAAGAGTTTCGCGTCGCGCCGTCTCATGCGCCAGCAACTGGTCTACA
Organism: Pararhodobacter sp. SW119; assembly: GCF_017811755.1. Lineage (GTDB taxonomy): Bacteria > Pseudomonadota > Alphaproteobacteria > Rhodobacterales > Rhodobacteraceae > Pararhodobacter. The sequence continues at coordinate 1,587 of NZ_JADDJF010000045.1, read as the reverse complement.
GACGCGTCGACAGGGCAGGGACCAGGCTCGGTGGGTGTCGAACTGGTTCAGACGCGATATGTTCTTGTCGGTCATGCCGATGGTCGGCCGTGCCACATGCTTATTGATACCGCGTAGCTCCTCTAGCTCCTCGGGCTCTATCTTGACGTGGTACTTGGCGATTGCCGTCCACGTCCCGGAAATATTCTGGGCACTGGTCGGCACCCGTCCACCATGTTGGCGGAAAAGCTGTGTGAGGCCTTCGCGGACCGTTGTGAGGCGCACGAGGTCGGCGAGGGCGGCGAACTCTTCCGGCGCACGCCCTCCTTGCACCGACGCGTCGAGGAACTGCCGCAGATGTGCCTCGATGTTGCGCAGGCTGACAGGTTTCAGCGCCTTCGGCGGGCCGTTCTCCAAGAAACGACTGGGTTGACCGACGTGATGGAGATAGGTGCCCGGTACACAGCGCTTCGTCATGGACAAATCAGACGAGCTGCAACTGCTCGAGCCCATGATGCGGGCCAAGCAGGTACTCCAGTTGGGCATCCTAGCCTCCGAGATCGCGGTCGAAACGATCCTCGATTTTATGGAACGCATCCGCGACGGTTCGCAAGACTCCGGCTTGGTCTCCCTGAGTACCATCATTCCCTCGCGCCATGGCCATGCAGAGACTTCAGAAGTAATGGCCGCTGCGAACGCCCTGAGGTCGTGGCATACCACCGGCCGGGTGATGGATGGCAAACGACGAAGAGAAGCACTTGCTGCGCTTGAGGCATTGGATCTCTCTCTGGCATTCCACAAGGAGTTGGTCCGCAGACTGGAACAGGTCCCAGCGTGCAAAGCCGAGGCCAGTCAGCTGGAAGCCGAAATACTGATCTCCGAATCCGCCACCGAGCACCTTATCCGCGAGCACCTGCCGTACGTGCGGCGCTTTGCCTCGCGGAACGTGGAGGAAGGCGAAGAACCAGAAGGCGTCTTCCAGGTGGCGTTCATGGGTCTGCAGCGTTCCACAAGGCGATTTGATCCCGAACGTGGTTATCGTTTTCCGATCTACGCCACCTACTGGATGCGACTGGCCATCACGCGATGGCGCGCTGATGAAGGCGCGGCGACCCGCGGCACGCCGAGCGTGGCCGCGATCACCGCCGCCACCTTCTTCGCCGTCCACACCCTGCCGTCGTCGGGCGGGGTCTTCACCCGCTCGCGCAGCATCGCAAGCACCTCCGGCGTCAGGATCTTCGGCTTCGCGCCGTTGCCCCGGCGCCGGTCGCCGAGGCTCGACGGTCCGAAGCGGTTGTAGCGCGCCGCAAGTTCTTCAACCCAGCGCCGCACGAAGCCGGTCAGCCGCGCCACCTCGGCGCAACTCCGCCCCTCCGCCAGCAGCCAGATTACCTGGTAATGCCGCGCCAGCGTCGCGTCCTTGCTCTCCCGCCAGCCCGCCTGAAGCTCGGCGACGCCGAGATGATCCGTAACCTGAACCATGCCCGCCTCTGATTGTTGTTGGGCACGAGACTATGGCATTCGAGGCGCACTGTGAATCCTCCGCGAAGCGAGTCCATCAGCCGGCGTCCGGTTCTCTACATGCGGTTGCTGCGTCAAGTGTTTTCA
>NZ_JADDJF010000044.1 GCF_017811755.1 Pararhodobacter sp. SW119 | reverse complement strand
GGGCTGGCAGATTGGTCCGGGCAAAAAGGTCGAAAGTGGTGCCCAGTTCGTATAACTGGCGCTCGACGTTCACCGAAAGGTCGTGAAGCAGCATCAAGCGCACGCAGGATTCGCTCTGCTTCATTCAAAGCGCCCTAAGCGAACTGAGACTTCGCCTAGGCTCGCCTCAGGAACATCGATGGCGGCAAAGCGCGCGTTGGCAGCGTTTGGCAGGGCCGAGTTGTTGGCTTGGAAATTTTCTGATCGCAAGCCGGTGAATGTTTCGTAGCTGCTATTTGAATCAGAAACCCGCCAGTCCGCGTCAGGGTCCGCGGGATCGACGCCGACTCCTTCGATGCGGACAAGATCGGAGCGCCAAGATCGGCGCAGAGCGAATAGTGAGGCCACCGAGCCTTCCGGAAGTTGCAATGCATCACGGGCTAGCTTACCTGGCGATGAGCCGAGCTGAAAGGGACCAAGCTTAGACACTTCTCTCTCGAAATCTTCATGGTTACGAAAATCTCGATACTGGTCGCGCGTTCGTTGACTGCCGCCAAAAAGGATCGTGTCGACTACCTGCTGATCCTCCTCCGCGGCAAGACCCAGAGATGCGGATACTCGCGCAAAAAGCGCACGGGCGACATTGCAATCGGTGCGATTGTAGAGATCTTCGAACACCGCGATCGTCGGCATTATGCCATGCGCCAGAAGCGAGTTGTAAACTGTCGACAAACGCTCACGGTCGTCACGCTCTTGGTTCAGCAAGCTTTCAACCGGTATCTGGCTTCCGGCGAGACGCCGCGAAATTTCGGCCTCGCTGGCGAACTTGGAATGATCCGGCCCCCAGATATTAAAAGATTTAGCGAAGTGCAAACTAAGCAGGCGGTCAAGCGGCGACCGGCGGATTAGGAAAAGGTGCCGATAGCCGTTTGCGCAACTAACATCAGTCAACGCCGAATTCACAGCGTCCGGCACTAATTCGACGCAGTGCTTGATTAAGATGTTTCCAGAGAGCGCTTCACGTAGGTTGCTCTCCAAGGCGTCTGTATCCGCAGTCGCCGTCCATCCCTTAGTTATGTATCCGAGCGCGCGCTCTCGGTTAAAAGGCTCATGCTGTATATACGGATAAGAAGAAGCGCTAAACAAGTACTGAGCTAGATTAGTACCGCCTGTCCGCCGTAAGGTCCAGATGACGAAGGGCGCAGCATTTTCCGATTTATTAGATGACATGGAAGGTTTCACTTCTCAGCTTCGAGACCTCATAGTGCGACTGAGCCGTCTGCTTGCCGGGGCCTCCGGTGATGGGTTAGGTGTAGCAGTTGCTCTCCATAGGTTATGAGGCGGTCGGAATTATTAGTTTAAAGGGAAAGGTCATCTCAACACCGTCTTGAGAGCTTTGCTATTTTTGCCACTTTGCTGGAAGCAGTGTTTGGTCAATTTTTCGGCTTACGTCGGCCCTGAAAAGCGTTCCGCGCGCTTCAGCCAACATAGTGCGATACTTCTGATATTCAATTGCACCCGCAAAATGCTGCTTTCGGCCAATCTCATTTTCGACCTTTTTGGCGAATCCGGCGTGGTACTTAAAATGGGCGAGCGTCAGGAAGTCTGGAGAGATGCGGACATTGGCGATGAAATGGATGCCTTCGCTGAGTCTGAGCCAAGGAGCATATCGGAAAAGTGGATGCTTGATAGCCATGAAAAGCGCGGGCTGGCTGCCGGGGGCTAGGCGGTGGCGAAGGTTGCTAGCGTAATGCCTCGTGGTATTTGAAAACGCTCCGCCTCCGCGCAGGAGACGGAGCGGCGGATCGTCGTGATAGGGGGCAAGTTCGAAAGGTGCCCCTTTTCGGAAGTCACAATTCGCGAGCTTAGTTCGTGGATACATGTCGACCAGCGTTGTTCCAATGCAATCGAAATCCGCCGCATCGAGCGCAGCGGTCACCTCGCTCAGCGGTCTTTTGCTGACATCCGGGTAGGTTAGGAACTCATCAGCATCAACAAGCAAGACCCATTTTCCTAGGCAGTGGTTGGCGATCAGTGCCTGCTGCCAAGCTACGCCATAGTGCGAGGCGCTGTATTCGGTTTCAACCGAGTAGAGTGCTACATCCTCCTGCTCCAGAAGATATTCGCGGCTGCTATCGTCCGATAGGTTATCGGCGATCAGAAATGCCGTAACACCCAGCGATCGATAATGCGCGAGGAAATGCGGCAGCATAATCATTTCGTTTCGTATAACGGCCACGACCACCAAATCCGCAGATCGCAACCGCTCTAGCCGCTGCACGGGGGTGATATATTCCAGCTGGTTGCTATTGGCACCGAGTTGGACTGACGAAAAAGTCGGCCAGATCCTGCGCGGTAAAAGCGCGTCCGTGTCCTTGACGCGATGATACTGACCAAGCGTATCCGCCCTATCGAGATGCACGAGCATCGTCGGACTAGCGCGAGAGGGAAGAAAGCTGTTCTTGTACATCGTCACCGGGTCGGCATTGGCATGCGTCCTACGCAGAACGTGCACAAAATGGTCATCCTCGCGGGGCGCAATGAACTGCGATGCCAGCAGGTCACCGAGTAGCTTGTCCTCCATGAAAGAGACTGAAATCAGCCATTGCCCGGCGCTATCGGATGCAGCCTCCGTGGCCTTGCGCATAGCGTAGCGCGACAGGGTGTATCCCGAGCCACCGTCACAGTAGCGACTCGGCTCCGGCGAGCGGTCGAGACGCGTTTTCGCTGCTTTGCTGGTCGACTTGGCTCGGTGCCAAGCCCGCTGCGTTTCGCCTTCACTTCTCTCCAAGATCCGCCCAAAATAGTGATGCTTCCTGTAGGCAACGCCATCGAAGAACCGATCGACCGAAAGATAACAATCGTCGTCAATCTTTAGGAGGTACTGGTAGCCGGTTCGAGTGAAGACCCATTCGATCATCTTCAGGGTCTTCGACGGAAGCGCCTCGTAGGAATCTGGCACGTCCAGCCGAAGTATGTCGCCATCAAGCGTATCGTCGCCTTCACCGACGACGATGACATAGGGAATGCCACGTGCTTTGAGATCCGCAAGCCACGTCTCGCGGATTTTGGGGATACGATTCCCAAGATATTTCTGACATGAGTAAATTACCACTAGCGTATCACTTTTTTCCAACATTTCTTTTTGCAGGACCTTTCCGGTGGATCCGTGCAGTTCCTTTAGAGCGGCGGCTGCGGTAAGCGACCGTGACCCGGTGATGTTCACAGCGCCGAGGCGAATGGGCAGGCGAGTTGCCCCTTCGGGGCTTTCGAGAATGCTCAGCAGTGCCATCGCCGCGTGCAAGGCGGGAAAGTTGGCGACGTCGCCGCACTGGCCCAGCGCATCGATAAGCGCCTCCCTGCCGTAGGCGACAAGCAGGACGCGCGTCAGAGATTCTGGTGGCGAACTGAAGGCAGACTGAAGGATCAGGTCGGCTGCTAGCCAACCGTATTCCGCAGAGTTAAGGTGGAGGGCGTCTTTAACGAATTGGATCGCCTGAGCGCGGTCGAGATTTGTCCCGGCCGATATAGCTTGATTCCTGCGCCCAAGATCTTGTTGCAAATCATACATTTTGGTCGTTGGAGGCGCATTGTCACGTGAGGCTACGACCCGAATTAGATCTGCGATCTGTGGGGCGGTGCTTTCGAGAGAAGTTGTTGTATTCGCTGGGTGCGCGAGTAAGCGCAAACGTTCTGCAAGATCTATCGCCTCTAGCTCGGCGTGCGCGAACGAAAGTAGGACCTCATCATCTGCATAATCGACAGCGACGCGAAGCGCTATCTCACGCACTGCTAATTCAATGTCGGTGTTCCCAACGTTGCGAAAGAAATGAGCCGCATGCAGGGCAGCGACCAGCGAGGCGCGGTTCAACGGTGCGCGTTTTAGGGCGGCTAGCGCTGAGAAGGCCTGTCGGGCCGTTTCGAGACGCAGGATTTCCGAGGACTGAGATCGCAGCCGCGGCAGTAACTCCCAGAAGTCGGTGGAAAGGGAGTGGTTGCGCAATGCCGCCCACACGAGATCGTGGACCAGCCAGTCAGGAAATTGATGCGCTTTCGCTAGCCACGTTACGATTACTTCCGCGAGATTTCGGTCGTAGTGCCGCGACCAATAACTCCCGCGCAGGCTGTCCTGATATTCTATCAATGCGTAGAGGAGTGGCAGCCGCTTATCTAACGGCTCCGGGTTTTCCGACAACCGGCGCGATGCTTCAGCTAGACAGGGAGTACTCACCCATCCGCTCAACGAGGAAAGCCGGCGCAGGCTATTGGTTGCTGCATCTAAGGCTCCCTGCGCGGTCAGAAAGGGGATCGCAATCGAGCAAGCCCAAGCATTGTCACTCTGTGCCAGTTCGTTCAGCCGCGCATCGTCAAGCCTATAAGCCAAATCGTTGAAGCGACCCGCGCGGCAGAAATCTTCAGCGAGAGTTTCAATGAACTCCGTGCTCTGAGGCTTGTCCAACTCGAAGCGTGCGATGGTTTCATCAAGAAGCTCGGCGGTTGCCTCGACACCAGCCGCTATGGCTTTGCCAATGTGATCTAAGGCTTTGTGCAGCTGCTGATCCACGGTCGAGACGGGAGCCGGCAACGAAGAATTGGCAGGGGCGGTTTCAGCGGAGAATTCGAACACATAGTCGATGCATCCGAAACGCTCGGCTTCTGCGGCCAACCACCTACGAAGTGGTTCCGAGAACTCAATTCCTTGGATTAGATAGCGGGCGTGCTCGAGGCCGAGCAGGATTTGCGCCAGGTCGTGTCGCGGGCGGATCGTGAGGAACTCAAGTCCGCGTGTCGCGATATCCGCCCTTGCGCTGATCGTTCCGGCCTCGGTGCCATCTACTAGAAGCGTCAACGGGCACGTACCGTCGGCGTCGCATTCTTCCCAAATGAAAGGCGGTAAGTCGATGAGATCGTATGTCCCATCTTCTGACGGATGTGGGTTTGCCCTATAACGCTCACCATAGAAATCAAGCTCGATCTCGGTGTTGTCGAAGTCGCGGGATCCATCGACAATCAGTTGAAGTCCGTTCTGCCTGAATGACATTCGAGGGATACCCTCTCCCTCATGTCCCTCTGGGAGAGCCGCTATGGCCGCAACGCGTGCTGTGCCTCGCTTTGTCCAAACGCTCGGTGTCGGCCTCAGGAGTGCACGTAAACTGTCGGAGATCGCAATTGGAGCGCCATTGTAGCGTACTTCCAGCCTAGAAAGGTTCTGTGCCGCGCGCGCCGCAAAAATCTCTTGCGGAATCGCGATTGAGAAACCGGCCTTGCGCGAGGCGTCCGGGTGCGCCTCGTTTACGTCGCGCCGTTCGTGGCGTCGACTTGCGACAGAAAAAACGACTCCTCCAAAGCTGATTGCGAATTCTCCTGGCAAATCTGAATCGATGACCCATCCTTCGATCTTACCGTCACCCACACGCTCGACGAACCCTTTGGCCTTGCTTTCTGTTCTCTGGCGATCCTGCACGGCGGAACTGAGCTTGTGCCTCAGTCTAGCGGCGGTGGCATGAATGCTTTTCCTGATCATGTAGACATTCTCCGGCGCGACATCGGCTTCAGGCACAGAACCCGTCTCTTGGCGTTCGGGTCTCAGGGAACGGCCTGCAGGTGTCAAGCCGACTTTAACCGCCCTAGCCGGGATAATTCACGACGGCGTTGTCAGAGGAATCACTCAATTCCTAGCTTCGTTGACCCTCGGCTTGATACGAGGCGACAAAGGTCTGTTTTTCAAGGCAATAGCCATGAAAGTGCGCCGCGAGCGAGAACAATCGTGCGAACATAGCCTATCATCTCCGGTTCCTCTGACAAGGCCCCAGCGAAGATTGGTGGGACCACCACGAGATCGTGCGCAGCTGGTTCGAGGAGAGCGACAGCGCGCAGGAATTGCTGAACCAACCGCGCCATCGCCATCGTCGCTGCCGCGCGCAATGGCGAGGACCCCGCCGCCGAGCGGGACGCCTGGCGAAAGGCCATCACGGTCAAGGAACTGGCGGAGCGGTTTGACAAGGAGCACATCGCGATCCGCGTGAAGGCGAGCACGGCGACTGAATACCGGCGTAACCTTCGGCGCTTCATCCTGCCAGCGCTCGGCCAGCTGACGGTCACTGGCGTCACCCGCGCCGACGTCGCGAAGTTTCACCACGACATGCGCCACATCCCCTATCAGGCGAACCGCTGCCTCGAGGTGGTCTCGAAGATGTTCAGCCTCGCCGAGATGTGGGGGCTGCGTCCAGACGGCACCAACCCGCGAAAGCACATCCGGAAGTATCCCGAGGAGAAGCGCGAACGTTTTCTAAGCGCGGCGGAACTGCGCCGGATTGGCGAGGTGCTGCGCGAGATGGAGGCGGAGCGGATCGAACTGCCCTTGGCCATCCTCGCCGCCCGCCTGCTCATCCTGACCGGCTGTCGGCTGAACGAGATAATGACGCTGCAATGGGGATACGTCGACCTGGCGGACCGCGTTCTGCGCCTGCCGGATTCCAAGTCCGGGGCCAAGGTCGTCCATCTTGGCCAGCCCGCAGTCGAACTGCTGCGCGACGCCCAGCGCATCGATGGCAACCCTTGGGTCATCGCCGGCACCCTGCAGGGCAAGCGCTTGAGCGACCTTCAACCCTTCTGGCAGCGCGTTCGCGCCCGCGCCGGCGTCAAGGACGTGCGCATCCACGATCTGCGGCACACCTTCGCGTCCACCGCCGTCGCCTCGGGTCAGGGCCTGCCCATGATCGGCAAGCTCCTCGGACACACGCAGGTCCAGACCACGGCGCGCTACGCCCATCTCGCCGCCGAGCCAGCGCGGATGGCGGCGGACGCGGTGGCGCAGAACATCAGACAATCCTTGGGATAATCCCGCGCGGAAACGACCCTTTTCGATTGATTGCTACGGCTCTCGCCGATACGGTAGGTCCAGAAATTGGGCGCGCACAGTTGGCGTGCGCTCAGGGTGGGCCGGGAGTGCGGCGTGGGCGATGGAAAGGCTGAGCTGCGCTGGGGTGTCGAGCAACGCCTCGAGTTCATCGAGTTCCGCCTGTTTTGGGAAGGCCACGTCAATCGTATCGACGTGATGCAGCAGTTCGGCGTCTCGGTGAACCAGGCGTCCGCCGACCTGAACCGCTATATCGCGCTGGCACCAGACAACATGGTCTACGACAAGAGCGCACGAACCTATGTCCGCGGCAAAGGCTTTGCTTGCCATTTCCGTGAGCCCGACGCCGCGCATTACCTGGCTCAACTTCGACTGGTTGCGGACAACGTCATGGAACGGGAGGATTGCTGGATACCGGAGCCGCCGCCCTACTCTTCTGCGCCGACGCCCGTGCGTGGCGTTAATCCGGTGACGCTTCGCTCGGTAGTCGGAGCCATCGGCCGTTCCGAGGCGATTGAGGTGAAGTACCAGTCCCTGTCGAGCCCCGAGCCCCGCTGGCGCTGGATGGCACCCCACGCCATCGCGTTCGACGGGTTCCGCTGGCACACGCGGGCATTCTGCCTAACTGACGATTGCTTCAAGGACTTCCAGCTCTCCCGGATCATCGATATCCGCGGATCACGCGAGAGCGAAACGTCGGCCGACGACGACCGCGACTGGCATTCCGAAATCACGCTGGAGGTTGGGCCGCACCCTGAGCTCTCGGAAACGCAGGCCAAGGTCATCGCGCTCGACTACGGCATGCGAGGCGGCAAGGCGAAGATCAAGGTCCGGCGCGCGCTGCTATACTACGCTCTCCGGCGCCTGGGGTTGGACACGGATCCCGCTGGGCGGCGCCCCGAGGATCAACAGATCGTTCTCATCAATCGCTCTCAGGTAAATGCCGCGAGCGCGTCTACGAGCAGGATGGATTGATATGGCGCGCCTCGAAGAACTCCTTCCCAACACGTCAGTCCGCGGGATCTTGCCCGATGGACTCGTGACTGTCGTCAATGTCCAGTGGTACGGCTCCGAGGCTCTTGAACTCACGTACAAGGACGGGCGTGGAAAAGTTGCGAACGAGTTGCTTTACCGTCACGACGAAACGCGGCTGGATGTCGTCGAAGAGGGGCGGCCGTGGAGCCTTGACGGTGATGGGCGACTGTTCAGGCTCGTGTCCGAAGCTCATCGGATAAGGCTCGCCCATCTGTTTGACCCGGTACTCGCGGTTCACACCTCACTCGTTGAACCCCTGCCTCATCAGATTACTGCGGTCTATGAGGAAATGTTGCCTCGTCAGCCACTGCGCTTCCTGTTGGCGGACGACCCCGGTGCCGGCAAGACCATCATGGCTGGCCTTCTGATCAAGGAACTTATCGCTAGGGGCGACCTACACCGTTGCTTGGTCGTCTGCCCGGGTAGCCTGGCCGAACAGTGGCAAGATGAGTTGTACCGGCGCTTTCAGCTTCCGTTCGAAATCATGACGAATGACAAACTTGAAGCAGCGCGAACAGGAAACTGGTTTCTTGAGAACAATCTCGTCATAGCACGGCTGGACAAGCTCAGTCGCAATGAAGACGTCCAAGCAAAACTCGAGGTCTCGGATGCAAGGTGGGACCTCGTGGTATGCGACGAAGCTCACAAGATGTCCGCGAGCTTTTTTGGCGGTGAGATCAAATACACGAAACGATATCAGCTCGGCCAGAAGCTATCTGCGCTGACCCGTCACTTCCTCTTGATGACCGCCACTCCCCACAACGGTAAGGAGGAAGACTTCCAGCTGTTCATGGCCCTTATTGACGGGGATCGGTTCGAGGGACGGTTCCGCGATGGCGTGCATGCAAGCGACGTCTCCGACCTAATGCGGCGGATGGTCAAAGAAAACCTGCTGAAATTCGATGCCACCCCATTGTTTCCACCCAGAGTAGCGAAGACTGTTCCGTACCGACTCTCGGACAAGGAGGCCGAACTCTACAAGGCTGTGACGGCCTATGTGCGCGAAGAATTCAACCGTGCAGAAGCGCTGCAGAACGACAAGCGTGCCGGAACCGTGGGCTTTGCTCTCACAATTCTGCAGCGTCGGCTCGCCTCGTCGCCAGAAGCAATATATCAGTCGCTGCGCCGCCGTCGTGAGCGGCTGGAAGGCCGCCTTCGCGAACTTGAGCTCCTTCAGCGGGGAGCAGCGGTTCAGGCTCTCACGAGCTTCGGGCCCTCATTCGATGCCGAGGATCTTGACGACCTCGAAGACGCACCGGACCATGAGCTCGAAGATACTGAAGATCAGATTCTCGATCAGGCCACTGCTGCTCGCACCATCGACGAGCTCAAGGCAGAGATCTCAACGCTTGTAGACTTGGAAAAACTGGCACTTGGTGTTCGCCGGGGCGGCGAAGACAAGAAATGGCGGGAGTTGGCCGAGCTACTTACCGAAATATTTACGCCAGCTGCCGTGGCCAATCAACTTGCCGAAGACCCTGCTGATTATGATGCCGAGGCTCCAGTTCCAAAGTCATCACCGCATCAAAAACTCGTAATTTTTACCGAGCATCGCGATACCCTCTCGTACCTGGTCAACCGCGTTAGCACCCTCCTTGGCCAAAGAGAAGCTGTGGTCACCATTCATGGCGGAGTGGGCCGAGAAGACCGTATGAAGGCCCAGGAAGCATTTCGCCACGACCCAGAAGTGAAGGTGCTCATCGCCACCGACGCAGCCGGTGAAGGCATCAATCTTCAGCGCGCACATCTGATGGTCAACTACGATTTGCCGTGGAACCCGAACCGCCTCGAACAACGTTTCGGCCGCATTCACCGCATTGGGCAGACGGAGGTCTGTTTTCTCTGGAACCTTGTGGCTGACGAGACGCGGGAGGGCGATGTCTACCGAACCCTGCTTGAAAAACTTGAGAGGGCGCGCGAGGCGCTAGGAGGTCAGGTTTTTGATGTCCTCGGCAAGGTGGTTTTTGACGGCAAGCCGCTCCGAGAACTGCTTGTCGAGGCCATACGATTTGGCGAACGGCCCGACATCAAAGAACACCTTACGAAGGTTGTGGAAGGCGCTCTTGATCACGAGAAGCTTCGGTCGCTGCTGGAAGATCGCGTTCTCGCACCCGAATCCATGGACGCGAGCCGTGTGCACCGGGTGCGTGAGGAGATGGAGCGAGCCGACGCACGTCGCCTCCAGCCTCACTACATCGAGTCTTTCTTCCTTGAGGCGTTCAAAGAACTGGGTGGGGCTGCCCGTCAACGCGAGCACCGACGCTATGAAGCGACTCGTGTTCCCGCACCGATCCGTAACCGGGATCGCCTGATCGGACTAGGTGAGCCTGTACTCTCCCGATACGAGCGCATCGTCTTCGACAAAACGCTGATCGCTCCACAAGGGCAGCCACTCGCCGCATTCGTCTGTCCGGGCCATCCGTTACTCGACGCGACGCTTGATCTAACGCTTGAACGACACCGTGACCTGATGCGGCGCGGGGCCATCCTTGTCGACGAACGTGACGGCGGCGAAAACCCGAGGATGCTCTTCTATTTAGAGCACGCGATCCAGGACGGTAGTCAAACCCGCTCTGGTGAACGCCGTATCGTTTCGAAGCGAATGCTTTATGTGGAGATGGATGTCGACGGCAATGCGCGTCACTTAAACTATGCGCCCTACCTAGACTACCGGCCGCTTCAGGAAGGCGAGCCCACCTCTGCCGATATCCTCCAGCGGCCGGAGTGTTCGTGGCTCAGCCGCGACCTTGAAGCAAAGGCGCAGGCCCATGCAATCGGGAGCGTGGTACCTGAGCATGTACGCGAAGTGTCGGGACGGCGTTTGGAACTTATCGCCAAGACGGAAGCCGCGGTTAAGGAGCGGCTAACGAAGGAAATAAACTACTGGGATCATCGGGCTGAGGAACTCAAACTTCAAGAGCAGTCGGGCAAGGCCAACGCTCGCCTCAACTCGAACGAGGCACGACGCCGGGCAGACCAGTTGCAGGCACGCCTTGAGAAGAGAATGGCCGAACTGAAGTTGGAGGCCAAGTTGTCGCCGCTTCCGCCGGTCGTGATGGGCGGGATGCTTGTTGTTCCTCTTGGTCTTCTCGCGAAAATGGCACCTGATCGAGTTCCGAAGCCCAAGGTCTCGGTAGATACACAGGCTGCAGCGGCTCGTGCTCGGCAGATCGTCATGGATGTCGAGCGTCAGCTCGGCTTCGACCCTACCGATCGAGAGTTTGAAAAACTCGGCTACGACATTGAAAGTCGGATGGCGGGCACGGGCCGCCTGCGCTTCATTGAGGTCAAGGGACGCGCACAGGATGCTGCCACGATCACAGTGACCAAGAACGAGGTCCTGTATTCACTGAATAAGCCTGACGACTTCATTCTAGCGATCGTCGAGTTCAGGGGTGACCTGCACAAGGGTGATCACCAGGTCCACTACGTGCGACGGCCGTTCCAGCGAGAGCCGGACTTTGGCGTCACCAGTATCAACTATGACTTTGCTGAGCTTCTTGCCCGTGCGGAGCCGCCCAAATGAGGGGCAGTCCGGCATACTTCGAAGCCATACGTCAGAAGGCCTCGCAGCGATGGGACCAATTGGAGAAGGACCCGGAATTGGCTGGCCCGTGGCACCAGCTTTTCAAGCAGGTACAAAGCCCGCGGCATATCCTGTCGGAGCTTCTTCAGAACGCCGACGATGCTGGCGCGACAGCTGCTGCTGTTTGGGTTGAAGATGGGGTTTTCATTTTCGAACATGACGGAGAGGATTTTGCGGAGGAGCATTTTGCATCGCTATGCCGCTTCGGATACTCCAACAAGCGCGCGCTCCACACCATCGGTTTCCGAGGGATAGGTTTTAAGAGCACGTTCAGTCTTGGAGACCAGGTCGAACTGCACACTCCGTCCCTCGGCGTGGCGTTTCATCGCCGAAGATTCACGGAGCCGGTCTGGCTGTCGGCGGCGATGAGAACCGACGGGAACACGAGGATCCGCGTCGAGATCAGCGATCATCATAGGCAGCGAGAGGTCGAAAAGAACCTCTCTGAGTGGATCAAGAGCCCTGTTTCCCTTCTATTCTTCAAGAACATCCGCCGCATGCGGATCGGCGATCACGAGGTCCATTGGGGAAGTCTCGGTCCAGGGCCCGTCCACGATAGCGAATGGATGGCTCTCTACGAGAAGGAAGATGAGGCATACCTGCTGATCAGGTCGGAGCCCGAGGCATTCCCGGAGGAGGCACTTGCCGAGATCCGGCAGGAGAGGATGCTCGGATCCGAAGAAGGCACAGAGTTTCCTCCATGCAAGGTGGAGGTCGTTCTCGGAGCCAAGGGGCGCCTTTATGTCGTCCTTCCCACGGGTGTCGAGACGGAGCTCCCTTTCGCCTGCAACGCGCCCTTCATTCAGGATCCTGCCCGCTTGAAGATTAAAGACCCTGAGACCTCCCCAACGAACCGTTGGCTCCTTGAGCGGACGGGCAAACTTGCTGCGTCGGCCATGCTTCACTGGCTTAACTGTGGAACTACGTCTCTCGCCGAGCGCGCTCGTGCATACGGTCTGCTCCCGGACGTTGACAGGGAAGACAGCTCGCTGGAAGGCGTCTGCGGGACGATTGTCGAAGAGGCCTTTGCGGAAGGCTTTGACGGCAAAAAGGTCCTGCTCACCGAAGGCGGGAAACTTGTTCCAGAGAAACAGGCTGTCATCGTTCCCGTAGCAGTGCTCGAAGTTTGGCCGGCGGAGCAGGCAGCAGCGCTTCTGGACCCAGAGACCAGGCCGGCACTTTGCCACTGCATCGAAAGAGACGATCAGAAGAAGCTGCTTCGGTGGGGGCTGGTCGAAGACATCAGCAAGCAAAAGCTCCTTGGAATCCTGCAGGAGAAACATCTCCCCAGACCAGAAAGCTGGCGCCAGCTTCTTGTATTGTGGGCGTATGTCGCGCCCGAAATCACCGGCTATCGACACTTCGTGGACGCTGAGAGCGTCAAAATCGTCCCCGTCCAAGGCAAAGATGTCTTGTATGCGGCAAATGAGGTTGTCCGACTCGGGGAAAAGAAACTTCTTCAGTCCGAAGGCGACTGGGATTTCCTTTCACAGTTCTTGATTGTGCTCAATCAGAATTGGCCGCGCTTCCTCGCCGAACAGCGGCGTGCAGCTTCGGAGGGTACAGGCACCGTCGCTAAGGATGACGTGGAGGCGGCATATGCCGTCCTAGGAGAAATTGGCCTGGACGACACGAGCGATGCAAACAAGGTCATCGACCAGGTAGCGGCGGAGTTCTTCTCTCAGGACAGCATATCTTTAGGAGGTTGCGTTCAACTCGCACAGATCGCAGCAAAGCTGAGTGCGAATGTTGGCGACAGCTTCAAGTATGCGGCACGCGATCGCCGCCTTCGATCCTGCGAAAAGGCGATTCTTTTCGATGAAGATGGAAAGCTCGGCGATCTGTTGCCCGAGGCCCAACGTGAGGCCAGCGTTCTCCATCAAGACTATTCCCGCGCCTTCACGTCGTGCTCCTCCGAAGACTGGCAGAAATGGATTGCGTCCGGCCGGTCAAACCTCTTGACGTTCGTTCCCTTGGCTTCGAAGCGCACCAGCGTCTACGGCAAGCGCCAGATCGAACAGGAGGCTCGGCTCCGTGGGCATCAAGGTGATTTGTCGTTTCCTTATGTTACGTCCCAATTCGTTGTCGAGGACTGGGACTTCAAGGAAAGCTACTGGCGTCACTGGGAGGCGTTGGCCGCTGAAGACGAGCGCATTTGGATCAAACTCGTAGATCGGATCTTGGCGCAGCGTGACACCTATTGGAGCCGCGCCAAGAGCGCGCGCCTTCTCCAGGTGGCGACGACCGGCAATACACGATCCATGACATACGGCTCTCTGTTGCCTTCATGGGCTCTGAAGCTAAGAAATCTTCCCTGCCTTCCCGACGCACGAGGGTTCCATCGGAAGCCGGACGACCTGCTGCGGCGTACCCCGGAGACCGAGTCGCTGATGGACGTCGAGCCGTTCGTGCACGGCCTGTTAGACCGCGAGACCACCCAACCGCTTCTGGACCTCCTTGGTGTCCGAAGCACTCCCACTGGACCCGACCGGCTCCTCGACTGCCTCCGCGCTCTGGCGAAAGCAGACAAGCCACCAGTACACGAGGTCGAAAAATGGTACCGCCGTCTAGATCAGATGGTGGAGACCTGCTCCACAACTGATTTCCAGAAAATCCGGCACACGCTGCGGTCGGAGAAGCTTATCCTGACGCACGATGGTTCCTGGTCCACGGCGTCATCCGTGTTCCTCAGGTCCGACGATGAGGATGTGCCGGACGCCGCCGTGATCCGGGGTTCGGTGAGTGACCTTACCCTGTGGCGAAAGATTGGCGTCGCTGATCGCCCTACGGCGGACCTTGCGATCGAGTGGTTGAAGGGCCTCGAAGCAGGGGCTGCGCTTGCACCAGAAGATGCCCGGCGCGTGCGATCTCTCCTCGTGCGCCATCCCGTTCGCATCTGGGAAGAATGCAGGCATTGGCTGAATCTCGCTGGCGAGTGGTCGCCGGTTGAGAACCTCGCTTATGCGCTTACGATGCAGTCGCTCATCCCATGGCGGCACCTTCACCAGTGGGTGAAGCAGACGACGGCCGACCTACAGCGGCTCCCAGGAGAGGCGACATCCAATCTGCCATTTTCGGCGTTGCCTTTGCTGGCAGCGCATATCGAGGAGCGGTTCCGGCAGGATCCCCTGTTTGCGGGACAGCCGATCGAAAAGGAGTGGCTACGGACGCTGAGCCTCGAGTTGCGCCGGATCGAGTTCGACGGCGAGGAGGAGACGGACCGGGTGCGCGCCGCAGCCGCGGTGCTCGCCAAGACAGAGTGGGTGGAGACGCCAAATCTGGAGATCATCCCGTACATCGATGGTACGCCTGCGGGTACCCCGCGCCGCGCCGATGTCGTGTGGCTCGATGAACGGCTCTATGTTGAGCCGCTGCCGAAAGCGAAGCTCGCTCGCCGCGTGCCCGAGGAGATTGGCAAGGTCTTCGCCCGTTCCGACATCAAGGCTGCGATCGACTACAGTTTCGATCGTTCCGCGCAGGACGTGCGCGAGTACCTCGCGGAGAATTTCTCGCTCGCACCCGCCGCTGACTCGCCCACCGAGCCGGATGCGCCGTCAGTTGATGAGCGCGAACGCGATGCGCCCGAAGAAGCACCCGCACCTGGCCCATCGGATGCTCCGACCGACCACCCCACCACGGCCACAAACGAGCTTACCGCATCGCCGGAACCGGAGAATGACGATACGGGTCCTGCCGCAGATGCGGAGGGCGACGAGGACCAGCGGCCCCTCGATGGGATTGACACGCGCGACACCCGTCCCAGACCGACGCCAAAACACCCGAAAGCGAGCATCATTGAGCGGTTCGCCAAGGCACAGGGTTTCCGCAAGGATGGCGACGATCGCTTCTTTCATGAAAGCGGGAGCTGGATCGGCAAGGCCAATGGTGCGCGCTTTCCTTGGGAGCATCGCACCGCGGGCGGCGATCTGGTTCGCTATTACTGGCCCAAGGACCACTGCCTTCAGCAGGAACCGCTCCAACTCGAGGCCGACGTCTGGGGGCTGATCGACCAGCACCCAGAGACCTACGCACTCATTCTATCCAACATCGAGGGTGGCCCGGTCGAAGTGACCGGCGCCCGCCTGCGCGCGATGCGCGACGAGGGCGAAGTCACCCTTTTTCCAGCAACTTACAGGCTTGTATACGATCATGACCGCCACGCATAAGAAGAAACTAATCGAGGCGGCGCTCCCGCTTCCGGAGATCAACGACGCTTCGGCCTACGACAAGATGCCGGGAATTGGTCCGCATCCCAAGGGTATACATCACTGGTGGGCGCGACTACCGCTGCCAACCGCAAGAGCTATTCTCTTCGCTTCCGTCGTGGACGATCCGGAGGCTCATCCCGAGAAATGGCCGACCGAGGACGAGCAAAACGCCGAGCGTGAGCGGCTGTTCGACATACTGCGCCGGATGATGGGCAAGAAGCTGCACGAAGCGCCTGAGGTGTATGCCGAGGCGCACGCCGAGATGCTGAAGCATTGCGACGGAAAGTTGCCAGCCGTTTTCGATCCCTTTTCTGGCGGCGGCTCTATTCCCCTTGAAGCTAACCGCATGGGTTTCGAGGCGCATGCTGGTGATCTCAACCCGATTGCGGTGCTGCTCAATAAGTGCAACTTGGAAATTGCCCCACACTGGATTAACCATCCACCCATCAATCCGGTTTCCCGAGAAAAAATAGCAGGTTCAGAGGGTTGGCGAGGCAATCAGGGACTTTCCGATGACGTACGATATTACGCAGAAATAGTCGGCCAGCGAGCGCGATCTAGGGCACAACCGCTTTACCCAGACGCTGTACTTCCGCAATCACAGGGGACAGGAAAAGCAGGCATTATCGCTTGGATTTGGGCCCGCACGGTAGCCAGTCCCAACCCCGCGTACAGAGGCAAGCATGTTCCACTTGTCAGTTCCTACTGGCTTTCGACGCAGAAGGGTAATGCAGCTTGGCTTGATCCAGAAATAGACCAGGAAGCTGGTGAGTATCGATTTTCTATCAAGACCGGAGACCCTGCGGATAGGCGCGCGGTTGCAGCCGGTACTAAAGTTGGCCGAGGTGGATTCCAGTGCCTGCTCAGCAAGGACCCTATTCCTTTTGATTACGTGCGCGCGGAAGGACGTGGAGGTCGCATCGGTTTTCGCCTCCTGGCAGTTGTCGCAGAAGGTAGGCGAGGCCGGCTGTATTTCCCAGCAACCAAAGAGCAAGAAGTGGCAGCAAAAGCAAATCGGCCAACTGATATACCTGATACCGACCTGCCCGATGAAGCTCTGGGGTTTCGCATTCAGAATTACGGCATCACCAAACACTGGATGATGTTTTCTGACCGACAGCTTTTTGCACTATCCACCCTCTGCGCTGAAGCAATGGCTGTCAGAAGTCAAATTCATGATGACGCCATTGGAAGCGGGATGACACCAAGTGACGCGGACCTATACACAAAACATCTGTCTACATTCATTGCTTTGTGCATTGACCGATGTGTTGATTTTAATAATGCGTTGTGTCGGTGGAGTGCATCAAATCAGAAGGTAATGAATCTTTTTGGCAGACAAGCCATCCCGATGGTTTTTGACTTTGCGGAAGCAAATATATTTGGAAACTCAGTTGGTTCATGGAAAACCTGCAGTGATTACGTTGCGAAGTGCGTCGAGACAATTAACGCGGGATACTCAAAGGCGGGAACCGCCCGTCAAATAGACGCTGCAACTGGCTCCAACGGAATTGATAATCTCTTGGTTAGTACCGACCCGCCTTACTACGACAACATCGGATACGCTTCTCTTTCAGACGTTTTTTATGTTTGGACAAGAAAAAGCCTTGCGGATTTGTACCCAGAACTTTTTTCGACGGTTCTTGTTCCGAAACTGCCCGAACTAACTGCCGCACCTGAGCGATTTGAAGGTGATAAAGATAAAGCGAAGGAGCACTTCGAGTCAGGATTTCGATCCACATTCACTGCGCTACGCAGAAGCATGGACTCGTGTTTTCCATTGACGGTCTATTATGCCTTCAAACAAGATGACGAGGACAGCAGCGCTGATGAACAAGATATCTCCGTTGACTTAACGACAGGCTGGGAGACCCTTCTCGAGGCGCTCATTTCTAGTGGCTTCCAGATCACCGGAACTTGGCCAGTACGTGCGTCGCAGGCATGGCGTATGCGCTCGATGGGGTCGAACGCACTTGCATCTTACATCGTGCTTGCTTGCCGCCCTCGCCCGGACGCCGCGACGCAGATCGCCAGCAATGCGTTCCGAAACGAGTTGAAGCGAACGCTGCCTTCTGCATTGCGCCACCTCCAGCAGGGTAACATCGCCCCGGTGGACTTTGCGCAAGCGGCTATCGGTCCCGGAATGGCGGTCTATTCCCGTTACAGCCGGATCATCGATTCGTCCGGGAGGCCGATGACCGTTCGCACCGCCTTGGGGATCATCAACCAGGCGCTGACCGAGGTGCTGAGCGAGCTGGAAGACGACTTTGACGCAGATACCCGCTGGGCGATCTCCTGGTTCGAGCAGAGTGGTTTCAGCGAGGGTGATTACGGCGACGCGGAACTGCTGAGCAAGGCGAAGGTCACCTCGGTCGCCGGTCTCAAGCAGGCCGGAGTAGTCGACTCCAAAGGTGGGAAGGTGCGCCTGCTTGCGCCTGCCGAATTGCCCGCTGATTGGGATCCGGCAAGCGACAAGCGGCCGACGGTGTGGGAGATGACGCATCATCTGCTGCGCCTCTATCACGTTGAAAAGGCTGGTGACGAAGCAACCGCAGCTCTGCTTCGAAAGATCGGGAGCCAGGGAGAGGTCGCACGCGAACTCGCCTACCGTCTGCACAACATCAGCGAACGCAAGAGGTGGTCGCAGGAAGCGCAGGGCTACAACGCCCTCGTGCTCGGCTGGCCGGAGATCGCGCGGCTTGCCCGTGAAATGCCTGGGACGGCATCGCCTACGCCTTCCCAGGGCACACTCATCTGACGGAGGGCTGCACCATGGCGATCACCAATCACGAACGTGTCGGCAACGCTCTTGACCTGCTCCGCGCCGGTCTCGGGCCCTTCGTCGAGAGAGAGATCAAGGCGGCGATGAAGGACGGGACCAGTGTACCCGCATTGCAGTCGCTCGCGAGCGATCCGCTGATCAAGGACAAGCCGATCACGGAATGGGACGCGGCTCTGCTGCTGAAGGTCATGTGGGAATCGTGGAACGAGGTCTTCCGCAAAACACTTGGGCCGGCAGAGCGCGGCATCGTCGGGGAGTTGCGGGGCCACAGGAACAAGTGGGCGCATCAAGAGGCGTTCACCAGCGACGACGCCTACCGCGCGCTCGACAGCGCCGGTCGGCTTCTAACCGCTGTGTCGGCACCGCAGTCGCGGGATCTGGAGCGCATCAAGATGGAGTTGCTGCGTGTTCGGTTCGACGAACAGGCGCGCAACGAAAAGCGGAAGGCTGCGGGGACCGCAATCGAGAGCCAGGCGACCGGCACGCTGAAGCCGTGGCGTGAGGTTGTCAGCCCCCATCGTGACGTGGCGAGCGGCCGCTATCAGCAGGCGGAATTCGCCGCAGACCTCTGGCAGGTACACATCGGCGAGGGTGTCGACGAGTACAGAAAGCCGGTGGAGTTCTTCCGCCGGACATTCCTGACTGACAGCCTCCAGCAGTTGCTGGTGGGTGCGGTTCGCCGCCTGTCGTCAGACGGCGGCGATCCGGTCATCCAGCTGCAGACCAACTTCGGCGGTGGCAAGACCCACTCGATGCTGGCGCTGTACCATCTGTTCTCGGGCGCCACGCCAAGCGAACTGCTGGGCGTTGAGGGCGTCATGAAAGAGGCGGGCATCAGCGATCTGCCTGCGGTCAAGCGCGTGGTTCTTGTCGGGAACAAGATCTCACCGGGGAATCCGGTGAGGAAAGACGATGGGACGATCGTCCACACGCTGTGGGGTGAACTCGCTTGGCAGCTCGGCGGCCGACCAGCCTATGATCGGATTCGAGCCGATGATGAGAAGGCCACCAGCCCTGGTGATGTTCTCCGTGATCTCTTCAACGAGTACGGACCGGCGCTCGTCCTGATTGATGAGTGGGTGGCCTACGCACGGCAGTTTCATGACCAGAGCGACCTCCCAGCCGGCAGTTTCGAGACCCACTTCACGTTCGCACAGGCGCTGACGGAGTCGGCCAAGCTGGCGAAGCACTGCCTTCTGGTCGTCAGCTTGCCCGCATCAGATACGGCCGGATCGCCCCACACCCAAGCCGATGATGTTGAGGTCGGCGGCCGACGCGGGCGAGAAGCGCTGGATCGTCTCCGGAACGCAATCGGCCGTGTAGAATCGTCATGGCGTCCGGCCAGTGCAGAGGAAGGGTTCGAGATCGTCCGCAGGCGCCTGTTCGAGCCCCTCATTGAGCAGTCTCAGTTTGTTGCCCGGGATACCGTCGCGAAGGCTTATTTCGACCTTTATCGAAGCCAGCATCAGGAGTTCCCGCCAGAATGCCGGGACTCCGAATACGAAGGGCGCCTCAAGGCTGCTTATCCCATTCACCCCGAGGTGTTCGATCGTCTATACACAGAGTGGTCGACGCTGGTGAAATTCCAGCGGACACGCGGCGTCCTTCGTCTCATGGCGGCAGTGATCCACAGTCTCTGGGAAAAGGGCGATCGCAACCCGTTGATCCAGCCGGCCAATATCCCGATTGACGATCCGCGCGTTCAGTTCGAGCTGACCCGCTACCTATCTGACAACTGGACGCCAATCATCGAGAAGGATGTGGATGGGCCAAACGCGCTGCCCCTCCGGATTGATGGAGAGGTACCGAACCTTGGAAAGTTCTCCGCGTGCCGCCGTATCGCGCGGACCATCTATCTGGGCTCCGCGCCTGGATCGACCGTGTCGAACAGAGGGATCGAGGATCGGAGGATCAAGCTCGGATGCGTCATGCCATCAGAGTCACCTGCGATCTTCGGCGATGCCCTGCGCCGCCTGAGCGGTGCGGCCACCTACCTTTATCAGGACGGCGCGCGATACTGGTACTCGACGCAGCCAACCGTGACGAAGCTCGCCGAAGACAGAACAGAACAGCAAAAATCAGACCCTGATCGGATCAATCGGGAACTCGATACGCGGCTACGTGCCGATCTTCGGAAGCAAGGAGACTTTACGAAGATCCATGCGCTTCCGCAGTCCGGGCAGGACGTACCGGATGACTTTGATGCGCGCCTCGTGGTTCTCGGAGCCGACTATCCCCATAGTCGCGACACTAGCAGCGCGGCGGAAGCGGCAGCGAAAGCCATTCTCGAAACGCGCGGTAGCGCGCCGCGCCTCTACAGAAACACGCTAGTCTTCCTCGCAGCCGACAAGACGCGGCTTCAGGATCTCGACGAGTCTATCCGCCGATATCTCGCCTGGCAGTCGGTCCTTGACGAGAAGAATGAGCTCGACCTGACGCCCCATCAGGTGCGGCAAGCTGAAACCCAGAAGGCAAGTGCAGACAGCGCCGTAAACGCACGTTTACCTGAGGCATTTCAGTGGCTGCTTGTGCCCCAGCAGCCGACGCCACAGTCAGCGATCGAATGGCAAAGCTTCCGCCTGAGCGGTCAGGAACCGTTAGCGGCTCGGGCCAGCCGTAAACTCAAGAACGACGAACTGCTGGTAACCGGCCTCGCGGCAACGCGGCTGCGCCTCGAACTCGATCAGGTTCCGCTTTGGCGTGGCGATCACGTCCCGGTCAAACAGCTAGTGGAGGACTTTGCGCGATATCTTTACCTCCCACGCCTTCGCGACACAGCTGTTCTTCTCGACGCGGTACGTGAGGGCTTAGGATTGTTGACATGGGGAAAGGATTCTTTCGCCTACGCAGAAAGCTACGATGAAGCAGCGTCCAGATACCGCGGGCTCCGCTGCGGGCAGATGGTCTCCTTGTCTCCTGATAATCTTGTCGGACTGCTTGTGAAGCCTGAACCGGCCCTCAAGCAGCAGGATGATGAAACACCCCCCCCTGCAACTGGCGGCACGCCAACTGAGTCAGATCCTGTGACTCCGGGCGGGGATGCGCAGACAGCGACCGGGGTGGACACAACCGAGAAGCCGGCGAAACAGGGGCCGCCGAAACGCTTCCATGGATCCGTCACGCTCGATGCAGCACGCGTGGGAAGAGATGCGAGCCGCGTGGCCGATGAGGTCATTTCTCACCTATCAGGACTGATCGGTGCGAAGGTCCATGTGACGCTGGAAATCGAAGCTGAAATTCCCGATGGAGCCCCCGACAACGTCGTCCGGACCGTCACCGAAAACAGCCGGACGCTAAAGTTCGACAATCAAGGCTTTGAACAGGAATGAGTAATCGTCGGAGCCTGCCCAAAGCCCACAGCTTTCGTAAATGCGTTCTGGGAGATGACAACCAATGTGTCTAAGATTGACCTACGCTGAGGCGCTACTTTGGAAGCAGCATGCCGCCAAGCTCGTTGCTGACGCGAAGGCGAAGTCTGCCAAAATTCCCTGCGACCCCCTGTTCGAGTCGAACCCGCGCCTCTCCTCCCTCGTTTCCGAGATCGACAGCATCAAGAAACGCCACGGGCTCCTCATTGAGCGCGCGTTGATCTTCGCAATCAACAAATTGCGGCATTGGCAAGCGGCAAAAGAATCCATTCAGGTAACGGGCGGAAATGCGCACCTCGACTGCCTTGCGTTCAACGCCACCACGCGGAAGCTCTACGTTTTCGAGTGCAAGCGAGGCCACGGAACCTTCGATGCAGACAAGAAACGTGCGATTGACCAGCGACTGGGAAACATCACGGCCTCGATTGGCGCGCACGTTAGCTCGAAAGGCTGGAGTCCGTCTTCCACTGAAGTTTTCATTCTGAGCTTCTATGGGGCAAAATGGAAATCGAAATATCCAATTTACGACAAACACAACGTTGCAACCTTGTTTGAACCCTGCATCGGGCGCTTCGTCACTGATTACATGGAGCATTTGGAGGCTGCGACTGCGAGGGCCTACAGTTCTGAGCTGCGCGAGGCAGTCATGGTCTCTCCAGCCAGGAGCATTTTTGATGAAGTCGATGAGGCGCGCGAGCCGCCGCAGCCAGACGTGCTATTCACCGAAGACGGCGCAAGCTTTGTAGCTCGACAGCGTGACAAGTAATTGCAGCGAGGATGGCCAGCGCGCGCAGTCTGCGCGAAGACCGTGGCAGGATACAACGGCATCGGCACCCAGTTCACCTGTATGCTCCTGCAGACCCTCATTACAGTGTCGAGGGCCTAGTCGAGATGCATGCCAACCTCGAATGCGCTACTAGTCGAGACCCCTACCGCCGCGATAGAGAACCTCGTGAGATTTGTTCGGCGGAGCTGTTGAGACCATGATGGTCATTTTCCAGCCCTGACATCACCAGAAGACATCGCTTCGAGTGTCGGCTCATCACACTTCTCGGAAGCCGATAGCCGACGGTCAATATCGTCACGGAACGATGGCTCATCGGCGCACATATGAAACGTGTAGACGCGATTGACGACATCCCGCATCAGTTCGCGCATCTCGGCGTCATCGATGCGCGAGACGTCCGACCACGGGATGCGCCTGCCGTCTGCGTCCACCACGAAGACATCCGAATAGTCGCCGGTCCAGGTGATTGGCCCCTGGCCGGCATGCAGAGTCTCAAGCTGCGTGTTGCGCACGCAAAGCATGGCCATGATCCTGGCCAGCTTCGCCGCAATGCGCTTTTCGTCGTCCTTGTTCATCAGGCGAGAATAGCCGGATCCCCGCAGTCGCGCCACGATTTCGAACGAGGGTTCGAGGCTACCTTCTCGAACAGACACGCGTCTGGTTGCGCAGGACGGCGTAATCGGCGAGCCAGCCCGCGATCAGCGCCCCCTCGCGCAGCGAGGCGACCTCCGCAGCCACGCGCGCCTGCTCGGCCCGGTTGTACTCCACCACGGGCGGGCAAGCGCCGAGCGGCGCGTCAGAACTCACCCCCGCGCAGGCGGTCAAGTAGATCGTCAAGATTGCGAGGGCGGCGCGCGGCGGCGTCCAGCATCTGCCGGTGGATGGCATCGTTGCGCTCCAGGGCTTCGAGCCGCTCGGCGGCGCGCCCAGCGCGCTCGGCCGTGCGGCGCAGGTTGAGGATGAACAGGGTGATGGTGAGCGCGGCGAGGACAAGCCCGGCCACGCCAGCTTCACGGCGGGCTTGTCGGCCGTGCTCGAGCAGTGCCGGTTGGCCTCGTAGGCCTCGACATCCTCGAGCCGGTACACGACACGGCCGCCGATCTTGATGTAACCGGGCCCCTCGCC
>NZ_JADDJF010000043.1 GCF_017811755.1 Pararhodobacter sp. SW119 | reverse complement strand
GCCTTGAAGAACAGACCTTTGTGCCCTCGTATCCAGCTGAAGGTCAACGAAGCTAGGAAATGAGTGCTTCCTCTGACAACGCTTGGCCAGGTGTTTCCCGCAGGAATACGTTACCTCGATCGCATGAAAGCGCTTGTGGAGGACGCAGCTTCAGAACTGCCCGGTCTGATCCGAGAGGAGTGTCAGGACTTGCTGACGCAGATTGCAGAGAAAACGACGCGTATCATCGAACGGACCGCCAAACTCAAGACGCTTGCCACTCAGTCAGACAGGGCGCGCAGGCTCAGACCATGCCGGGTGTGGGACCGCTGACGGCCGTTGCGGTGGAAGCGTTCGGACCCGACATGGCGCAGTTCAAGACAGGGCGCGACTTTGCGGCCTGGTTGGGCCTGGTGCCCAGGCAGCATTCCTCAGGAGGTAAGGAGCGCCTGGGTCGGATGACCAAAGCTGGGCAAGCTGATATTAGACCCCTCCTGATCATTGGGGCAATGTCGCGGCTGGGCTGGCTTGGACAGCGCACAATTACGGAGGGCAGCTGGCTGTCACGGATGTTGGCGCGCAAGCCCAAGATGCTGGTTGCGATCGCGCTGGCCAACAAGATGGCCCGGCAGATCTGGGCGATGCTGACGAAGAACGAAGATTACAAGGAACCGGCGCTGGCAGTCGCGGCATGAAGCTCATGTCGAACTGAAAGCGACGGTGCCAAGGGGGTGTGAGAAGACGACGACCTGAATGGGCAAAACGATCGAACAGATCAGGATTGGGAAAACCAGAGGACCAACACGAGCATGAAGCTCGGCTTCCAGATTTGGACCCGATCCGCTGATCACCATCCCGGCCCGCGGCTTTTGTAAGTGCCGCATCTCGAGGCCTGACAAAAGTTCGCACTCGATCACACGCCAAAAGGGTCAAAAACTTCTTGCATTACGGGCGGCAACCACAAAAGTTGGTCCAGCCGCTCGGCTGCGCGAGCAGCGCGCTCGGCCGCGCGGGGAAGGTTGAGGATGAACACGGTGATGGTGAGCGCGGCGAGGGCGATAGCCGCCATCCGCCTCGCCCATGTCCGGGCAAGGATCCCGGCCAGCAGACTACCCCACATCAGCGGAATCGAAACGAGTGGGCGCTTCAGCCCATGCCGGTGGGCTCCAGTGGTAAGCGACATCCAATCCGACGACAGGGGTCCCAGGTGGAATCCTATGGCGGCCCCCGCCGGACGCCCATCTACAGCCAAGAATCATTTCTTTCCTCAAGAATCTGGTTTTTTCAGGAGTTGGGTGCGAGCCAAAGGCTCGGGCACGGGTGTCGTCAGCATCTTGTCCCGCCCGGACATGAAATCGCCCTGCACCTGCTCGGTCAGGCGCTGCACATCGCGACGGCGGATATCATCCAGCGCTTCGGTCACGGCGGCCTCATCCCAGCCAAGGCGGCGCAGCCCTTCGGCCCCCATCAGCAGGGCCGATTCAACAGTCTCACGGATTTCAAAATCCACGCCCGCGCGGATCAGTTCCATCGAATGGCCCCGGTCATAGCTGCGTGCAAGTACCGCCGCATTCGGGAACTCGTGCCGAACCAGTTCGGCGATGGTACTGACCGCGCTGCGGTCGTCGACACAGATCAGGATCACCTGCGCCTGCGCCGCACCGGAAGCGTGCAAGATATCCAGCCGTGTGCCATCGCCGAAGTAGACTTTGAAGCCAAAGCGCGCGGCCTCGCGGATACGGTCGGGGTTATTCTCGATGACCGAGACCTGCGCACCCCGTGCCAGCAGCATCTGCAGCGCGATCTGGCCAAAACGCCCGAAGCCGATCACCAGAACTTGCCCTCGCAACCCGTCCGCTGCTTCAACCCCATCCAGCTCGGTGCCAGGATCACGCAAAAACCGGTCAGCGACAATCAGGATCAGCGGTGTGATCGCCATGGACAGGATCACAACGGTCGAGAAGATTGCATTTTCCCGCGCGTCGATCACCCCACCCGCTAAGGCGGCGGTATAGAGGACAAACGCAAACTCGCCCCCTTGGGCAAACATGACGGTGCGGCGCAAGGCGACCAGATTGACCCCGCCAAAGGCCCGCGCCGTTGCATAGATGGCCACCGCCTTGACCAGCACATAGACCACCAGCATGGCCAGCAGCAGCGGCCATTCCGCGGCCACGACGGCCAAGTCCA
Organism: Pararhodobacter sp. SW119; assembly: GCF_017811755.1. Classification (GTDB taxonomy): domain Bacteria; phylum Pseudomonadota; class Alphaproteobacteria; order Rhodobacterales; family Rhodobacteraceae; genus Pararhodobacter. The sequence goes on along the minus strand of NZ_JADDJF010000043.1, from coordinate 22,645 downwards.
ACGACATGCCGACCGCCAGAAAGAACAACCCCATCAGAAGGCCCTTGAACGGCTCGATATCGCTTTCGATCTGGTGGCGATAGCTGGAGCCGGAGAGCATGACCCCGGCCAGAAACGCCCCCATCGCCATCGACAGGCCCACCGTCTCCATCAGGAGGGCAGACCCCAGCACGACCAGGAGTGCCCCGGCGCTCAGCACCTCGCGGGCACGGGCCCGCGCCAGAAGTGCGAAGAACGGATCAAGCAGCCAATGGCCGGCCACAAGCAGCGCCACCAGCCCGGCCAATGCCAGCGCCACGTCGACCAACCCGCCATCGCCTTGACCGACAGGCGACAGGAAGGCGACGACTGCCAGCAAGGGCACGATCAGCAGATCCTCGAACAATAGGATCGAGACAGATTTCTGCCCCTCGTGGCTGGCGATCTGCCCGCGTTCCTGCAAGGTGGACATGATCACGGCGGTCGAGGAAAGCACGAACCCGGCACCGGCGATGAACGCCGTGATCGGTGGAAGCGCGAAGACCGCCACGCCCGCCAGCGTCAGCAACGCAATCGCAAGGCTCACCTGCGCCAGTCCCAGCCCGAAGATCTGCCCCCGCAGCGCCCAGAGCTTTTGCGGGCGCAATTCCAGCCCGATGACGAACAGAAACATCACCACGCCAAGTTCCGCGAAATGCAGGATCGTATCTGGGTCGGTAAACAGCCCCAGCACCGATGGCCCCACCATTGCCCCGGCGGCAAAATAGCCCAGCACCGACCCCAGCCCCAGACGCCGGAACAGCGGCACGGCAATCACCGCTGCCCCCATCAGCACGACCGCCGGACCGATGACTGGCCCCAACCCCTCTGCGGCCATCGGCTCGCCCTTCAAAAATTGCAACGCCGGTGCGCGGCAGCGTCCGGCGTCGTTTCCACTGTGGTGCCGGCCCCCGGATCACTTCGGCAGCGGGCGATGGTTCCTTCTTTCCGGCGGCTTTCGCCGATCGCGATGCTGTGCGGCTCAAGGACCGGCCGCACCGTCAGCGCCCCGTCCATTGACCCGAATGACCCGTCCAGCGCAAGATGCGGTCCATTGGAAGTCAGGTCCTCGACTGGCGCAACACGTCCTGCCAATCCGGATGGCGGTCGAACTGTGCCTTCGCGAACGGGCAGAGCGGGATGATGACCACCCTGTCCCGCCGCGCATCCTCGACCGCCTGTCGCACAAGCCGCTCTCCGACCTTGCGGCCACGCAAGACCGCAGGCACTTCAGTGTGGTCGATGATGATCTGACTTTTGCCGACCCGGCTGTAGGTCATCTCCGCCTCGTTGCCATCGATGACCAGGCGGTAGCGCCCCTTCGATGCGCCATCTTCCCGTTCCACCGGGACATCGGTTGGCGAGGGCGCGTCCTTTGCCATTCCCGCACTGGGCCGGCGCACCTGGCGCGGTCGGCCCTGTGCGCACTCCAGAAGTTCGCGGTCCCATTGTCCAAGGTCAGCGGCGGCGTCGTAGGTCGAGACCAGAAAAGCCATAAGCGCCTCGTCGGGATCAGCGGCAGTCTGCACGGCATCGTACGGCAACATGAATTCCGACAGACCCTCATGCCAGAATGCCGCCTCGGGCCGGACCGGCGCGCCCCGATACCCGCCGGGTGCCGGATAGGCGTAGGCATAGAAGGCAGGGTAGTCGATGCCGTTGCCGCCCGGCCAGAAACCTGCCGAGGAGACTTCGCGGTCATAGGCTTCCTGCGCCACGTCGTCCGGCAGGGCTGGGATCCCGGCAGGGTGGAGCGGCGCGCGCCGCCCCGAGAACCGGGTGACCGCGAGATCCAAGGCCCCCCAGAACAGGTGGACGGGACTGGACTTGCCTGTAAAGGAGGTCCGAAACCTGCCCAATACGCTGTCAATCGCCACCAACGCCTGGTGGTAGCGCTGCACCGCCTCCCGGTCATAGGGCCGGTCGCGATGGTCCTTGCTGAACGGCATGGGGCTCGGCACCTCGTTCGGGGTGTCGTTGAAGGTTGGCGTGCCGCCGAGATCGGCAATCATCTGCACGAAGTTCGCGCGAAACGCCGCAACCGTGGACGGCTCCAGCGCGATCCTCGCCTCGCGGCCGTTACCGCAGGTGCCGATGACCATATGCTCGCGGAAATCGAACCGGATCTCGATGCCCGGACCGTCCGGGATCGGTGAGGATGTCAGGCCGGTCGGCGTGACATAGAATGTGGCGTTCCAGGAATGGTTCAGCCACGGCGTGTGCGTCAGTCGGTACTTTCCGACGATCTGCAGATAGAGGTGCAGGGCGGAACAGGTCTCGCGCCATCCAAGGTAGTCGAGTCGGGGCCAATTGGTGCTCATCGCGCGTCTTCTCCATTCAGCATCTCTCCCTTGCGGGAGTCGGTCATTAATCTTGGGTTGCTCGCATTGCGACCCGCCAATCAATCCATCGGCACCGGTCAATCCGGCAAGGGAATGTGCTCATCGCGGTCATCGAACGGAAGATCGAAGCGCCCCTTGCCCCAATTCGCGGCGCGCCATTCCGCCTTGGCGTGTTCAATGCGCTCCCGTGAAGAAGCGACAAAGTTCCACCAGATGTAGCGGGGGCCGGGAAAGGTCGCGCCGCCCAGGATCATGAGCCGCGCGCCCCGGTCGCCGGCGACGACGGTGATCCTGTCGCCCGGGCGGAAGACCATCATCCGACCCGCATCGAATTCCTGTCCCGCGACCGAGATGGACCCTTCGACGATATAGATGCCCCGGTCCTCGTGATCGTCCGGCATCGGCAGGCGGTTTCCCGGCTCGAGCGTCACATCGGCATAGAAGGTTTGCGTGAGCATGGTCGCGGGCTCGGTCTTTCCGTAGGCGCTGCCGAGGATCAGCCGAACGGATAGGCCGCGATCCTCGATCATCGGCAGCGCCTCCTTGCCGTGGTGCTCGAAACTGGGTGCCACATCTTCATGGGTATCGGGCAGGGCCAGCCATGTCTGTATCCCGAACAGGCCGTTCGGACCGCTGCGAGCAGCCTCCGACGTACGCTCGGAGTGGGTCACGCCGCGCCCGGCGACCATCCAGTTCAGCGCGCCGGGTGTGATGATCTGATCGGCGCCGGTGCTGTCGCGGTGGTGGAAATCGCCGCGATACAGGTAGGTGACGGTCCCGAGGCCGATATGCGGATGCGGCCGGACATCGATGCCCTGACCGGTCAGCAGTTCGGCCGGCCCGGCCTGGTCGAAGAAGATGAACGGCCCGACCATTTGCCGCTTTGGGGCGGGCAATGCGTGCCGGACCTCGAAGCCGCCAAGATCCCTGGCCCGCGGGACGATGAGCGTCTCGATGGCATCCACGCCCACCTCATCGGGGCAGCCGGGGTCGAGTGCCGGGTTCCAACTCATGCGCGTCGTCCTCTTTTTGGCACGCGGCCGGGCTCGTGCTTGCCGATGCGAATGCCTGATCCAGATGCATCCGGAATGCCCGAAGGGTTGGACGATGCCGGTGCGATTGATGTGTAGATTGACGCCGTAGCAGCCCGGCGGCTAGCCTTGGGACGCACGCAACTGTGTCGCGCCAAGTGGAACGCGGGCAGGTCACGGGCCGCAAGCTCGTTGGGTGCCGCGCCTATCTGCCCGTCAGCGCCTTGCGCCTTTCGGATTTTTGGCGGTCGAGACCCCACATGGCTGGATCTCGTGCGCAGTGTTCGATTAGCGTTTCGGCCAGGACGCGGATCTTCCGTGCGGGGTGCTGACCGGGCGGTCGTACGACATAGGCGCCAGCCGAAGGCGGCGGATAACGAGTCATGATCGGGACGAGGGCGCTGGAAGCCAGATATTCAGCTATGATGCAATCAGGGAGCCAGGCGATGCCGAGACCTGCCGCAGATGCGCCTGCGAGCGCCGCAGCGCTGTTGGCCTTGAACCTGCCCTGCGGCTGAACCGTGACGATTTTGTCGCCATCCATGAATTGCCATGATTCCGTTCCCTGCATGAGCGCTTCGTGGCTGATAATTTCGTCCGGCGTCTCGGGTGACCCGTGCGCCCTGATATAGCTAGGGCTTGCAACAAGCGTTCCATGGATCGGAACGATGCGCTTCGCGATCAGGTTGGAATCCGGAAGATATCCGACCCGAAGGGCGCAATCGAAACCTTCCGCGATCAGATCGACGAAACGATCGCTGTATGACGTCTGGATATGCAGGTGCGGGTGGCGATGTGCCATGTCCACCAGCGCGGGGGCGAAGTGGGTCGGCCCGAGGGAAAGCGGCATGGCAACCCTGAGGCGGCCACGTAGCCCGCCAGTCGGCAGGATCGTTTCCCGCGCCGTATCAATCTCGGCACTAGCCCGGGCCGCATGGTCCCTGAACGTCGATCCCGCCTCCGTGAGCGCGGCGCCGCGGGTCGTCCGCGCGACAAGCTGGGTGCCGAGTTCCGCTTCGATCCGGAAGAGCCGCCGACTCACGATCGACTTTGAGACGCCGAGCCGGCGCGCGGCGGCCGAAACACCCCCGGCATCGGCCACGGCGACGAATGTCTGCAGATCCTCGATTTTCATTTCGGCGTTCCCCGTTTCGCGACACAGTTTGCTCGAGTATGGCACTATCGAATTGCCCAAGGGAACGGCAAGTTGCGTGCGTCCTCGATGTCAGCGTCGCCGAAGGACTGCGAGAATGGAACTCCCAGCCTATCTGACCTTTCTCTTCGTCAGTGCGACCCAGGCCGCGACCCCCGGTCCGTCCACGGTGTTCATCGTGAACAACGCCATTGCCTACGGGTGGCGCCGCGCGCTGGCCGCGCTGAGCGGCGATCTGGTCGCGATCGCGTTGCTGGCCACGTTTTCCATCATCGGGTTGGGCGCCCTGCTCCTTGCCTATCCGGTTGCCTTCCTCGCCCTGCGCCTTGCGGGTGCATCATACATCATCTGGCTCGGATGGACCTTTCTTCGCCCTGCCGCGTCGCAAGCGGATCCGACGGCCATGCAGGCGGCTCATGGGGAAAGTGCGTTGGGGCTTTGGCTTCACTCCTTCGGTGTCGGGATCAGCAATCCGAAGGCCATCCTGTTCTTCGCCGCGCTGTTCCCCCAGTTCCTCCCGGTAGGGAGCGGACCATCCGTCCTCGCCCTTTTGGTTGCGACCTTCGTCGTCGTGAAGCTCATCGTTCTCGGTGGCTATGCCTTCGGAGCCCGACATTTCGGCCGACTGCTCCGCAACCCGGAGCATGCGCGGCGCGGACGGACGCTGACCGGTATCATCTTCGTGGCTTTCGGGGTCCTGATGATCTGGTCCGCCCTGACCGCCACACAGGGCGCCGCGATGTAGCGAGTCAATCCCACGACAGCTCGCGCCTGCAACGAATTCAGCCGGGATCTGTCAGCTCGAAGGAGCAACTCAAAAATGTCCAAGGATCGTTTTCCGAGTGAGCCTTTCCTCCGGGAGTCGTGAATTCCGCGCGGCTTTTTACACACGATGCTCAACAAGGAGAACCCACCATGGGCTTTGTCACAATCGACGACGGCGTACAGATATTCTACAAGGACTGGGGCCCGCGGGACGCCCAGCCCATCGTCTTCCACCATGGCTGGCCGCTCAGCTCCGACGACTGGGACGCGCAGATGCTGTTCTTCCTGTCCAAAGGCTACCGCGTCGTGGCACACGACCGGCGCGGGCACGGCCGTTCGGAGCAGGTTGCCGAGGGTCACGACATCGACCATTACGCGGCCGACGCCTTGGCTGTCGTCGAGGCGCTGGATCTGCGGAACGCGGTCCATATCGGCCATTCCACCGGGGCGGCGAGGTCGCGCGCTATGTGGCGCGACACGGCGAACCTGCGGGCCGAGTGGCCAAGGCCGTGCTCGTCGCCGCCATCCCGCCCCTGATGCTGCAGACCGACGCCAATCCCGAGGGCACGCCGATGGAGGTCTTCGACGGCTTTCGGACCGCGCTGGCCGGCAATCGCGCGCAGTTCTTCCGCGATGTCCCGGCCGGGCCGTTCTACGGCTTCAACCGTGAGGGCGCGACGATCCAGGAAGGCGTGATCCAGAACTGGTGGCGGCAGGGCATGATGGGCAGCGCCAAGGCGCATTACGACGGCATCAAAGCCTTCTCGGAAACCGACCAGACCAGGGACCTCGAGGCGATCACCGTGCCGACGCTGGTCCTGCATGGTGAGGACGACCAGGTCGTTCCGATCGCCGCCTCGGCGCTGAAGGCGATCGAACTGCTGCAGGACGGCATGCTGAAGACCTATCCGGGGTTCTCGCACGGCATGCTGACGGTGAACGCCGACCTCCTGAACGCCGACCTTCTGCAGTTTGTGACCAGTTGAGAGGCTTGTGGGCCGCAACTCGCAGCCGCGGCCTCCAGATCAAACCGGCCTCTTCGTGCCCCCATCCCCGACCAGTGCGTTCGCTGATTAGTTCGGTATGCTCGGGGAACTGGAGAAGTGGGCGGCCGCGATGCCCCCCTGCGGGCCGCCTGAATACCGAACCTGCCAATTCACCGAAGGGAGATGTCATGGCCCACAGTATCCTCGTCCTTTATGGCTCCTACCGCGCCGACCGGCTGGGCATACGCCTCGCTCAATACGCTGTCCGGGAGTTGAACGACCTCGGCGCCGATGCCGCGCTGATCGACGCCAAGGCAATCGACCTGCCCATGCTCGACCGCATGTACAAGGAGTATCCCGTCGGCGAAGCCCCACCCGCGCTGGAAGAGCTTGCGGAAAGGATTCGCAAGGCCGATGCGTTCGTCTTCGTCACCGGTGAATACAACTGGGGCGTCCAGCCGGGATTGAAGAACCTGACTGACCATTTCCTTGAGGAATGGTTCTGGCGGCCCGCGGCAATTGCGAGCTATTCCGCAGGTCGCTTCTCTGGGGTCCGGGCCGCCCTCGCCTGGCACGGAACGATTTCCGAAATGGGGATGGTCCCGATTTCCAGCTCGCTCGCAGTGGGCGGCATCGGCAAGGCCCTGGATGCCGACGCACAGCCCGTCGGCGAGGCCGGAGCTGCCCTCGCCGGGGCCTTTCCACGCTTCGCCGCCGATCTTGCCTGGTGGGCCGAAGCGGCCCGGGTGCAGCGACAGAATGCGGGCACGCCCTACTGATCCAGGCCATTGGCTCCCGATACTGGCATCGGTCCGCTAAACCTGCCTCAAAAGCAGGCGCTCGCCTTCGACACCTTGGGTGCAGCGCGGTTTCGTCAGGGCTGATACGTCTTGGCTGCGGATACAAACGGACGAAAATCAGCGCTGAGCAACAAGTCGCGAAAGGCGCTCGCCGATGGCGATGGCGTTCGCCCGGCGAGATAGACAAGTCCGATGCGGCGCACCATCGCCGGCTTTTCGAGTGGGCGCACGACCAACTGGCGGCCGCCGAGGACGGGCAGCGTCAGCGAAGGGAGGGCGGTGACGCCAAGAGCCTCGGCCACGAGTGCTCCGGCTGTGGCGAGGTGCGACACCTCGAATCTCGGCCGCAGGCTCAAGCCCTCTTGAGCGACCGCGGCCTCGGTGAGTGCACGGACACTGGTCCCCGGCGACATGGCGATGAAGGGCATCCCGACGAGTTCGGTCCAGGTGTAGGTCCTTGGCTCATCTAGCGGTCCTCCAGGCCACGCGACGGCCATGAACGGCTCGTCGAGCAGCGGCCGGAAGGCCAGCCGCTCGGATGCGGTTACCGCGCCCGCCGTGAATCCGAGGTCGGCCCGCCCATCGAGTAGTGCCTCAATGACGCCATCGGAAAGGGCATCGAAGATCCGGACATCAACGTCAGGCCGATCGGCGGCAAAGCGTGCGACAATCGGCGGTAGCAGACCGGCAGTGACCGAAGGTAGACCGGCGAGTGTCAGTTGCCCGCGTCGTGCCGCGAGGAACACATCGAACTCGTCGAGCGCAGCCTCGGTTTCCGCCAGGATGCGACCGCTGAGCTCGAGCAACCGGCGCCCCTGGGGTGTCAGTTCGACATTTCGGGTGTCTCGGTCAAAAAGCCTTGCATCGAGTTTTTCCTCGATTCTTACGATCAGCCGACTAAGGGCTGAACCTGACAGGCCCACGTCGTCGGCAGCGGCACGGAAACTGCCCTTCTCGGCGAGCCGGACAAAAGCCTGAAGTTCAAACAGGTCGAGGTTGATGCGTCTCATGCATCGAATAATGTAATACATTCACTTCCGGAACCAGTCAGATTCATGCATCGTAGGCATCACGGCCTTTGGGAGGAGGCTGACGATCGTCCAGGGAGGCCTCGAGATCGCATCACCCCCCATGAACTCGCTCGGCAACGGATGCTGATATCCGATCGCCGACTTTCGTACGGCGCGGCGCAATCGCGCGGCCCGACCAGATCAGACACAGGAGTGTTGCATGTCCCTTCGTCACGTTCTTCTCGGCGGCGCCGCCGCTTTCGCGCTCGTTCTGCCAGCAAACGCCAGCGAGCGCCTTCTGATTGGATCGACCTCGGCGTCGTCCAGCCACTACGGCTACTTCGTGGCCGTTGCCCAGCTTGTAAACGAGCGCGTCGCCGAAGTGGAAGCCTCGGTCGTCGAGACCGGCGCAACGCTGGACAATCTTCGTCGCATCCAGCGCCGCCAGGTCGACCTCGGCCTCGTCACCACCAATGTTGCCCATCACGCCCTTGCCGGCACGAATGAGTTCGAGGGACAACCCGTCGAAACACAGCTCCTCTGGGTCTACACGGCGGCGCCGCAGAACGTCGTCGTGCGCCGGGATGCCGGGATCACCAGCATGGCTGAGCTGGCGGGCCAGCGCCTCAATCCGGGGATACGCGGCTCTGCGACCGAGCAGACCTCGGAAGCGGTCTTTGCAGCACTCGGGATCGAGCCTGCCCATGTGCGCGGCTCCACCACAGATGTCGTCGACATGATCAAGGACAACCGGGTGATCGGTTACGTGAAGTCCGGTGCTGGGATGCGACTTGATGCGTCCACCCTCGATATCGCGACCTTCACGCCGATCACCGTACTCAGCCTCACCGAGGAGGAGCAGGAGCGCCTGCGGTCCGAGATGCCTGACGTCTCGATCGTCGAGATCCCCGAAAGCTCCGACGACAGCATGCCCGCTTATACGACCTGGAGCTTCGGCGTCGGCGTGGCGGCCAGCCCGGATCTCAGCGAGGAAACCGCCTACCAGATCGTCAAGACTGTCATGGAAGACGAAACGGCACAAGCGAACGCGATGGCCGAACTGCGCGATGCAGATCTCGCGGAACTCACTGTGACCTATGGAACGATCCCCTTGCATCCCGGTGCATATCGCTGGTTCCGTGAGCAGGGCATAGACGTTCCCGATCACCTGGTGCCGGCGTCTGCGAACTGAGGCGATCCGGGCAGGCGCCGTGAAGGAGTTGGCAATGCGTGAAATGCTCTCCAAGGGCCTTGCCCTGACCATCGGATTGTTCGTCTTCTATACGGCGGCCACCGGACCGTTCGAGAGCCTGATCCAGCGCGCGCTTTTCCTCGCGCTGGTTGTCAGCCTCGGTTTGACCATCTACCCCTTGGGCGCCAGCACTCGCTGGCGCCCGATTGGCATTGTTGTCGATCTCGCGCTTGCCGCGCTGACGCTCGCCGCCTGCGGCTATATCGTCGTGAACTACGATGCGATCATGACGTCGCTCCCCTGGGCGACGACCACGGACAAGATTCTCACCGCAGGACTCGTCGTGACTCTTCTCGAAATCGGCAGGCGCGCTGTCGGTCTGATTTTCCCTGTGCTGATGATCGTCGGTCTTGCCTACGCCCTTCTCGGCGACCGTTTGCCGGGCGCCCTGGGCCACCGCGGCTTCGATGTTGATTTCGTTACCGAGACGATCTTCCTCAGCGATCTCGGTGTCTGGGGCATGCTGCTCGGCATCGCTTCGACGGTCATCGCTGCCTTCGTGCTCTTCGGGGCGCTGCTGCTGCACACTGGCGGTGGCCAGGCATTCATGGATCTTGCCATGCGCCTCGGCGGGCGAAGCCCCGGCGGCGCCGCCAAGATCGCGACCATTTCCTCCGGCCTCTTCGGCATGGTGAGCGGCAGTGCCGTCGCAAATGTCGCAACCACCGGCAACTTCACCATCCCGATGATGAAGCGGCTCGGCTATCCGCGCCCCTTCGCCGCGGCGGTGGAAGCCGTCGCTTCGACCGGTGGCCAGATCGCGCCGCCGATCATGGGTGCCGCCGCCTTCGTGATGGCCGAGATTCTCGGCGTGAGCTATCTCACGGTGATGGTCGCTGCGATCCTGCCGGCCATGCTGTTCTACGTCTCGGTCTTCGTCACCGTCCACATCACCGCGGTCCGCCGCGGTCTCCGTATCGTGCCGGAGGACGAGCTTCCGCCGTGGCGCGACATCGTTGCCCCACGGCGCGTGCTGCCGATTGTCGCAGCACTCGGTCTCCTCTTTACCGGCGTCTTTTTGGGACGTTCGATTGCCACCGCCGCCTTCTGGGGGATCATGGGCCTGCTGGTTGCCTTCGTTATTACTCGCGCGGGTCGAATGCCCCCGCGCGAGATGGCCAGTCGGGTACTGGACGGCCTCGGTGATGCGGGGCGCGGGCTCGTGATCATTGGCGTGCTGCTTGCCGGTGCGCAGATCCTCGTCTCCATGATCAATCTCACCGGCATTGGCGTCACGCTCAGTTCTATGATTGTCCAACTCGCAGGCGACCGCACCTTCTTCGTGGCGCTGATCGTCGCTGGCGTGTGTCTGATCATGGGGATGGGGCTGCCCACGACAGCCGCCTACGTGTTGGTCGCCGCCGTCCTTGCGCCCGCAATGACCGTAGTTGGTGTCGAGCCGCTCGCGGCGCACATGTTCGTTTTCTACTTCGCGACGCTCTCGGTCATCACGCCGCCTGTCTGCGTCGCGGTCTTCGTCGGCGCCGGCATTGCCGGGACCAACTGGCTTCCCGCGGCACTGGAGGCGGTGCGGCTCGCGGCGGTCGTCTACATCGTGCCCTTCATGCTCCTGCTCTATCCCGGAATGATCGGCCAAGGGGGCATCTTCGCAATCGCAGAGGCGGCGATGTCGGGTCTCGTGCTCGTCATCGCGATTCCGTGCCTCCTGAGCGGCCAGCCGCTCTTCGGCCGGCGGACGCTCGACGTCATGCTCTATCTCGCCGCCATCGCACTCGCGATCACACCGCACTGGGGCGGCCCGCCGCTCGCGCTCACGCTGCTCGCCCTCGGTTTCTGGCGCCGTAGAGAGATCGTCAAGGTGCGTCACGCGGATACGCCACAGGAAGGATGAAGCCATGAAGACTGTCCGCATCGGCGCCGGCGCTGGCTTTTCCGGAGATCGCATAGAACCCGCGGTCGAATTGGCAGAGAAAGGCGATCTCGACTTTCTCGTCTTCGAGTGCCTCGCGGAGCGCACGATCGCGCTCGCCCAGCAGGCCCGCCTTCGTGATCCTGCCGCCGGTTTCGATCCCCTCCTTGTGGCACGGATGCGGGCCGTCCTACCCGCCTGTCGTGCCGGCGGGGTGCGGATCATAACCAATATGGGCGCGGCCAACCCGCTTGCGGCAGCCGAAGCGGTGCGGGAAGTCGCACGCGAGCTTGGCTTGCAGGGACTGCGCGTCGCTGCCGTCACCGGCGACGACGTGCTGGCCGAGGTGCAGTCAGGAGACTACCAGCTCGACGAGACGAGCCGGCCGATCTCCGAGCTCGACTGCAGGGTGATTTCAGCCAACGCCTACCTTGGTGCGACCCCGATCGCCGAGGCACTGTCCCAAGGCGCCGAGGTTGTCGTCACCGGCCGCGCCGCCGACCCCGCCCTCTTTCTCGGGCCACTCATCCATGCCTTCGGTTGGTCAATGGACGACTGGACCCGTCTCGGTCGCGGAACGATCGTCGGCCATTTGCTCGAATGCGCCGGCCAGATCACTGGCGGCTACTTTGCCGATCCAGGTTACAAGGATGTGCCGGATCTCGCCCGCCTCGGATTTCCGATCGGAGAGGTCGATGAGGAAGGCAACGTCACCGTAACCAAGGTCAAAGGGTCCGGAGGAGCTGTCACCCCGGCGACCGTCAAGGAGCAACTCCTTTACGAGGTCCACGACCCCGCGCGTTATCTCCAGCCCGACGTGGCCGCTGATTTTTCCGGCGTTGTCATCGAGGCCCTCGACGCGGACTCGGTCCGCGTCACGGGCGGCGGCGGCAGCGCGCGTACGGGCTCCCTCAAGGTCTCGGTCGGCTACATCGACTCTTATGTTGGCGAAGGACAGATCTCCTATGCCGGTCCCGGGGCGATGGAGCGCGGACGGCTGGCGGTCGAGATCGTGGCCGAGCGTCTGAAGATCATGGGGGTAGCCTGCCAGGAGACGCGCGGCGAGCTTATTGGCGTCGACTCGATCCTCGGGGCGCGCCTCTCCGCAAATGGGACCGCCCCGCGCGAGGTGCGGGTGCGCTTCGTCGGTCGCACCGATAGCCTCGAGGAGGCTGAGCGGGTCGGCAACGAGGTCGAGTCGCTCTACCTCAATGGTCCTGCCGGCGGCGGGGGGGCGGCGAAATCGACACGGGAAATCGTCGGAATCGTCTCAACCCTCATCCCCGAAACGCAGGTCAGAACTGCGATCGACATTCAGGAGGCCTGAAATGCGCCTGCGCGAACTCGCCCATTCCCGCACCGGGGACAAGGGCGACACCTCGAACATCTCGGTTATTGCCTTCGACCCGGCGGACTTCGACATGATCGCCCGCGAGGTGACCGCCGAGCGTGTGCGCGAGCACTTTCGAGGTCTCGTGACCGGGGAGGTTGTCCGCTACGAACTTCCGCAACTCGGAGCCCTGAATTTCGTGATGCGCGGCGCGCTGCGAGGGGGCGTCACCCGCTCACTCGCCCTCGATGCCCACGGCAAGTGCCTCGGATCGGCCATACTTGACCTGGACGTGGAAGGATCGACGGTGCGAAGTGCTTTCGGATAGAGATTGGAACGCGAGAAATGGTCGCAAACCGCCTGCGCGATCCGGAACGAAGAGCTTGAACTCGCTTTGCTGTGCAAGTTCGAGCAACGCTACGGAGAGACTCGCTGGAGCTGATGTGATGTCTCGTGCGGTTGTTGAATGGCGCGATCACGGCGTCGCGCAGCCAACGCCTCAAGCACTTGGAATCCTTAGCTGAGATTTTCCGACATCGTGCTGGAGGGTAGCGTCAGACAGGCGTTGTCAGAGGAATCACTGCAGTGCTAGCTTCTTTGCCCCTCTGTTAGATCCGAGGGCATAAACGATTGTTCTTCAGGGTAGTAGCCATGAAAGTGCGGCAGGAGACAGAACAACCGGGGTTGGTGAGCGTATCACGTTCCTTTTCTCTGACAAAGCCGGATGGCGGGTTGATCGTCACCTTCGCGGCAAGTGGCATGGTCGAGATGGCCTGGCATCTCTACAAGTGGGGCGATGAGGTCGAGGTGATCGAGCCCGCCGCGCTGAGCGCGATGGTGGGCGGCTGGCAGAATGACCGCATCAGCGTGCTGCCGTGAGTGGAAGGGCAGCGGGTTGTCTGGGATGCTACCCGGTTCCGAGCTTCAGCCGCACTTGTTCCTCTGTTTCCGTCGTCGATGTCTTCGGCGACCTCATCGACACCGCAACCCACTGGCAAGCGTACGAACGCTCTCACGGCAGACCAATTCGACCGCAATCTCCTCAGAGTCGCAAGTCAGGGTCTCGGCCGCGATCATTTGCGTCAGCTTCGCGGCGGCGCGCTCGCCGATCCGGCGGCGGGGCTGGCTGATCGTGGTCAGTGCCGGGGTCAGGTGCCCGCTGACCTCGATATCATCGAATCCTATGACGGATACCTCTGCTGGTAGTGTGTGGCCGGCGTGCTGTAGCGCGCCGATGAAGCCGCAGGCCATCTCGTCCGAAGCTGAGAACACTGCCGTAGGTCGGTCAGCCTGATCCATCCAGCGCCGGGCTGCCGCCGCTCCGGAATCGAGGCTGAAATCGCCATGGAAAACCCAATCCGTGGGCAACTCCAAGCCTGCCGCCCTCAGTGCCGAGCGGGTGCCGGCCAGCCTGGTGTCGGTCAGCACGTTACCGCGAGGGCCGGTGATATGCCCGATTGAACGATGCCCACGCTCGATAAGGTGGCGGATAGCGAGCGCCGCGCCCTCAACGTTGTTCACCCGCACCGAGGGGAACAGCGGGTCGCCCCATTCACAGGCAAGGATGATCGGCACGCGGGAGCGCCGGGCGAGCCGCTTGTCGGCCAGTCGCCCGTCAAACAGCACCAACCCGTCGGCGACGCGGTTGTCGAGATAGAATGACACCCGTGTCGCCGGGTCAGGATCGGTTTGGGTATCGGCGATCAGCAAGCCGTAGCCTTCAGCCGCTACCACCGCGGCGAGACCGGAGAGGATCTGGGAGAAGAACGGGTTGGCCAAATTCGGAACCAGCGCCAGGATGCTACCGGTCCGCCGCCTTCGCAGGTTCCGGGCGGTGGGGTTGACCTGATAACCGGTCTGCTGCACCGCCTGCATCACGCGCTCGCGGGTCGACTCGGTGACCTGTCCGGGGGTGGACAGTGCCCGGCTAACGGTCGCAGTGGAGACCTTGGCTATGCGGGCAATATCCTGAATCGTCGCCGTTTTCTGTCGCACGCCAGGAGTCCTCTCTGGCAGAGATACTGGCGCGCAAAAAAGATCTTGTAAACGATCTCAAGGAGCATAGACTAAAACTGTAATCGATTACATGAGTCAGGCGCCACGGACAGTGGCGGGAGGAATGACCGTGAAAACGATGCAGGGGCCGGCGCTGTTTCTGGCGCAATTCGCAGATGACACTGCGCCATTCTCCACATGGCAGGACATTACCCGTTGGGCGGCGGATTCCGGCTACATCGGCGTGCAGGTGCCAAGCTGGGATGCGCGGCTGATCGACCTGAAGCAGGCTGCCGCATCGCGCGATTACTGCGATGCCTTTGTTGGGCAGGCGGCCGAGAACGGCATCTCGGTAACGGAGCTTTCGGCGCATCTGCAGGGCCAGCTTGTCGCGGTGCATCCCGCCTATGACACGATGATGGACGGCTTTGCCGACTCGTCCGTCCACGGCGACCCGGCGGCGCGGCAGGCCTGGGCGGTCGATCAGCTGGGGCTGGCGATCCGGGCCTCGGCCAACATGGGGCTGACGGCGCTTGCCACTTTTTCCGGCGCGCTGGCCTGGCCCTATCTCTACCCGTTCCCGCAGCGTCCTGCCGGGCTGGTCGAGACCGCATTCGACGAACTGGCGCGGCGCTGGCGCCCGATCCTCGACCTGGCGGACGAACACGGCGTGGACCTTTGCTACGAGATCCACCCCGGCGAGGATCTGCATGACGGCGTCACCTTCGAAATGTTCCTTGACCGGGTGAACGGCCACGCGCGCTGCAACATGCTGTACGATCCGTCGCACTACCTGCTGCAGGCGCTGGATTACCTCGACAACATCGACATCTATGCTGACCGGATTCGGATGTTCCACGTCAAGGATGCCGAGCTGAACCCAACCGGGCGGCAGGGCGTCTATGGTGGCTATCAGTCATGGGTGAACCGCGCGGGGCGGTTCCGCAGCATCGGCGACGGGCAGGTGGATTTCGGCGCGGTGTTCTCCAAACTGGCGGCGAACGATTTCGACGGCTGGGCGGTGGTCGAATGGGAATGTGCCCTGAAGCACCCCGAAGACGGCGCGCGCGAGGGGGCGCAATTCGTGCGCGACTACATAATCCGCGTGACCGAGCGTGCCTTTGACGATTTTGCCAGCGCCGGCACGGATGAGGCCGCGAACCGCCGCATCCTGGGTCTGGACCGATGAGCCGCTTTGCCGATCGTAGCGGGCCGATCCGGCTGGGCATGGTCGGCGGCGGCAGCGGCGCCTTCATAGGTGCGGTGCACCGGATCGCCGCACGGCTGGACGGGCGCTTCGCTCTGGTTGCCGGCGCGCTCTCATCGACGCCTGAGCGGGCGCAGGCGTCGGGGTCGGAGGTCGGGCTGGCCGAGGATCGCATCTACCACGATTACAAGGCAATGGCGCAGCGCGAGGCGCGGCTGAAGGACGGGATCGAGGCGGTGGCGGTCGTCACTCCCAATCACCTGCACTTCCCCGTGGCACGCGAGTTTCTGAAACGCGGCATCCATGTGATCTGCGACAAGCCGCTGACCGCCACCATGGCCGAGGCGCGCAAGATGGCGCGAATGGTCGAAGCCTCCGAGACGCTGTTCGTGCTGACCCACAACTACACCGGCTATCCGCTGGTCCGGCAGGCGCGGCAGATGGTGGCGCGGGGCGACCTTGGGCGGCTGCGGGTGGCGCAGGTCGAATACCCGCAGGACTGGATGACCGACCCGGCCGCGTTGACCACGAAGCAGGGCGAATGGCGCGATGATCCGGCCCGAAGTGGCGCCGGCGGGGCCACCGGCGACATCGGCACCCACGCCTTCAACCTGCTGCGCTTCGTCACCGGGCAGCAGGTTGAGGCTTTGTCGGCCGATCTGCAATCGTTCGGCCCGGGGCGGCGGCTGGACGACAACGCCCACGTCCTGCTGCGCCTCGCTGACGGCGCGCGCGGCATGCTGTGGTGCAGCCAGGTCGCGCCCGGGCACGAGAACGGGTTGCGCCTGCGCGTCTTCGGCGACAAGGGCGGACTGGACTGGTCACAGGAAAACCCGAACCGCCTGATGCATACGCCGGTTGGCGCGCCGACCTGCATCCAGACGCGCGCCGGCCCCGAAACCGAAACAGCCGGCTTCACCCGCCTGCCACCGGGCCATCCAGAGGGATTTCTGGAAGCTTTCGCCAATCTCTACGACAAGACTGCCGATGCGATTGTGGCACGGCGGACCGGCGACACGGCGCCGCCGGACGTTCCGGGCATCGCGGACGGGCTGGAGGGCATGGCCTTCGTCGCCGCCTGCATCCGGTCGTCGGAGCGCAACGCGGCCTGGGTGCCGCTGTGACCGCGCCGGTGCTGGCCATCTCGGGCGTCTCGCACAGCTTCGGGGCCGTGCAGGTGCTGTTCGACATCGACTTCGACCTGCGCCCGGGCGAGGTTCATGCGCTGATCGGCGAGAACGGCGCCGGCAAATCCACTACGATGAAGATCCTCGCGGGCTATCTGCGGCCCACGTCCGGTCAGATCCTCCTCAATGGCGCGCCCGTCAGCTTCACCGGTTCGCAGCAGGCCGAGGCGGCGGGGATCGTGATGATCCATCAGGAATTCAATCTCGCGCAGCAGTTGACGGTAGAAGAAAACATCTTCCTTGGCCGCGAGATCAAGCGCGGGCCGTTCCTTGATCACCGTCGGATGCAGGCGGAAAGCCGCGCGCTGCTCCAGCGGCTGAACAGCAACGTCGACCCGCGCGCGCGGGTCTCCGACATATCGGTTCCGAACCGCCAGATGGTCGAGATCGCCAAGGCACTTGGCCGCGAGGCGCGGGTGCTGATCATGGACGAGCCGACGGCGGTGCTGACCGCGCGCGAGACCGAGATCCTGCTGGAGCAGATCGACAGACTGCGGGCTGCGGGCACCGCGATCCTCTACACTTCGCACAAACTGGACGAGGTGGCGCGCATCGCCGACCGCGTGACTGTCCTGCGTGATGGACGCCACGTGCTGGAAGCCCCTGCCCGGGAACTCAACACCGACCGCATGGCCGAGGCGATGGTAGGGCGCGAACTGTCGGGCCTGTTCCCCGAAAAGCCAGAGGTGTTTGGCGACCCCGTGCTGCAGGTCGAGGGGTTGAGCGTGCCGGGACTGATCCAGGATGCTGGCTTCACCCTGCGCCGTGGCGAGGTGCTGGGCTTTGCCGGGCTGGTCGGCGCAGGGCGCACCGAACTGATGGAGGCGGTCGTGGGCCTGCGCCCGGCAAGCGGCCGCATCACGATTGAGGGCAAGCCGCTGAAGCCCGGATCGGTGATGGCCGCTCGCAGCGCCGGGCTGGTCTACCTGACCGAGGACCGCAAGGAGAAAGGCCTGCTGCTGGGCAAGAACCTGCGCCAGAACCTGACGCTGCTGGCGCTCGACCGGTTCACCCGCATCCTGATCGACCGCAAGGCCGAGGCGGCGGCGCTGGACAGGGCAGTGGCCGAGTTCGACATTCGCGCGGGCGACCTGAACATGAACGCGGGAAACCTGTCTGGGGGCAACCAGCAGAAGCTTCTTCTGGCCAAAACCATGCTGGCAGAGCCCCGGATCGTCATCATCGACGAGCCAACGCGCGGCATCGACATCGGCACCAAACAGCAGATTTACACATTCATCGCCGGCCTTGCCGCTGCAGGCAAAAGCGTCATCGTCGTCTCCTCCGAACTGCCAGAGGTGATCGGGCTCTCGAACCGCGTTGTCGTGATGGCCGCAGGCCGCATCGCCGGCATTCTGGAAGGTGATGACATCAACGAACAGACCATCGTGCGGCTGGCCATGGGCATGCCCGGCGAGGAGGTAAAGGCATCATGAGCGACACCACGAGCACCGCTGCTGCGCGCCATTTCCCGGCGATCAACCTTCACGTGCTCGGCCCAGTGCTGGCGCTGCTGCTGCTGATCGCGTTGGGGGCGTGGCTGAACCCCAATTTCCTCAGCTACGGCAACGTGACCAACGTGCTGGCACGGTCTGCCTTCATCGGGATCATCGCGGTCGGCATGACCTTCGTGATTACTGCCGGCGGCATCGACCTTTCGGTCGGCTCCATGGCGGCCTTCGTCGCTGGCCTGATGATCTTGGCGATGAACTCGCTCATTCCCATCATGGGGGTGGGAATCCCGGTGATCCTGTGCGGCTTGGCTGTGGCGATGATCGCGGGGTTCATCGCCGGCTGGCTGAACGGCGTGCTGATCGCCAAGGTGCGGATCGAGGCGTTCATCGTCACGCTGGGGACGATGGGGATTTACCGCTCACTGGTCACCTGGCTCGCCGATGGCGGCACGCTGTCGCTCGACTTCGACCTGCGCGCGCTTTACCGGCCGGTCTACTACGACGGCATCCTTGGCGTTGGCTGGCCGATCATCGTTTTCGCGTTGGTCGCGATCCTTGGCGAGGTACTGATGCGCCGCACGGCCTTTGGCCGCCACTGCGCGGCAATCGGAGCGAACGAGCAAGTGGCGCGCTATTCCGCCGTCAACGTCGACCGGGTGCGGATCGCCACCTTTGTCCTGCTGGGCATGCTGGTGGGGCTGGCGACGATCATGTACGTGCCCCGCCTCGGTTCCGCCTCGGCCTCAACCGGCGTGCTATGGGAGTTGGAGGCGATTGCCGCCGTCATCATCGGCGGCACGGTGCTGAAAGGCGGCTTCGGCCGGGTCTGGGGCACGGTTGTCGGCGTGTTGATCCTCAGCCTGATCGGGAACATCCTGAACCTCGCCTCGATGGTCAGTCCGTATCTGAACGGCACCATTCAGGGCGTCATCGTCATTCTCGCCGTTGTGCTGCAACGCGAGAGAAAGGCCGCAGGTGCGCGGTGAACTTCATGGGAGGAATATCATGAAACGCAGGAGCTTTCTGAACACGATCGCCGTGGCCGCCGTAGCGGCGGGCGGCTTCACCGCGACCGGGGCCGTGGCGCAGGACGAGTCCTATACCATCGGCGTCGCGATCCCCTCGGCTACCCACGGCTTCATGGGCGGGCTGAACTTCCACGCGCAGGACACGATCCGGCGGCTGGAAGAGACCTATCCGCAGCTGAGCTTCGTGCTTGCGACGGCGGGTGATGCCGGCACCATGGTCAACGACATCGAGGACATGGTGGCGACCCGCGACATCGACGCACTGGTGGTGCTGCCCTTCGAAAGCGCGCCGCTGACCTCTCCGGTGCAGGCGGTGGCCGATGCCGGCATCTGGGTGACCGTCGTGGACCGGGGCCTGTCGGTCGAGGGGATCGAGGATCTCTACGTCGCGGGCGACAACCCGGGCTTCGGCCGCGTCGCGGGCGAGTACTTCGCCGAGACGCTGTCCGAGGGCGACAAGATCGTCGTTCTGCGCGGCATCCCCACCACGCTGGATAACGAGCGTGTGGAAGCCTTCCAGGCCGCTATTGAAGGGTCCGGCATCGAGGTGCTGGACATGCAGCACGGCAACTGGAACCGCGACGATGCCTTCAACGTGATGCAGGACTACCTGTCGCGCTTTGCCGAGATTGACGCGGTTTGGGCGGCTGACGACGACATGGCCATCGGCGCGCTGGAAGCCATCGCCCAGTCCGGCCGGGCGGAAGAGATGTGGGTCGTCGGCGGTGCCGGCATGAAGCAAATCATCGCCCGAATGATGGAGGGAGATCCTCAGCTTCCGGTGAACGTGACCTATCCGCCTGCGCAGATCTCGACCGCGATCGAGCTGACCGCACTCGGTCTGATCTCCAGCACGCCGGTGTCGGGCCGGTTCATCATCGGCTCGCAACTTATCACGCCCGAGAACGCGGAGAACTTCTACTTCCCCGACAGCCCGTTCTGATCGGTATCCCGGACGGCCGCTGGCAGTCGTCCGGGACCATTATCCCCGAATATCGACTTGGAGAGAATGACCCCGGATGGCTCTGTCATTTGTGGACGTATATGGACCCCGCCTGATTGCAACGGTCTGGTTGGTTCTGGTTCGGCGATCGTATTGCGGACGTATCTCCGGCTTCTTTGAGCGGCCCGATATTTCGTCGCCGCGAGCCCCGATGGATTTCCGCGCGCTTCTTCCTCAATGGCTCCAAGGCAGCGGCGTTTGCCTTGCCGTGCCGGTCCACAAATCAGGCTCAAGAAGCGATGGGAGCGACCCTTTCATCATCTCCTGCCAAGTTGCTGCAATGTTCCGGGGGTTCGTCTTTGGCTACTCGGCGGCGTCGATCATGCCGCCGCGACGGTCTTGTCGGGCCGGTATTCCTCGTCCTGCGCCAGGATCGACCAGACAACCCGGGCATTTTTGTTGGTGAGGGCGACGGCCACCACATTGGGGTGCCGCCGCTCGCGCATCCGGGCGACCCACAGGCTTTTCGGATCCGTCTTTCCGTGGGCCTTGCCCAGACCGCGCGGGCACCGTGGATCAGCAGCGTGCGAATGTCGCGGTCTCCCCGCTTGCTGATCCCGAACAGCCGGGTCTTTCCGCCGCTCGAAACCTGCCTGGGCACCAGACCCAGCCAAGCAGCAAAGTGCCTGCCGTTCCTGAAACAGCTCCGGTCGCCGACTGCGGCGACCAGCGCCGTCGCCGTGATCGGACCGATCCCCTCGATCTTTCCGATGCGCTGACACGCCGGGTTGCTGCTGAAGAGGGCCCGGATCCGGCGGTTGTACGCGGCAATGCGCCGATCGAGTTCAGCGAGTTCCTCGTGAACGTCCCGCACAAGGTCCCGGAGCATGTCGTCGGGCGGTGTCAGATAAACTTCCTTGAGTGGCGCAGGACGGTCGCGTAGTTTCCTCGGATGCCCAAACCGAGCCCCTTCCGCTACTTCAAGACGAGCCCCGAAATCATCCGCCTTGCGGTTATGCTCTACATCCGTTTCCCGCTCTCGTTGCGAAACGTGGAGGGCCTGCTCCACGAACGCGGCATCGAGATCAGTCATGAAACGGTGCGGTTCTGGTGGAACCGGTTCGGCCCGATGTTCGCCGCCGAGATCCGTCGGCGCCGCGTCGAACGGATGCGTTCGTCGCAGCACTGGCGGTGGCACCTCGACGAGATTTTCGTGAAGATCAATGGCGAATTGCACTATCTCTGGCGGGCGGTGGATCACGAGGGCGAGGTGCTGGAATCTTTTGCCACAAAACGCCGGGACCGCAAGGCGGCGCTGAAATTCCTGAAGAAAGCGATGCGGCGGCACGGTTCACCGGAAGTGATGGTGACCGATCGTCTGCGCTCCTACGGCGCTGCGCTGCGAACGATCGGCGCGTCGGATCTTCAGGAGACAGGCCGCTATCTGAACAATCGTGCAGAGAATTCGCACCAACCTTTGCGACGACGGGAGCGGGCGATGCAGCGCTTTCGGCGGATGCGAACGCTACAGACGTTCGCCGCCGTCCACTCCTCCGTCAACAATCATTTCAACCAGGAGCGTCACCTCTACAGCCGAGACAACTTCAAGCAAAATCGCGCCGTCGCCCTCGCCGAGTGGCGTCAGCTCGGCGCGGCCTGAGGCGGATCAGGGTAGGGGTTTCTGAGACTGGTTCGCATTGGTCTGACAGCACACGACGAGGTAATCGGCCTTGCGCTGGCCGATACCCAGGCCTTCAGCGACCTTGGCAAATTCTGCAGGGTCCTCGTCGTGGAGAGAGAGCAGCAAGCGCGCGTGATCCATGAAGTCGAGCCCGATCTTGTCGGTGATGGCCGTGGTTTTCTGTGACGTGTAGCCTCCTTTGGTTGTTATCAGAGACTTCATGAAAGCCGACGTGTTGCCAATGGTATTTGCTTTGAAATACGCAGTGACCTCAAAGGGCACAAATGCGCGGCTGATGCGCTGGCGATACAATCGGCTGATATCGGCGACAGCCTGCTGGAAGAGGGTCAAAATCGTTCTCGGCTCTTTGAGCTGCCCGAAGGGGCCGCTTCGAATTCACTGTCTGAGCCGCATCGGCGAAATTTCGAATTCTCCGTTCCTGCAATTCTAGCAGAGGGTCTCAGCTTCATCTTCGGCTACACGAAGCTTAAGAGCTTCACGAACCCATTTACGAGCACCATTCATGCTCTGTCTGAAATCATCCGCAGGAAGTGAAAGTGACTCTGGAGATGTGGCCCGTTCAAGATCGTCTG
>NZ_JADDJF010000042.1 GCF_017811755.1 Pararhodobacter sp. SW119 | reverse complement strand
ACCTGAACCATGCCTGCCCCCTGATTGTTGGTAGGCACGAGACTATGGCATTCGAGGCGCACTGTGAATCCTCCGCGCAGCGAGTCAATCAGCCGGCGTCCGTATAAGGCCGAGCCACGCCGCGAAGTCCCGCGCTTTCCGGAACGTCTCGGGCGGCGGCGCCAGGACCGCAATGGCCGTGGCGATCAGCGGCCCGATCCCCGGAATTGTCATCAGCCGCCGCGCTACCTCGTTCTCCTTGGCTCGGCGGGCGATCTCGGCATTGAGCTTTTCGATCTAGGTCGCGAGGTGAGCGCCGCGACCAGCACCTTGAGTGTGGCGATGGCGTCGGCAGGCAGGCTGCTGTCAGGGTCCTCGACGATGGCGATCAGCCGCGCGGCGTTGGCCGCGCCCTGCGGCACGATCTCTCCAAACTCGCCGAGATGCCCGCGCAGGGCGTTGATCGCCTGCGTCCGCTGCCGGATCAGAAGTTCGCGTATCCGGAAGATCATCGCCGCGCCTTGGGTCTCTTCGCTCTTCACAAGCACGAAGCGCATCGTCGGGCGCAGGGCCGCCTCGCAGATCGCCTGGGCATCCGCCGCATCATTCTTTTGCCGCTTGACGAAAGGCTTGACGTAGGCAGGCGGGATGAGCCGCACCTCATGGCCCAGCTTCCCGATCTCGCAGCCCCAGAAATGGGCGCCGCCGCAGGCTTCCATCGCAACGACGCAGCGCCGCAGCTGGCCGAAGAACGCCAGCACCTGATCCCGCCTCAGCTTCTTGCGCAGCACCGCACGCCCGGAGACGTCTGCCCCATGGATCTGAAACACATTCTTCGCCAGATCGAGCCCTATGGTCGTATTTTCTGACATGACCGCTCTCCTTTGTGGATCAACACCGACCCACATTGGCACAGCGATGCCGTCGGGGGGCGGTCACATTATCAGAGCCTGCGCGAGTACCACCGCACCAGCCGGAAGGACGCCGGCCCGGTGATCGTCGCCCGCAAGAGAAATTGAGAGGAGCAATCTGTAAACGATCGCACTGGTTTTGCGCACGGAAAGGCGCAGGCTTCGTCTGGTTTCCGAACTTGGTGGTTGCCTTGACGCGGCTTCCCTGCATTCCTCGGAGGGATCCACCTCCGCCACCCGGGAGATCAACAGCCGTTTGATATTTCGATGTTCTTTCGACCGTCGGCGGCGAAGTGGATTCCGTGTGGATTCCCTGGTGAGGAATCCAGTCGCTAAAAACTGGCGCGCTCAGCCCCCCGTATACGGTTCGGACCCGGGAGGAACCCTGGGTGGGGGGCTGACGTTAAAGCCCGCCGACGTTCGGCCTTGGTGACGTTCCGCGGTGCAGCCGGCTCAGACCCGGACTTGCACTTTTGGTGCTTGCCGGCAGTGCGTTCACCAGTTCGAACAATTTAGCGCCGGTACACGAACTTGGGCAAAACGTCGTCAGCGGGCAAGTTTGCCAGCAGCGAGTCGACCAAAGCTCGGTGCGGCGCATGCCGGCAGACCGGGTCCGTCGCGTGCGGATCGCCGGCCAGCGCCATGGCCTGGCAGCGACAGCCGCCGTGGTCGATGTCGCGCCGGGCGCAGCTGAGGCAAGGATCCGGCATCCAGTCATGCCCGCGAAACTTCTGGAAGGCCGGGCCCTTCGCCCAGATCTCGGCCAGCGGCACCTCGGTCACGCGCTGAAAGCTCAGCTCGGGGATCGTAGCGGCGGCGTGGCAGGGCAGCACCGTGCCCTCGGGGGCAACGTTCAACCCGGTCGAGCCCCAGCCGCCCATGCAGGCCTTTGGGTAATCGGCGTAGTAGTCCGGCGGGACGAAATCGATCGCCATGCGGCCGCGATAGGTCCGCACCGCCTCCGCCACGGTGCGCTTCGCGGCCTCGACCTGGGCGCGCGTCGGCAGAAGCGCGGCGCGGTTGCGCTGCGCCCAGCCGTAGAACTGCACGCAGGCGACTTCGATCCGCCGGGCGCCAAGATCGGCGGCGAAGGAAATCGTTTCGGCCAAGTCATCCAGGTTCTGGCGGTGCATCACCGCATTCAGCGTCAGCGGGAACCCGCGATCCGTGATCGCCCGCGCGACCGCTAGCTTCCGGTCGAACCCACCGCGGTAACCGCCGATCCGGTCGGCGATCCCGGCTCGGACGCCTTGCAGCGAAAGCTGCACATGATCGAGCCCCGCGGCCTCCAGCGCGTCGAGGCGCGTTTCAGTCAGCCCGATGCCGGAGGTGATGAGGTTGACGTACAGATCCGCCTGCCGCGCCGCGGCGACCAGCTCCACCAGATCGCGGCGCGAGGCGGGCTCCCCGCCGGAGAGATGCAATTGCAGCACGCCCAGTTCCGCGGCTTCGCCGAACACGCGGGCCCAGGTGGCAGTATCCAGTTCAGCGTCACGCGCCGACAGCTCCAGCGGGTTCGAGCAATAGGGGCAAGCCAGCGGGCAACGGTACGTCAGTTCCGCCAGCAGCGCGATCGGGGCGGGGGGTGGGGGCAGGTCACGCATCGGCATAATCCACCAGGCGCTGCACCTGCATAACGTCGAGGAAGGCGCGCACGTCGCCTGCGATCTCGTCGCGCGGGGCGTCATAGCGCGCGGCCAGCCGGTCGATCAGTACCGACAGCCGCACCCCTTCGCCCAATTCGCTCAGGATCGCCAAGCCGATCTCGTCCAGCATCAGCGCCCTTTCCGGCCCCAGAAGCGCCGGTAGACCGCGCACCCGGTCCTGATGCAGCCGCACGCCCCGTGGCATCCGGATGAGCGGGTCGGCAAATACGGCGTCGGCCCGGGCAGGGGTCATTGCAGCACCCCCTCTCCGGGTCGCCAGGCGCCGGGCGGCACGTTGCCCGCCACGTATCCATGCCAGAGCGCATCAAGCTGCGCCCAGAGGACATCCGTCTTGAAACTCAGCGCCGCGATCGCAGCCTCCTGGTCGGCGGGGCTCGCGGCATGTGCGAGCACCCAGTTCAGGGCGAACCCCACGTCCTTGGGCGCCTCGTTCAGCCGCTGGCTGAAATAGGCCAGCGTTTCTGCAGTGGCAAAACCGTAATGGGCCAGCAACCCTTCGATCCGGCGGGTGTGAATTGCGGGCGCGAACATCTCGGTCAGCGACGAGGCCATGGCGGCGCTCAGCGGCGCTTCGCGCACGAAGCGCACATAGGCATCAACGGCAAAGCGCGTGGCCGGCATGACCCCACGGCCGGAGGCGACATAGTCGGGGTCGAGCCCGACCCCTTCTGCCAGTTTCAGCCAGCGCCGGATGCCGCCGCCCTCGTCCAGTCTGCCATCGTGATCCTCGATTCGGCTGCGCCATATCCGACGAAGTTGCGGATCGCTGCAACGCGACATGAAGGCCGCGTCCTTCATCGGGATTGAGGCCTGGTAATGCCAGCGGTTGATGACCCAGGCCCGCACCTCGTCCATCGTGCAATCACCCGAATGCAGACGATGGTGAAAGGGATGCTTGTCATGGTAACGCTCGTCGCCGATGAGGCGCAACCGCGCCTCGAGCGCATCTCTTGGAAGCGGCTGCGCGTTCACAGCACGATCTCCATTCCGTCGCGGGCAAGTTCCCACCCGGCCGCGGCGATCTCGGCGCGCTCGCGCGCCTCGGGCAGCAGTACCGGGTTGGTGTTGTTGATGTGGATGTAAACCCGGCGCCCAGTTAGATGCGCCAGCCGCGCAAGGCTGCCGTCCGGCCCCGTCATCGACATGTGTCCCATCCGCGCCCCCGTCTTTCTTCCGGTTCCCGACCGCAGCATATCGTCGTCGGCCCAGACCGTGCCGTCGAAGAACAGCAGATCGGCCTCGGCCAGTCGCGCGCAAAGCCAGTCAGGCAGGTCGGCGCATCCCGGCAGATAGTGGAAGACGCCGCGATCGTCCTCGATCCGCAGGCCGATGGTCTGCTCGCCCACCTGCCGGGTCTGCGGCCAGTCCGTGAAATCCGCGCCCTCCAGATAGAGCGGTACCTTGCCGGGGACGGCATAGGCGGTGATGGTCAGCCCCGGCAACGGCTCGAACGCTTCCTCCAACGTCATCGCGCGGCGCAGGACATACTGGGGATCGAGCACGCCGAATATCGGATTGACGGCCAGCGCCTCAAGCGTCGCCGGCGTGGCAAACAGGTCGAACGCTGTCTTCTCACGCAGGCTCAGAAGGCCGGCGACATGATCCACATCGCCATTCGTGATGACGACAGCGCGCAGGGGGCTGTGTCGCAGGCCGGCTGGATGCAGAGCCGGGCAGGCCTGCATCTGCACGCGCAGATCGGGCGCAGCGTTCAACAACGCCCACGCCGCCCCATCAGACGACACCGCGACCGACGATTGCGTCATCGGGTCGATGCGCCCCTCGCGGACTGCGCCGCAGATCGCGCATCCGCAGTTCCATTGAGGCAGACCACCGCCGGCGCCTGCCCCCAGGATCCGAATGATCATGCGCCGAGGCGCGCTTTCAGAACAGGTCGTCCTGATGCCGATCGTCCTCGGCCGGACCATACATGTTGATCTCCATGCCACAGGCGATCAACTTCGCGACGGGTTTCTTCCAGGCCATTTTCCACTCCTCCTTCACAATTCAGACTCGCCGGGGATAACCTCCAACCGGCGCTCGGACGCTAACAGATAGGGCGGCGCGCAACAATGTAACCAGTGCGGAACAACGGCGTCATCCCTTTCACGAGTTGGACATCAGCCCCGCGCGCCCTCGTGCACGGCATTTAACCCGAAGCCGTCATCGGCGCCGCCGGGAAAGCATCTCCGAGCCGGATGCGTCATTCGCCGCGCGAACCGGCCGCGCCGCCCAGCAGCGGCGCGGCCGCAATGCCTCATTCAGGCGCGATCCGATGGATCTCGCCCTCGTCAATGGCGGTATACAGGGCGCCGTCTGGTCCCAGGACCAGCGACCGGAAGCGGCCGGCCTCCATCGGCAGATCCATCTCGGTCACATCGTTGACCGAAAGGCCATCCTCGGCGATGTCGATCAGGTCGATCCGTTGTCCGACCGGGGTCCCGCCAAAGCCGATCCCCATGAAGCCGACGACAAGGCGGCCGTCCCAGTCCCCCCACTGCTCGCCGGTCAGGAACACGGCGGAAGACATTCCCTGCGAAAGGCCGTTGTTGTTCCATGCCGGCGGCATGGCGTCAGGGTAGGCATCGAGATCGGTCATCGGCATGTAAGCGGCCCGTTCAGCCGGGTCCATCGCATCCATCTGTCCGGGCTCGTAGCCGCAATAGCCGTCGGGGCAATCGCCACGCCCGGCCGTGTTGGGACGCGGGTCCCAGCCCCCATTACCGCCTGGCACAAGTGCGGTGATCTCGTCGGAATGCCAGGGGCCGTGCTCGGCGGTAATCGCTTGGCCGGTTTCGGGGTGAAAGGCGATGCCCTGCACGTTTCGGTGGCGGTAGGTGTAGATGCGCGGGTCGAAGCCCTCGGGCGCGTTGTTGCCCTCTGCGGCGTTGCCGTCGCGGTCGATCCGAATCAGGATCATCTTGTCCAAGGTGAGATCAGACACCACGCGCCGGAGCCTCTGGTTCTCCGTCTCAAGCTCCTCGAGCCGCTTGAGCTGGTCTCGGCTCATGCCGCCGTACTGCTTGCGCCAGCGGCAATACGTCGGCTCCGTCACGCCGATCTGCCGCACCGCGTCGCAAACCGCCATTCCTTGTCCGTGAAGAACTTCCACCTGCCGAAGCTTCAGAACGATGTCTTCGGGTTTGTCTCGCTTTCCTGCCATCTCTCGTCCTCCTGAACTGGATAATACTATCCCAGTTGCTGGACCACTTCAGTGGGGGCACTCCAGACGGTGAGGGCGGGGCGACAATTGGGTGATCTTGCGGTTCGACCGACAGCATGTCAGCTACGCCGCGCCCAGACCCGGGTCCAGAGCCGATCAGGCAATAGCCGCCCCAGTCGAAATACCAGCGAGAAGGCGAAGGGAAAGCTCAGCCGGAAGCGGGTGGTCCGCATGTGATCCAGGAATACGCCCGCCGCCACCTCGGGCTCCAGGATCCCGGGCATGGTGAAATCGTTCTTGGCGGTCTGCCGGGTGCGGATGTAGCCGGGGTTGATCAGCTGCACGTCGACGCCAGTACCCTTCAGATCGACGGCCATGCTTTCGGCAAGGCTCATTAGCCCGGCCTTTGACGCACCATAGCCGATCGCGCCAGGCAGGCCCCGGTAGCCCGCGAGCGAGCCGGTGACCACCACGTGACCCGCGCCGTGCGCCACCATCGCCGGCACCACCGCGCCGAGGACGCGCGCGGCACCGGTCAGATTGACGTCGAGCATTGTCTCGACCTGTTCGGGGTCCCAGTCCCGCGCCGCCTGCGGCCAGTAGACCGAGGCCAGGAACACCAACCCGTCAACCTCGCCCGCCTTCTCGGCCGCCGCGCGGACCGAGGTGGGGTCGCTCACGTCCATCGGCAGCACCTCGGCCGGGCCGGGCAGCGTCGCGGCGAGTTCCTCCAGGCGATCGGACGACCGGGCCGACAGCACGAGCGCAACGCCCGCGCGGCTCATGCGCTCGGCCAAGGCCCGGCCCAGCCCCTCGGACGCCCCGACGAGCCAGTACCTCTTGCCGCGCAGCGGCCTCATGCCGCCTCCGTCCGGTCAAAGGGGCGAAGGATCCGCCGTGCTGCCGGTGGGGTGGAGGTGTCGGTGGCGGTGCTTTCAAGCCGCGTCGCCTTGGCGTGCGCTTCGACGGGGCGCATCGTTGCCACCAGTTCCGCCACCTTCACCCCGAACTTGCGGAACTGACTGCGGTTGATGATCGTACCATTGTCCAGAAGGTACATCCAGTCGGTTACATCCAGCGTCCATCCCCCGGCGTTCTCGGGCAGGCGGATGCGGTAGCGCAACATCACTGTCGCACCGCTTTGCCAGCCTTGCCCCGCGCCGATGATATCGTCAGCCTCGGCTTGGATCCTGCCATCGCCGACGAGTGTCAGGCGCCATTCGCGGTGTTGTTCGTTGCCGCCGGCATAATGGAAATGTTCTGCCAGGCGGCCCTCGTCGCCGTCCCACTGTCCCGTCATCTCGGCGACGAAGCGCGAATTAACCCGCCCGGTCGGGCCGTAGATCACCCCCTCGCAGGCCAGCGGGCCCGAGAGGTTCTGGCGGATATCGACCACTGGCGTGGTCTCGGCGTAATCGTCGGGACGCTGGCCGGCGAAACTGATCCGCCGGGAAAGAAACGCCCAGGCGATGACCAGGCAGATAACAAGAAGAAGCAGGAAATCAGGCATGAAGCGGCTCCCTTTGCAGGGGCGTCGTCGCCAGGGTGGCGATCGCCAGAAGTTTCAGGAGGCAGGGGAGCAGCGCGTAGGTCAAACCCAACGCCAGTAACGCCTGCGGGGGGCTGTCAGGCCCGGTGAAGCCCCGCCATTCCAGAAAGGGCAGGACAGTGATGGCGGTGAGGGCCAGTGTCGCCTTCGACACGAAAGCCCAGAGCGCGAAGCCGGTCGCCGCCTCCGGCAGGATGCGGGCCATGCGCCGGGCGAAGATCGCCGACAGAAGCGTCAGATCCGCCCCCAGCGCCGCGCCCGAGGCAAGGCAGATCAGCGCGAAGGGCAGCACGTCGCCCGGCCCGAGTGTCGCGGCAAAGCCAAAGGCGATGATCGCCAGGACCATCCCGGTCAGCAGCATGCGCTTCTCGCCGTAGCTGCGCGCCGCGCGTGCCCAGAAGGGGGCGGCGACCGCGGCGGACACAAAGAAAAGCAGCAGCATCGGCCCTTCCCATCCCGGGGCCTCCAGCCGGCTTTCGACGAAGAAAAGAAACAGCGTGGAACTCACGGCGACAGGTGCAGCGTTGAGCAGAGCCACGATCAGCAACCGCCGCGCCGGAATATCCGCCAGAACCGCCGAGAAACCGGTGAAGGCCGCACCGGGCGACGGCGCGGCGTGCAGCCATTCCCGGCGCATGATCCAGACCAGGCCCAGGGTCGCGGCGGCAAAGAGGATCGCAAAGGCTTCGAACGGCGGGTTCGGTCCCAGTGCCAGCGCGGTCGGCGCGACGGCGGCGAGGCAGACGCCGATCAGCGCCCCGGTCTCGCGCCAGGCGGCAAGGCGGATATGCCCGTCGCGGCCCATCGCTTCGGCCTTGGCCACCCCCTGTGCGTAAAAACAGATGGTCAGGAAGCTGAAGGCGCTGAAGAGGCCAGTCAGCGTCAGTGCGAACCAGAGCAGCGGCGCAAAGGGCGGCGTGACGGCGAAAAGCCCCAGCATCGACAGCGCCATCACCGCGCCTGCGCCGGCGATCATCGCACCCCGCGCGCCGGCCGTGGCATGGGCCAGCCATCCCAGCGCCGGGTCCTGCACGAAGTCGATCAACCGCAGCGCGAACAGCACCGCCCCCAGCGCCGAAAGGCTGACGCCGAATTCGTCGACATAGAATTTCGGCGCGTGGATGTAGATCGGCAGCCCGGCCATTGCCAGCACGCCCGCAAATCCCCCCCAGGCCGCCGGATGGCTGGAGGCCGAAAGTCCGCCCCGGATCACCGCGACACCTCGTCTGCCGGGGGCAGGGGGCGCGGACGGAACGCCGCCCCCTTCCACCAGAGCTTCAGCGCCTGCCAGTGGATCAACGCCAGCACGCGGCGCGAGCCGAAAGGCCGGCGCAGCATCGCCCGGGTCAGCCCGGCCGAGGTGAGCGGCCGCCGCGGCCCCGCCAGCGTGGCGACGAGCCCGCCCTCGCCATGGCCGTAATCGATGCGGATCGCGATCTTCTCCGGCGCGATGTCGAAGCGGAAGCGATAGTCCCCCTCGACCGGCTGGAAGGGCGAGACATGCAGGATCTTGCGCGCCTGCAATGCGCAGTCGGGTCCGATGGGGCGCTGGTCGTCGTGATGGCAAAGATACGAATGGCGGTCCCCATAGGTATTCGTCACCTCGGCGATCACGCAGCGCAGGGTGTCGTCCCGCCCGTAGCACAGCCAGAAGGCGACGGGGTTGAACACATGGCCCAGGATACGCGGCTGCGCCAACAGCAGCACCTGCCCGTCGGCCGTGTCAAGCCCCGCCCCGGCCAGCACGCGCCGCACCCAGGTGATCCCGTCGCCGCGTCCCGGCACGCCGCCGTGGTCGCTATCGTGCAGCGACACCGGCCCCGGCCTGTTGCGCCGGAACAGCCAAGGCAGGCCCGTGCGTGCCTCGGGGTCGATCAGCAGGTAGTCTACGCCATAGGTGAAGCGGTTGCCCTGCGCGCCCCGCCTTCCGTGAAAGGTATGCCCCGGTATGTGCTGCAGCATGCTCATGCGGCAGCTTCCGCGACGCGCGCGCCCATCGCCTCGACCACGTCGATGGCGCTGGCAAAGCCGTCCTCATGAAACCCGTTGCGCATCCAGGCGCCGCAGAACCAGGTGTTCGCGGTCCCGTTCGCGGCGCGTATCCGGTCCTGCGCCTGCAAAGCCGCCACGTCGAAGACCGGGTGGCGGAAGGTGTGGGTGTCGTAGATCAGATCCTCGCGGATCGGGCGGGTCGCGTTCAGCGTGACGATCATCAGGTCGTCCTGCGGGATCGGCTGGAGCGAGTTCATCCAGTAGCTGAGCGCAATTCGCTCGCGATCCGCCGGCGAATGCTCGGTATAGGTCCAGCTGGCCCAGACCTTGCGCCGCTTCGGCATGACAGAGGGATCGGCATGCAGCACCGCATGATTGTCTTGATAGCCGACCGCGCCCAAGTTGGCCCGCTCGCTCGGCGTGGCGTCGGCAAGCAGGCGCAGCGTCACATCCGAATGGGTGGCAATAACAACCTCGTCGAACCGCTCCCACTCGCCACCCGACACGCGTACCTCAACGCCCATTGGCCCGCGCTTCACGGCGGCGACCGGCGCAGCCGTTCGGATCGCCACACCGCGCGCGCGCATGTCGCGCTCAAGCCGCGTCACATATTCGGTCGAGCCGCCGTTGACCGTGTACCACTGGTGCTGGCCCTGGTAGCCCATCAGCGCGTGGTTCTGGAAAAAGCGCACCATCGCTGCGGCGGGAAAGTCCAGGATCTGGTCCTTCGGGGTGGACCAGATCGCGCCCGAGAACGGTGTCAGGTAGCGGTCGCGGAACCAGGGGCCCAGCTTCAGCGCAGCGATCAGATCGCCGATGGTCATGGCCTGGTCGGTGGCGGTGTCGCTGGCCAACCGGTTGAAACGCAGGATGTCGCGGATCATGCGCAGGAAGCGGGGGTCGGCCAGGCTGCGGCGCGAGGCGAAGATCTGGTCGATAGAATTGAGGTTGTATTCGCACCGGCCGGCGTCGAACGAGGCGCCGAAACTCATGTTCGATGGCACGACAGGCACCTCCAGCGCCTCGAACAACGCGCTCAGGTTCGGATAATTGACGTGGTTGAAGACGATGAAGCCGGTGTCGACCCACTGATCGCCCCTTTTGCCGGCTATCACCGTGCGTGCATGTCCGCCCAACTTCGGCGCCGCCTCGATCAACGTCACGCGGTTGCCGGGCGCCAGCAACCAGGCGGCTGCCATGCCCGAAATACCGCCACCGATCACGGCGATCTTGCGGCTGGCGGCGGTAAAGGTCTCGAAAGGCATGCACGTTTCCTTGCTGTCACACTCCACTGGATACGCGCGGCACCGGTCGGCGGATGACTGCGCAGAAAAATTGCCGCAGACGTGATCCAGCCGGGCCACGACGGCGTAACCTCACCATGTTGCAGATCGTGCGCGCAAACCCGATAACAGACCCGCACAGCGCGCCACCGGCACTTGAATGGATGGCGCGCGGCGGAAAGGGACGGGTAGACGTGTCGGAAGGCAGTGCGACGCAGGGCGAATGGGTCGAGCAGATGCTGCGGCTGGCCCGGCAAGGCGACGAAGCCGCTTTTGCCGAGTTGTTCGATCACTTTGCCCCGCGGGTGAAGGCGTTCTTGATGAAGTCCGGTGCTACCGCCTCGCTGGCGGAGGAATGCGCGCAGGACGTGATGGCGACCGTCTGGAACAAGGCGGCGCTGTTCGACCCGAGCCGCGCCAGCGTGGCGACCTGGATTTTTACTATCGCCCGCAACCGGCGGATCGATGCGCTGCGCAAGGCGCGCCGGCCCGAGCCCGAGGATCTGCCCTGGGGACCCGAGCCCGAGCCCGACCAGATCGATTCGATGGTGCTGCAACAGGAAACGGAACGACTGGGCGAGGCGCTGGCGCTTCTGCCCGACAACCAAAGGGAGCTGATCGAAAAGGCCTATTTCGGCGATCTCAGCCACGGCGAGATCGCCCGGATCACCGGCCTGCCCCTGGGCACGATCAAGTCCCGCATTCGTCTGGCGCTCGAAAAGCTGCGTCAGGCCATGACGTGAAGGTAATAAAGATGATCCGTCATCACCTCAACGATGCGCTTCTGATGGCCTACAGCGCCGGGCAACTGCCCGAGGCCTTCAACTTGGCTGTGGCCGCGCATGTGTCGCTTTGCGACGAGTGTCGCGCGCGGCTGGAAAGCTTCGACGCGGTGGGTGGCGTGCTGCTTGACGACTGCAGCGGGGTAAGCCTGTCTGAGAACAGTTTCGCCGCGACAATGGCCCGCATCAAGGCAGGCGATCCCCAGCCGCGGAGCCCGCGCCAGGCTGTGCCTCGCGGGGTATTTCCCGCGCCGCTGCGCGATTACGTCGGCGGCGATCTGGATGCGGTGCGCTGGCGCTCGGTTGGCGGGGGCGTGCGGCAGGCGATCCTGGCCACTGACCGCGACGCCACGGCGCGGTTGCTCTACATCCCCGGTGGCGTCGCCGTCCCTGATCACGGCCATCGCGGCACCGAATTGACCCTGGTCCTGCAAGGCGCCTTCCGCGACGAGGTCGACCGTTTCGGGCGCGGTGATATCGAGATTGCGACCGAAGAGCTGGACCACACCCCTGTCGCCGAGGAGGGCGATCCCTGCGTCTGCCTCGCCGTGACGGACGCGCCGCTAAGGTTCAACAGCTTCGTACCGCGGATTCTCCAACCCTTCTTGCGTATCTGACAAGGCGGCGGGGACGACGAAAATCGACCAGACGGCCGGTACCCGTGCGTGTATCGGCCTGTTTCTGCCATCCGCTGCCAGACGTTTGCCATACAGGTGCCATACGTTTGCCAGCACCCTCGGAAAGACACCGCAGCCGGCCTCAGCCGTGGTTTCGATCCAGCAGAACGGGCGTCTCGGAAGCTTCGCTGGCGTCTGCGACAAAATCGAAATCGTCGATCCGCCGCGCTCGCCGCGTCGCCTTGTCGGCCGAGATCCGGATCTCGGAAATGTCTTTCGCGGCCTGGCCGAAATGGCGGTCCAGATTTTCGACGCGCGCGCCCAAGCGGTCGATATCCTTGCACCATTCCGCCAATTCACGGCGGATTGCTCCGGCTTGTTCGCGCATCCGCGCATCTTTCATCACCGCGCGCATCGTGTTCAGCGTCGCCATGCAGGTCGTGGGCGAGACGATCCAGACGCGCGCCGTGAACCCCTCGCGCACGATTTCCGCGAAATTGGCGTGCAACTCCGCATAGACCGCCTCCGACGGCAGGAACATCAGCGCCCCATCCGCCGTTTCGCCCTCCAGGATATACCGCTCCGCTATCGCCTTGATATGGCTGCGCAAAGCGGTCCTCAGCGCCCGCCGCGCCTCAGCCACCTGAGCCTCGTTCCCGGCCGCGCGCAGGGCCTCGTAGGCTTCCAGCGGAAACTTCGCGTCAATCGCGATGGGCCCCGGTGGCAACGGCAGATGCACCAGGCAATCCGCCCGCCGCCCGTTCGACAGCGTCGCCTGCATCGTATAGGCGTCGGGCGGTAACGCACGCGACACGATATCGTTGAGCTGGATCTCGCCGAACGCGCCGCGGGTCTGCTTGTTCGACAGGATATCCTGCAAACTTAGAACGTTGCCCGACAGCTTCTCAATGTTCGCTTGCGCCTTGTCGATCGTTTCCAGCCGCGCATGCAGGTCCCCCAGCGACCGCGCGGTCCGCACCGCGCTGCCCTGCAGGTTCTCGGACATGTTCTGCGAGACTTCGGCCAGCCGCTTTTCCATCATCTGCAGCATCTGCGCCTGCGCCTTGGCCTGCGCCTCAGACACATGCTGCAACCCGCCCGCCAGGTGGCTCTGCCCATCCGACAGCGCCTGCACCCGCGTTCCCATCTGGTCCAGTTGCCAGATCAGCGGTTCGGTCGACCGCGCCGCCTTCGTGCTGGCCCGCAGGATCAGCACCAGAAACAGCACAAGGACACCGCCGCCGATCAAGGCCAGCACCATCGGGTCGGAGAGGTCGATCTGTGTACTCATCGCCGCCCGAAAAGTCGTTCGATATCCGACAGGCTCAGCGCGATCCATGTCGGACGGCCGTGATTGCACTGACCCGAATGTGGCGTCGCCTCCATTTCCCGCAAGAGCGCGTTCATCTCCTCCCCGCCCATTCGCCGCCCGGCACGGACCGAGCCGTGACAGGCCATGCGGCTGAGGACCGCGTCGATTCGGGCCTTCAAGGTGCCGCTTTCGCCCAGATCGGCGAGTTCGTCCAGGATGTCGCGCAGCAATGCCGCTGCATCGACCGGACCCAACGCCGCGGGCGTGGCGCGCACCGCGACCGCGTCGCCGCCGAAGGGTTCCACCGTCAGGCCCAGACTTTCCAGATGCTCGGCATGGGCCAGCAGCAGTTGCGCCTCGGCGTGGGGCAGGGGCACGATCTCGGGGATGAGCAGTGCCTGCGATGCAATCCCGGTGGCCTCCATCTGGCGCTTGAGACGCTCGTAGACCAGCCGTTCGTGCGCGGCGTGCTGGTCGACAATTACGATCCCATCCTGCGTCTGCGCGACGATATAGGTTTCGTGCAACTGCGCGCGCGCGGCGCCCAACGGCGCCTCGACAGGGCCAGCCTCGGGTTCGGTTCGGCCGAAGGGGGCAGGTGCTTCGTCCAGCGCCGACGCCTCGGGCGCTTGCGCGTGGAACATCTGGGACAACGTCCCGGCAGCGGGCCGCGCGGGCCAGTCCATCTGATAGATACGCGACGGTTTCGCGCCATCTTCCGCGCGGAACGCGCCAAGCGCGGCCTGCCCCACGGTTGAAGAGGATCGATGCCCGGCCCCAGCCAGCGCATGTCGCAGCGCCGAGACTACAAGCCCTCGCACCAGCCCCGGATCGCGAAACCGGACTTCGGATTTGGCAGGATGGACGTTCACGTCGACCTGCTCGGGCGGGCAATCCAGATGCAGCACCGCGGCCGGGTAGCGGTCGCGCGCCAGCAGGTCGGTATACGCCGCGCGCAGCGCCCCCAGCAGCAGCTTGTCGCGCACCGGCCGGCCGTTGACGAACAGAAACTGCGATACCGCCGCACCACGCGAATAGGTCGGCAGCGCGGCGTGTCCGCTCAGGCGCAACTCGTCGCGGCTCGCGTCGATCCGGACGGCATTCTCCACGAAGTCGCGTCCCAGCAGTCGGCCGAGGCGGGCTTCCAGCGCGTCGAACATCTCGCCCTGCTCGGCATCCAGGCGCAGGATATCGCGCGGAGTGTCGCCGGACATGTCGGTCAGCGTGAAGCCCACATACGGCTCGGCGAGCGCCAGTCGCTTGACCACATCGGCGATCGCCTGCGCCTCGGCCCGGTCGCTGCGCAGGAACTTCAGGCGCGCCGGGGTGGCGTGGAACAGATCGCGCAACTCGACCGTCGTGCCCGAACCACGCGCGGCGGGACGCACCGGATCGAGGCGCCCGCTGCGAACCTCGATCTGGGCCGCATCACATCCCTCGGCGCGCGACGCGAGGGTCAGCCGCCCGACGGCGCCCATCGACGGTAACGCCTCGCCCCGGAAGCCGAAGCTGTGGATGTTCAGAAGGTCCGACCCGTCGATCTTCGAGGTAGCGTGGCGCGCGAGTGCCAGCGGCAGATCCTCGGGCGCGATGCCATGGCCGTCGTCGATCACCCGGATCAGAGTCTTGCCGCCATCCGCAAAGGCGACCTGGATACGACGCGCGCCCGCATCGAGTGCGTTCTCGACCAGTTCCTTGACCGCCGACGCCGGCCGCTCGACCACCTCGCCGGCGGCGATCCGGTTCGCTGCCGTCTCGTCCAGCTGACGAATCGGGGGGCGAACTTGGCCGATATTGGGGCGTGCAGCGTGCATGCCACAATCAATAGCAGCAGGCGGGCTTCTTGCCTAGGGTCAGAAGCCCAGATCGTCCAGTCCCTGCGGCTGCCCTACGATCACGAAATGCAGCGCCTCAGGGTCGATCATCCGACCTGCGACGCGGTGGATATCCTCCAGCGTGAGGGCGCGGACAAGGTCGTTGCGGACGTTGACATAGTCGATGTCGAAGCCCTGGAACTGCATCGAGGCAAGGATACCCGCAATCGACGCGTTGCCGTCGAATCGCAGCGGGTAGGCGCCGGTCAGATAGGTCTGCACGCGCTCCAGATCGGCCTGGGTGATCCCGCCCTCGGCCAGCCATTCCCACTCGGATCGCAGAAGGGCAACAACCTCTCCCACGCGGGAATTGTCGGTCGACAGGCGGCCTTGAAAGCTGTCGCCATGCTGGGCGGTCGCGACCGACGTGCCGATCCCGTAGGTCAGTCCCCGCGTTTCGCGCAACTCGCGCATCAGCCGCGTGCCGAAACGACCGCCGCCGAAGATCTCGTTCATCACGAACGCGGCCATGAAGTCCGGATCGTCGCGCCGGATGCCGGCATGTCCGAAGGCGACGACCGATTGCGGCCCGGGATGCTCGACGACCGTTATCCCGCCCGGCGCGGTGAACGCTGCATGATCCGGCAGGTCCACCGTCGCCTCGGGCAGATCGCCCAGCAGGTCGTCCAGCAATTGGCCCAGGTCTTCGGCCGAAATGTCGCCGGCCGCGCCGACCAGCACGCGGTCGCGGGTCAACGCGGTCCGGTGAGCGGTCAGGATGTCGTCGCGGCTCAGCGCGGAGACAGTTTCCGGCGTCCCTTCCGTGGGACGCGCGTAGGGATGGCCGGCAAAGGCCAGTTCGTTGAAGGTCTGGGAGGCGATGGTGTTTGGGTTCCGCGCGTCGCGTTCCAGCGACGCGATGGTCTGCGCGCGAACGCGGTGCAGCGCCGTCTCGTCAAAGCGCGGATCGGTCAGCGCCATCCGCGCCAGTTCCAGAACCTCGTCACGGTTCTCGGTCAGGGCGCGGATCCGAAGGCTGACCGAATCGCGCCCGGCATCGAAGCGGACCGATCCCGCCGTCGCCTCGACCGCGGCTGCAAACGCTTGCGAATCAAGATCGCCCGCTCCTTCCGACAGCAGTTCGGTCATCAGCGACGTGGCGCCCAGGCGGTCCTCCGTGTCCAGCACGGCGCCGCCCGGAAAGACCACCTCGATGGCGACGAAGGGGATCGAGCGTTCCTCGACCAACCAGGCGCTGAAACTGGCGTCGGTCTCGACCGGCTGGATGTCGATCTCGGCGCGAAGCGGCGTGGCCGCCAGCAGCGTAACCGCCAGAATGCGAACGAAGTGGATCATCCTTCATCTCCCATCAGCCAGCCGGTGACCGACCGTCGGCGGTCCAGCGCGCGGGCGGCCGCGATCACCTCGTCCGGCGTCACCGCCAGAAGTGCGTCCAGCCAGCCCAGCGAATCCTCCAGCGTCAGTCCGATCGACAGGTCCGCGCCGATCGAGCGGGCGCGCGCCGCGGCATCGTCAAGTTCGTAGATCGCGGCGGCGCGGATCTGCATCTGCACGCGTTCGAACTGATCGCTGTCGACGCCCGTCTCGATGAACTCGGCAAGGACCTCATCCAACGCGGCCTCGGCGTCTTCCAGCGTCGTTTCGTTGGTCGGCGTCACGCCCAGTGAAAAGGTGCCGTGGTCGCGGGCATTTCCGCTGTAGCCCGCCCATGCCGACAGCGCGACGCCCCGTTCGTGGGTCAGCTTGCGCTCCAGCACGGATGTCTGCGCCGAGCCACCCAGAAGCGCCGCCAGCATCTGATACGCCGCGGCCTCGG
This sequence comes from Pararhodobacter sp. SW119, assembly GCF_017811755.1. GTDB lineage: Bacteria > Pseudomonadota > Alphaproteobacteria > Rhodobacterales > Rhodobacteraceae > Pararhodobacter. Next base: position 8,461 of record NZ_JADDJF010000042.1, on the reverse strand, counting down.
CCTGGTCACCCGCGCGGCGAACCGGCGCCATGTAGACGCGGTTCAGGAACGGCTGCGCGACACGCCCGTCGCGCATGACCAGCCGGCGTTCAGCGAAATGCGGCGGCTCGAGGGGGCGCGCTGCCGTGCGGACATCAGGATTGGCCGGAATCTGCCCGTAGTGACGCGCCGCCATATCGCGGACATCGGCCGCAGAGACGTCGCCCGCGACGATCAGAATGGCGTTGTTGGGGGCGTAGTGCGCCTTGTAGAAATCCGTCGCGGCCCGTTCGTCCAGTTGCTCCATCTCGTGGCGCCAGCCGATGATCGGGATGCCGTAGGGATGGTTCTGAAACAACGTGGCGCGCACCTGTTCGGCAAACACGCGTTCCGGGCGGGACTCCAGCACCTGACTGCGCTCCTCTAGGATGACCGAACGCTCTGGCAGCCAGTCCGACAGATCGACGCGCAGGTTGCCCATGCGGTCGGCCTCCATCTGCATCATCAGTTCCAGACGGTCGGCGGCGACGCGCTGGAAATAACCCGTGTAATCCCACGAGGTGAAGGCATTGTCGCGCCCGCCGTTGGCCTCGACCACGGCCGAGAATTCGCCCTGCGCCATGTTGTCGGTGGCCTTGAACATCAGATGCTCAAGGTAGTGCGCGATGCCCGACTGGCCCGGCGACTCGTCGGCCGCGCCGACCTTGTACCACAGCATCTGCGTGGCGACCGGGGCGCGCCGGTCCTCGATCACGACGACCTGCAGGCCGTTCTCCAGGGTAAAGCCTTGCGGTTCGCTGCCATGGACGCCGGGTTCAGCCGCCTGAAGCGGGCTTGCGGCAAGTGTCAGCAGCGTCACGCAAAACGCGAGCATTGGAAGAAGCGCGCGGTGCGCCATCGGCAGGCTCCGTTCGTTGCGACAGGTCTTGTGCAGATAGAGGCCGCCCCCCCGCCCGGACAAGAGCGATGGCGCGGGCGTGATCTGGCTCAGCGCGACGCTTCCGGCGGGGCCGAGGGCGTGCGCCGCCCGCCGACGCGCCAGCGATCGAGTTCGGCATGCTGATCGAGGCCCTGCTCGCGCCGATAGGTGCGGTGATAGACGTTGACGCCCATCAGCCGCTCCAGCAGCCGGCCGCGATTGCGCTGGCGGAATTCCAGGTCCTCGGCGGCCAGTTGTTCGCGAATGCCGCTTTGCACGCCATGACGGCTGGCATGGGCCAGCAGCGCCGCATCCGAGGCCGGCACGCCCGCGCCGGTTGACGCGCCGCGTCCGCCAAGTGCGGCATAGGCATCGGCGCGCGGATCGGGATCGACCAGGTTGCTGCCGCCGGGGGTCGGCTGGGGCAGGGCGTTGTAGTCGGGCGGCGCCTGCAGCGGGCGGGTCGGAAGGATGGCAAACTCGTCCGGGCCGCGATGCGCCTGCGCGGCATGCATCAACGTCGGCTCCGGGTCGCGCGTGGCGCAGCCGGCCAGCATCGCCAGCGCCAACCCGCCCAGTATTCCTTTACGGATACGCGTCATCGCGTCCCTCCGGTCCCTCGTACTCGGGCCTTCTTAGCGCAGATCGTTGGCATCGTCACGGGGCCTTTTTTCCAGCTTCCTTGCCACCGGAAAACAGTAGCAAACCGACCGCACCGGCAAAGATCGCCACATCGGCGACATTGAACGCATAGGGGTTGCGGAGGCCGCAGCAGGTTACGTTCATGAAATCGGCGACCGCCCCCCAATGCACCCGGTCGACCGCGTTGCCCAGCGCCCCGCCGATCAGCAGACCGGCCGAGATCTGCATCAGCGCCCCGGCCCGTTCGCGCCGGATCCAGATCCAGACCCCGGCCGAGATGGCAAGCGCCAGCGCGACCAGCACCCAGCGCAGCAGGTTCGAGTCCGACGCGAAGAGGCCGAAGTTCACCCCCTGGTTCCAGGCCATGGTGAAATGCACCCAGGGCGGCAGCACCTCGATGATCAGCCGTTCGCGCAGGTTCAGCCCCACGACGACGGCCCACTTCAACGCCTGGTCAAGGACGAAGGTCAGGATCAGGGTCCAGGCCACAAGGCGCATCTCGACGGTCCCTCAGTGCCGGAAGTGGCGCTTGCCTGTAAAGACCATCGCCAGTCCCGCCTGATCGGCCGCGGCGATGACCTCGGCGTCGCGCATCGAGCCGCCGGGCTGGATCACCGCGGTCGCGCCGGCCTCTGCCGCGGCAAGCAGCCCGTCCGCAAAGGGAAAGAACGCGTCCGAGGCGACGACCGCGCCCTGCGTCGGCGGCGCGTCCAGGCCCAGCACCGCCGCCATGTCCTGCGCCTTGCGCGCGGCGATGCGGGTCGAATCGACGCGGCTCATCTGGCCCGCGCCAACGCCGACCGTGGCGCCATCGCGCGCATAGACGATGGCATTCGACTTCACATGCTTCGCCACCCGCCAGGCAAACAGCAGGTCCGCCATCTCGGCCGCGCTGGGCTGGCGGATCGTCACCACCTTCAGATCGGCGTCGGTGACCATCGCCGCGTCACGATCCTGCACAAGGAACCCACCCGCGACCTGACGGAAGGCAAGGCCCCCCTCGCGCGGATTCGGCACTCCCGGCGCGGTCAGCAGCCGCAAGTTGGGCTTCGTGGCGAAATGCTCGATTGCCGCCAGGTCGGCGCCGGGGGCGATCACCACCTCGGTGAAGATCTCGGTGATCGCCTTCGCGGTCGCCAGATCCAGCTTCATGTTCAGCGCCACGATCCCCCCGAAGGCCGAGGTCCGGTCGCAATCGAATGCGCGCCGATAGGCGTCTTCCAGCGTGTCGGCGCGTGCGACGCCACAAGGATTGGCGTGCTTGATGATTGCGCAGGCCGGCCCCTCCGCGGGCAGGAACTCGGCGACCAGTTCATAGGCCGCGTCGGTGTCGTTGATGTTGTTGTAGCTCAACTCCTTGCCCTGATGTTGCGTGGCGCTCGCCACACCGGCACGGTCGGAGCCGTCGACATAGAACGCCGCGCGCTGGTGCGGGTTCTCGCCATAGCGCAGGGACTGGCGCAGCGTGCCGGCGAAGGCGCGGCGCCGCGGGGTCGCCTCGGCCACCGCTTCGGCTATCCAGGTCGACACCGCGGCATCATAGGCGGCTGTCCGGGCAAAGGCGCGCTGCGCCAGCATCTTGCGAAAGCCAAGCCGCGTCTGCCCGTCATTGGCGTCAAGCTCGGCCAGCAGCGCGGCGTAATCCTCGGGGTCGGTCAGCACCGCGACATGGGCGTGGTTCTTGGCCGCCGCGCGAATCATCGCCGGCCCGCCGATGTCGATGTTCTCGACCGCCTCGTCATACCCCGCGCCGCGCGCCACCGTCGCCTCGAACGGATAGAGGTTGACCACCAGCAGGTCGATCGGCGCAATGCCCTGGGCGACCATCGCGCCGACATGCGCCTCGTTGTCGCGCAGCGCCAGCAACCCGCCATGTATCTTCGGATGCAGCGTCTTCACCCGGCCGTCCATCATCTCGGGAAAGCCGGTAACCTGGGCGACGTCTTGCACCCCCAGCCCCTCGGTCCGCAGCACTGCGGCGGTTCCGCCGGTCGAGATGAGGTCGATCCCGCGCGCGGCCAGCGCATGGGCAAGCTCGCGCAGCCCGGCCTTGTCGGAGACCGAGATCAGCGCGCGGGTCATCGGGGCAAGGTCGGGCATGGGCATCCATTCAGCATCAGGACAGGCGGCGGCTCAATCGCGCGCGCCGACGGGGGCGAGGACGTCCGGCGGCAGCGCCAAGTCGTCGTCCCGGCCGATGTCGCGGATCGCCCGCGGCGTATCGCGCGCCATCGCCAGTGTCCAGTTGATCTGTCCCGCAAAGCCGTCGATCGTGGCATGGATCACGATCTGCTGCGCCGGCCGCGGCTCGGGGCAGGTCGGATCAAGATAATCCGACGGCTCCAGCGCCAGCCGGCCCTGCCCTTCGAAGTGGAACAGCCAGACCTCGCCCGAGCGCAGGCGCAGCGTGATCGCATGTTCCGGCCGGTCGGCCGACGCCTCGACATCGGGATGCAGATGGAAGCGAAGCGCGAAGTTGACGCCACGGCCACGCCCGCCCCCAAGTGCTGCGTTGAATCTCCGCCGGTCTGCCGGGGCCAGCGCGGCAAGCCGATCCTCGCCCAGCAGCATGCGGCCATCGGCGCTGAGCGCGAGCCCGCGTGAATGGGTCAATCCGAATGCCGGCAGCCAGCCATCGTGGCTCAGCAGCAGGGTCGTTCCGTCGGCGTCGCGGCTGCGCTGCAGTGTCACCCCCTGCGGGCCGGCGACCAGCCGCTCCGTCTGGTTGGCCGCATTCAGATCGAACCGGGCCGAGGAGACACCCTCGACCGAAAGGGTCGAATGCGCCTGCGTCTGGCGCCCGGCGCGTTCCCAGGCCATGCCGAAGACGGCGGCGGCGCCACAGCTGACGATCAGCGGCCGGCGGTGCGACGTCAGCTCGAACGCCAGGGTCGAGGCATTTGCCCGCCCGCCGTCCGCGCCCTTTGGGGGCGGTGCGGCGTCGACGATCAGGCTGGTCCGCGCACCCTGCGCGCGGGCATACCCCATCGCGCGGCCCGCCGCCTCGGGCCCGCCGTGGATCAGCGGGGGCTGGCCATAGAGCGTCAGCGCCCGTTCCAGTTGCCCGGGCAGCCCCGCCCCGCCGCCATGAAACCGTGCCAGCCCCCCGTCGGCATGGCGCAGATAGCGCAGCACCGGCGCGATCCGCTCAAGCGTGTCGATCACCGCGTCGGGCGGATCCCGCTCGGCCGCCAGCATCGTCGAGGCGGCCCAGACCAGATGCGTGAAGACCTCCAGCAACTCCTCGGGGTTGCGGCTCGCGATCGCGCCCTCGGCATCGACCGTGTCGAGGGTGGCGCGGGCAAGCCCCAGCGCGGCGGGCGGCAGCAGCACTTCGAGCCCGTCGAGCCAGAGTGCGGCGGTGATCAGCCCGGTCAGCGCCTCGATCCGCGGCAGGCCGGGGGGGGACAGGTGCCAGCGCCGCCCCAGAAAGCGCGCCTGCCGGCCGAGCGCGGCGCGCAGGCGAACCTCGGCGGCCTGATCCTTCCGCGGGAGCAAAAGGCTGGCATGGGTGATCCAGCGCGTCACCCGCCGCCCAGTCAGGTCCGGCTCCCATCCCGGGCCGGCGCCGCGGCCGAACTGTGCGATCCAGCCGGCGACGTGGTCGCGCGCCGCCGTCCCCGCGCGCCCGTCCCCGACCGCGGCCAGATGATCCAGCCAGCCGAACCCGTGCAGATCGCGCGCAAACCGCTCCGAGGGCGGGTCGATCGCCCAAGGGTCGGCCGCGCTGACCCGCGCATCGCCCAGCGCCCAGTCGCCGCGCGCCAGCCGTTGCCCGACACCGTAATGGCCGATGAAGAAGGGTTCGGGCGCGGCGCTGAAACGCTCTGGCACGGGTGCATGGCCGGCCCGCCAGGCCGCCAGCCGGTGGCCCCAACGGATGCGCCTTGCCCGCCAGTTCTGCGCCATGAATGCCCTCGAACGCTACGCCTCTGGCATAGCGGCTGCGCAGGTCCTTGTCACTCGATCCGCGTCATCCGGGCAATGAAGAACCCGTCGATGCCCCCGCGCGCGCCGGGATCGTCCGGCCGCGTCCGCCAGCCGCCCCCGGCAGCGCGGCCAAGGGGCGGCGCCGGCAGCGGCGACAGCGCTAGGCGCCCGCCGTGCCTCGCCAGCGCGGCCGCGATCTGCGCCTCGCCTTCCTCGGGCAGTAGCGAGCATGTGCAGAAAACCAGCGTTCCGCCGACCCGCACCATCTCGACCGCCCGGTCGATCAGGCGCGCCTGAAGCGCGACCAACCCGGCCAGATCGGCCTCGCGGCGCACATGCGGCAGATCCGGGTGGCGGCGGATCGTCCCGGTCGCCGAACAGGGCGCGTCCAGAAGAACGGCATCGAAAGGATCGGGCGGCACCCAGTCCAGCGCATCGGCAACGACGAGCCGCGCCGACAGCCCCGTGCGCTCCAGGTTCGCGCGCAGCCTCCGCATCCGCGCGTCCGAAAGGTCCAGCGCCGTGACCTCGGCGCCGCCGTCGGCCAATTGCATCGTCTTGCCCCCCGGCGCCGCGCAGAGGTCGAGCACGCGCATCCCGGGTTGCGCCCCGATCAGCGGCGCGGCCAGCGCCGCGGCGGCGTCCTGGACCCACCAGCGCCCCGCGGCATAGCCGGGCAGGGCGGAAACCTGAGGTGTTCCCGCCAGCCGAAGTGTGCCGCGCGGCAATTCCGCCACCGGACCGGCGGCGTCGGCCAGCGCGGCGACAAGCGCGCTGCGGTCCTCCGGCGGCATGGCCGCCAATGTCAGGTCCAGCGGCGCGCCCGCCAGATGCGCGGCCTCGATCGCCTCGACAGACCTGCCCCCCCAGGCCAGGATCAATCGCTTGCGAAGCCAGCCGGGCAGGCGCGGAACCGGCAGCCGCGCCCAGGCGTCGGGCGAGATCTCCGCCACGCGGCGCAGCACCGCGTTGACCAGCCCCGCAAAGGCCGCGCCCTTCGGCACTGCCCGCGTCGCGGCGACAGCGCCATCCACCACGCCATGCGCGGGCGCGCCAAGTTCGCACATCTCGACCGTCGCCAGCCGCAGGATCGCGTGGACACGCGGCGGCGGCAGCTTGCGCAGAAGCGGCTTCAGGACGGTATCGGCGCGCGACAGATGCCGAAGCGTGGTCAGCGCAAGCCTCCGGGCGCGGGCCGCCCGCGCGGGGTCTGTCCCGCCCGGCGCATCGTCGATCATCTGCCGCTCGCCCAGAACCCGGTACAGCATCGCCGCGGCCAACTGGCGCGGGTCGGGCGCAGCACCTTGTTCGCGAGGGGCGGGACGGGGCATCGGGTCTCCTTGCCGGGGTGGGGTCGGGGCACTATTCTGCCCTTAGACCACCCCCCGTGCCTAGGCCAGAGCGAAGATCCCGATGACCGACCACCCAAAAGACCTGCCGCCCGCCGCCCAACGCGCGCTTGCCGAGGCGGACGAACGCCGCAAGGCCGCAGAGGCGGCGACGAACGCCCTGCCCAAGGAACTCGGTGGCCGCAAGGGGCCAGAGCCCGTACGCTACGGCGACTGGGAAAAGAAGGGGATCGCGGTCGACTTCTGAAGCGACTCAGCGCAGGCGAAAGTCGGCGTAGTCGCCCTGTCCCTGGTCCGAGATGAAGCGCACGGTGTTGCCGTCGCGCAGCACGGCCTGGCAGTTGTAGCCGATATCCGTCCCGCCCCAGTCCAGGCCACGACAGAAAAGACCGTTCTCCCAACGCCATTCGCCCGTGACCGGCCATCCGAAACCACGGCCCTCGATCTCGCCGGTCGGGGTCACCTGCAGGCGGATCCCGAACCGGGTCAGGTCACGGCCGACCACCGTCTCGGTGAACTCGGTTGGGGTCACGATCCGCTCGAAGGCAGCGGCGGGGGTGGCGATCGGGGCGGCAAGCCCGGCGATGAGGGCGGCAAGGGCGAGCGGTCGCATGGCATCTGCTCCTTTCGGCTACAGGGGTCTGCGACGTCTACGTGCAGCACGGCATGGCGGATCATCGGCGCCGCTTATCCCGGCAGAATCTTGCCCAGCCCCAGCACGTCACGCATGCCGTATTCACCCGGTGACTTTCCCTGCGCCCAAAGCGCGGCCTTGAGCGCGCCGCGCGCATAGATCGCGCGGTCGGTGGCGACATGGCCCAGCGTCAGGCGCTCGCCATTGCCGGCAAAGACCACCTCATGCTCTCCGACGATGTCGCCCCCGCGCAGCGCCGCAAAGCCGATATCGCCCCTGTTGCGCGCGCCGGTCATTCCGTCGCGCCCGCGCGCCGAGACCTGCGCCAGATCGACGCCCCGCCCCGCCGCCGCCGCATCGCCCAGCATCAGCGCGGTGCCCGAGGGCGCATCGACCTTGTGGCGGTGATGCGCCTCGACGATCTCGATATCCCAGTCGGGGTCCAGCGCGGCGGCAACCTGACGGGTCAGTTCGACCAGCAGGTTGACGCCGAGGCTCATGTTGCCGGCGCGGACGATGACCGTGCCATGCGCGAGTTCGGCAAGGGTGGTCAGGTCATCGGTCGAAAAGCCCGTCGTGCCGATGACATGGGCGACGCCTTGGTCCGCCGCGACGCGGGCCAGCGCCAGGCTGGCCGCCGGCGTGGTGAAGTCGACGACCGCACGCGCGCCGGCCAGCGCCCGCGCGGGATCGTCGCTGACCGTGATACCGGATGCAGCGCCGCCCATCGCCTCGCCCAGATCGCGGCCGACCCATTCGTGCCCGCGCCGCTCCAGCGCGCCGGCCAGTTCCGCCCGTTCGCTTTCGGCGATGACCTGCACCAGCATACGGCCCATCCGGCCCGATACCCCGTTGACGACGATTCCCACCCTGTCCGGCGCCATTTCCTGCCCTCCGTTTGACCCTGCATAGCGCCCGGGCGAAACGGGGAAAACCGCGAATTCGGCCCCCGCCGGGCAGCGGGATCGATGCCCTCGTCCGACGGTCCCGCAAGTGGTTGAAATTAGG
>NZ_JADDJF010000041.1 GCF_017811755.1 Pararhodobacter sp. SW119 | reverse complement strand
TAAAATCCGTGATCGCAACCAAATCTTAACTTGCTTCGAGCGCGCCGGGTGTACCCACGGGCGCGGACGATCCGCTCTTGGCGCCGCTCTATTCCCGCACCTCCCACGGTGCGTCAAACCAGTGTTCAACCAGGTTCGGGCTGGGGCCGATCCGGTCGATCACGGCAAAAAAGCCCGGCGCGGCGAGTGGGGTGAGGACGCCGTGCCAGGTCCCGCGGTGGAAGTTGATCCCCTGCGCCCCGTCGGTCAGAAAGGCGCGCGGCGTGCCTGGGGTTCCGTCGGCATCGGGGGCGACGATGACCAGGAACGGGTGCGCGTGCATCGGCACGAAGGCCTGGCTGCCCTCGGGGTGACGCTCGACCATTTCCAGCCGGTAGGGCAGCGTGCGGGGTTCGGCGCGGAAGATCGACAGGCCGGCGCGGCCCGGCGGATCGATGTCCGGGCCGAAATCCAGTAGCGCCCGGTCGTGCCAGCGCCCGCAAAGGCCCTGGTTGATGATCCGGTCGGGCGGCCCGTCGGCCGCCAGCACGTCACCGAAGGGGGCGAACGCGGCGGCGGTCAGGGGTTCGGCCTTGAGAACCCGGCTCATGACGGGGAAAGGGCCCAGAGGCCGCGCAACCGCGCCTGGCGGTTGACATCCTTGTAGAGCAGGTAGCGGAACGGGTCCGGCCCGGCGGCGTAGCAGGCCTGCGGGCAAAAGGCGCGCAGCCAGAGGAAATCGCCGGCTTCAACCTCCACCCAATCGCGGTTCAGCTTGTAGGCGGCCTTGCCCTGAAGCACGTAGATCCCGTGTTCCATCACATGCGTTTCCTCGAACGGGATCGAGCCGCCGGGGGCGAAGGTGACGATGTTCACATGCATGTCATGGCGCAGGTCGGAAGGATCGACGAAGCGCGTCGTCGCCCAGCGACCCTGGGTGTCGGGCATCGGGACGGGCGGGATGGCGCGTTCGTTGGTCACGAAGGGACCGGGGCGGTCGATGCCCGGGGCGGGCTCCCACAGCTTGCGGTACCAGTGAAAGCAGAGCGGTCGCGGACCTTCGGCCAGCAGCGTCCAGCGCATGCCGGCGGGGATGTAGGCGTAGCTTCCCGCTTCCAGGTCGTAGCCCTGTCCGCCGATCGTCAGCGTGCCCTCGCCCGCGGTGACGAAGAGGACATGCTGCGCGCCGGCTTCGGCGTCCGGCGCGTCCGACCCGCCGCCGGGTTGCACCTCCATCAGGTATTGGCTGAAGGTCTCGGCAAAGCCGGAAAGCGGGCGGGCGACAACCCAGAGGCGCGTGCGCCGCCAACCGGGCAGGAGACTGGTCACGATGTCGGAAAAGCAGCCGCGCGGGATGACGGCGTAGCTTTCCGTAAAGACCGCGCGCTGGGTCATCAGCGCGCCTTGCGGCGGCAGGCCGCCGGGCGGGGTGAAATAGCCGCTCTCTTCGCTTTTCTTCATGGCAGAACCTCTTTCAGGCGCAGTTCGGCGATGCGTTCGACCTGGGCGCAGGCGGTGGCGAATTCGGTGTCGGTGTCGTGGGACAGGCGGGTCTGGAACGCCTGAAGAATACCGGCCTTGTCGTGGTCGCGCACCGCGATGATGAAGGGAAAGCCGTGCTTTTCGACATAGGCGGCGTTCAGGTCCTCGAACGAAGCGCGCTCACTGTCGGTCAGCGCATCGAGTCCGGCGGACGCCTGTTCGGATGTCGACTCGGCCGTCAGGCGGCACGCGCGCGCAAGCTTTCCGGCCAGATCCGGATGGGCGCGCAGGACGCCGAGGCGTTCGTTGTCGGTGGCCGACCGGAAAGCGCGGCACAGCGCGTGGTGCAGGCCCAGCGCCGAGTCGTGCGCATGGCCCAGTTCCATCGTCCAGGCGCGTTCGGCGATCCAGGGAGAATGCTCGAAGATGCCGCCGAACCGGGTGACGAAGGTGTCGCGGTCCATCTGGCTGGGGCGGTCGAAGCGCTGCGGCGGGTGGTGGGCGCGCCAGTGCGCGGCGATCTCGGCCCGCGTGGCGAACCAGGCACCGCCCTTTTCGGCGACGTGGTCCAGAAAGCGGATGAGCCCGGCGATCTTGCCCGGCCGGCCGATGAGCCGGCAATGCAGGCCGACCGAAAACATGCGCCCACCCTCGGCATGGAGCACGTCGAAGGTGTCGATCAGGTACTGGCCGAAATCCTGCCCCGTGACCCAACCCGGCGCGGTGGCGAAGCGCATGTCGTTGGCTTCCAGCGTGTAGGGGATCACCAGTTGGTCGTGATCGCCGAGTTCGATCCAGTGCGGCAGGTCGTCGTCATAGGTGTCGGAGATCCAGTCGAAGGCCTGGGTGCGCGCGGTCAGGCGCAAGGTGTTGACGGAACAACGGCCGGTGTACCAGCCGCGCGGGGGGGTGCCCACGACCTGCGCGTGCAGGCGGATCGCGGCGTCGATGGCGTTGCGCTCCTCCTCCTCGGACATGTCCTTGTGCTCGATCCATTTCAGCCCGTGGGAGGCGATTTCCCAGCCGGCCTGCTTCATCGCGGCGACCTGTTCGGGGCTGCGGGCCAGGGCGGTGGCGACGCCGAAGACGGTCACCGGCAGGCCGCGCCGGGTGAAGAGGCGATGCAGCCGCCAGAACCCCGCGCGCGCGCCGTAGTCGTAGAGCGATTCCATGTTCCAGTGCCGCTGACCCGGCCAGGGCTGGGCGCCGGGGATGTCCGACAGGAACGCCTCGGACTGCGCGTCGCCGTGCAGGAGGGAGTTCTCGCCCCCCTCCTCGTAGTTCAGGACCAGGCTGATGGCGACGCGGGCGTCCTCGGGCCAGGCCGCTTGCGGCGGGCGGGGGCCGTAGCCGGTCATGTTGCGCGGATAGCGGGGCGGGTTGGGCATGGGGACTCCGGTCTGCGGAAACGGCGGTCGGCTGCGTCGGGTTCGCAGTCCGAAATGAAGGGTGCAGATGTTCAAGTTCTTCGGCAAAGACTATGCTTCGCGGCAGATACTGACAATCCGCCGCGCTGGCGACATGATGTTGGAAATGAAAGGGAGCAGCCGATGGCCGGATACCTGACGACGCATGTTCTGGACACCGCGCGCGGATGTCCCGCCGCGGGACTGCGCATAACCCTGCGCAGCGCCGAGGGCGAGGTGCTGGCCGAGATGATGACCAACGCGGACGGGCGGACCGATGGGCCGATCCTGCCGAAGGAACGTTTCGCGCCGGGCGTCTACGAGCTGACCTTTCACGCCGGCGAGTATCTGCGCGGATCGGGTCAGGCGGGGGAGGAGCCGCTCTTTCTGGACGAGGTGCCGATCCGCTTCGGGATCAGCGACGGGCAGGCGCATTACCACGTCCCCTTGCTGCTGTCGCCCTACGGCTATTCGACCTATCGCGGCAGCTAGGCGCCTCGGCGCAATTCTACGGATTCACAGGACGGTGCGGGCGGGTATAGGCTGCCCGAAATTCAGCGGGAGCCTGCCATGTTCGATCTTGCCGTCATCGGATCCTGGGCCGAATTCGCGCTGCGCTGGCTGCATGTGATCACGGCCATCGCGTGGATCGGCTCGTCCTTCTACTTCATCGCGCTCGACCTGGGGCTGCGGAAGGCGCCGCACCTGCCGAAGGGTGCGACCGGCGAGGAGTGGCAGGTGCATGGCGGCGGCTTCTACCATATCCAGAAGTACATGGTCGCGCCCCCGCAGATGCCCGAGCACCTGACCTGGTTCAAATGGGAAAGCTACTGGACCTGGATGTCGGGCTTCGCGCTGCTGGCGGTCATGTACTACCTGGGCGCCGAGTTCTACCTGATCGATCCGGAGGTGATGGACCTGGCCGTCTGGCAGGCGATCGCGATCTCGGCGGGTTCGCTGGTCTTCGGCTGGCTGGCTTATGACGCGATCTGCAAGTCGCGGCTGGGCGAGGACAACACGCGGTTGATGCTGCTTCTCTACGTCATCCTGGTGGTCATGGCCTGGGGCTACGCGCAGGTCTTTTCGGGCCGCGCGGCGCTGCTGCATCTGGGCGCCTTCACCGCGACGATCATGTCGGCCAATGTCTTTCTGGTCATCATTCCCAATCAGAAGATCGTGGTGGCCGACCTGGTTGCCGGGCGGGCGCCGGACGCCCGCTACGGAAAGATCGCCAAGCAGCGGTCGACGCATAACAATTACCTGACCCTGCCCGTCATTTTCCTGATGCTGTCGAACCACTATCCGCTGGCCTTCGCGAGCGAGTGGAACTGGGTGATCGCCAGCCTCGTATTCCTGATGGGGGTGACGATCCGCCACTATTTCAACTCGATGCATGCGCGGACCGGGCAGCCAACCTGGACCTGGGCGGTGACCGTGGTGATTTTCATCGTGATCATGTGGCTGTCGACCGCGCCGATGCGCGCGGGCGACGAAGACGTCGCCAGCCTGCCGCCGTCGATGGCCCGCTATACCGAAGTGGCCGAGTTCGACGCGGCCTATTCGATCGTCCTGGGCCGTTGTTCGATGTGCCACGCGGCGGAGCCGGTCTGGCCGGGACTGCACTGGGCGCCCAAGGGCGTGGTGCTGGAGACCGAGGCGCAGGTGGCGCGCGCGGGGCGTGCGATATACCTGCAGTCCGGAATGAGCCACGCCATGCCGCCCCGCAAGGCGGTCGCGATGCCCGAGGAAGAGCGTGCGCAGCTGCGCGCCTGGTATCGTGCCGCGACCGGGTCGTGAGCGGGCAAGCCCATTGACCGGACCCCCGCGCTGGGGCAAGAGCGGCGCATGCTGGTCTACAAGATCTTTCGCCGCCCCGAATGGGACTCCTTTCGCGCCAATGGCGAAACCAACGGCGCGCCGGTCGATCTGGCCGATGGCTACATTCACCTGTCGACCGCAGCACAGGTGACCGGAACAGCGGCGAAGCACTTTGTCGGCGAAAGCGATCTGGTGCTGGTTGCGCTGGAGGCCGACGATCTGGGGGACGCCCTGCGCTGGGAGCCGTCGCGCGGAGACAAGTTGTTTCCGCATCTCTACCGTCCGCTGCGCCTGGGCGACGTGGTCTGGGACAAGTCGCTGCCGCTGGGCGCGGCCGGGCATATTTTCCCCGAGGGCGTGGTCTGATGCTGGAACGCCTGGGGCTTGCCGCGCTGCACCGGCTGGACCCCGAGCGCGGCCACGACCTGGCGCTGAAGGCGTTGCGCACGGGACTGGTGCACGGATCGGGGCCGATCACCTCGCCCCGGTTGCGCGTGCGGCTTGCGGGTCTGGACCTGCCCAACCCGCTGGGCCTGGCCGCCGGGTTCGACAAGAACGCCGTGGCGCTGGCACCGCTCGCGCGCCTCGGCTTCGGCTTTCTGGAAGTCGGCGCCGCCACCCCGCGCCCGCAGCCGGGCAACCCGCGCCCGCGCCTGTTTCGCCTGACCGAAGATCGCGGGGTGATCAATCGGTTCGGCTTCAACAACGATGGCGCCGAGGCCATCGGCGGCCGGTTGCGCGCGCGTCCCGCCGGCGTGGTGCTGGGCCTGAACCTGGGCGCGAACAAGGACAGCGATGACCGGGCGGGCGACTATGCGGCAGTGCTGACGCTTTGCGGGGCGCAGGTCGATTTCGTGACCGTCAATGTCTCGTCCCCCAATACCGAGAAGCTCCGCGATCTGCAGGGTGCGGCGGCGCTGCGCAGCCTGCTGTCGCGGGTGATGGCGGCGCGCGCGGAACTGGCACGTTCCGTCCCGGTTTTCCTGAAGATCGCGCCCGACCTGGAGCATTATGCGCTCGCCGAACTGGCCGTCGTGGCGCAGGAGGCGGGTGTCGACGCGATCATCGCGACGAACACCACGTTGGCGCGCGAAGGTTTGAAAAGTGCCTTTCAGGACCAAGCTGGCGGGCTTTCTGGCCGTCCCTTGTTTGAAAAGTCCACGCGCATCCTGGCGCAAATTTCGCAGACTACGGACGGAAAGATGCCCCTGATCGGCGTCGGCGGGATCGAGAATGCCGAGACCGCCTATGCCAAGATCCGCGCCGGGGCCAGTGCGCTGCAGCTTTACTCCGCGCTGGTCTTTGGCGGTTTCGGGCTGGTGGGCGAGATCCTGCACGGGCTGGAAGCGCGGCTTGCAAGCGACGGGTTCGACACGCTGCAAGCGGCCGTCGGCACCGGGCGCGATGCCTGGCTCTAGCCGCGGGGCGCGCGGGAAATGGCCGAGGCGGGCCGCGGCGCGCGCAGGCTGTCGGGGATGCGCGGGTAGTAGAGCGCCATCAGCACCCCTCGCGCGGCGTTGAGAACCATCAATGCCGCCCAGAGCCCGTGGTTGCCCCAGCCCCCGAACAGCCACAACGCCGATGCATAGAGAACAGCCGAAGCCAGCATCGCGTTGCGCATCTCGCGCGTGCGGGTGGCGCCGATGAAAATGCCGTCGAACATCCAGCCTGCGACGCCAAGGAGGGGCGCCGCGACCACCCAGGGCAGGAAGATCCGCGCCAGTTCCCGCAGTTCGGGCGCGGTGGTCATCAGGTCGATCCCCACCCCGCCGCCCAGGGCGAAGCCCAGCGCCAGCCCAACCGCCCCGCCCACGCCCCAGACGCTGGTCAGCCGCACGGTCCGCGACAGCCGCGTTGCGGCCTTTGCCCCGACAGCCTGGCCCACAAGCGACTCGGCCGCGAAGGCAAAACCGTCCAGCAGATAGGCGGTCAATTGCAGGAACTGCATCAGGATCTGGTTGACCGCCAGCACCGCATCCCCCTGCCCGGCGGACACGAACAGGAACGCCGTGAAACAGCCCTGCAGCAGGATCGAGCGCAGCATGATGTCGGTGTTCACCACCGCCATCCGCTTCAACCGCGGGCCGTCGAGGATGCGCCCCTTCGGCCCGGTGAACGCCGACGCGCAAAGCCAAAGGCCCAATCCCAGCCCGGCATATTCGGCGATCAGCGTGGCCCATGCCACGCCGGCGACCCCCCAGCCCAGTCCCAGCACGAACCAGACGTCGAGGACGATGTTGAGGCCGTTCATGACCAGTTGCAGGACCAGCACCGCGCGCGTCCGCTCCAACGCGATCAGCCATCCGCTGAGGGCATAGGCGGCGATGGTCGCCGGCGCGCCCCAGATGCGGATGTCGAGGTAGGTGCGGGTCAGCGCCTCGACCTCGGCGCTGGCGGGGGCGATGCGGAAGGCGCCCCAGATCAGCGGACCCTGCAGCGCGATCAGGCCCAGCCCCGCCGCGCCCGCGACCAGCAATCCGCGCTTCAGGATGGCGCCGCTTTCGGCCACGTCGCCGGCCCCGTGCGCCTGCGCCACAAGCCCGGTCGTGCCCATGCGCAGGAAGCCGAATACCCAGAAGACCGAGGTGAGAATCACGGCCCCCAGCCCGACCGCGCCTATCGGCGCCGCTGCGCCCAACTGGCCGACGACCGCGGTATCCACCAGCCCCAGCAGCGGAATAGTCAGGTTGGCCAGCACGATCGGCAGCGCGATGGCCAGCACGCGCCGGTGAGTCAACTGGGCAGCAACGGCCACGCGCGGTGCTCAGCCCCCGTTGTTCCGGCCCGGCACCAGGAAATGTCCCGTTGCCTGCGCGAAAAGGCGCGCGCGGTTGTCCTGCCAGGCCTCGACATGCACGCTTGCGTAGCGACGGCCGGACCGATTGATCCGCGCCCGCGCATAGGCGTCGCGCGGCAGGCCCGAGCGCAGGTAGTCGACGGTGAAGTCGATGGTCTTCGGCAGACGCGGCAGATGCTCCCGGTCGACGGCGGCGGGATCGAGCTTGCCCGCCTCCATCTCGTCCCACAGCAGCGACCAGCTGAGTTCGATGATCGCCGTGATCTCGAGAAACGCCGAGGTCACGCCGCCGTGGATCGCGGGCAGGAAGGGATTGCCGACAAGGCTTTCGTTGAAGGGCAGCACCGCGGTCAACTCGTCCCCGCGCCGGTCGAAACGGACGCCAAGGTATTGCGCATAAGGTATGCCGTCGATCAGCGCGAGGAGCGCCGCGTCGCGGCGCTGCTTCACCGCCTGCACCGGCTCTGGCTTGGGCCGGTTCACGTCGCCTTCTCCCCGTTGCTGCGCCCTTCGATGGTGAAGGCGCCGGCCGCGGTGGCCACTGGCAGCCCCTCGTCCTCGTCATGCGCGGTGGCACGGACGAAAGCGACAGTGCGCGTGGAATGATAGCATTCGGCGCGCGCGGTGATCCGCTGGCCGGGCCGGGCGGCGCGCATGTAGTCGATGCGCAGATCCAGCGTCGCCGTGCCCGTCGCGCCGCCCGCATCCGACAGTACCGCCGCCCCACAACAGGTATCGAGCAGCGCCGACACCGCCCCGCCCGAGATCACGCCGGTCGCCGGGTCGCCGACGAAGCGTTCGTCCCAGGCCATGCTGATCCTGGCGTGGCCGTCGCCGACCGCCTCCAGCACCATGCCCAGCGCCCTGGAATGCGGGATCGCCTCGATGAATCTCTGGGCGGCGGAGGGGTCGGTCATGGGCGTGCCTGGGGCTATGTGGGTGTCGGCCGGAGTGTCGCGCGCCCGCCTTCCCGGCGCAAGGGGCCGAAGCGATGTTGCGCCGCGATCCACCAGCGCATAGGTTGATGCCCGACGGTCCGGAGCGGCGCGATGAGCGATACGAAACTGTCCTTCAAGGAGATGTGCGCGAAGTTCGAGGTGACGCCGCGCACCCTGCGCTATTACGAATACATCGAACTGCTGAGCCCCGAAAAGGACGGCCGCAACCGCCTTTACGGCGCGCGCGAGATCGCCCGGATGACGCTGATCCTGCGCGGCCGGCGCTTTGGCTTCAGCCTCGAGGAGATCCGTCAATGGCTGGAAATGTACGAAACCAAAGGTTCCCGCCGGCAGCTTGAGACCTGGATAGAGTCCGCCGACCGGCAGTTGGTCGAACTGCATCGCCAGCGCGAAGAACTTGGCGAGACGATCGACGAGTTGAAGGCCCTGCGCGACGAAGCAGTCCGATTGCTGGATGAGAAGCAGGCGTGAGCCCCCAAGCAGCAATTCAGCAATCGCTTCACGTACGGTCGGACCGTCACAAAAAGGAACTTCACGTTGCTGAGCTACGCGCAGCGACCAGCCAATGCCTTGATGTGCTTTTGTAGTCGAGCGGCGCGCCCAATAGCTCGGGGCCGTTCTGCACCATCGTGTAGGCATCATCGACATCAAGAACAAGGAATCCGGGAGGGCAACCATGCGCAGCGATCCAACCACCCAAGGAGCGTGTAAATCGTCCTGGACCACTAACCGTGAGAATGTTCTGAAGCGCTTTCTTACTATCTTCCTGCAACGCGGCGCGCATTGAGACCGCTGTATCAGCGATGAGATGCGCAAGAATGCTGTGACCGGCACGAAAGCCAAAACACCAGTTCGGAACGTTCGTACGCTCGGGCAAATTCCACTTGAAAACCAAGCCTCCATGCAGCAGTCCAGCCAATCGTTCGCCACCAGTCGCGCGCAAGGCCATATCGGCATCCAGATAGAGTCCTCCGAAGTGTTCTATGATGCAAAGCCGCAATAGATCGCTACCCATGGCGGGGTGAGATGCCGAGAGAAAGAGGGGAAGAATATCCGGGTAGTACTCCGCTAGGAACGCTTTCGCCCGCTGTTCGTCCCAAACCTCGTGCTGCACCGTCCAGCGTTCGCATAGGGTGGCGTTGTGCTTCAGCAGTTTGCGGATTTGCTGCGGCGGATCAGCGTTCCAGTACTGATGCAATATCGGCGAAGCGGGGTAGCCGATCTTGAGGGCCTGAAGATGCGACACGGCTTCGCCAAGGCCGATCTGTCGCACGGAGGGCTGCCAGTTCTGACTTTGGTTCTCATCCATGACGCCATGATGCCGATTAATGTAGGTCCGGCAAGAGTGGTCGCAAGTCGGGAGCTTGATACCGCTCCGGGAGGCAAAGTC
Organism: Pararhodobacter sp. SW119; assembly: GCF_017811755.1. Taxonomy (GTDB): domain Bacteria; phylum Pseudomonadota; class Alphaproteobacteria; order Rhodobacterales; family Rhodobacteraceae; genus Pararhodobacter. The sequence continues at coordinate 15,944 of NZ_JADDJF010000041.1, read as the reverse complement.
GTTCTTCAGGCACGCCGGCTTCTCAATCGACGCCTCGTCACGGACTTTGTGACGTGACGTTTGGTTTACGTTAACGTCAACCCGTCTGTTATGCAAAGCGCAGCGACCCAGATCCGTTCAAGGCGCATGCGCCCGTCCAGCCGTCAGGAGGTGCCCGATGGAAAAGGAATTGATGACGATCCGCGAGATGTGCGACGCCCATGAGGTGACGCCCCGGACGCTTCGGTTCTACGAGGCGAAGGAACTGCTGTTCCCGATCCGCGTGGGTCAGAAGCGGCTCTATACCCGCCGCGACCGTGGCCGGTTGAAGCTGATCCTGCGCGGCAAGCGGTTCGGCTTCAGCCTGGAGGAAATGCGCCAGCTTCTGGACCTTTACGACCGGGGCGATGCGCAGGAAGAACAGCTGCGCCGTACCTATGCCGTCGCCCGCGAACGTCTGGCGCAGATGGAGCGCCAGCGCGACGAATTGAACGAAGCGATTGCCGAGCTGCGCGGCCAGCTGGAGTGGGGGGCCGAGATGATCGCCTCGTTCCGGCGCGCCGCGGCCGAGTGACCGCAGCCCCCTGTTTCGCCGCGGTAGCGGATCCTCCGTCCCGCGCAATTCGATCCGCAAGGAGAAGTTGATGCCCGTCTACACTGCCCCGGTTTCCGACCTTCAGTTCATCCTCCACGACGTCCTTGGCATCGCCGCGAGCGATCTGCCCGGCCATGACGAACTCGACCGCGACTTCACCGGCGCGATCCTCGAAGAGGCGGCGAAACTTGCCTCCGAAAAGCTGGCGCCACTGAATGCCACGGGGGACGCGCAGGGCTGCCGGCTCGAGAACGGCGTCGTGATCACGCCCGACGGCTTCAAGGAGGCGTTCGAGGCGATCAAGGAAGGCGGCTGGAACGGGCTGGACCTGCCCGAGGAGTACGGCGGGCAGAACCTGCCGATCGCCATGGGCTCGGCGGTGGGCGAGATCTTCGTGGCCGCGAACATGGCTCTGAACATGTACCAGGGCCTGACGCATGGCGCGATCAACGCGTTGCTGGCTCATGGGTCGGAACAGCAGAAGGCCGTGTATCTGCCCAAGATGGTCAGCATGGAATGGACCGGCACCATGAACCTGACCGAGCCGCATTGCGGCACCGATCTGGGCATGATCCGCACCAAGGCCGAACCCCAGGACGACGGCAGCTACCGGATCACGGGCCAGAAGATCTTCATTTCGGCGGGCGAACACGACCTGGCCGAGAACATCATCCACCTGGTGCTGGCCAAGGCGCCAGGCGGAGGCGAAGGCACCAAGGGCATTTCGCTTTTCGTCGTGCCCAAGTTCCTGGTCAATGAGGATGGGTCGCTGGGCGTCCGCAATCCAGTTTCCTGCGGAAAGATCGAGGAGAAGATGGGCATTCACGCCAATTCGACCTGCGTGATGAACTACGATGGCGCGACCGGCTGGTTGGTGGGCGATCTGCACAAGGGCATGCGCGCGATGTTCACGATGATGAACGAGGCGCGCCTGGGCGTCGGCGTCCAGGGCTATGCCCAAGCCGAGGCGGCCTACCAGAACTCGCTGGCCTATGCAAAGGACCGCCTGCAGGGCCGCGCCGTGACCGGCAAGGCAAACCCCGAGGGCCCCGCCGACCCGCTGATCGTGCATCCCGATATCCGCCGCGCGCTGATGGACCAGAAGAGCTTTGTCGAGGGCGCGCGCGCGCTGGCGCTTTGGGGGGCGCATCTGATCGACCGGTCGCACCGGGCGCAGGATGCCGATGCCGAAGGCATGATCAGCCTGCTGACGCCGGTCATGAAGGGCTTCCTGACCGACCGGGGCTTCGACATGACTGTGCAGGCGCAGCAGGTCTTCGGCGGGCACGGCTATATCGAGGAATGGGGCATGTCGCAGTATGTCCGCGACGCCCGCATCGCCATGATCTACGAGGGCGCGAACGGCATCCAGGCGCTGGATCTGGTCGGCCGCAAGCTGGCGCAGGACGGCGGCAAGCATGTCATGGCGTTCTTCGAGATGGTGAAGACCTTCATCAAGGAAAACGAGGGCGACGCGGAATTGAAGCGCGATTTCCTCGACCCGCTGAAGGCGGCGTCAAAGGACCTGCAGGGCGCGGCGATGTTCTTCATGCAGAACGGCATGAAGAAGCCCGACGCGGCGCTTGCCGGGGCCACCGACTTCATGCATCTCTTTGGCCATGTCTGCCTGGGGCTGATGTGGGCGCGCATGGCGAAGGCCTCGACGGACGCCTTGAAGGCCGGGACCGACAACGCCACCTTCCACCAGACGAAGCTGGCCACCGGGCGCTACTACATGGCCCGCCAGCTGCCGGCGACCGCGCTGCACCTGCGGCGCATCGAATCGGGCGCCGAGCCGGTGATGGCGTTGGAGGCCGCGGCGTTCTGAGGGCGCGCGACCGATCCGGGCGCGCCCGCCGCGCCCGGGCGACGATAGAACGACGGCGCAAAGCGCCGCATCTCAGGTCTGGGAGGGACCGCCGCATGACATTCCCGCTGATGCGATCGGCATGGATGAGCGACGAGCACAAGATGCTCAAGGACATGACCCGCGACTTCATCGCCGAGAGATGGGCGCCGCATTTCGACCGCTGGCGCGCCCAGGGCGAGATGGACCGCACGACCTGGCAGGAAGCGGGCGAGATCGGGCTTCTCTGCGCCTCGATCCCCGAGGAATACGGCGGGGCGGGCGGGGATTTCGGCCACGAGGCGGTGATCTACATGGAATCCGGCCGCGCCAACCTGGCCAGCTGGGGCAACCCCATCCATTCCGGTATCGTGGCCCACTACATCCTTGCCTACGGATCGGAAGAGCAGAAGAAACGGTGGCTGCCGAGGATGGCCTCGGGCGAGATGGTGGGCGCGCTGGCCATGACCGAGCCCTCGGGCGGGTCGGACGTGCAGAACCTGAAGACCCGGGCGGTGCGCGACGGCAATGTCTACCGGCTGACGGGATCGAAAACCTTCATCACCAACGGCCAGCACGCCAACCTGATCGTGGTCGCCGCCAAGACCGACCCAAGTGCCAAGGCCAAGGGCGTCTCGCTGGTGGTGGTGGAAACCGATGGGGCCGAGGGGTTCCGGCGCGGGCGCAACCTCGACAAGGTGGGCCTGAAGGCGGCCGACACGTCGGAGTTGTTCTTCGACGAGGTCGCCGTGCCGCCCGAGAACATCCTCGGCGGGCAGGAGGGCATGGGGTTTTACCAGATGATGCAGCAGCTGCCGCAGGAACGGCTGATCATCGGCTGCGGCGCGGTGGGCGCCATCGAGGGGGCGGTGGCGCGGACGATTGCCTATTGCAAGGAACGCGAAGCCTTCGGCCAGCCGATCATCGATTTCCAGAACACCCGGTTCAAGCTGGCCGAATGCAAGACGCAGGCGGTCGTCGCGCGCGCCTTCCTCGACCGCTGCATCGAGGCGCATCTGAAAGGGGAGTTGACGGTCGAACTGGCGGCGATGTCGAAATACTGGCTGACTGACCTGCAGTGCCAGGTGATCGACGACTGCGTGCAGTTGCACGGCGGCTATGGTTTCATGACGGAATACGCGGTGGCCGAGATGTGGACCGACGCCCGCGTGCAGCGCATCTATGGCGGCACCAACGAGATCATGAAGGACCTGATCGGGAGGTCGCTGTGAACGCGGGCGCCGGAAGGGCTCCCGCCCCTCGTCAGGTTGTGCGCGGTGCGCACGAACCTTCCTCGCGTTGGGCCGGGCGCCGCACCTGCGGCGCGGCGAAAAGAAGGAACAGGAAATGACCGCGACACTCTATTGCTTCGGCGAATCCGGCAATGCCTACAAGGCGGCGCTGACCATGGCGCTGTGCGGCTACGACTGGCAGCCCCGGTTCGTGGACTTCTTCAACGGTGAAACGCGCGGACCCGATTTCAGGGCGCTGAACCCGATGGGGGAGGTGCCGGTGATGGTCGAGGGCGACCGGACGTTCACGCAGTCGGGCACCATTCAGGCGCACGTCGCGCACGCCACCGGCCGTATGGCCGGCGTCGAGGACATGGAAGTGTTGCGCTGGGTGCTTTGGGACAATCACAAGCTGTCGAGCCAGGCAGGCACGGTGCGGTTTCTGTCCAACTTCCTGCCCGAAGCGAAACGCCCCGGCCCGGTGATCGACTTCCTCAAGGCCCGGCTCAACTCTGCCTACAAAGTGCTGGACGCCCATCTCGACGGGCGCGAATGGATCGCGGGCCAGGCACCCTCGATCGCGGACTGCGCCTGTGCGGGATACCTGTATTATCCCGAGCCCTTCGGCTTCGTGCGCGCCGACTGGCCCAATATCGATACCTGGCTTGCGCGGCTGAGCGAACAGCCCGGCTGGAAACATCCCTATGACCTGATGCCCGGTTCCCCCGCGGACCGGCAATGAAGGAGACGACGATGACCGACGCCTATATCTTTGATGCCTGCCGCACGGTGCGCGGCAAGGGCCGGAAGGACGGCAGCCTGCACGAGGTGAGCGCGCCGCGCCTGTCCGCCATCGCGCTGAACGCGCTAAAGTCCCGCAGCGATCTGGACACGCGCGCGATCGAGGACGTGATTTGGGGCAACGTCACCCAGGTCGCCGAGCAGGGCGCGTGCCTGGCGCGGACCGCGGTGCTGGCGTCCGATTTCGACGAAAGCGTGCCGGGGGTCAGCATCAACCGCTTTTGCGCCTCTGGCCTGGAAGCGGTGAACATGGCCGCCAACCAGGTGCGCGGTGGGGCCGGCATGGCCTATGTCGCGGGCGGAGTCGAATGCATGAGCCGCGTCCCGATGGGCATGGACGGGGGCGCGATCGCCGTCGATCCGCAGATCGCGATCGACAACTATTTCGTGCCGCAGGGCATCTCGGCCGACATCATCGCCACCAAGTTCGGATTTACCCGCGACGAGGCCGACGCGCTGGCGGTGGAAAGCCAGAAGCGCGCCAAGAAGGCCTGGGACGAGGGGCGCTTCGACCGGTCGGTGGTCACTGTCCGGGACATAAACGGGCTGACCATCCTTGATCGCGACGAGCATATGCGCCCCGAGACCGACATGCAGTCGCTGGGCTCGCTCAAGCCGTCGTTCAAGGACATGGGCGAGGTGATGCCGGGCTTCGACAAGATCGCGCTGATGAAATACCCGGAACTGGAAAGAATCGAACATATCCACCATGCCGGCAATTCAAGCGGCATCGTCGACGGGTCGGCCGCCGTGCTGATCGGCAACAAGGAATTCGGCGAGAAGTACGGGTTGCAACCCCGCGCGCGCATTCGTTCCACCGCGAAGATCGGCACAGACCCGACGATCATGCTGACCGGCCCGGTGCCGGTGACCGAGAAGATCCTGCGCGAGTCGGGCATGCAGATTTCCGACATTGATCTCTTTGAGATCAACGAGGCCTTCGCCTCGGTCGTGATGCGCTTCATGCAGGCCTTCGACGTCGATCAGGACCGGGTCAACGTGAACGGCGGCGCCATCGCGATGGGTCACCCGCTGGGGGCCACGGGGGCGATGATCCTCGGCACGCTGCTGGACGAGCTGGAGCGCACCGGCAAGGGCACCGGGCTCGCGACGCTCTGCATCGGTTCGGGCATGGGCGCGGCCACGATCATCGAGCGTCTGTGATGCCACGGATCGACCCCGCCACCGTGCCGCTGCGCACCGGCACGACCTACCCGCCCCCCTATGACGCCGAGGCGCGCGGGCGCAGCGCGCTGATGCTGGGCGACGCGGGCGGGCTAACGCAGTTCGGCGTCAACGTGACCATTCTGGCGCCCGGCGCGAAATCGTCGATGCGGCACTGGCACGAGACCGAGGACGAGTTTGTCATGGTGTTGTCCGGCGCGTGCGTGCTGGTCGAGGACGCCGGCGAGACCCCGATGAACGCCGGCGATTGCGCGGCCTTCCCGGCGGGCAATCCCGACGGGCACCATTTCATCAACCAAAGCGACGGCGAATGCCGCCTTCTGGTGGTCGGCACGCGGCAGGCCCACGACGTTGCGACCTATTCCGATATCGACCTGAAGGTGACGATCACCCCCGAGGGCAATCGCTACGCCCGCAAGGACGGCACCCCCTACCCCGAAAAGGGAGCGAAAGAATGACCGAATTCCACTATTCCGTTGACGCCGATGGCGTCGCCACGATCACCTGGGACGTGCCTGGCAAGGCCATGAACGTCATGACGGTCGCGGGTCTGAAGGAACTTGAGGCCCATGTCGACAGCGCGCTGGCCGACGAGACGGTGAAGGGGGTCATCCTGACCTCGGGCAAGGCGGATTTCGCGGGCGGGATGGACCTGAACGTCCTGTCACAGGACCGCGACGCGGTCGGCGAAAACCCGGCGCAGGCGATCTTCGACTGGATCATGTCCACCCATCAACTGTTTCGCAAGATCGAGCGCGCCGGCATGGACCCCAAGACGCTGAAGGGCGGCAAACCCTTCGTCACCGCCATGCCCGGCACGGCGATGGGGATCGGGCTGGAATTGCCGCTGGCCACGCATCGCATCTTCGCCGCCGACAACCCCAGGGCCAAGATCGGCCTACCCGAGATCATGATCGGCCTCTTCCCCGGCGGCGGCGGCACCACGCGGCTGGCCTTCAAGCTGGGCGCGATGGCCGCGTCCCCCTACCTGCTGGAGGGCAAGCAACTGTCGCCCGCCAAGGCGAAATCCGGCGGCCTGATCGACGAGGTCGTACCGGCGGACGCGTTGCTGGCGCGCGCGAAGGACTGGGTGCTGAACGCCAGGGACGCCGATCTGGTGAAACCCTGGGACGCGAAGGGCTACAAGGTGCCCGGCGGCGCGCCCTACCACCCCTCCGGCTTCATGACCTTCGTCGGCGCCTCGGTGATGGTGCATGCCAACACCTGGGGCGTCTATCCGGCCGCCAAGGCGCTGCTGTCGGCGGTCTACGAGGGGCTGCAGGTGCCCTTCGACACCGCGCTGCGGATCGAGGCGCGGTATTTCACCCAACTCCTCCTCAATCCGTCATCGCAGGCGATGACGCGGTCGCTTTTCGTCAACAAGCAGGCGCTGGAGAAAGGCGCGAACCGGCCCGAGGCACCGGACCAGCGGGTGAAGAAGCTGGGTGTGCTGGGCGCCGGCATGATGGGCGCGGGCATCGCCTATGTCAGCGCCAATGTTGGCATGGAGGTCGTGCTGATCGACGCGAAGCAGGAGGCGGCGGAAAAGGGCAAGGCCTATTCGAGCGGCCTCCTCGACAAGGGTATCAAGCGCGGCAAGGTGACTGAGGCGAAGAAGACCGAGGTGCTGGACCGGATCACGCCCACCACCGACTATGCCGCGCTGGAGGGCTGCGACATGGTGATCGAAGCCGTGTTCGAAGATCCGCAGGTCAAGGCCGAGGTGACCGCGAAGGCCGAGGCGGTGATCGCGAAGGACGCGATCTTCGCCACCAACACCTCGACCCTGCCGATCAGCGACCTGGCCCAAGCCAGCGACCGGCCCGATCAGTTCATCGGCATCCACTTCTTCAGCCCGGTGGACAAGATGCTTCTGGTCGAGATCATCAAGGGCCGCGAAACCGGCGACCGCGCGGTGGCCAAGGCGCTGGACTACGTCCGGCAGATCCGCAAGACGCCGATCGTGGTCAACGACGCGCGCTTCTTCTACGCCAACCGCTGCATCATTCCCTACATCAACGAGGGGATGCGGCTGGTGAAGGAGGGCGTCGCGCCGCCGCTGGTGGACAACGCCGCACGGCTGCTGGGCTTTCCGGTCGGGCCGTTGCAACTGGTCGACGAAACCTCGCTCGACCTCGGGGCGAAGATCGCCAAGGCGACGAAAGCCGCGATGGGCAACGAATATCCCGACGCGGCCGTGGACGAGGTTGTCTTCTGGATGGTCGATCAAGGCCGCCTGGGCCGCAAGTCCAAGGCCGGCTTCTTCGACTATGACGAGGCGGGCAAGCGGCTGGGCTACTGGAAGGGACTGAGCGACAAGTACCCCCGTGCCGAAGATCAGCCCGACCTGTCCGAGGTGCAGCACCGGCTGATGATGGCGCAGGTTCTGGAGGCCGTGCGCGCGCTGGAAGCGGGCGTTCTGACCGACATCCGCGAGGGCGACGTGGGCGCGATCCTCGGCTGGGGCTTCGCGCCCTGGTCGGGCGGGCCGTTTTCCTGGCTCGACATGCTGGGCGCGGCCCGCGCGGTCGAGATCTGCGACGACCTGAAGGCCCGCCACGGCAAACGGTTCGAGGCCCCGCAGATGCTGCGCGACATGGCCGCCCGGCGCGAGACCTTCTACAAGCGCGCCGCCGCGGCCGCCGCCTGATCGACCCCGCGGGACGCCGTGCTCAGGACCCGCCCCTTTGGGCGGGTCTTTCTGCTTGCGCGGAGCGCGGGGTGCGCGCATGCGCGCATCTTCGCAAATAACTGAATTATTTACATAAATCGGCGCCGTTAACCGCAATGAAACTTCTGGCCCCGCCGCGCAGGACAGGCCAGGGGACGCGCTCGCCAGCCCGTCCGGACCAACCGAGGGCGCCTCGCGGTCCCTACGCCTTCAGCCGCTCGGCCTGCCAGTCCAGATGGGCGGGCATGAAGGTCGAGATGAAATAGTAGCTGTGATCGTATCCATCGTGCAGCGCCAGTTCCAGCGGCTGGCCGGCCCGCGCGCAGGTCTCGCGCAGCTTTTCGGGCTTCAGCTGTTCCTCGAGAAATCCGTCGGCCGCCCCCTGATCGACGCGCAGCGCCGGCACGCGGTGACCGGCCTCGATCAATCGGCAGGCGTCGTACTCGGCCCAGGCGGCGCGATCCGCACCCAGATAGCCGCCCAGCGCCTTCTGCCCCCAGGGGCAGTCGGACGGCGCGCAGATCGGCGCAAAGGCCGAAACGGCGCGAAACCGGTCGGGGTTTCGCAGCGCGATGGTCAGCGCCCCGTGCCCGCCCATCGAATGGCCCATGATGCCCTGCAGGGTCATGTCCGCCGCAAACCGCCCGGCGATCAGCGCGGGCAGTTCCTGCTCGATGTAGCTGCGCATCCGGTAGTGCCGCGCCCAGGGGTTCTGGGTGGCATCGACATAGAAGCCGGCACCGAGGCCGAAGTCAAAGGCGCCTTCTGGGTCGTCCGGCACGCCCTCGCCGCGCGGCGAGGTGTCGGGGGCGACGAAGATCAGGCCATGACGGGCGCAGGCGGCGCGAAACGCGCCCTTTTCGGTCACATTGGCCCAGTTGCAGGTCAGCCCCGACAGGAACCAGACCACCGGCAGGCGCGCGCCCTCCGCATGGTCGGGCACGAAGATCGAGAATTCCATCGCGGTGCCGGTGGCCTGGCTAGAATGACGCCAGACCTCCTGCCAGCCGTCATGGGCACGCCAGCGATTAAGTCGTTCCATCAGTAGACCACCTCCGAGCAGCTTGATTCGCCCGCATGCAGGAGACATACGCCGCGGTTGATGCGCCTTATCTTGAGCACATGGGTTTACGTTACCCCGCTACCGTTCCTGAGCGCCCCCTTCTGCACGACGATCCTCGGTGAGTCGAGGAAACACCGCTGGATCGCGCGCGACCTTCGGAAAGGTCGGTCACGCCGCGGCCTTCGGACAAACCGGCTGAATGCCAAGCGCGGCAATCACCTTTGCGATCTGCATGTCGTTGCCATCAGGAAGCTGATTCACGGACCACAACTTGGGCGTGTCGCTGAACTCTTGAAGCACCATAAAGCTTCGCCCCAAAGAGACATGACGAACACCGCACTTGCGGGCCACGGCCCAGAACCAGATGTCGTCGCCGGTCGGGCACAATCTGCGGGCCGTGGCCGAGTCGAGCAGCAACGCGTCGTCGAGGACCTTCGCCGGATATAGCACGCCGCCAAGTCCCAGCGGCATCAACCGCTCTGTCGGCGCCCCCTTCGCGGCAAGCGGCCAGCTTCGGAACGGCATGACCGATCCATCGGGGGAACAACGGACCACTCTTGCACGACGCGCAATGATCGTTTCGGGATGCTGGTCCCGCCCCGCGACAAGCTCGGCGAGCATTCGACGGGGATACAGGATGTCGTCGTCGATGGTGACGATGTCTGCGTCCGGGTACTTCTCGCGCGTCGGAAGGAGCTTGTTGTAGCTGCGAAGACTCTCGTCGATCCACAGGATCTCCACGCCGCGTTGTCGGTAGCGGTCGATCTTCTCGGGCAGTGGCGCCTCGCCGAATTCGGAACGCGCAAGCACAAGCACGATGCGATCCGGAAGCAGCGTCTGGGCGAAGATGGATTCGATCGCGATCCAGGCTTGGTCGATGCGGGCCGGAAAGCTGGTGAGGCTGACGATCAGACGAGGGCTGGATGAACCCGGAAGCGACGGAGAACCGATCAATCGGCTGCGCGCCAGGTGTAGTCCGAAAACGGCGCGCTTTCGGCGCTCGCGCAAGCGGCGCCTTCTCTCGGGTGGCACGACAATCTGGTAGAGCCGCCGCAAGCCGCCGATAAAGCTCATCCTTTCACCTTCGACGCCCTACGCTTCAAAACGTGACGGGAGGGTATACGACAAGGACGTCAATACACAACGACCGAGCGGATCGATTCGCCGGCGTGCATCAGGTCGAAGCCCGTGTTGATCTCCTCGAGGGTCAGGACATGGGTGATCATCGGGTCGATCTCGATCTTGCCCTTCATGTACCAGTCGACGATCTTCGGCACGTCGGTGCGCCCGCGCGCGCCGCCGAAGGCCGTGCCCTTCCAGACGCGGCCGGTGATCAGCTGGAAGGGGCGGGTCGAGATTTCCTTGCCGGCTTCGGCCACGCCGATCACGGTCGACACGCCCCAGCCGCGGTGGCAGGCCTCCAGCGCCTGGCGCATGACGGTCGTGTTGCCGGTGCAGTCGAAGGTGTAGTCCGCGCCGCCGTCGGTCAGGTCGATAAGATGCGCGACGATGTCGCCGTCGATCTTCTTGGGGTTGACGAAATCGGTCATGCCGAAGCGGCGGCCCCAATCCGCCTTCGCGTCGTTGATGTCGACACCGATGATCTTGTCGGCGCCGACCATCCGCGCGCCCTGGATGACGTTGAGGCCGATGCCGCCGAGGCCGAAGACGATGACATTGGCGCCCGGTTCGACCTTGGCGGTGTTGACGACCGCGCCGACGCCGGTGGTGACACCGCAGCCCACGTAGCAGATCTTGTCGAAGGGGGCGCCCGCGTCGACCTTGGCCACCGCGATCTCGGGCAGGACGGTGAAGTTGGAGAAGGTCGAGCAGCCCATGTAGTGATGGATCGTCTGCCCCTTGTAGCTGAATCGGCTGGTTCCGTCGGGCATCAGCCCCTTGCCCTGCGTTGCGCGGATCGCCGTACAGAGGTTCGTCTTGCCCGAGAGGCAGCTTTTGCACTGCCGGCATTCGGGCGTGTAGAGCGGGATCACATGGTCGCCGGGGCTGACCGACTTCACGCCCGGGCCGACCTCGCGCACCACGCCCGCGCCCTCGTGCCCCAGGATCGAGGGGAAGATCCCTTCGCTGTCCAGCCCGTCGAGCGTGTAGGCGTCGGTGTGGCAGATGCCGGTCGCCATGATCTCGACCAGGACTTCGCCCTCCCGCGGGCCTTCGAGGTCGAGTTCGACGATCTCCAGCGGTTTCTTGGCCTCGAAAGCGACGGCGGCGCGGGTCTTCATGGCGCGTTCTCCCCTGTTTTCCGTGCGCCGAACCTAACGCGATCCGCCCGGTTTGCGCCAGCCCCTGCCGACGCGCGCGTCAAGCGGTTGCGGGCGCCCGGCAATCGGCTATAGCTGGCGCCATGCCGACCGCTTTCTTCACCGATCCCGCCTGCCTGCGCCACGTCACACCCGCCGGCCACCCCGAGCGTGCGGCGCGGCTGGAAGCCATCCTCGCGCGGCTCGATGCCCCCGAATTCGACGCGCTGATCCGCCGCCAGGCGCCCGCCGCCAACATGGGCGAGATCCTGCGCTGCCACCCGCAGCCCCATGTCGACCGGCTCCGCGCCGCGCTGCCGACCGAGGGTACGCGCGCGCTCGATGCCGACACCCATGTCTCGCCCGGCAGCTGGTACGCGGCAACCGGCGGGCTGGGCCAAGTTCTGGGCGCGCTCGACATGGTGATGGCCGGCGAGGCCGGGAACGCCTTTGCCGCCACCCGCCCGCCCGGCCACCATGCCGAGCGCGAAACCGCGATGGGGTTCTGCCTGCTCGGCAATGTCGCGATCGCGGCGAAAAGGGCGCTGGATCACCATGGGCTGTCGCGCGTCGCGGTCGTCGATTTCGATGTCCATCACGGCAACGGCACGCAGGACCTGCTGTGGGACGAGCCGCGCGCGCTCTTCATCTCCAGCCACCAGATGCCGCTCTGGCCCGGAACCGGCAGCGCCAATGAGCGGGGCGCGCATGACAACGTGCTGAACCTGCCGTTGCCGCCCGGCTGCGACGGCACGCGGTTCCGCGCGACCTGGCAGCGCGCGGCAACGCCGCGACTCGAAGCCTTCAAGCCGGAACTGATCCTGATCTCGGCCGGGTTCGACGCGCATCGCGCCGACCCGCTGGCGCAGCTTGACCTGGACGTCGAGGATTTCGTCTGGCTCACGCGGCAGTTGTGCGACATCGCCGACACACATGCTCAGGGGCGGGTGGTCTCGGCCCTGGAGGGTGGCTATGATGTCGATGCGCTGGCGCAGTCGGTCGCCGCGCATGTCCAGGTATTGATGGAGCGGAGCGCATGAAGCCGGTGTCGGAGCTGTCGTTCGAGGAGGCACTGCGTGAACTGGAAGGCGTCGTCGGACAGCTCGAACGCGGCGACGTCGCGCTCGACGCCTCGATCGAGCTTTATGAGCGCGGAGCGGAGTTGAAGAAGCATTGCGAGGCGCAACTGGCGCGCGCCCAAGCAAGAATCGAACAGATCACGCTGGCCGAAGACGGCACGGCGGCCGGGACCGCGCCGCTCGATCCCGCATGACCTTCGCCAGGCGGCTGACCGCCGCCGCGGCCGCGGTCGAAGTCCGACTGATGGCCGCCCTCGCGGAACTGCCCGAAAGCGATCTGCGCGCCGCGATGGCCTACGCCCTGTCGGGGGGCAAGGGACTGCGCGGGTTCCTGGTTCTGGAAAGCGCGGCGCTGCACGGGGTCGCGCGCGACCATGCCCTGTCCGCCGCGGCGGCTATCGAGGCGATGCACACCTTCTCGCTGATTCATGACGATCTGCCGGCGATGGATGACGACGATCTGCGCCGGGGCCGGCCGACGGTGCATGTCGCCTGGTCCGAGGCGGTCGCGATCCTGGCTGGCGACGCGCTGCAATCGCTCGCCTTCGAACTTTTGACCCTGCCCGGCCAGCCGCGTCCGGCCGAGATGGTGCAGGCGCTGGCGCGCGCCGCGGGCGCGAGCGGGATGGCCTACGGGCAGATGCTCGACATCGCCGCCGGCAGCGCCGCCGCGCCCCTCGACCTCGACGCCATTGCCCGGCTGCAGGCGGCCAAGACCGGCGCACTGTTCGCGTGGTCGGCCAGTGCCGGGCCGCGCATGGCCGGCGACGACACCGCGCCGCTCGACGCCTACGCCGCCGCGATGGGTCTGGCCTTCCAGATCGCCGACGACATCCTGGATTGCGAGGGCGATGCCGGTCGCCTGGGCAAGCGCGTGCAGAAGGACGCCGCAGCGGGCAAGGCGACCTTCGTTTCGGTGCTGGGCCTGGAAGGCGCGCGCCGACGCGCCCGCGACCTGGCCGAGGAGGCCTGCGCCGCCCTTGCGCCCTATGGTCGCGACGCGGCCCCCCTGTGCGACGCCGCGCGTTTCGTGGTATGCCGGGACAAGTGACGGAGTAGCGATGACCCACCGCCCCCCTACCCCCCTTCTCGACCGGGTTCGCCTGCCGGCCGATCTGCGCGGACTGACCGATGCGCAACTGCGCCAGCTGGCCGACGAATTGCGCACCGAGACGATCAGCGCGGTGTCGGAAACCGGCGGGCACCTGGGCGCGGGACTGGGCGTGGTCGAGTTGACCGTGGCGATCCACGCCGTTTTCGACACGCCGCGCGACCGGCTGATCTGGGACGTGAGCCACCAGTCCTATCCGCACAAGATCCTGACCGGGCGGCGCGACCGCATCCGCACGCTTCGGCAGAAGGACGGGCTGTCGGGCTTTACCAAGCGCAGCGAGTCCCCCTATGACCCGTTTGGCGCGGCGCATTCCTCGACCTCGATCTCGGCGGCGCTGGGGTTCACGATGGCGCGCGAACTGGGCGGCGCGCCCGACCCGGCGCTGGGGGATGCCATCGCGGTGATCGGGGATGGCGCGATGAGCGCCGGCATGGCCTTCGAGGCGCTGAACAACGCGGGTCACCTGGGCAAGCGGATGTTCGTCATCCTCAACGATAACGAGATGTCGATCGCGCCGCCAACCGGGGCGCTGTCGACCTATCTGTCGAAGCTTTATGCCGAGGCGCCGCTGCACGACCTGAAGGCCGCCGCGAAAAGCGCGCTGAGCCTGCTGCCGCAGCCCTTCCAGGAGGGGGCGAAGCGCGCCAAGGACCTGCTCAAGCACCTTACCATCGGTGGCACCCTGTTCGAGGAACTGGGCTTCTCCTACGTCGGGCCCATCGACGGGCACGATCTGGGCCAGTTGCTGCCGATCCTGCGGCTGGTGCACGACCGGGCGACCGGGCCGATGCTGATCCATGTCCTGACCAAGAAGGGCAAGGGCTACGCGCCGGCCGAAGCCGCCGCAGACCGCGGCCACGCCACCGGCAAGTTCGACCCCGAGACCGGCGAGCCGCGGCCGACGAAATCCAACGCGCCCAGCTACACCAAGGTCTTCGCGCGCGCCCTGATGGCCGAGGCCGAGCGCGACGACCGCATCGTCGCCGTCACCGCCGCCATGCCCGACGGCACCGGCCTGAACCTCTTCGCCGAACGCTTCCCCAAGCGCTGCTTCGACGTGGGCATCGCCGAGCAGCACGGCGTGACCTTCTGCGCCGGGTTGGCGGCGGGGGGATTGCGACCCTTCTGCACGATCTATTCGACCTTCCTGCAGCGCGGTTACGATCAGGTGGTGCACGACGTGGCGATCCAGCGCCTGCCGGTGCGCTTTGCCATCGACCGCGCCGGGCTGGTCGGCGCGGACGGCGCGACGCATGCCGGGGCCTTCGACGTGGCGTATCTGGCGAACCTGCCGGGCTTCGTGGTCATGGCCGCGGCGGACGAGGCGGAACTGGTGCACATGGTCGCCACCGCGGCGGCGCATGACGATGGCCCCATCGCCTTCCGCTATCCGCGGGGCGAGGGCGTGGGGGTCGAGATGCCCGAGCGCGGGCAGCCGCTGGAGATCGGCCGCGGCCGGATGATCCGCGAGGGTGGGCGCGTCGCGATCCTGTCCTTCGGCACGCGCCTGTCCGAGGTGCTGACCGCCTGCGAGGCGCTGGAGGCGCGCGGCATCCATCCCACCGTCGCCGACGCCCGCTTCGCCAAGCCGCTCGACCGCGACCTGATCCTGCGGCTGGCCGAGGGGCACGAGGCGCTGATCACCATCGAGGAAGGCGCCATCGGCGGCTTCGGCAGCCATGTCGCGCAGCTTCTGGCCGAGGAAGGCGTGTTCGACCGGGGGCTGAAGTTCCGCGCGATGGTGCTGCCCGACATCTTCATCGACCAGTCCAGCCCCGCCGACATGTACGCAACCGCCGGGCTGAACGCCGCGGATATCGAGGCAAAGGTGCTGCAGGTCCTCGGCGTGGCGAATATCGGCGCGAAACGGGCCTGAAAGGCGGCGCGCCGGCTGCGCACGCGTGCGCACCTCCGCAACCCACTCTTTTCAATCGTCTTTTCGGCGCCGTTAACCGCAATGAAAGGTTCGGCCAGCCGCTCCCCGGCGCGGGCGGCGGCACCTGTCCGACCGGGGGCGCGAAAGTTTCATTGTGGCACACTACACGACACTGGTCTGGATGAGGGGGTGAATAGGTGGTTTTCTGGACGACTCCGTCCAAGGAAACGTCCCGATGGCCC
>NZ_JADDJF010000040.1 GCF_017811755.1 Pararhodobacter sp. SW119 | reverse complement strand
CCGGCCGGGCGCGAAACACCAGAGGACGGGCAGTGGGGGGTGGTGTAATTTGAAGTGCAGCGATGTCTTCGTTTTGGTGGCGGATAACCGCGCCCACGCGTCCGTGGCCTGCCACCTCGATCGTGTCGCAACCATCGACCACATGGGCGTTTGTAAGGACCCAACCCGCCTTGTTAACAAGGAAGCCGGAGCCACTCGATATGGGTGCCTGAGCTTGGACGACCGATGCGAACAAAACCAACATGGCCGCGAACGGGAACTTGAGCAGAAACCGCGAACTCTCAGAGATACAAAAGATTATTCGGGAGACACTCTTCCTGGACACGGGCAGCGCGCACGATCTCATCGAATTCGTGCGCCAGCACCATCTCCAAACGCCTGCTCGAACGTCAGGTTTCCGAAGACGAAACGTCCGGTCGTTCCGTCGCTGAGCTGACCGATCGCGGTGCCACCGCTCCAGTCCATGGTGCGAGTAACGACAAGGTTGCCGGTTCGACCGTCCGCACAGCGGACCGGTGCGAGGATCGTCGGGGATCTGTCAAAAGCGTCATACGTCCCGCTACAGCGAAGACCGCCCGCGGTTTGCACCCAGAAATCGCTGTCGCCTTGGGTCCGGGCGGTGGTCTGCCCTTGTGCCGGGGTGCGCCCGATCACACCCGTCACTGGCATCGAGAACTCTGACGCACAGGCTCCCAATGTCATCACCGCGACCAGCGCCACCATCCCCAATTTCATCTCGCACTCCCAGACAAGATCACTCTCCTGTGAATGATGGAGGTGCCTTTAGGAATGGTCAACGGGCGAAAGCATCATCCCAGAAAACATGACGGAATGGCGGTTCGCGTTCAGTCGTAATTTCGCTACCCCGGCCCACGAGCTCTTGCGTTTCGCCTTGCCTTTCAAGATGTAGATCAACCTACTGGCCGGTATGCGTTTGTAGATGGATCTATTGCATGGTGACGCGCGACAACGCCTATTTTGAACGCCGCCTGCAGAAAGAGCATCCGCAAGTCTACGCCGACTGGAAGGCGGGTAAGTTCAAGACCCTAACCGCGGCCAGACACAGCATCGGATTAGGCAAGCGTCGAACGCGGTTTCAGGAGTTGATCAACGCCTGGGAGAAGGCGAGCACGCAGGAGCGGGACGACTTTCTGGACTATCTCCGCAAGCAGGGAGTTCAGCCAGCGAGCGTAGCGGCCGCGGCGGCTGCACCGACTGTTGCGCCCGCCGGCGGGGGTGCGACAGGCGGGAGCAGACTAGGATATCAGGTCGCCGTCGTTGGTAAGCTCACGCCGCAAGCGAAGGACCGCATCCTCGAGATTGTTCAGCGACGTGGACTGCTCGGGCAATATGGCGCGCCGAGATACGGCGCGATCATGCAGGAGTTGATCCCGCCCTTCAAACCACAGAACATGGCGCTTGCCCAGGCGATCCGGAACGGCACGCGGCTGAAGCCGGACATGGTGCGTGCCTTGGAGCAGTGGCTGATCAATCAGAAGCATGTGTAGATCGATCTACGTTGTTGGTGTTGGGGATCTACTGATGCGGGACTCAGATGTCGCAGCTGCTGCCCGAGATCGCGTAGGTCACCATGGCTTTGGGCCTAGGGGGGGGGCGGGCTCAACTCCGAAGCTTCAGAACTCAGACATGTTCCCGCCTCTACGGCTGGCGATGAAGGACAAACATAACTTGCTGATGCTTCACCCCGGGACTGTTCAGCATCATGCTCCGGCAATCAGTTCGCGCGCCTGGCTGACAAGAACCATCGCCCGATCGATATCTCCTTCATCATGCACAACCACCAATACACCTCCTTGGTGACTGGCGTTAACCACGAAAGTATAGTCGGCGGTGTCCTGAGCAAACCCATCGTGTCCCTCGACTTCATTGAAGTCCAAGGCGATCAGAAGGCCGATACTGCGCTTGCGCGGGATCAGCTCCAGAAAGAATTCTGGATCGTGGTAGCTGACGGACTTGCTTTCAGCCATCTCGATCACGTCAGGGAACGTCTCGATAATCTGGGCGCGCAAGAGAGCAAAGAGGGCGGAGGCCTCGGCTGTCATCGCGACCTGATCTACGGTGCGCCGGTTCGCACGCGCCTTCTTGTCAGCGGTTTCCATTTCGCGGATGAGGGTAGGGTCAGCATCTAGGCGGCCCCAGATTTCCAAGGCTCGCTTGGCCAGTCGGTGACCACGTGCCTCGATCTCAACATTGGTCCAGGCGAGTGCATCCCGGATATCCAAGTTCAACCGCACCGAACTCTCGGCGAACCCCCCTTCAATGGTCTTCTTTTCGTGGAATGGCCTGTCACTGTAGCGGCTGTTGTAGCCGGTCAGCGTGAGGTTGCCGAGGCTGTGCAGCCAGGTCTGCTGGATAGCCTGCCAGTCTGGGCCGAGCATCGCGCGCCACGCCTCGGGAAGCTTCTCGTTCTGCGGGAGAATGTGCTCGATACTGTAGGTGCTAGTATCACTTGCTTCCTTGCTGCCGCGGTTCTCCAACGCATCGAGAAGATGGAAACAGACGCGTTTGTGGTAGATATCCGCCTCCAGCAGCGCCTTCTCAAATTCTGTGTCCCCTGGAAAAGCATAAGTCGCTGGCATGCGCGCCATAGCCACCTTGAGGGAGGCCAGCGGGCGAGTATCGTCAATCCTATAGGCGAGCTTGGCGAACTCGAGACCGTATCCCCGGGTTTGCGCCCCGATGATCACGCGACGCAGAAGGTAGCTCTCGAGTAGGCCGATCGCTTCCAGGAACTCCGTCCGATTCAGGGAGCCCGTTGTCTCATGCGCCTCGTAAAGCCGCATCACGGCGATTGCGGGCACATCACCTAGGCGTCGGAGGCTAGCAAAAGCACGTCCAAGTTCGTCATCGCTGCTGCGCACTGCGAACGCTGCATAATGTCGGGCGCGCTGCAGAAGGTCGGCGAGCAGACTCTCAAGGGCTTGCGGGTCAGCTCCGATGGTCGCGAACTCCCGACGGAACCCGACATAGACGCGGTCGGACCGCTCCAGCTTCGCCGCCTTCGCCCTCAGGGCGAGAAAGTCCCTGATAAAGTTGTCGAAAACCCGTTCGCTGCCTCGAAATAGCGCCTCGATCTTGCACCAGTAAGCTTCGTAAAGGCGCGTCTGGTCTTTCTCCGGGAGGCGCATAAGGATGAAGTTGCGAATCAGATCTGAAGGACTCAGGTCGACACCGGTCGAGTTGAGGCTTTCGAAGATTAACTGCGGATCGTCGACACCTCGTTCGAGGGTGACGTCGACAACCACGAGCCGGTTCACCCCCATGTAGACAGTTTCCGGATCTTCCTCCAGCAAGAGTTCACGGAACAACTCGTAGTTGTCCCGGATCCTCGGTGACGGTTCGACCGGCAGTTCTTGAGCGTTGACCAGTGCCTGCAGCGTCGCGTCATCATGGCGACGGAGCCTGAGCTTGACCTCTCGGTCACCCTCTTCCTGCACGTTGCGTAGAAAATAGGCCTCGATACGCTTGGGGGTCGGTCCGTTTTCGCTGCCCTGCCAGCCTTTGTCCCGGATGTGGTCCCGAAGGGCGGTTAGTAGGAGGGTAAGGGTGGTGACGGGCTGCTGGCCGTCAATGAGGAGCCACCGGGTGAACCCCGCCGCGCTGTCACCAGTCGCGACATAGACGACTGAGCCGATGAAGTGCCCACGATCGCCGGAGTCAGCGGCGATCGCCAAGATGTCTTTCCATAGCTGGCGGCAGTTCTCCTCTGACCAGCTGTAATCACGCTGGAACACCGGGATGACGAACTGCGATGCGCCGTTGATGATCTTCGGATAGGGACGGTCAATAGCTTTCATTGCAGTCTCATTGTTGAATTTCATCACCCCAGTCATGAGGACTCGCGCGTCCGGCACCATGCGCATAGCTGCGAGACCCTGCCACAAAACTGTCCCCGATTGCGAGAGCAGCCCAGGCTGTTGGTGTCGATAGGCGCTAAGCGCGACAATGCCTATTTCGCCGCGCCGCTTTAGCGCGACCGTCCCGTGATCTGGGCTGCCTCGCGAGGCGGTGCCAATCCCAACTTGCGTGCTGCGTGTCTCAGCGCTGGTCTGATACGGGAGCGCAGTCGGGCCAACGAATAGAATGCCTTGAAGAATGCCACGGTCGACGAAAAGTTCGCGCTCCTCGATTGCCTCCGCACCGAGGGTATTTCAGGCGCGCGAAGGAGTTCGAACTTGCATTGCCGCCGCGGCGCTCGGCTCAGGTTGCGCCGGATGAAATTTGGTCAGACTCTCATTCCGACCTTTCCCTGGAAGATCACTGAACATGGCCGCCTGATCCCGGAAGCGACGGAGCGCATCAGGGACATCATGCGCCGCCGTGAGCTGCTCCCCAGGAGGGAATTCTTATCGCGCCGCGGTGATCATGGAAAAGCCCGGCCGCGGCTTCAAGAGTGAGGAATCGCAACTAACCCATGCGCTGAAGGCCGTTTGGCGCATACGGCCTAAATCGCGAAGGCATTGGAAAAGTTGCTCGTGACGCCTTAAAAGCAAAGCCGATGACGGAGGCACGTCTGGTCATCAAAGGCAATACCCACCAGAACTGAGCAAGGAACTCATGACTCACCAGAACCGCGTTGATCCTTTCGGCAGGCTTCACGCTGTCACGGCTCGCGGCGAACTCATGGGCAATCGGGGAATCTTGCATGATGACGCGAAAAGCATCACGCGAACGCATGCACATCAAAACTGGGTTGCCTGCGCGCTGGCCTTCAAGGGGCGACATCGCGAGATCATGCAGCCTGGAAAATACACCGAATTGTTCTTCCTTGATGAGGCGACCGCTTTCGCCGCTGGCCATCGCCCCTGTGCTGAATGCCGTCGCGCGCGCTACAAGGAAATTATTGGCGCTTGGCGTCAGGTTCACGGTGAGCCCGAAGCGGGTCGATCTCTTCCGCAAACCATCGACCGA
This sequence comes from Pararhodobacter sp. SW119, assembly GCF_017811755.1. Classification (GTDB taxonomy): domain Bacteria; phylum Pseudomonadota; class Alphaproteobacteria; order Rhodobacterales; family Rhodobacteraceae; genus Pararhodobacter. The sequence goes on along the minus strand of NZ_JADDJF010000040.1, from coordinate 22,208 downwards.
TTGCTGCATGCCCATCGAATCGCGCGCGGCGGGCGCAAGGTGTCCTTCGAGGCCGCTGTGGAGGACCTCCCGGACGGGACGTTCTTCGCGACAGGCGACCGTGCGGTGCTGATCTGGAACGACAGGCAGTTCGAATGGTCTTTTGAGGGATATGTCGAGTCCACAACGCGGGCTTCTGGGGTCGTGACGGTTCTAACCCCGCGTCCGATCGTCGGGTTGTTCCTTCACGGATTTCGGCCGCACGTTCATCGAACAGCCGACAGGTGATCATAGCCGGCAAAAGGGGTCACCAAAGGAGTGTCGCAACGAGCCCGATGACGGCGGCTCCACCAACCGAACGCCCACCAGAACGCTAGGCGATCTGCAAAGCTGATAAACCAAGACTGGCGCGTCGGCGCAGCCAAGCGCTTGGACGATAGCGGTCATCGCCGGTCAGTCTCTGCATTTCGGACAGGATAGCGTAGACTCGGTCGGGGCCAAGACTGTCCGCCAGTTCCAAGGGACCCTTTGGATAGTTCAGCCCCAGCCGCATTGCCAAGTCAATATCAGCGGGTGCAGCCAACCCGAGTTGTGCCATCTCGCAGCCCAGATTGGCGATCATCGTGGCAATCCGCTGGCCAATAAAGCCTGGGCTATCCTGGATAACTGTGACCGCCCGCGCCTGCCCCAGAAGCGCCGCAACCGAGTCTCGCATCACCGGGTCGCCCCCCGGGGCGGTCATCAGCGTGACGCGCTGAGAGATATCGCCTGACAGATCCACCGCTACCAGACGTCGATGATCGGTGCCGGTGCGCGCGCAGAAGGCCGCGCAATCCTCTCCCCACAACGCGACAAGCAAAGGCACAGCCTCTTCGTTTTCGGCCGATATCACTTGCGCCCCGGTCGCCGTCAACAGATCAGTCAGCGCCCCATCAGGATCGACCACAGCCACGCGCCCGGTCGGTGCATCCACTAGGGTCGCGTCGGGAGTGGGATGAACTGCGCTCTCGGGGTAGCTGTAAAAGCCGCGCCCCGTCTTGCGCCCCAATTGCCCTGTTTCAGTCATGTAACGGTGCTGAAAGGTGGTTCGCAGGCGCGGATCGCCATAGTTTGCCCGGTGCACAAACTCCGTCACGGGATAGTTCACATCGATCCCGGTGAAGTCCATAAGTTCGAACGGCCCCATCCGGAAACCCCAACAGTCGCGCATCACTGCGTCGACCTGAGAGGGACTCGCGACGTTCTCGTTCAGGATTGCCAATGCCTCGGTTGCATAGGCGCGCCCACCGTAGTTGACCAGAAAGCCCGGCGTATCTCGCGCCTCCACCGGGTTCCGACCCAATAGGCGACCAAAGGCAATCAGCCCATCGACAACGTCGCGGCGCGTGTCCGGGCCTGCGATGACCTCCACTAGCTTCATCACAGGAACCGGATTGAAGAAATGAAGCCCCGCGAACCTGTCCGGCTGGGCCAAGCCCACGGCAATCGCTCCGATAGGCAGGGATGAGGTGTTGCTGGCCAGCACTGCTTCAGGGCGCACTATATCGGCCAAAGCCCGGAAAAGGCCGCGCTTGGCCTCCAGATCCTCGACAATGGCCTCGATCACCAGGCCGCAGCTGCCGAAATCCTCCAGCCTTTCGATGGGTTGCAGCCGCCGGGCGCAAGCTTCCCGGTCCGCGCCGCTCATTTTGCCCGCCACCACGCGTTTGTCGAGTCGGGCGAGAACCGCCTTGCGCGCGGCTTCGGCAGCACCGTCGCGCTGGTCGTAGATAAAGACCTTTCGTCCTGCGACAGCGGTGACCTGAGCGATGCCTGCACCCATCGCCCCCGCGCCCACCACGCCGACGAGCAATTCCGGGTCGGTCAAATTAGTCATCCCATCCCTTTCTTCATTTTAGGCTGGCGAGTTAGCCCGCCGTCCTCAGTCAAGCTTCACCCTTGCCGCGAAAAGGACGAGCGCAGAGCCGAGCAGCCATCCGCAAGCTATTCGGCGCAGTCGGCACCAAATTCCGGCGCTGGCGGGTTGGCCATATCCGGATGGTTTGAAAAGCGGAGTGGACTGCGTGGCGTCAGCACCGGATCGACACCAGGATGGCCGCGGCGGGAAAAGAGAGGATTCATCTCGCTCGCTCGCCAATCCTCCCGCAGCATCTGGTCGAGATCGCGGTAAGGCCCCCAGCAGACCGGGGTGTTGGAAAAAGCGTCGGCGACCTGCTCCAGGGTGCGGGTCCCGACCCAGTCGGCGACCAGCGCCCCGATCGCTTCACGCACCCGGTAGCGCTCGTCCTCACGACTGAAATCCGCATCGAAGGCAGTCGCCAGTGCATCCATTCGCGACCCCAGCCCGGTCGCCGACAAAAGCGCCCGCCACTGCTTTTCGGTGACCGCAGCCAGCATGAGCCGCCGGCCGTCCAGTGTGCCGAAGTCCCGGCCGAAGTTGCCGTAGACCCAGTTGCCATCGCGTTGCCGCGCCTGGCCGAGCTCGGCTTCAGCCAGCATGCCGACGCCGGCGACACCCGCCATGGCCACGTCCGACAGGCTGATCCGGACATGTTGGCCGCGCCCGCTCTGGCGGCGCTCGCGCTCGGCGGCAAGAAGGCCCATGGCAATCGTCTGGCCGCAGATAAGGTCCCAGAAGGGCACGGCATTGTTGACCGGGGCCGTATGGTCGCGGGGGCCAGCCATCATCGCAGCGCCGCAGCCGGCGTGAACGGTATAATCCACTGCTGTTTCGCCATCCGGGCTGCCGTCGAGGCTGACGACGATGACGTCGGACCGGCGAGCACGTAGCGCTTCGAACCCGAGCGCGCCCTTGAGCGGCAGGTTGGTCACGAAGATACCGCCGTCTTCGCCCCCGTCGCAGACAAGGCGCGCGGCCGCTTCACGTCCCTCCTCGCGGCGCAGGTCCAACGTCAGGGACCGTTTGCCACGGTTGAGGAATGTCCAGTAGAGGCTCTGACCTGACGGCGCGAGTGGCCAGCGGCGATAGTCTAATCCGCCACCGGGCGGGTCTATGCGCAACACCTCGGCCCCCAGGAGCGCAAGGCTCATCATGGCCGAGGGCATGGCGATGAACGCGCTGGACTCGACGATCCGCAAGCCGGAGACGGGCCCGCCGTCCTTGCTTGCTGCGTCCAGGCTCACGTCGCGGCTTTGGTTAGGCAGGACAGGATCTCGTCGCTGGAAGCGACGAGGAAGCGGTTGCGCATCAACGCGAGCGAGGCATCGTGAAAGGCCGCGTTGCTGCTGGCCACGGCGTCTTCGGCGACCACGGTGTAGTAGTCGTGATGGGCCGATGAGCGCACGGTCGATTCGACGCAGCCCTCGGTATTGGCGCCGAGGAAGACGCAGGTGTCGATGCCGTTGGCCCGCAGGATTAGGTCGAGATGGGTGCGGTGAAAGGCGTCAGGACGCAGCTTCTCGATGATCGGATCGGTTTTACGCGGGGTCATGCCGTCGCAGAAGGCGCCCCCCCAGCTTCCCGTCAGGGTGTAGTCCGGACTCTTCCCGTCGCGCACCTTCAGGCGCAGCCAAGCGGGGCTGTCGGCGACGCCACCGGGCAGGGTGACCTGGCGCAGGAAGACCGTCATGAGGCCGATTTCCTGCGCGCGCGCCATCAGCTTGACCATGGCAGGCAGCCGTTCGCGCGCGAGGCTCATGTCGCGGCCTGCCTTGGCGAATACACCGTCTTCGGCGAAAAAGTCGTTTTGCACGTCGATCGCGATGACCGCGGTGCGCGCGGGCACCAACACTTCGTCGAGTGTCTGACGGACGGTCTTGCCGTGTATTGTTATCATTCTGTCCTCGGAAAAATGGAAGGGTTCTATCCGGCGCTGACCTGCCGGCGGCGGCTCAGGTGAAGCCCGAACGCGAGCGCGAAGACCAGCGCACCGACAAGTGGCATGGCGGCGCCGGGCGCGATGAGAAGAAAGGCCGAGGCCGCGAACACCACCCGTTCCCAAAGCGGCAGGGCATGGACCAGGAAGCCTGCCAGCGCCCCGCCGATCAGGACGACCCCCACAAGGCCCGTCGCCGCGTGAAGCACAATGGCGCCCGGCTCGCCGATCAGCAGCACCTCTGGGTGGAAGACGAAAACATAGGGAATGATGAAGGCCACGAGCGACAGGCGGATCGCCGTGATGCTGGTCGGAAACCAGTCGGCCTTGGCCATCGAGGCGCTGATGAAGACGGTCGCGCACAGGGGCGGGGTCAACCCGGCGATGATCGCGAAATAGAAGATGAACATATGCGCGGAGATCGGCTCGACCCCTAACCGCACCAGCGCGGGAGCCACGACCGCCGCGGCTAGCAGATAGGCCGCCGCGGTCGGAAGGCCGGTGCCCAGCAGCATCGCCACGATCATCGCGAGCACCAGCGAGATGAAGAGGTTGTTCTCGCCAAGCGCGATGATGGCCGAAGTGAAGGCGACGCCGACACCGGTGGTCGAGATCATGGCCAACAGGATCTGCGCTCCAGCGATCAGCACGGCGATGGTCACAAGGCCGATGCCCGCGTCTACGAACCCCGCGCGCAGCGCCGCGAAACGGGTGCGCAGATCGCCAAGGGACCGCGCGCCCAGCATGAAGAGGACGATTAGGATCGTGGTCGCCCAAAACGCCGCCAAGGCCGGCGAATAGCCCCGCACCAGAAGCCAGATCAACGTTCCCATGGCCAGAAAGACCGGCCCAGCCCGACGCAAGGTCAACGCATCGCGCAGGCGGGGCATCGCATCCGCAGCGATCGGCTTATAGCCAAGGCGCTTGGATTCGAAATGGATGCCTGCAAGGCAACCGGTGAAGTAGAGAAGCGCCGGCACGATGGCCGCGACCATGATTGTGACGTAGGGAACGCCAAGCAGTTCGGCCATGATAAAGGCGCCCGCGCCCATGATCGGCGGCATGATCTGCCCACCGGTCGAGGCCACGGCCTCGACCGCGCCAGCGAAGGTCGGCCGGTAGCCGAGGCGCTTCATCAGAGGGATGGTGAAGGCGCCGGTCGTTGCAACATTGGCGGCCGCCGAGCCAGAAACGCTGCCGAACAAGGCGCTTGAGATGGTGGCGACCTTGGCGCCGCCGCCCGTCGTGCGCCCGCCGATGATCATGGCGAGGTCCATGAAGGTCGCGCCGCCACCGGTCCGCATCAGGACTGCGCCAAAGATCACGAAGATTGCGATCACCGTGGCGGAGATTCCCGTGACCATCCCGAAAAGCCCACGCGTGGACATGTAGAGGACCTCGGCTGCCAGCCGCGGATCGAGGCCGCGATGGGCGATCATGTCCGGTAGCCAGGGGCCAAAGAGGGCGTAGACGAGACCGGCGATCGCCAGACCGGGGATGGTCCAGCCGATCACCCGCCGGCATCCCTCGAGCACGAGCAGAACGGCCAGCACCGCCAACGCGTAGTCGAGGGTTGTCATCCGGAAGGTGAAACCCATGAGCCTGTCGTAACTGGCGATAAGATGCCCGATCACGACGATCGTTCCGAGAATGAAAGCCATGTCCAGAAGGCCCATGGGCTGGTCACGGGAATCGGCGCGCCTGAAATCAAAGAGGCAGAAGGCGAGGATCAGGGCGCCGCCGACATGTAGCGCACGCTGGATCAGATCCGGAAACGCGCCAAAGGCCCCGGTATACAGGTGGAAAAGGACCATCGCGGTGCTGAGCCCGGCGATGATCGTGCCGCGAAGGCCACGGAGGGGTTTGGCGTCGACCGCCGCAGTGGGGTCGACGACCGGGACCGCTGGAGCCGGCGCCCCGTCCACGTCAGATCTGCTCTCGCTGCGCACGGCGGCCTTTCCTTCGCGTCCCGGGAGTCCGGGGATGCACCGCCCGTCAAGACGGGCGGTGGATTTTCAGTCAGTGAGTTCGGGCGGCATCAACCGCTCAGGGATGTCATGGCCCTGCTCTTCAAGGTAGCGAACCACGCCGGGATGAAGCGGCGTCTGGCCACGTTCGATCGTCTGCTGGGCGATGTCCATGCCGGCGATTGCCGGGTAGGATTCGGCCACAGTGTCGACATTCTCGACCACCGCCTTGAAGATGTCATAGGCCAGATCTTCTGACATGTCCGTCGTCGTGCCCATGGTGATAAAGACAACACGCAGGTTTATCGGGCCGGTGTCGTAGGGCGTATCGTCCACGGCCATGAAATCGAAATGCGGAAATTCCTGCTGCACCTGCGCTATGTCTTGTTCGGTCCAGTTGAGAATCCGAACCTCCCGCGCGGTCTGCGCATCGAGGATCGCACTGTCGGGCGCGTTCGGAGGACCGGCCTTGGTGAAGCCGACGATCCGACGGTCCTTGAAGGCAGTGACCGCGTCGGCCATGCCGGTGCGATACCAGTCGGGAGCTATTCCCAGCGCCTCGAACGCCTCGAAGGTCGCACGCTCGGTCCCCGATCCCCGCCCGCCACCATTGAAGGCCTGACCATCCAGATCGGCGATACTCTCGATCCCGGAATCGGCGTCGACGACGGTCAGATAGGCCAGCGGTGTGGTCACCCAAAAGGTGCGGAAATCCTCATTCGGCTCACCCTCAAAGGGTCCGAGACCGGCGTAGTATTCATAGAGGTCAGGCTCGGCCATCATCGCCCAGTCGACCTGTCGCTCCGACAGCCGTCGCATGTTGTCGAGCCCGCCGCCCGTCTCGATCACCGAGACATTGGTATTATCGAGCGTCTGATTAACCATCTGCGCGATCGCGACGTGATACGCATAGAGCGAGGATGCTTGCGAGGTCGCTCCAATCGACAGCTGCTGCGTCTGCGCGGCAGCGCCGCCCGCGGCCATGGCACCAGCAGCTACCGCTGTCAGCAGAAGGCGCCGGGTAGTTCTGGCGAAGTAATCTCTCATTTCGTATCTCCCTGTTTTGCGTAGTGCGGTGTCGAAATTCTTCAGTGGTGCTTCAGGCCGCGTTCCGGCTGGCGCACGCCTCCAGTTCCGCCGTCACATCCGCCAGCGATTCGACGTCGGCGAATTTCATATCCATGTCGAAGAGATTGGCGCGATGGGCCATCGGACTGCGGTCGCCGACCGCATCCTCGACCACAATTACGCGGAAATTGTGCGAGAAAGCATCTGTCACCGCCGCACGCACGCAACCGCTGGTCGAAATGCCAACCACGATCAGCGTATCCACCCGGTCGTAGCGCAGAAAGGATTCGAGCGGCGTGGAGAAGAAGCACGAGGGCTTATTCTTCTCGACCACTACATCCTCCTTACGCGGGGCGTAGGCATCAGGCCATTCATCGGCTCGGGGGTCGCTGGTGTAGCCGTGGCTTTCGGCGACCTTGAGCTTGAGGTTCCAGATGCCGCGTCGCACCGGATGCGCCCGGTTGTCGCGGCGGCTGTAGTAGATGGGTAGGCCAAGGCGCCGGAAGGTCTCGGTGATCCCGGTCAGGTTCGCGGTAAGCTGCGGCATCTCACGGCCACACATGTCGAAAGCGGGATCGACGAACATCCAGGTGGTGTCGATGTTCAAAAGCGCCGGGCGCGTCCCAATGCCGATCCGAGCGCCGAAGCCGCCCTTGCGATAGGTGGCCAGATCCTCCTCGGGAATCGTGCCCGCCCATTTTTCCAGCTTGTCCATCAGTCCTCCTTCTCGCCTTCGGCGAAGCGTGCCTCCAGCGCCGTCCATTGTGGATAATCGAAAAGCGACCAGAGTTCCTGGTGGCCCAGCATCTTGTCCCGCACCCCGGCAGTGCTGCCACTATCGCGCAGGGCATCGAGCATCAGCGTGCCCTGCTTGGCGACCAGCCGGGTGAGCGAATTGGGATAAATCGCGACGCGGTAGCCAATCGCTTGCAGTTCGGAAGCGTCCAAAAACGGTGTGCGCCCACCCTCGACCATGTTGGCCAATGCTGGGACACCGGCCCGGGCAGTAATGGCTTCCATCTCGTCCCGGCTTTCTGGGCTTTCGACGAAGATCACATCGGCGCCCGCCTCTCGGTAGGCATCTGCTCGGTCGAGCGCGGCCTCTAGTCCCAGGCTGGTGCGCGCGTCGCTTCGGGCGATTATCACCATATCTTCATCGACGCGTGCATCGGTGGCGGCCTTGATGCGGCCGACCATTTCGTCCACTCCGACGACACGGCGGCCAAGCTCGTGACCGCATTTTTTGGGCCAAGCCTGATCCTCGATCTGAATCGCGCTGACACCTGCGCGTTCCAGCTCACGCACGGTGCGGATGACGTTGATCGGACCGCCATATCCGGTGTCGGCGTCGCAGATCACCGGAATGTCGACCACATCGGCAATGCGCCCGGCGCGTTCGAACATTTCGGAAAAAGAGATCACGCCCATGTCCGGCGCGCCGATCGCGCTCATCGAGACGCCAGAGCCGGTGACATAGGCCGCGTGGAAGCCTGCCTGCGCAACCAGTCGTGCGGTAAGGCAGTCGTAGCAACCTGGCGCCATTAGAATTTCGTTGCCTTTCAGCAGGGCGCGCATCCGGGCATTGCGACCTGTCGCCTGCGCCAGCCCCAATGGATAGTCCTGATGACGTGCTGCCTGGTCGTTCATGAAACCCCCTCTGCGACGGTGTCGCCGTATTTTTGCCGGAGCGCCTCCTGAGAGAGGAATCGCCGCTCGAGATCGCGGACATCGTCCATTCCGACAAGCGTGTGGGTCTCGTCGAAGCCTGCGAAAACCTCGGAATCCGCACGGGTTGCCCCCTCACGGCCGATGAAGGCGAGCGCATTCTGCATACCGCGGATAGCGCCAAGAAGAAGGCTCACCGGAAGGCTGACGCGCGCCACGCCCATCAATTCCAGTTCCGCGAAGGTCAGATCAACCGGTGTCCTACCGCCCTCGACCATGTTCACCGCAAGCGGTCCACCGATCTCGGAGGCCAAGCGCGCGATCGCGGTGCGGTCATCCGCGCCGTCGACGAAGACCATGGTCGCGCCCGCGTCAAAATAGCCCCTGGCGCGGGCGATGGTCGCCTCCAGCCCTTCGACCGCCAAGGCGTCGGTGCGCGCGTTGATGACGAAATCCGGATCGCGGCGCGCCGCGCAGGCGGCTGCGATCTTCGCCTGCATCTCGGCCATGGGGATCACCTCCTTGCCGGCAAGGTGGCCGCAACGTTTCGGCATCACCTGGTCTTCGATGTTGATGCCGGCGGCACCCGCCTCCTCGAAGGCTCGGACGGTGAACCAGACGTTCACGGCATTGCCGAACCCGGTGTCGCCGTCGGCCATGACCGGGATGTCGACTGCGCGCGCGATGATGCGGGTGCGCTCGGCCATCTCGGACATGGACAGGACGCTCACGTCCGGCATCCCCAGATGGCTCGCGGCGATCCCCAGCCCGGTGCCCTGCGCCGCGGCAAAGCCTGCCTGCTCGATGAGTTTCGCGGAGAGCGGATCGAAGGCGCCGGGCATCACCAGGATTTCGGGGGCCTCGATTAGTTGCCTGAGGCGTTGCGCCTTTCGCATTATACGTTCCTTGGATGGGGTGGCGCTCCCGGCTCTGTGTGGCCGGGGCGCCTTTGGGTTCGGTCGACGCCGGTCAGTTAATCTCGGTGTCGATCAGCTCGTTGGTGTAGGCCGCATCGAGGTCGAGCCCGTCAAAAGGCCGTTCCGAGAAGGTGTTGAGGAAGTCCACCACCCGCTCAAGCTGCGCGCGCTCGATCTCGGGCGATTGCGGATAGGCGGGTAGCACCGCCTCCCATGCCTCGTCGAAAAGGCCCTTCTCGAACTGAGAGAAGTAGGCCTCGTGAACCTGGTCACGGGCTTCGTGGCTGGTCTCTTCGTCATGCATCGCCACTTGAGCACGCTGGATGGCCCGCATCGTGCGCTTGGCGCGGTCGGGGTTGTCATCGATCCAGCCGCGCCGGGTGTTGGCGGAGATGTAAAGGAAGTCGGCGACGCCCGGCAGTTCGCCTGCCGCGGTGTTGAACAGCAGGAACCCGTCATAGTCGCGGATCGCTGCGTCGCTCGTCGGGTTGGACAGCGTGAAGACGTCGATCCGGTCGCGTGAGAAGGCGGCGAGGATCTCGTTGCTGCCGCCGACAAAGACGACCGTCGCGTCGCGCTCGGGGTCGAGCCCGGCTTCGGTCAGCATGTAGATTGCAAGCTGATGAGTGCCGCTGCCAGCGCCGGTAACGCCGATGTTGGTGTCCTTGAGCGCAGCTAGGCGATCCTCGACGCTAGAGTTTTCGTCAAGCCCGTGCTCGCGGGCCAATTCGCCGCGCATCACAACGTTCGAGGCATATTCGGTCATCAGCGCGCCGGCGATTACCGCGTCGGTGTTCTGGGCGATGGCGCGGAGTGCGGCCGAGGTGGAGCCGATGTAGATGTCCATGTCCCCGCCAAGGACCGCCGCCATAGCCGTGCCGCCACCGGCCCGGAAGACCTGCAGGCGCGCGTCAATGTCCTCGTCCTCGAAATAGCCCATGACGTCCGCGACATAGACCGGCAGATAGAGCATGCCGACGCTGGGCATTGCAAAGTTCACGGTATCGGCCGCCTCAGCGCGATCCGTCGCCGCTAGGCCTGCCAGACTGACGGCGCCGAGCATCACTGCCCCCGCCGCACGTTCAGCGATCTTCTTGAAGATAGTCATCAACAATCCCTCCCTAGGGGTTCTGGTGGAACGCAAGCCGGCATGGCCTGCGCCTGAGAATTAAGCCGCTAACGTCGCGGCACGGTTTCGGGCGGCTAGGCACGCCTTCTCATTAGATTGACATCTCCCGGCGGGAGCTCTGCTCGCGCCACGGCATCGCTTTGATTTCGACAACCTTGATCGTCGAATTCAGAAAGAAGGCCATGATCATGATCGCGATCAACGCGGCGAAGACGCCGGTCGTGTCGAACTGGCCAGCCGAGTCCGCCAGCAGGTAACCAAGGCCGCGGTTTGACGCGATCAACTCGCCCACGATAGCACCGATCAGCGCATAGGGCACCGACAGGCGAAGCCCGGCGAAGACCCAGGTGATCGCCGAGGGCAGCACGACCTTGAACAGGACATGCCGCTCGTTTGCACCCATGAGCTTCAGAATGGCGATCAATTCGCGGCTGACGGCGCGCACGCCGGTATAGGTGTTGAGGAAGACCAGGAAGAAAACGATCGTCGCGGTGAGATAGATCTTCATCTCGATGCCAATACCGAACCACAGCACAAACAGCGGTGCGAGCGCGACCTTCGGCAGGCTGTAGAACATCATAATGAAGGGATCTAGCACCTCGGCAGTCGTCTGCGCGCGGCCAAGCCACACCCCCATGATCATTCCCAGCGCACCGCCGAGAAAGAAGCCGGCAACAGCCTCCAGAAGCGTGATGGCGCCGTGATAGAAGATCACGCCGCGTATCAGCCAGGTCCAGAACTGATCGGCGATAAGGGTCGGACGGCTGATGAAGAATTCCGAGGCGAGCCGCCCCGAAGAAAGCTCCCAGGCGCCGAGAACGAAAACGAGGAATGCCGCACGCATTACCCAGATCATGGTCCGGCGTTCTGTCATCGTCTCAATCCTCCACGCCAACGCTGGGCGCCAGCACTTCCCAAAGTTGGGCCGTTATTTCCATATACGCAGGGTCGTGGCGAAGCCGCAGAATGTCGCGATCCGGCGCAAGTGGGATATCGACGATGCGCTCGATGGTTCCGGGCCGGCGGGTGAAGACCACACAGCGGTCGCCAATTGCGATCGCTTCATCAAGGTCGTGAGTCACGAACATCACCGTCTTGCCAAGACGCCTGCAAAGTTCCCTGATTTCGATCTGCATTCGCATTCGGAGCATGGCGTCAAGCGCCGCGAAGGGCTCGTCCATCAGAAGCGTCTCGGGGTTGTATGCAAGCAGGCGCGCCAACGCACAGCGCTTGCGCATGCCCCCTGACAACTGAGAAGGAAAGCTTGTCTCGAATCCAGAAAGACCGACCATATCTAGAAGCTCGGCCACGCGATCGCCGATCTCGCGCTTCGACAAGCCTTTGATTTCAAGCGGGATCGAAATGTTGCCGACGACATCGCGCCAGGGCAGCAAGTGATCGCTTTGCGTCATGTAGCCAACAGAGGGATTGTAGGGCTTCACTTGCTCGCCGCGGTAGAGAACCTTCCCGTCAGAGGGCGCAAAGAGGCCCGCCGACATGTTCAGAAGGGTGGATTTCCCGCAACCGGACGGTCCGACAAGCGTCAGGATCTCGCCCTCGAACACCGAAAGGTCGATGCCCTCGACGGCCTGAAGCGGTTTGCCGTCGACCGTGAAGCGCTTTCCCACCCCCTCAAATCGGATCAACTCCTCGGTCGGCGACGGCGCCGTTGTGCTTGTCGTTTCCGGATGCGCCAGTTCCGCTGCCATTATTTAGACCTCTCCAGTCGGACAAAACGACTCGCAACCCGCGAGCTGTTCAATGCCTCGAATGCCCTCAGGGCGTCATCACATGATGCAAAAGTTAGTTTGTTATGTCAACCATACCTTTTGCTTCCTCTATTTTTCGCGCCGCACTACAAGTGCGTCCAGTGCCGCGACACCCTCCCCTACTGTCTTGATCAGAAGAGGATTAATCTCTGCCTCGGTGACATTCTCGCAGGCCGCCAGCCGCGAGACCGCAACCACGGCTTCGGCAAGCGCATCCATATCGCCGACAGCGCGCCCGCGGTAGCCGGAGGCGATTCGCAATCCGCGCACCTCGTCAATCATCGCCCGCGCGATGTCGCGGTCGACCGGCGCGCAGCGTACCACGCTGTCGCGGTAGATTTCGGTGAAGATACCCCCGGCCCCAAGGACCACCATCGGACCCAGGGTCGGGTCGCGGCGAAACCCGATCAGGGCCTCGGCCACGCCGCCAGACGCCATCGCCTGAACCAGGACGCCATCGATGCGCGCATCCGGCCGGGCGCGGGCTACCGCTTCGGTGATCTTCCAGTAGGCCGCGCGCGCCGCCGCCGCATCCTCGACGCCCAGGACGACCCCGCCGATGTCACTCTTGTGGGTGATACCGGCCGACAGGATCTTGAGGACCGCCGGCGCGCCGGTGCCCTTGACGATGCGTTCGACCGCAGCCGTGCATTCTTCCTCGCTGGTCACGACCGACCCTTGCGGCCCTGGGACCCCAAGGGCTGCGAAGACCGCCCGGCCCCGCACCTCGTCAAGCGCCTCGCCCTCAGCCCCAGCCAGGATCGCCTCGATCTCGTTCAACCCAGCGGGATCCGTGTCACAGGGCGGCCGCGGTGGCCGGCGATCTAGATAGGCCCCGACCCCCTCGGCGCACGCCTCAGGCGTGCGGAAGACAGCCAGGCCTGCCTCCGAAAGCCGCCGGCGCGAAGCTTCGGCGGCCGGAACCAGATAGATCGCCAGCGGCTTCGGCGCGTCGGCGAAATCCAGCAGCGGCGCCACGGCCAGATCGGGGTAAAACTCAGCCGATGAACCGACGACGATTGCAACGGCGTCAATCGACGGGTCGGCCATCAACCCCGAGATAACATCGCGCACCACTTCGGGCCGGGTGCCGGCCAACGTCAGATCGACCAGCCTGTCGCCATGTCCCTCGATCCCGGCGGAATCGAGCGTGACGCGCACGGCGGCGGGAATCGTCGCAATCTCGATATTGAGCGTGCCGAGGCTGTCAACCAGCATCGCTCCACCGCCGCCGGTCGTCGTCGCGACTGCTACGCGGCGACCCCGCGGCGCGCCGGTATGGATAAACAAGGGCGGTGCCTCGATCAGCGCCTCGAAACTGCGCACTCGCGCGATCCCCAGATCGGCCAGAAAGGCACTGACCAAGGTGTCCTCGCCAGCAAGCGCGCCGGTATGGGTGGCCGCCAGCGCACGACCCGCTTCCGACCGGCCAAGCTTGTAGGCGATGACCGGTTTTCCCCGTGTATCTGCCGCCTGGGCTAGTTGGGCAAGCGAGGCGCCATCGCGGATGGATTCCAGAAATAAGAGGATCGCCTCTGTCCGAGGGTCGTCGAGCATGAGCGCGCCGATTGCGCCCACTGATAGGTCAATCTCGTTCCCGACTGACACCAGGCTCGAAAAGCCGATGCCGCGTGATGCTCCCTGCGAGATCATGGCTCCGATGATGCTGCCGCTTTGCGAAACGACACCGAGGCGACCCCGCAGCAGACTTTCCGCTTCAAGCGCGGCATTTGCGCTCATGGCGAAGGCGCCCTCGCCGGGCCGGCCGGTGCCGATTACGCCGATTGAATTTGGACCCAGAAGGCGCACGCCGGCGCTGCGCGCAGATTCCGCAACCCGCTGCTGCCGCGCCATGCCCTCCTCGCCCGCCTCGGCGAAGCCGTCGGACAGGATGGTAGCGACCGGGATGCCCTTCGCGCCGCAAGCCACGACAGCATCGGCCACGGCGTCGGCACGCACCATCAGAAAGGCATGTTCGACGCCATCCGGTAGATCCAGAATGGAGGGCACGGTGGGCATCCCCTCGATCTCGGGTCGGCCGGGGTTGACCAGCAGAATCTCGCCGGAAAAGCCATGGCGCCGCAGATACCGAAGCGGGCGCGCTGTGGTCTTGGCTGGATCTGCCGAAGCCCCTACAAGCGCCACCTTGCGCGGCGACAACAGGGCCCCGCGCAGCGTGTCCCTATCTACCGCTCCCGCCCACCGGTCCATCATGCGCGCTCTTTCGTCCCTGCATCGCGGGGCTTTGCCGCAACGTTCTCTGACCGGTCACGGGGCTTGCCGCTGGGCTCACGTGGCGGGCGTTGCGGAAACGAGCGGCCGAAGATGCCTTCCGCGATCCGGTTGCGCATCATCTCGAGCGAGCCGCCGGCGATCTGCCAGCCGCGGGTCTTCCGGAAACAGTATTCCACCAGCGTCTCGTCGCAAAAACCCATGCCGCCCATCGCCTGAAGGGCTTCATTGCTGACTTCAAAACCAGCCTGGTTGCAGACTAGCTTGGCCACCGCCGTCTTCTGCGCGTCGGGCAGTCCGTGGTCGGCGCTGATGGCGGCGCGGTAGAGCAGAAGCTGCGCGGCCTCCAGCTTGGCGAACATGTCGGCGAACTTCCACTGCAGGCCCTGGAATTCCATCAGCGGCCGGCCGAACTGCTGGCGGACCTGCACATAGTCGCGCGCCACGCCGAAAGCATAGCGCCCCAGCGCCAGTGAGCGAGCGGCGTTGCCGATCCGCTCGGCGTTGAAGCCCGTGATCTGGCGCTTGAACCCGCCGGGACCCAGAAGGACATTCTCGGCCGGGATCGGAACGGCGTCGAAGTGGAGCGGGCACCACTGCTCGCCGTTGAGGTAGTTGGCGGGCTGGCCCATGCTGAAGCCCTCCATCCCGCGTTCGACGATGACTGACCCAATCCCGCCGGTCCCTGGTCCGAATCGGCAGTAGACCAGAAAAACGTCGGCCTCGACCGTGTGGCTGGTGAAGACCTTGCCGCCGGTCAGGCGGAAGCCATCACCATCGGGCACGGCCTTGGTCGCAAGGTCGGTGACCGCGGATCCGGCATCAGCCTCGGTCATGCCAAGGCCGATGACCATCTCGCCGCGCAAGAGCGGACCGAGGAAGCGTTCCTTTTGCGCAGGGCTCGCGTATTCCGCGAAGGTGCGCAGCGGGCCGAAGTTGCCTGCCTGGATCACATCGGCGCTTTTCGGGCAAGCCGACGCCACCGCCTCGATGGCCAGAACCGCATCCATCAGGGACCCGCCCTGCCCGCCATCGGCTTCCGGAAGGGTGATCCCCATCAGGCCTTGTTGCGCGGCACGGCGCGCGACGTCGAAGGGAAATTGCGGCGCCTTGGCACGGGCAAGCGCACCGTCGCTCAAGCTGTCGGCGGCCCAACGCGCGACGGTGTCCTGAAACAGGCGCTGCTCATCTGTCAGTGTGAATTCCATATTCCCTCAGCCGTGAAATACATTGGCCGCATCTGCAGCATGCATGTTGTTATGTTGACATAACAACCATAAAAGGTCAGAAATGCCTTTGTCAACATGTGAAGGGGTGCCGCCTAAGCCGGGCATCCTGTAAACTCGGGTCCTCATTCCGCCATGGGGCGGGATCCCGAAAACCTACATCTGTATTCGTGCGAGACGATTGACTGCAGAAGGCCAGATTGATGACCAACCCTGCCCGACCCGCCGGATTGTCCGATCCGACCCCCCTCTATCACAAGATCTTCACCGTCCTGCGTGAGCAAATACTGGAGAACCGGTTTCCGCCGGACACACCCCTCCCCAGCGAGATGGACCTGGCACGGCAGTTCTCGGTTTCGCGCATCACCATCCGCAAGACTATGGAACGGCTTGAACAGCAGGGTCTGATCACCCGCCAGCGCGGTCGCGGCACCTTCGCCACCCGCTCGGTGACGCAGCGTGCGGTGCAGGCCGATGTCAGCGGCCTTGTCGAGAACCTGTTGTCGATGGGCTTGATGACGGATGTTTCGGTGCTGGAACTCGACTACCTTCCCGCCCCGCCCGCCGTGGCCGTTGATATGGGACTCAAGCCAGGAACAATCGTTCAGTATGCCGTGCGTCTCCGCAGCTATCGCGGGCGACCCTTTTCCTATGCCGTCACCCATGTGCCCGAAGATATCGGTAGAACATACAATGCCGAGGACCTCGCCCGCACGTCGCTGCTGCGCCTCTTCGAACGCGCCGGCGTCGCCGTTGCCAGCGCCTACCAGCGCGTCTCGGCCAAGGCCGCCGATGCGACGACTGCGCCACTTCTGGACCAGGAGATCGGCGCGCCGCTTCTGTCCATTGCGCGTCTGGTGCGCGACCAGAACGACCGCGTGGTCGAACGTATCCACGCCCTCTACCCCCCCTCGCAATATGCGTTTGAAACGAACCTCACCCTCGGCGAGGGGCCGAACGGCACGCTGTGGCGCTCGACACCATCGATCTGACCGGAGTCAATCCGACAGATGCGCACTGAACCCTGGGGAACCCATGATGACCGCACCGCGCACACTTTTCGACAAGCTTTGGGACAGCCATGTCGTAGGCCGGCGCGACGACGGATCCTGCCTTCTGTGGATTGATCGCCATTTCGTCCATGAAGGCTCGCACCATGCTTTTCGCAAACTGAGTGAGCGCGGCATTCCCGTCTCCGAGCCGGGTCTGACCTTCGGTGTTGCGGATCACTACGTGCCGACACGTGGGCGGGCGCGTTCGGGTGGCACAGGCACGGCCGGCATCGAGAACCCGACGATCCGCGGAATGGTCACGACGTTGGAGGAGAACACAAAAGCCCATGGCATCCATCTTTTCGGCCTGGGCGACCGGCGGCAGGGGATCGTGCATGTTGTCGGGCCCGAACAGGGGCTGACGCTGCCGGGACTGACCATTGTGTGCGGCGACAGCCACACCTCGACGCATGGAGCCTTCGGCGCGATGGCCTTCGGCATCGGCGCGACCGACGTGGCGCATGTCATGGCGACGCAAACGATCTGGAAGAAAAAGCTCAAGGTCCTTCGCATCCGCGTCGACGGGCGCCTTGGCCCCGGCGTCGGCGCGAAGGACGTGGCGTTGGCCTGGATCGCGCGCCTGGGCGCAGATGGTGCGCGAGGCCATGTCGTCGAATACGCGGGCCCGGTGGTCGAGGGGTTGACGATGGAGGGGCGCATGACGCTCTGCAATCTATCGATCGAGGGGGGCGCACGCTGCGGCATGGTCGCGCCGGATGCCGTAACGCTCGACTATCTGCACGACCGCCCCTTCGCGCCCAAGGGCGACGAATGGGAGGTCGCGGAGGCCGCGTGGCGCGCTCTGGCGTCCGACGACGGCGCCGAGTTCGACCGGGAAGTGACGCTTGACGGATCCGACATCGCGCCGGTGGTGACCTGGGGCACAAGCCCCGAGGACGCCGCGCCCATCGACGCCACCGTGCCCGACCCGGACCGGGCTTCCGAGGAGCGTGCAGGTCACATCCGCGCCGCGCTCGACTACATGGGCCTCGCACCCGGCCGCCCGCTTGACGGGATCGCCATCGACCAGGTCTTCATCGGCTCCTGCACCAATGCCCGTATCGAGGATCTGCGCGCTGCCGCGGCGGTGCTCAAGGGACGACGCGCGCAGGTGCCGGGTTTGGTCTCTCCTGGCTCGAGCCTCGTGAAGGCGCAGGCCGAGGCCGAGGGTCTCGACCAAATCTTCCGCGCGGCGGGGCTGGAATGGGTCGAGTCCGGGTGCTCGATGTGCGTCGGCATGAACGGCGATATCGTGGCGCCGGGCAAGCGCTGCGCCTCGACCACCAACCGCAACTTCCGCGGTCGCCAGGGCCCGGGCGCGCGCACCCATCTGATGTCCCCCGCGATGGTCGCCGCTGCCGCCATTGCCGGGCATCTGACCGACGTGCGGCCGATGCTGGAGGGTCGGACATGAGTGGTTGGTCACGACATGAGGGGCTGGGCGTGGCGCTGCCCGACGAAAGCATCGACACCGATCAGCTGATCCCGGCACGGTTCATGGCGACGCCGCGCGCGCAAGGCTACGGGCGCTTTCTTCTGCATGACCTGCGCCACGATGCCGAAGGCCGGCCCCTCCCCGATTTTCCTCTCAACCGGGTTCCGGATGCCACAATCCTGATCACCGGGCGCAATTTCGGCGCCGGCTCATCGCGCGAAGCGGCGGTCTATGCGCTGGTCGATGCAGGTATTCGGGCGGTGCTGGCGCCGTCCTTCGGCGATATCTTCGCGGCAAATGCGATCAACAACGGGCTTCTGCCCGCCCGCATTTCGTCAGGGGATATGGAGCGACTGACCGGCGCCATGCCAGATCGGCTGGAAATCGACCTCATGGCGCGATGCGTTACCGGCGGTGGCTTGCAGGCACTGTTCGAACTCGATCCGGTCTGGCAAATGAAGCTTGTAAATGGATGGGACGACATTGACCTGACCGGCGCGCATCAGGACGATATCGCGGCATTTGCTACGGCCGACCGGATCCGCCGTCCCTGGGCGCGACCGGCGGCTGAGCGGTCACTTTCCTAAGCCCACCATCTACCGACAGTCGCCAACTTGCTGGAGGATAGGACGCCCAAACATCGCGGGCACCCGATCGATCCCCATGGGGATCTGCGATTTTATCTAGGACTTTGCTAGGGACCCACCGAGGGGGAGCTCGCCATTCCTAATTTTCCCAAGGGTCTCGGAATTATGGATTTCGCGAGTGTCTGGTATGCGGATCACACCTTGCAGACACACGGGTTCCGGTTCATGCGAGCAGGCAAGACCAATTCCGAGCCGCATGGAGCATCTCTACCTCAACGAAGCCGTCCCTCCACGAGGACCGCGTAGATCCACGTGCAGCCTATGGCCCACTGAGGCGGCACGTCTGGTGCAAAGCGGACGATGGTTGCAACACGAAGTTCCGATTGGGGACCGGCGGCCCCGGTATTCCAGGCAAGGAAGCCCACCTGGGTGCGCCTGCCCGCGGCATTGACATGGAAGAGGGCGCGCCCGGCACCGCCGCCACGGCCCCCAACCGAGATCGGGTCGCCGACCGCGACATGGGTCTCGATGTAGTCGTGGAGGTTCGCGGGGTTAGAATTGAACCCCCGGCCATCCGCCGTCCAACCCAAGTCTATCTCCGCGCCATTCCCATTTAGGAACCGGCTCTCGTCCCGCCCCGTGAAAGCGCGCGGCGGATCGGCGAACCATGCGGCCTCGCGTTCGCCGTGCAGCCTTAGCATGCGCTCCTTGGCACGGGTCCCGGCGACGTAGAGGACACGGGCCTCCTCGGCCGCCGCGCGCGCCAGATCGTCGCGGCCCATGGGGAAGGCGGAGGTCGACGGCATGACGAATATGTCGTCAAACTCCAGCCCCTTAACCTTATGGATCGTCGAAAGGATCCGAGAGGCACCGCGACCTACGAGCCGGTCGACGTCGTCGGGCCGCAGCCAACTCCTCAGGAAGCCGGCGAGGTCGGACAGTCGCGCCTCGCGATCCTCCTCTTTTACACGGGTCCATAGGGCCGCAAGGTCGCGCATTGCCTCGCAGTCGCCTCTCGTCTCCGGGATGCGGACGGTTTGGTGGAAATCGTCGAGGAGCGCGTCCCGCAGTTCCGTCGTGGCGGCGTCGTCTCCCTGGGCGATCCGCCTGTCGAGCAGGTCCAACCACAAGCCGACATGGCGGCAGTCGGCGACGTTAAGGATCTCGCTCCGCTTCTGGACCCTCAGGCCGGGCAACACCGCCGTCAGGGTTCCCTCAGACGGTCCACGTCGGCGTTGCTTCGGCAAAAGATTGCGACGGACCGATCCTTCGGAAAATCGGCGAGGCGCCGCTTCACATACGCGACCACGTTGTCCCATGGACGCCCACGGCAATCCTCAACCTGCCATTCGCCCGGCGGCGCATCCGCACGCCCGCGCAGTGCAGATTGCTTCAGGCGCCCGCTGACGGGACTGCGATCTAGCATTGCCGCCAGGTCGCGCTCGCTGCCCTCCACGATTGCGTGTCCCGAGCGAAAATTCACAGTGAGCGCGCTTAGGTCTTCCGGCCCGGTTTCGAACGTCTGCACGAACCGATCAAAGTAGGCTCCGGAAAACGCGCCGCAGGCACGGTTCCACTGGGTAGCGGCCCGGCAAGTAGCCAGCCAGCGACGAGCTGGTGAAGCCGGGCGAGAGGCGGATCCTCTGGACCACGCGGGCAAATGCTGGACCTGACCGCTGCTCCATCGCACGTCAGTGAAGACGGCGCGTAGAAGATGTGACTTGGCTTTTGTCGTAACGGACTGTGGGCGCGAGATCGCGCCATTCGGTCGAGTATCTCGGAATCATCGGTCATGCTACTTTAGCTGGCTGTCCTTCGACCCGCGCCGGTTGATACCCCCGCGCATAATGGGCGCCGCATCCCTCTCCGCCTGGCAATCGGTGCAGAGCTGCACCCCCGGAATCGCCTGCCGCCGTGCCTCCGGAATTGGCTCCTCGCATTCGACGCAATGGCTCCGACTCGGGATCGAGGACCGGCGAGCCTGCGCCTTCATGCGCTTCAGTTCGTCCTCGATCGAGGCCTCGATCTGCTCGTTCACCGCGCCGTCGCGCGCCCATCCACCGGCTATGGCACCCTCCCGGATCATTCTCACAGGCTACAGCAAAGGGCATTGTGGTGCAAAGGTTCGAATGGCAAGCAAGATAGCTCGCTTTGCATCGGCAGAATTCATCGACGAGTTCGAGGTTGTCTGCCAACTCAATGGCACTGGCCAGACAGCAAACGCCTTCGCGCGTGGCGTTGCTGTGTCGCGCAGATCGACCGGGACGACCGGCGGTGACGGCGGTTGGGGAGGCGGGAACTGCGCGAGGACAATCCGTGGTGGTGGACCGGGCAGCGCGCCGCACATCCGGATCAGACCGACGCGGACGCTACCGCGTCGCCACGCCATCCCCCTTGGCTTTCTGCGTTGCGGCGTATATGCGGCGAGCAGCTAATCTGGACCCGGGCGCAACTCCCGGGTGGCTCTTCCGGCCGCCGATCCGCCGGACAACGAACAAGACAGAAGACTTCCCGGACTGCAGGTCATTCCCCCTGCGGGCGGGAACGGGACATGAATGATTTCTCTGGACGCCTACCGCCGGCAGTGGTCCGGCAACATTCGCGGCGATCTGGTGGCGGGGTTGGTGGTCGCGCTCGCACTGATCCCCGAAGCGATCGCATTCTCGATCATCGCCGGCGTCGACCCGAAGGTGGGGCTATACGCGAGCTTCTCGATCGCGGTCATCACGGCGATCACCGGCGGACGGCCGGGTATGATCTCGGCCGCCACCGCCGCAACGGCGGTGCTGATGATCACGCTGGTGCGCGATCACGGGCTGGAATACTTGCTGGCGGCGACGGTGTTGGCCGGGCTCTTGCAGATCGGCGCGGGTCTTTCGGGGCTGAGCTTCATCATGCGATACGTGTCGAAATCGGTGATGACCGGCTTCGTCAATGCGCTGGCGATCCTGATCTTCATCGCGCAACTGCCGGAGCTGGACCCGCGGGCGGTGACCTGGATCACCTTTCCCATGGTCGTGGGCGGACTGGCGATCATCTATCTGTTTCCATTGCTGACGCGCGCGGTCCCCTCGCCGCTGGTGACGATCGTCGTGCTCACGGCGCTGGCCTGGGCGCTGGGGCTGGACCTGCGGGTGGTGGGAGACATGGGCGCGCTACCCGACACGCTGCCGGTGTTCCTGATCCCCGACATTCCGCTGAACCTGGAAACCCTGATAATCGTCCTGCCCTATTCGGTGGCGATCGCGGTCGTGGGCCTTCTGGAGAGCCTGATGACGCAGAACATCGTCGATGATCTCACCGATACCACCTCGAACCGCAACCAGGAATGCGTGGGCCAGGGTAT
>NZ_JADDJF010000004.1 GCF_017811755.1 Pararhodobacter sp. SW119 | reverse complement strand
TGCCGCGGCCAGCGCGAAATTCTTAACTTCCGCCACACGGGCCAGCCCAACCTCTAGTGTTTATTGGGTGTACTGGTGATCCGGCGGCGGTGGCCCCGCGGGAGTGCCCTGCCGCGCGGGTTACTTCCTTTCGTTCCCGACGATTAGATCGGTCGAATCGAAACGGCGGCCCGCAGGGGCCGCCGTACTTTCTGATCCTTCAGGGCGAGATTGAAGACTCACCCCAGTGACGAATCGATTCCGCGGCAGGCCTCTACCAGTCCGCGCACCGAATCGACGGACTTGTCGAACATCTTCTGCTCATCGGGATTGAGCTTGATATCGACGATGCGTTCGATTCCGCCGCGTCCTATGATTGACGGAACCCCGACATAGAGGCCATCCAGGCCGAACTCCCCCTTGCACCACGCAGCGCAAGGCAGAAGCCGTTTCTGGTCATTCAGGTATGCGACGGCCATTTCGATCGCGGAAGTTGCCGGGGCGTAGAACGCGGATCCCGTCTTCAGGAGGCCTACGATCTCTGCGCCGCCGTCGCGGGTTCGCTGGACGATGCCGTCGAGACGCTCTTGCGTCGTCCAGCCCATGGTCACCAGATCGGGCAACGGAATGCCTGCGACGGTGGAATAGCGGATCAGGGGGACCATCGTGTCGCCGTGGCCGCCGAGCACGAAGGCGGTGACGTCGCGCATCGAGACGTTGAATTCCAGTGACAGGAAATGCCGGAAGCGTGCGGAGTCGAGGACACCGGCCATGCCGACGACCTTGCTGTGCGGCAGGCCTGAGTATTCGCGCAGCGCCCAGACCATCGCGTCCAGCGGGTTGGTGATGCAGATGACGAAGGCCTCGGGTGCGTGGGCCTTGATGCCTTCGCCGACCGACTTCATGACCTTGAGATTGATGCCGAGAAGGTCGTCACGGCTCATCCCCGGTTTGCGGGGGACGCCGGCGGTGACGATGCAGACATCGGCACCGGAGATGTCGGAATATTCGTTGGTGCCCTTGAGCGCGGCGTCGAAACCCTCGGCCGGACCGGATTCGGCGATGTCGAGCGCCTTGCCCTGGGGGATGCCCTCGGCGATGTCGAAAAGCACGATGTCGCCGAGTTCCTTGATCGCGGCGAGATGCGCGAGTGTGCCGCCGATCTGCCCTGCGCCGATGAGCGCGATTTTGGGTCTGGCCATGGATCTTCTCCGGTCGGTTGAAAGACTGCGCACTGCGTAAGCCCAGACGGCGCATGGTGCAAGGCTGCGTGTCCCGAATCGTGCGGCCCCGGCGCTGGGAAGGCCGCGGTCGGTCAGCCACTGCCCGGTCGATTGACCGGAGCGACTGGAAAGTCACCGCTTGGGAAAAGTGCTCAAGCTTGAGCAACTGGCTCCTCGGCGCCAAAAACTGTCGAATTTTTCAGGAATTCGCGCGAAAGATGAAAACTAGCGACGAGAAACCGCGAAAAAACGGAAAGAATCGACGATTTTGCCGCCTTTAATTTTGACCGTTTTTCGGGCCGTTTTGTGGTTGGGCTGCAATCGCCTACCATATCAGGTATGCTGCCCAGCTAATTTTGCGCCGATTCCTGCCCGCGCCCTGTCCAGAGCGCCTGCGAAAACCGCGGGTCATGCGTCATTATGCCGATTCGGCAGGCGCGTGAGGGGTATCGCCGCCCAGGTCCCCGAACCGATCGAGGGACTCCGGTATCAGACGCCGGTCCACGGGGGCAGGAAGACCATCAGCGACAGGGCGACCAGGACGCCGCCCAGCAAGCGGAGCTTGCGGCGCTGGGAGCGCTCTCTCTCTGGCTGGGTGCCGGGCTGGTCGCCCCGGCCGAAGGCACGACCCAGACGGCGGTGGTCCCGGTCCAGGTTGGGCAGATCGGGCGGTCGCTTCTGGGTTGCGCCGCGGTGAAAGATCCGGCCGGCCGACCGGCGAAGCATGCGATCCATGCGGCTGCGTGGCTCGTCCGCGTCGGGGATGCGGGTGGGCGACTGGTTCGGTTTCGGTGTCTCGGCCCCCGGAGGGGCCGTCGTCCCCCCTTCGCCCTTGGCTTCCACGTTACCCGCGGATTCGGCAGTCTTGGTCCAGTCGGGCATCACGGGGCGGGCGACGAGCCGGCCGGGTCCGGTGCGGGGATGCATGGCGCTGCGCGGATCACCGGGTGCGTTCAGCCGCCGGGGCGGGAGGTTCTGGAACTCTCCCAGCGTGAAGAGCACGCTGCTCGACTGCCAGAGAATGAATTGCGGGGGGGCGGCCTCGATCAGGGCAGAGACCACGGACCGGCATTCGGCCGGCAGATCGAGGTCATCGTCGACGTTGGCGTCGCTTGCGCCGGACCGCGCGCGCAGCAGGACGCCCAGGGCCCAGCGATGGTGTCGGATCGCATGCAACATGCGGCCGCGCGCCAGGTCATGCGTCCAGCCGCCATGCTCCGCCTCGTCGCGCGCCGGGCGCATCACGCCCTGCAGCGCCGCGATCGGCAAGGGCTCCGTAGCGAGCGAGGCGGCGAGTTCATAATCCTCGACCCGAAGGCGAAGCGTCTGGCCGGACAGGCGCAACCCGCTGACTTGCCGGCCGTCGCGACGCAAGTCGTCCAGCACGAATTGCAGTGCCAGGATCATGTCCGGGTACTGTTCGCCTGAGCCGTAGATGAGCGTTGCGCCAGCGATGCCGGCCAGCCTGCGCATGGTGTCGTTCCTGCCGAGTCTCCTGTCGAGAGTCGGTGGGAAGTCTATGCGTTGCGCGACGCTTCCGCATTGATCAGATCCTTAAAAGTCGGCTCATTAAGGATGCTGCGGGCGTCCTGCAGGGCACGCAGGTCGTCGCCAGGGGTTTGCCCCGGCTGGCCTTGCTCTCGCGTCGGCGCGCGATGGGTAGTAGGCTGTGCGCCAGCGCACATGCGCGCAAGTTACTGATTTCACTTGAAATCAGCTGCACCGTTAACCGGAACGAAACCTCTTTCGAGTGGTTTCCGCGACCGGAACCAGTTTCCGACCCGCCACGATCAGATCTTCATGTCGAAGCCCAGGTGCTTCGCCACGGTGAAAATGTCCTTGTCGCCACGCCCGCACATGTTCATCACGATCAGGTGCTCGCGGGGCAGATCCGGGGCGATCTTCATGACATGCGCGAGGGCGTGGCTCGGCTCCAGCGCCGGGATGATTCCCTCCAGCGCGCAGCTGAGCTGGAACGCCTCCAGCGCTTCCGCATCGGTGATCGACACATATTGCGCCCGCCCGCTTTCGTGCAGCCAGGCGTGCTCCGGCCCGATGCCGGGATAGTCCAGGCCCGCCGAGATCGAGAATCCTTCGAGGATCTGGCCGTCTTCATCCTGCAGAAGATAGGTGCGGTTGCCGTGCAGCACGCCCGGGCGCCCGCCGGTCAGGCTGGCGCAATGTTCCATCTTCTCGTCGACGCCCTTGCCGCCGGCCTCCACGCCGATGATGCGGACGGTGGTGTCGTCGAGGAAGGGGTAGAAAAGTCCCATCGCGTTCGACCCACCGCCGATCGCGGCGATGATCGTGTCGGGCAGGCGGCCTTCGGCCTTCTGCATCTGCTCCTTGGCTTCCTTGCCGATGATCGACTGGAAGTCGCGCACCATCGCCGGGTAGGGATGCGGACCGGCGACCGTGCCGATGCAGTAGAATGTATCGCGCACATTGGTGACCCAGTCGCGCAGGGCATCGTTCATTGCGTCCTTCAGTGTACCCCGGCCAGAGGTGACGGGGATCACCTCGGCCCCCAGCAGCCGCATGCGGAAGACGTTGGGCGCCTGGCGTTCCACATCGTGAGCGCCCATGTAGACCACGCAGTTCAGCCCGAACTTGGCGCAGACCGTCGCGGTCGCCACGCCGTGCTGGCCGGCGCCGGTTTCGGCGATGATCCGGGTCTTGCCCATGCGGCGGGCGAGGATGATCTGGCCCAGCACGTTGTTGATCTTGTGCGCGCCGGTGTGGTTCAGTTCGTCGCGCTTCATGTAGACCTTGGCGCCGCCCAGGTGCTCGGTCAGGCGTTCGGCAAAGTAGAGCGGGCTGGGGCGGCCGACGTAATGCGTCCAGAGATCCGCCATCTCGGCCCAGAAACTGTCGTCGGTCTTGGCGCGCTCGTATTCGGCCTCCAGTTCCAGGATCAGCGGCATCAGCGTCTCGCTGACGAAACGTCCGCCGAAGATGCCGAAGCGGCCCTGTTCGTCGGGGCCTGTCATGTAGCTGTTGATCCGATCGTCGGGCATGGCATCCTCCTGCGTTGAGGGTGATGTAGCCCCTGCGCCGCATCGGGTAAAGCGCTGGCGGTGTCGTTGCCGCAGATCGGGTTCGCGGCGCGCGTAGCAGGCTTTGCGCGAGGGCACGGATCAGTCGACGGGCGCGGTGCTTGCCTGCGCCGCGGCGACGAAACGGGCGATGTGCGCGGCGTCCTTGACGCCCGGCGCCGATTCGACGCCCGAGGACACATCGACCTGGCGCGCGCCGGTCAGCCGCACGGCCTCGGCCACGTTGGCGGCGGTCAGGCCCCCGGCCAGCATCCAGGGCACCGGCCAGCGCCGCCCGGCGATCAGCCGCCAGTCGAAGGCCAGTCCGTTGCCGCCGGGCAGGATATCGTCGGGCGCGGGCTTGGCGTCGACGAGCAGGAGGTCGGCGACGCGCCCCTGTTCGGCCAGCGCCGGCAGATCCGCGGCGCTGGCGATGCCGACCGCCTTCATCACCGGCAGGCCGAAGCGGGCGCGGACGTCGGCCACGCGCGCAGGGCTTTCCTTGCCGTGGAGTTGCAGGATGTCGAGTGGCGCTTGCGCGAGGACCGCGGCGATCGCCGCGTCGTCGGCATCGACGAAAAGTCCGACGCGCGCCATCCCGGCGGGTGCCGCCAGCGCGATGGACCGCGCCTGTTCCGGCGTTACGGCGCGTGGCGAGCGCGGAAAAAAATTGAGCCCGACATAGGCCGCGCCGGCATCCACGCAGGCGTCGATGTCGGCCACGCGCGTCAGGCCGCAGATCTTGACTCGAATGCGGTCGCTCATCGCGTCGCGGCGGGCTCGTCGACGATATCGAGGATTTCGTCGCGCTGTCGCTGGACCACGGGGACCGGCGTCGACCGCTCGCCGCGCTTCAACTCGCTGAGTTCCCGTTGCGCGCGCGCGCCCTCGGCGCGGAGCGCGCGTTCGCGCCACCATTCCCAGATCAGGCCCAGCACCAGACCCAGCCCGACGGCCAAGCCGACGACCAGGAAAAGCGGCAGCGTGACCGAGAAGTTGGTGCCTGTCAGCGCCTCGATCGCGCCGGGCCAGAGGGACAGGGTAACCGACCCGCTGTTGGCCAGCGCCACCATCACGGCGAAGGCGAGAACGAGGATCAGGACGGCGTAGCGCAGATAGGTCATCGGTCTGGTCAGCCTTCCTTGCCGTTGAGCCGGTCGCGCAGCAGTTTTCCGGTCTTGAAGAAGGGCACGCATTTCTCCTCGACCGAGACGGCCTCGCCGGTGCGCGGGTTGCGCCCGACGCGCGCGTCCCGGCGCTTGACCGAGAACGCGCCGAAGCCGCGCAACTCCACCCGGTCGCCGCGCGACAGCGCCGCTGTGATCTCCTCGAAGAACGTGTTCACGATGCGCTCGACATCGCGCTGGTACAATTGCGGATTCTCGTCGGCAATCTTCTGAATAAGTTCCGAACGGATCATTGCCTCCCCCCGGTGGCATCAATGGGACGCCTGACGGCGCAAATTGGCACTTGGTGCATTCAGGGGACTATAGGGCCTGATCAGGGCCGCGCACAAACGAAAAGCGCGCAATCCTGCGGGTTTGGCAAAAGACCGCGACCGGTTGGGCCTGTCGTTCCGGCGCCCCGGCAGAGTATCGGGGCAGCGGCACAACCGGAGCGTGACGCCCCACGCCGTACGAATCGCCGGGGGCGAAAACGGACGGGCCCCGCGCGAGTGACGCGCGGGGCCCGAGTTCATTTGCCGAATGCGATCAGTTGCGGTCGCGCAGAGCGGCCCCGAGGATATCGCCCAGCGACGCACCCGAGTCGGACGAGCCGTACTGCTCCACCGCTTCCTTCTCTTCGGCGATCTCGCGCGCCTTGATCGACAGGCCCAGCTTGCGCGTGCGCGAGTCGAC
This sequence comes from Pararhodobacter sp. SW119, assembly GCF_017811755.1. Classification (GTDB taxonomy): domain Bacteria; phylum Pseudomonadota; class Alphaproteobacteria; order Rhodobacterales; family Rhodobacteraceae; genus Pararhodobacter. The sequence continues at coordinate 171,187 of NZ_JADDJF010000004.1, read as the reverse complement.
CGAAGTGACGCGAGCGTCGACCTTGTCGCCGACCTGGAACCGCTCGGGGCGCTGATCGGCGCGGTCGCGGGCCAGGTCCGAGCGCCGGATGAAGGTCTTCGCGCCGTTGTACTCGACCTCGATCCCGCCATCCTCGATCGCGGTGACCTCGACGGTGACGATCGAACCCCGCTTCACGCCATCGACGGCCTCGGAGAAGGAGTCGTTGCCCAGGGCCTTGACCGAGAGCGAGATGCGCTCGCGCTCGACGTCGACCTCGGAGACGACGGCCTTGACCGTGTCGCCCTTGTGATAGCTCTGGATCGCCTCCTCGCCGCGCTGGTCCCAGCTGAGGTCGGAGAGGTGCACCATGCCGTCGATGTCGCCCTCGAGGCCGATGAACAGACCGAATTCGGTGATGTTCTTCACCTCGCCCTCGATCTCGGTTCCCGGCGGGTGCGATTCGGCGAACACTTCCCACGGGTTGCGCTGGGTCTGCTTCAGGCCCAGGCTGACGCGGCGCTTGGCGCTGTCGATCTCCAGCACCATGACTTCGACTTCCTGGCTGGTGGAGACGATCTTGCCGGGGTGGACGTTCTTCTTGGTCCAGCTCATCTCGGACACGTGGACCAGCCCCTCGACGCCCGGCTCCAGTTCGACGAACGCGCCGTAATCGGTGATGTTGGTCACGCGGCCCTTGTGGACCGAGCCGATGGCGAAGTTCGCCTCGACCGCATCCCACGGATCGGCCTGCAGCTGCTTGATGCCGAGGCTGATGCGGTGGGTTTCCTTGTTGATCTTGATGACCTGGACCTTCAGCGTCTCGCCGATCGCCAGGATCTCGGAGGGGTGGTTGACGCGACGCCAGGCCATGTCGGTGACGTGCAGAAGCCCGTCCACACCGCCCAGATCGACGAAGGCGCCGTATTCGGTGATATTCTTGACGACGCCGTCGGCAACCATGCCCTCGGACAGCTTGGCGATGATCTCGGCGCGCTGCTCGGCGCGGCTTTCTTCCAGGATGGCGCGGCGCGAGACGACGATATTGCCGCGGCGGCGGTCCATCTTGAGGATCTGGAAGGGCTGCTTGAGACCCATCAGCGGACCCGCATCGCGCACGGGACGCACATCCACCTGGCTGCCGGGCAGGAACGCGACGGCCCCGCCCAGATCGACGGTGAAGCCGCCCTTGACGCGACCGAAGATCGCACCGTCGACGCGGTTCTCGTCGGCATAGGCCTTCTCGAGGCGATCCCAAGCGGCTTCGCGGCGGGCCTTCTCGCGGCTCACCACGGCTTCGCCGCGGGCATTCTCGACGCGTTCCAGATAGACCTCGACCTCATCGCCGACGGCGATTTCGGGAGCCTCGCCCGGGTTTGCGAATTCCTTCAGATCGACCCGGCCTTCCATCTTGTAGCCGACGTCGATGATGGCCTGGCCCGCCTCGATGGCGATGACCTTGCCGGTAACGACACTGCCCTCGACGGGCGTGTCGATGTCGAGGCTCTCGTTCAGCAGCGCCTCGAATTCTTCCATGGTGGCTTTAGCGCACATTCAGATTCAGTCCTTTGGATGCGTTTCACAGGCCTGACGGTTGGATCCGCCGGTCTTTGGTTTCCGATTCGATGGCATAATGCGGGAAGGGGCCAGATTGACCCTGCCGCATCGCGCATGTCGCTCGACCCGCGCGTCTATAGGGGCTGACGGCCTTGCTGGCAAGACCCGCGCGCAGACTCGATGCGCGTCACGCGTTCAGCATGTTGTGCTTGCGCGCGATGAACTGCTTGGCGGTCTCGACGGCGACGGCAGCATCGCGGCAATAGGCGTCGGCGCCGATGGCGCGGCCGAATTCCTCGTTCAGGGGCGCGCCGCCGACCAGCACGATGTAGTCGTCGCGGATCCCCTGGGCGACCATCGTGTCGATGACGACCTTCATGTAGGGCATCGTCGTGGTCAGCAGCGCGGACATCCCAAGGATGTCGGCATCCTCGCGCGCGATCGCCTCGAGGTACTTCTCGACCGGGTTGTTGATGCCCAGGTCCACCACCTCGAAACCGGCGCCCTCCATCATCATTCCGACGAGGTTCTTGCCGATGTCGTGGATGTCGCCCTTGACGGTGCCGATCACCATCTTGCCCATCTTCGGCGCGCCGGTCTCGACCAGAAGCGGCTTGAGGATCGCCATGCCGCCCTTCATCGCGTTCGCCGCCAGCAGCACCTCCGGCACGAAAAGGATCCCGTCGCGGAAGTCGTGGCCGACGATCGTCATGCCGGCGACCAGCGCTTTCGTCAGGATGTCGTAGGGGGTCCAGCCGCGTTCGAGCAGGATGGTGACGCTTTCTTCGATCTCTTCCCGAAGACCGTCGTAAAGGTCGTCCATCATCTGCTGGACGAGATCGTCGTCGTCGAGTTCGGACAGGATGATCTCGTCGTCTGCGGCCATGGCGCGAATCCCTGCTGGGTGGGTCTTTGGCGTGGATGCGCCATAGCGGCCGCGTCCACTGTTCCTTTTGCGACATGCGCCGGATTAAAGGCGACGGCAAGCAATTGCCCGCGCAGCGAACTTGAAATTTGTTCCTGAAACGTTCATGCTGCGGCGATGTCCCGACTCCCACCCCTCGACCCAAGGTTGCAGGCCCCGGCAAGGGGTACCGCGGCGCAGCCTGCGCCGCGTTTCGACCGGCAGAATCGGGAGTGGGCGGAAGATGGATGGGACCTGGAGGAAGACGCCCGGAGTGTCGTGCGCGAGGTCGCGGTCGAACGACCGCGCAGCGTCATCAGTTGGAACAACTCCCCGGACCTGGGGTTCGACCGGGCGGTGAACCCGTACCGGGGGTGCGAGCATGGCTGCATCTACTGCTACGCGCGGCCGACGCATGCCTATCTTGGCCTCTCGCCGGGGCTGGATTTCGAAACGCGGCTGATCGCGCGACCCGATGCGCCGGAGGTTCTGGCGCGGGAACTGGGGCGCAAGGGCTACAGGGTTGCGCCGATTTGCCTGGGGTCGAATACCGACCCCTGGCAACCGGTCGAGGCGCATCACCGGATTACCCGGCGCGTGCTCGAGGTGCTGCGCGACTGGCGGCACCCGGTGACGATCACCACCCGGGGGACGCTGATCGAGCGCGATCTGGACATCCTGTCGGCGATGGCCGGCGAGGGGCTTGTGCAGGTAGGCGTGTCGATCACGACGCTGGACGCGCCGCTTGCGCGGGCGATGGAGCCGAGGGCACCAAGCCCGCAACGCCGCCTTGCGATCCTGTCCGCCTTGGCGCGCGCGGGTGTGCCGGCGCGGCTGATGCTGGCGCCGGTGATCCCGGGGCTGACCGATCACGAGATGGAGCGGATCATGGAGGCGGCGCGCGACGCCGGCGCGCAGGCGGCGTGGTGGAGCCTGCTGCGGCTACCGCACGAGGTGAGCCCGCTTTTCCGCGACTGGCTGGAAAGGCACAGGCCCGGTGCTGCGGCGAAGGTTATGCATCGCTTGCAAGATATGCGGGACGGGAAGGACAACGACGCGGCGTTCGGGCGCCGGTTCACGGGTCAGGGACCGGTGGCGGCGCTGCTACGCCAGCGTTTCAAGCTGGCCAAGCGGCGGCTGGGCTACGCGGCTGAACTGCCGGCGCTGGATCTGTCGAAGTTCCGGCCGCCCGAAGGTCCGGGCGACCAGCTTAGTCTTTTCTGATCGGCGTTTGCCGGTCAGCAGCGGCCGACACGATAAGTGCCGTCGCCGACGGCGTAGGCGCATTCGTTGGTGCGGGTGTTGCGCGCGACCATCGAACCGGCCGCCGCGCCACCGAGCGCCGCAAGAATCGTCCAGTTCGGATTGGCGTTGAGCGCGTCCGCCGCGATCAGGCCGGCGCCGGCGCCGGCGATCCCGCCGATGACCTGCCGCTCGGTCTGGGTCAACTGGCAACCCCCGAGGGCGATGGTCGCCGCGAGGATGCCGGTTGCGAAAATCTTGCTCATTCGAAGTCTCCTCATACATCGGACTGGAAAACAACGCCCGGCCCGGCGCGAAGGTTCCGCTTTTGCGCCGGAAGCCACAAGCCTTCCCGGCAGGGGTGGGCGACAAGCCGCCCAGAGGGTGACATTGAGGCAGGGTCCGCAGTGCGGCGTCGGGGCACTTCGGATCGCGGTCGAGAGGGGGGGTGTGCACGCGTGCACAAAGTCGCAAGTTATTGATTTTTATATGCTGAATTTGTGCCGTTAACCGCAATGAAACTTCTGCTCGCGGCATGAGAATCGCGAAGGGCCGGGACTGCGCAGGGGGTCCTGTGTGCCTTGCGCCGCCGCGTTCCGCGCGGGCGCGAAACAGGGCGCGCGCGGCGGTCCGTTGGCGCTGGCGTCAGTCGTCCTCGAATAGGCCCACCTGTCCTTCGGGGGCGTCCTCGTCATCCTCGCGCGGGGTGCCGGGCATCGGCCGGCTGTCCAGCAGTCCGGCCTCGCGCAGTTCCTTCAGGCCCGGAAGGTCGCGCGGGCTTTCCAGTCCGAACTGGTCCAGAAACCGTTCGGTCACGACAAACGTGACCGGCCGGCCGGGCGTCATGCGGCGGCGGCCGAGGCGGATCCATTCCAGCTCCAGCAGCTGATCCACCGTGCCGCGGCTGACGGCGACGCCGCGAATCTCCTCGATCTCGGCGCGGGTGACGGGCTGGTGATAGGCGATGATCGCCAGCGTCTCGATCGCGGCGCGGCTGAGCCGGCGCGTCTCGACCTGTTCCTTGTGCATCAGCCAGCCGAGGTCCGGCGCGGTGCGCATGGCCCATCCGTCGCCGACGCGCGCCAGATGCACGCCGCGCCCGGAATAGCGCGAGCGCAGGTGCTGCAGGGCCTCGGGCACGTCGGACCCTTGGGGCAGGCGGGCGCTGAGTTCGGCAACGCTCATCGGTTCGGCGGACGCGAAAAGCAGCGCCTCGATCATGCGCTCCTGCTCGGCCATCGGGGGTGCGGGGAACAGGCTGGGCGTCGCGGCGGCGGTGTCATTCTCGGTCGTCATGGCGCGCCCCGCGGCTTGAGGCGTGGCCTGAGATGGATCGGGGCGAAGGTTTCGGACTGGCGTAGTTCGGCCTGACCCTGTTTCACGAGTTCCAGCGAGGCTGCGAAGGTCGAGGCCAGCGCCGAACGGCGCTTCTTGCCCGCGCCGCGCCATCCGGGGGGCAGGAAACCGGCAAGATCCGCCCAGGTGCCGGAATGCCCCAACATTTCGCGGAGCCGTTCGAGCGCGGTTTCCAGCGGATAGACATCGGTCCGGTCGAAGGCGTAGGGGCGGAAATCGTCGCGGGTGCGCAGCCGCGCGTAGGCCTGAAGCAGGTCCAGCAGCGTCGCCGTATACTGCGTGCGCCGGCTGATCGAAACGGTTTCCGGCGTGCCGCGGGCGAAGAAGTCGCGCCCCAGCCGGTCGCGCGCCATCAGCCTGGCCGCGGCTTCGCGCATCGCGCCGAGGCGTTCCAACTGGAAAGCCAGATGCGCGGCCAGTTCCTCGCCCGAGGGGCCCTCCTCGGTCGGGTCGGGGGGCAGCAGCAAGCGGGACTTGAGGAAGGCGAGCCAGGCCGCCATCACCAGGTAGTCGGCCGCAAGTTCGATGCGCAGCTTGCGCGCGGCCTCGACGAAACGCAGGTACTGTTCGGCCAGTTGCAGGACCGAGACGCGGCGCAGGTCGACCTTCTGCTGGCGCGACAGGGTCAGAAGCAGATCGAGGGGGCCTTCATAGCCCTCGACATCGACGATCAACGCCTCGCTTTGCAGCCGTACGGCGACGCTGCCCGCGTCCGCGCCTTCCTCTGCCGTCATGTGCCTGCGTCCGTTCCCCCGGTCAGGCGATCAAACTCGGCCTCGAGGGCGGCAATGTCAATCGGCTGGGGCGTGATGCGGGCTTCGAGCGCGCGCGCGGCGCGGCGGGCGGCGGCGGGCGACAGGGTGCCCGCTGCCGCGACCACCTGCGCCATCTCGGCCGCGTCGCCGGTGCAGTGCAGGACGATATCGCAACCCGCCGCGATGGCGGCGGCGGCGCGGTCGCCCATGGTCCCGTCGAGCGCGCCCATGGTGATGTCGTCGGTCATCAGCAGCCCGTCGAAGCCCAGCACGTCGCGCAGATAGGCGATCACCGGGGGCGAGACGGTGCCGGGCAGGGACGGGTCGAGCGCGTCATAGACGACATGCGCGGTCATCCCCAGCGGCAGATCCTTCAGCGCGCGGACGGGGACGAAGTCACGGGCGCGCAAGGTATCAAGGGACGCGGTGACGCGCGGCAGTTGGTGATGGCTGTCGGCGGCGGCCGAGCCGTGGCCGGGCAGATGCTTGATGACCGGCAGGACGCCCCCGTCCAGCAGGCCTCGGGCGGCCGCGCCACCGAGTGCGGCGACCTGCGCCGGGTCGTCGGACCAGCAGCGGCGCGCGAGGAACGGGTGAGTCGCGCGGCCGGCGACGTCGATGACCGGGGCGCAGTCGCCGTCGATGCCGAGCGCGCGCAATTCGGCCGCCATCAGCCGGTGGCGCAGCCAGGCCGCCCGCGCCCCGCCGGGCTGATGGCGCGCATCCGGCCAGTCGCGCGCCAGCGGCGGGCGCAGGCGCTGCACGCTGCCGCCTTCCTGATCGACGAAGACCGGCGCGTGCCAGCCCAGCGACGACCGCAGGTCATCCACCAGCGCCCGGGTCTGGTCCGCGTCCTCGATGTTGCGGCGAAAGAGGATGAAGCCCCAGGGGCGGGCCTCGGCGAAAAAGCGCGCCTCGGCGGCCGTCAGCCGCGGCCCCGCGCAGCCCAGGATCGTTGCACCGGTCATTGCCGTCCTTCCGCGCGAGGTGTCCGGTCCGGCCGGATCAGCGGATCAGGACGGGGATGCAATCGGCGCCTTCGGCCACGAGGAGCGCGCAGAAGCGGCGCGCCTCGGGCTCGTCGGCGAAGCCGTGGGCGCGCAGCCGGTAGATCGTCCGTCCGGCCGAGACCGCGGGTTCGATCACGCGCGCGCGCCCGTCGAACGCCGCCGCGAACTGCGTGCTCAGCGCCTCCCAGGCGTCGCGGGCGCCAACCTCGTCGGGGAAGGCGCCGAGTTGCACGAGGCGGGTGCCGACCGGCAGCGTCTCGGGGTCGATCTCGGTCTGCGTGCCGGGGGCAAGGCGGGCGAGGAGCAATTCCAGAAGCGCCTCGGCCTCGGCGTCGTCCGCCTCGGCATCGCTGACCGGCTGCGGCTGGCCGCGCGCCATCGCAAAGCGCGGCGGCGCGGTCGGGCGGGACAAGGGGAAGGGCGAGCGGGCGATGCCGGGCACGTCGGCGGACATCGCCACAATCTCGACCAGCGCGGTGTCGGTGCCGTCGTCGATTGGCGGGGCGTCCTGCGCCTCGGCGCGTTCGGCGGTCGCGGCCAGTTCCGGCACCGGGCGCGGGGTCTCGATGCTGGGGGCGGGCGGGGGGCGATCCTCGGGCGCCAGTGCGACGGGTTCGGGCGCCAGGGCCACGGCATCGGCGGCGGGGGGCGGCGTTTCACCCGCGGCGACGGCGTTCACCGCCAGGCCCTGATACGCGGCCTGACGCCCGCCCGGATCCTCGGGCGAGATGCGCATCGGCCCGTCGAGCGCGCGCACCACCGGCACGCCGGAGATGTCGCGCACCATCAATCGATAGCTCCAGACGCCGACGCCCGCCAGCAAGGCGACGGAAATCAGCGCCCCGGTCCAGTTCGCCACCACCGCCAGTCGAGCGCCCAGCGACGGCGATGCGTCGTGGTGCGCTTGGGCGGCGGCATGCGGATATCCATGCCACTCGGTCATGCTCGCCTCATGTCCTGCCGGGTTGTCCCGGTCGTCATTCGATCGCGGCGCGATCCGCCGCGCCTGCCGCCGCTGGCCTGTAAATCAGCGCATTTCTTCGGCAGGCTTGACCCCGAGAATACCAAGACCGGCCGAAATGACAACGGCGACGGCGCGGGCCAGCGCGATTTTCGGCGCGGCTGTTGCTGGATCGTCCTGCAGGAAGCGCAGGGCGGGCTCGTCGTTTCCGCGATTCCAGTGGCCGTGAAGGTCGGCGGCAAGCTCCGTCAGGAAGCCGGCGATGCGGTGCGGCTCGCGCGCGCGGGCGGCAATCTCGACCTGGCGGGGCCAGTCGGCGAGCTTGCGAATCAGCGCAAGTTCGGCGGGATCGTCGAGCTGCGACACCTCTGCCGCCGCCAGCGCGGTGTCCGACGTCGCCACCCCCGCATCCGCCGCCTTGCGCAGGACCGAGGCGATGCGGGCATGGGCGTACTGCACGTACCAGACCGGGTTGTCGCGCGACTGCTCCATCACCTTGTCGAAGTCGAAGTCCAGCGGCGCGTCGTTCTTGCGGGTCAGCATCACGAAACGGGTGACGTCCGGGCCGACCATCTCGACCACGTCGCGCAGGGTGACGAAGGTGCCGGCGCGCTTCGACATCTTGAAGGGTTCGCCGTTCTTCCAGAGCTTGACCAGTTGCACCAGCTTGACGTCGAGCGGCACGCGCCCGTCCGACAGCGCCGAGACCGCGGCCTTCATCCGCTTGACATAGCCGCCGTGATCGGCGCCGAAGATGTCGATGAGCTGGTCGAAGCCGCGTTCGATCTTGTCCCAGTGATAGGCGATGTCGGGGGCGAAATAGGTCCAGCCGCCGTCGGATTTCTTCACCGGGCGGTCGACGTCGTCGCCATGCACACTCGACCGGAATAAGGTCTGCTCGCGCGGCTCCCAATCCTCGGGCGTCTTGCCCTTGGGCGGTTCCAGCACGCCTTCGTAGATCAGGCCCGCCTGCCGCAGGCGCGCCAGCGCGGCCTCGATCCGGCCGGTGCCGTAGAGCGCCTTTTCGCTGGAATAGACGTCCATCTCGACCCCGAGGGCCGCGAGGTCGCCGCGGATCATCGCCATCATCCGATCGGTCGCAAAGTCGCGGACGGTGGCCAGCCATTCGCTTTCCGGCCGGTCAAGGAAGCGGTCACCGTATTCGGCCTTCAGCGCCTCGCCCACCTCGATCAGGTAGTCGCCGGGATAGAGCCCCTCGGCGATCTCGGGGCTCAGTCCATGCGCTTCGCGGTAGCGCTCGTAGGCCGAGCGGGCGAGCACGTCGACCTGCGCGCCGCCGTCGTTGATGTAGTATTCGCGCGTCACCTGCCAGCCGGCGAAGTCCAGCAGGCTCGCCAGCGCGTCGCCCACGACCGCGCCGCGCACATGGCCCACGTGCATCGGCCCGGTCGGGTTGGCCGAGACGAATTCGATGTTCACCCGTTCCCCCGCGCCGACCGTGGCGCGGCCGAAGTCAGCCCCCTGGGTCAGCGCGGCGCGGACGACGTCCTGCCAGACGGCGGGGGCGAGCCGCAGGTTGAGGAAACCCGGCCCGGCGACCTCGGCCGTATGGATGCGCGGATCGGCGGTCAGCCGCGGCGCCAGCGCTTCGGCAATCTGCCGCGGGTTGCAGCCGGCGGGCTTGGCCAGCACCATCGCGGCGTTGGTCGCCATATCGCCATGCGCCGGATCGCGCGGCGGTTCGACCGCGGCGTTGGCCAGGTCCAGTCCTTGCGGCAGGACCCCCTCGGCCGCCATCGCGGCGAGGCAGTCGAGCACCAGCGCGCGGATATCGGTAAACAGGTTCATCAGTGTCTTTCCTTGCTGCGCCCTGCCCTACCACGGCGCGGGCAAAGGTCAACGTCCCGCCTGTCAGTCCCCGGCCGCCTTGCGTTCAAGCCGGCGCGCGTGCAGCACCGGCTCGGTATAGCCCGAAGGCTGGACCCGCCCGCGGAAAACCAGATCGCAGGCCGCCTCAAAGGCCGGGCCTTGAAAGTCCGGCGCCATCGGGCTGTAGGCGGGATCGCCCGCGTTCTGCCGATCGACGACCGCCGCCATCTTCTTCATCGCCGCCAACACCTGATCCTCGGTGACGACGCCGTGGTGCAGCCAGTTGGCCAACGCCTGACTGGAAATGCGGCAGGTGGCGCGATCCTCCATCAGGCCGACGTCGTTGATATCGGGCACCTTCGAGCAGCCGACGCCCTGATCGACCCAGCGCACGACATAGCCGAGGATGCCCTGGGCGTTGTTCTCGACCTCGCGCGCCAGTTCGTCCTCGGTCCAGTTGCGGCCGTGGGCGACGGGGATGGACAGCAGGTCGGCAAGCGTACCTCGCGGCCCGCCGGCGGCGATCTGCGCCTGGCGCGCCCGGACGTCGACGGCGTGGTAATGCGTGGCGTGCAGGGTCGCGGCGGTGGGGCTGGGCACCCAGGCGCAGTTCGCGCCGGCCTTGGGATGGCCGATCTTCGCCTCCAGCATCTCGGCCATGCGGTCGGGCATCGCCCACATGCCCTTGCCGATCTGCGCCCGTCCCGCCAGCCCGCAAGCCAGCCCGATGTCGACATTGCGATCCTCGTAGGCCTTGATCCAGGCGGCGTTCTTCATCTCGCCCTTGGGGATCATCGGGCCGGCCTCCATCGAGGTGTGGATCTCGTCCCCGGTGCGGTCGAGAAAGCCGGTGTTGATGAAGGCGACGCGATGCTTCGCCGCGCGGATGCATTCCTTGAGGTTGACGCTGGTGCGCCGTTCTTCGTCCATGATGCCCAGTTTCACGGTGTACTGTGGCAGGCCCAGCGCGTCCTCGACATGCGTGAAGATCCGGTCGGCGAAGGCGACCTCTTCGGGGCCGTGCATCTTGGGTTTGACCACATAGACCGAGCCCTGGGTCGAATTGCGGAGACCCTCGGACTTCTGCAGGTCGTGCATCGCGCACAGCGTGGTGACCATCGCGTCCAGCAGCCCCTCGAACGCCTCTATTCCGTCGCGGTCCAGAACGGCGGGGTTGGTCATCAGGTGGCCGACATTGCGCACCAGCATCAGCGCCCGCGCCTTGAGGACGAGCGGGCTGCCGTCGGGGGCGGTGAATTCCAGATCCGGGGCGAGGCGACGGGTCGTCAGCTTGCCGTTCTTGTCGAACCGCTCCTGCAGGGTGCCCTGCATCAGGCCCAGCCAGTTGCCCCAGGCCAGCACCTTGTCCTCGGCATCGACGGCGGCGACGGAATCCTCGCAATCCATGATCGAGGACATGGCCGATTCCAGGCGGATGTCGGCGACATGCGCGGGGTCGGTCTTGCCGATCGGATGCGCGGGATCGATCACCACGACGATGTGCAGACCGTTGTTGCGCAGGACGATGGCGGTCGGTCGTCCGGGTTCCCCGGCATGGCCGGCGAACTGGCGGGGGTCCTGCAGCGCGGGGACCAGCGCGCCGTTCTGCACCCGGTAGCCGGTCACGTCGGCGTGCCCGCCGTTGGCGAGCGGCACGGCGGTATCCAGAAACGCCTTGGCGCGCGCGACGACGCGGGCACCGCGCGACGGATCGTAGGGGCCCGGCCGCGGCGTCTCGCCCAGCGCGTCGGTGCCGTAGAGCGCGTCATAGAGCGACCCCCAGCGCGCGTTCGCGGCGTTGAGCGCGTAGCGGGCGTTCATCACCGGCACGACCAGTTGCGGGCCGGGCAGGTCGGCGATCTCGGGGTCGACATGGGTGGTTTCGATCTCGAAATCCGGCCCCTCGGGCACCAGGTAGCCGATCTCGCACAGAAACGCCGTGTAGGCATCCGCGTCATGCGGCTGGTCGCGCCGGGCGATGTGCCAGTCGTCGATGGCCTTCTGAAGGCTCGCGCGCTTTTCCAGCAGGGCCCGGTTCTGCGGGCCGAGGTCGTGGACGAGGGTCGAGAGGCCGGACCAGAACGCATCGGCGCTGACCCCCGTGCCGGGCAGCGCGTGGTCCTCGATGAAGGCGACCATTCGGGCGTCCACCTGAAGACCGTGCTTTTCGATCCGCTTCGTCATGATCTTCTCCTGGATCGGGCGCTGCGCCGCTGATTTGCGGCGGCACACATACGGAAGAAGCGGTCCGTAAGCAACCGGAGGCCGGGGATCACGCGTGCTCGTCGTGCGGCGTGGTTTCGCCGGGTCGCGGGCGGTTGCGTCGGCAGCGATCCGAGCAGTGGCGCACCGCGTCCCAGTCGCGCGCCCATTTGCGCCGCCAGGTGAAAGGGCGGCCACAGATGGCGCAGAGCTTGCGGGGGAGATCGGCCTTGCGTCGCATTCGGGCCACCGGAGATTTCCCCTGCCTTGCGGGTTTTGAGCCGGTGCGGCACCCGGAGAAGGCAGATATCGCGTCCCACGCGCAGATCAACGGCAAGGGCGCGCGATCGCAAACGGCTTGAAATGTGCGCGCGTCGGGGCCAGCATGGCGGCATGACCGTGCCACTTCCGCCCGCTCCGCCCCCGACGCGCGCTTTGGAAGTCGCGCTCTACGCCGTGAACCTGGAGGAATGCGCGAGGTTCTACGAGGAGATCATCGGCCTGGAACGCGGGCCGGAGGTCGCGGACAGGCATGTCTTCTTCCGGCTGGGCGACGGCATGCTGCTGCTCTTCAACCCCGACAATTCGGAGCGCCCGTCGAGCAATCCGGCCTTGCCGGTGCCGCCGCACGGCGCACGCGGACCGGGTCACCTGTGCTTCAGCGCCGACCGCGCGTCGCTTGCCGCCTGGGAAGCGCGAATTGATGCGGCCGGCATCGAGATCGAGGTCGCGTTCGACTGGCCGAACGGCGCGCGCTCGCTCTATATCCGCGACCCTGCGGGCAACTCGATCGAGTTCGCCGAGCCGGATCTGTGGGCGCGAAACTAGACGCGATCCGGCACAACCAGGCGGCGCACACCGGGCACGGACACCCAACACTTCGATAGATTTCTGCCCGAAGATGTGTTAGGAATCGCCTCAATACTTTTGAGTGCAAGTTCGCGTCTGTCGCCGTTTGGGCGGCCCTATATCTTTTGTTTTCAGCGATGTTCCGAGGGCTTTCATGGCACAGCCCGGTCCATTTTTCGCGCAGGCCTCTATCGTGAGTTGCGGGGGGCGGCAGCGGTCTGTGCGGCCTCCGCGATCCCTGACCGAAACGCCTCGTCGCTTGCACCGGCGATCCCCGGTGATGCGCGCCGTCCTTCCTGAAATGCGGGAGTCCTGACCATGGTGCAACTTTCCTATCCCGGCGTCTACGTCGTCGAGAAGCCGAGCGGGGTGAACACGATCACCGGTGTCGCCACCTCGATCGCCGCCTTCTTCGGGCGTACGCAGAAGGGACCGATCGACAAGGCGGTGCGCTGCCTCGGCCATGCCGATTTCCTGCGCGCATTCGGCGGCGCCCATCCGGAAAGCGAGATCGGCGCAAGCGTCAAGCTGTTCTTCGACAACGGCGGGACGGATTGCTATGTCGTCCGGCTGGCGGGCGCCGGCGCGCAGAAGGCTGGCGTCGATCTGCTAAGCTGGGACAGCGCGCATGTGCTGACCGCCACCGCGAAGATGGCGGGGGTATGGGGGAACGGGCTGCGGCTCGAGATCTCCTATGCGACACCGAACCCGGGGGCGACGTTTAACCTGATCGTGACGCAGGTCGAGGGCGGTCGCGAGGTTGCGCGCGAGGTCCATTCGAACCTGTCGATGGACCCGACCGAGGCGCGGTTCGCAGCCAGTCTGGTGAGCCAGAGTTCGGCGCTGGTCGACCTGACCACCGGCGCCGATTTCGACCCAACCGCCCCCGCCCATGCCGGTTTTTCCGAGGCCCGCCGCCCCCTGGGCAGCACCCTCGCGCAGATGCGGGCGACGCTGGGCGGGCTGATCCAGTTCGGCAACCCCACCGGCGCCCGGCGGTTCGAGATTTCGGTCAACGGATCGTCCTTCGTGACCGTCAACCTCGGGGCCTGGGACGTGAACGACGCGTCGATCACCGGCGTCGCGGTGCTGGCCGAGCAGTTGCGCGACCGGGTCAACGACGCCCTCGGCGCGCTGGTGCCGGCGCAGACCGTTGACGTCAGCGTCGCGGCAGCGCCAGGAGGGCAGCGTTTCCTGCGCATGACCGCGACCAGCGGCAACGCCGCCAGCGTCCGCATTCGCCGCGCCGCGTCCGAGGATCTGGCCGCGGCGCTGATGGCCGGGGTCGACAACGGCGGCGTGGAATTCGCCCGGCTGTCGGAGCAACGGCCGGCGCCGACCGGTTCGGTCTTCCGCATCGACGACGGGGCAGGCGCGCTGACCCCGCTCAATGCGCTGGCCGCGCTGACGCAGGCCGACCTGACCCAGATCACGGTGGGCAGCGAGCCGCCGATCGTTTTGAACGCCGCGCCCAACAGCATCGTCACGACCGGGGCGGGCGATCCGATGCTGGTCGACAATGCCGGCGCGACCAGCCCGAACGGAAACAACGATGGCGTGCGCGAGAAACTTCGGATCATCGCGCAGGCGATCTCGACCGCGCCGGGCAGCCGCTACCGCGCCGAGGCAAGCGGCTACCTGCTGACGGTGCTCGCCAAGGACGGCACCTTCAACGAGATCCCGGCCAGCATCGCTTACGCCGGCCCGAATGCGGCGACGGTCAATCCTTCGGTCGTGCGCAACACGCGGCAGGTGCCGCTAGGCCCCAACGGCACCAGCCTCTTCGCGGCGTCGGCGGCGACGCAGGAGGGAGAGGACGGCGGCGCGCCCGCGTTCGTCAATTATGTCGGCGATCCGGTGGCCAAGACCGGCTTTCATGCGCTCGACACGGTCGATCTGTTCAACCTGATGCTGTTGCCCGCCGACACCGCGATGACCGAGGCCGAGCGGCGCCAGCTGTGGGGGCCGGCGTCGATCTATTGCCATGCGCGCCGGGCCTTCCTGCTGATCGATCCGCCCGACAGCTGGACCGACGCCGAAGGACGCCCGGCGGTGGTGCAGAACACCGACGACATCAACAACCTGCGCGCCACGGTGGTGAAGGACCATTCGGCGGTCTTCTACCCGAAGCTTCTGTGGAACGACGCGGGCGTGCTGCGCCGGGTCGGGCCGACGGGGGCGATCGCCGGGTTGATCTCAAGGACGGATGCAAGCCGCGGGGTCTGGAAGGCCCCCGCCGGGACCGAGGCCGACCTGCGCGGCATTGCCGGGCTGAACGTCAAGCTCACCGATCTTGAGAACGGCGTGCTCAACAAGCTTGGCGTGAACTGCGCGCGGTCCTTCGTTTCGGGGCATGTGAACTGGGGCGCGCGCACGATGGACGGTGCCGACGACCTGGGGTCGGAGTGGAAGTACATCCCGATTCGGCGGCTGGCACTGATGATCGCCGAGTCGCTTTATCGCGGCACGCAATGGGTGGTTTTCGAGCCGAATGACGAGCCGCTCTGGGCGAATATCCGGCTGAATGTCGGGGTCTTCATGAATGGGCTTTTCCGGCAGGGGGCCTTCCAGGGCGCCAGTCGATCCGAGGCCTTCTTCGTCAAGTGCGACGCCGAAACGACGACGCAGGCGGACCGGAACCTCGGCATTGTCAACATCCAGGTCGGATTCGCGCCGCTGAAGCCGGCCGAGTTCGTCGTCATCACCATCCAGCAGATCGCCGGCGATCTGTCCTGATGCGAGCGCCCGGACCGGAAGGAAGGGCGAGGAAGAGAGGATCTGAGACATGGCGAAAGGTTTCGTGGTCAACGCGCATCGGACCGATCCCTACAAGGCCTTCAAGTTCAGGGTCGTGTGGGACGGACGGGTGGTGATGGGCGTCTCGAAGGTGAGCGCGCTGAAACGCACTACCGAGGTCGTGACCCACCGCGACGGCGGCGACAACTCGACCGATCACAAGTCCCCGGGGCGCACCAGCTACGAGGGGGTGACGATGGAGCGCGGCATCACCCATGACCACGAGTTCGAGGCCTGGGCGAACAAGGTCCATTCCCCGGCGGGCGACCCGGCGATGGACCTCGTCGGCTACAAGAAGAACCTCGTTCTGGAGGTGCTGAACGAGCGCGGCCACGTGGCGATGCGCTATGCGCTCTACAATTGCTGGGTCAGCGAATTCACCGCCCTGCCGGACCTGGACGCCAACGCGAACGCAGTGGCGATCGAGTCGATCAAGATCGAGATGGAAGGGTGGGAACGTGACGTCGACACCAAGGAACCCGACGAGGCTGGCGCGGTTCCCGCGGCCGGCTGATCCTGCGCCTCTATGGGCCGGGGACGCGTGATGGCGGCGCGGTCGGATCTGAGCATCCTGCCCGGCGGCACCGGGGCTGCCTTGCGGTTTCGCGCGCTGGGACGCGTGGAGGATCTGGACATCGACTTCGCCGCGCCGGATCGCCCGCGCCTGGTGACGACGGTCCTGGCCTGCTGCGCCGAGCCGCCTCAGGAGGCCGGGACGGTCATCGCCCTGACGCTGGCCGCGCGGATTGGCGGGCTGCTCGCGGTCTGGACCGCCGGCAACTGCATCGACACGCTGGAGTTTCGCTTGCGCTGTCCGGTCGGGACCTGCGGCGCCGATCTTGAAGCCGCGGTGCCGGTTGACGCGCTCATGGAACTGGCGCGCACGGCCGAAACGACGCGCGGGCTTTCGCGCGCCGACCTGACACTGCGACGCCCGACCGGCGCCGATCAGAGGCGGTGGCGCGCCGCCATGCCCTGCGACGACCCCGAGGCCGCCATCCTCGCCTCGCTTCTGGAATCGGGCACGTTGCCGACAACGCAAGAGGCGCGCGACGACCTGGCCGAGGCATTGGCCGAGTTCGATCCGCTGCCCGCCTTCTCGGTAGCCGCGCGCTGCCCCGATTGCGGCGCGGAGGCGACGCATCCCATCGATCTGGAGGGGGCGTTGCTCGACCGGCTTGCCGCAGACCAGTCGCGCCTCTTCACCGAGATCGACACGCTCGCGCGGCGCTATGGCTGGCGCGACATCGATATCCTGGCGATGCCGGCCCGACGCCGCGCGCGGTATCTGCGCATCGCTGAAACCGCGGAGGGGTGGATGTGAACTACTTCGCGCGCCTTGTCCTGCAGAGCGGACTTCTGGAACGCCCGGCGCGCACGCCCGCGCTGCCAGAAACATTGGAGATCGTGGAGACGGTGGAATTGCCGTCACCGGAGGCGTCGGGCGCCGAGGCGGCTTTTCCCCGATCTGTCCCAACACAGCCGCCGATGCCCTTCCAACCGCTTTTCGAAGAGCGCGAGGGACCACCGTCCTCGATCGACAAACACGTCGACGTCGCGCCCGCACTGCCGACGCAAGACCCTGCCACGGTGAAACGGCCGAACGAAGCCTCGCGGCCCTCGCCCGCGCCGACCGCGCGACGCATGAAGCCGCCCGAAAAGCCCGACACTTTCCCGCCGGAAGCACCCCCTTCGCCAGATTCAGTGCGCGAAATGCGCATCCGGCAGGTCCTGGAGTGGGTCGCCACGAACGAACGACTGCCGGCGCAGGAGGGTGTGTCGGAACCGCCGATTACCCGCCGATCCGATACCCATTCGACGACCGAAACGCCCCGTCCAGCGCATTCTTCCCGGCTCGACGCTTCTGACCTGCCGTTCCTCGAGATATCCCAGCCCGCGCCCGCCCAGACGGTATCCGCCCACCCGGTGCCGCCACGGGAACGGCCCGCACCCGCGCGCGAGCGGCAATCCCCGACACCACCCGAAAACGGCATCGTCGAGGAACACATCGACATCTCGATCGGCGCGATCCGGCTTGAGGTTACGCCGCCGCCCACGTCGGCCGACGCGAAGCGATCGCCGCCTGCCGCGCCTGCTCCGCCCGCTCCGCGTGGTCTGGCCCCTGCCACCACCAGCCGCCTGCGCCGGCGCTTCATCAGGGTGTGAGCGGCCATGGCGCAGGCGGACTCCCAGCGGGCAATCGGGGCGGTGACCAGGCTGTTGCAGGATCATCTGAACCGGCGCGCGTTAGTCGTGACCGTGGGGCGCCCGGACGAGGCCACAGCGGCCGAAACGGCCGCCAAACTGAACCTCTTTCTCTACGAGATTTCCTTCGACGGCGCGATGCGCAACCTGTCGCTCGAGGAGGGTCGGCCGCCGCCGGTCTGGTTGACGCTGCACTATCTGCTCAGCGCCTTCGACGATGACGATCGCAGCGACAGTGCCGCGGCGCACGAACTGCTCGGCCGCGGGCTGATGGCGCTCAACGACCTGAATTACCTTCGCCTCGACGCGACGACTGCGATGAACGTGCGGCGCGCGCTGGAGATGAACCCGGAGCCCCTGAAGCTGACCTTCGAGGACAGCTCGTCGGATCTGCTGTCGAAACTGATGCAGGGCGCCGAGGACAGCTACCGGCTGTCGGCGGCCGTGCAGGTGCGCCCGGTCTTGCTGATGCCCGCCGTGCCAGAGCCATCGTCGCTGCTGGTGGGCGTCGACTACAGCCGCAGCCCGCCCGCCGAGATCGGGACCGAGGGCGTGCGGATCGACACGCTTCCCGGCCTGGGCCCGGTGCTGGAGCGGGTGACCCCGGCCGCCGTCGAACCCGGAGGGCGCATCACCGTTCACGGGCACGATCTGGACGCTGCGCGGCTGGAAGCTGTCCTGGGCGGCGTGGTGCTGCGGATCGTCGCGCAAAAACCCGACCGGCTGGTCGTCGAGGTCGAGGGCACGCCGACCGATGGCGGCGCCGTGGGTCCCATTGCCGCGGGACGGTCGATATCGGCTGGCGCGCATCCGCTGTCGGTGCGGCAATCGCTGCCCGGTGGGCGGTATCGCGGATCGAAGCTGCTGGAGCTTGAACTGCGCCCGGTGGTGACCGGCGCCACGCTCGCCGGGGCCGATCTGCAACTGACCGGGCAGTTGCTGGGCGGCGCCAGCGATGATGTCGTGCTGACGCTGCTGCGCGATGGTGTGCCGGTGCGCAGCTTCGAGGCGGTAATGACGACCGACGACCAGCAAAGCCTGACGGTGTCCGGGATCGCCTCGGTGGGCGCCGGCAGCTACCTTGCGCTGCTGCGGGTGAACGGCCAGCCGGCCCGGGTCGCGCCGCGCGTGGTGGTATCATGACGGTGCGCGCGGGATCCGGCGCCGGTGCGCAACCTGTCGGCTTCACGCCGCGCATCACCGTGGGGGATCCGCTGGCGCGGTTATGGCTGGCGCAGGCGACGCTTCGCCTGCGTCGCGAGGTTGCCTGGCTCTGGCACGAGCGCGGCACGGTGCAGGGGATCGAGGGCGGCGGCACCTTGCCCCCGTTGAACGACCCGCTGCACGACGCGCTCGACCTGGCCCGCCACGATGTCGAGCGTAACGCCTTTTTCGCCTCCGACCCGACCGCACGCTACCTGAGTGACCGAATCGCGGCGCTTGTCCCCGACGGCGGACCACCGCGCCGGGGTGGGTTCGGCTGGCTGGCGGCGGAGCTGGCGCTGGAACCCGTCGAATGCTTCGTCCTGGCGCTGGCGCTGGGCGGGACCGTGGATGCGGCGCGCGGCGCTGTCGTCGCGGCCTGCCTGAACACGCCCGAGGCGCGCGACCCGACACTGGCGCTTGCCCAGCGACTGTGGGACCTGCCCGAGGCGGTCCTGCCGCTGCTGGATCCGGGGCACAGGTTGTTTGCGGCGGGAATTCTGCCGCTTGCAGCCAGCACGGGTTGGGACGCGCCACTCTCGATCCCGCCGGTGATCGCGCGCCAGTTGCTTTTCCCCGATGACCCGCCGCCCAAGGCGCTGGTCCCCGTCGCGCCCCCGATTCCGGCGATGGCGGACGAAGCGGTCACCCTGACCGCCGCGCGTTTGCGCGCCCGAAGCACCGACCGCGCGACCCTCGTTCCACTCGTCGGCCCCGAAGACGCGCCCCACGCCGAGACCGCGGCCGCCATAGCCGCGGCAGCGGGCCTGGAACTGCTTGCGCTGGAAGGCGCCGGCGAGATTGCACCGATGCTGGTGGTCGCCTGGGCGCGTCGCGCCGCCGTGCTTGTACCTGCGGCTAGACTCGCAGGCAGCGATGGGCGGGTTGACCTGCCGCTTGCCGGCTTGCCCGTGACCCTGTTCGTGCCGATGTCCGACGGAGACCGCCTGTCCCTGCTGCCCCGGCGTGAAACCTTGCCGCGGGTCACGCTTGCCCCCCTGAAGCCCGAAGCGCGCCTGGCCGCCTGGCGCGCGGCGCTGCCCGAGGTCTGGGCGGGTGAAACCGGGCGCGCGGTTCTTCATGAATGCGCCCACCGCTTCGGGATCGAGGCACGAGCCATAGAGCGGGTCGCGGCGACCGTGCGCGCCCTCGACCGCAGCATCGACCGCGACACGCTTTTCGCGGCTTGCCGCGCCGTTCTGGACCTGGGCGATCTGGCCCAGCCGGTGCGTCCGCGCTTCCGGCTGAACGAGTTGATGCTGCCACGGCGCCAGGAAGACCAGATCCGTGGCCTGATCCGGGCGCTTGGCGCGCTGGGGACGGTTCATATGGACTGGGGCATGGCGCGGGTGTGGAACGAAAGCGGGTTGTCGGTCCTCTTCACCGGGCCGCCGGGCACCGGCAAGACCATGGCGGCCGAGGCCATCGCCGCCGAGGTCGGGATGCCGATGTACCGCATCGACCTGAGCCAGGTGGTGAACAAGTACATCGGCGAGACCGAAAAGAACCTGCGCCGCCTTTTCGATGCCGCCGACAGCGGCGATGCGATCCTGTTCTTCGACGAGGCCGACGCGCTTTTCGGCAAGCGGACCGAGGTCAAGGACGCCCACGACCGCTACTCCAATCTGGAGGTGAGCTACCTGCTGGAACGCATGGAACGGTTCAAGGGCATGGCGATCCTGGCCTCGAACCGGCGCAAGGATCTGGACGAGGCCTTTCTGCGCCGGCTGCGCACGATCGTCACCTTCCCGCTGCCCGAGGCGCCCGAGCGGCTGCGGATCTGGCAGGGGATGATGCCCGAAGGCGTCGATTGCACCGCGCTCGACCTGAAGTTCCTGGCCGAGCGATTGCCGCTTTCGGGCGGGCACATTCGTTCGGCCATCTTCAATGCGTGCCTGCAAAGCGCGCGCCGGGGCGCGCCGCCGCGTCTGGAAATGGGCGCCCTGGTCCGCGCGGTGAAAGACGAATTCGACAAGCTGGGGCGCACCGTGAGCCTGGATCAGTTTGGCCCCCATGCTGCGGAGATCCGCCATGCCGAATGAGACGCATCACCGCTTGGCCCGGATCGAGGCGCTCGACCTGCAGCTTCGCGGCGTCGATGCGCAACTCGCCCGCGCCGTCGCGGCGGCCTTGCCCGGCGCGATCCGGACGGAACTGTCGCGCGCCGGGGCGCCGACCGACGCCACGATATCCACGACCGCAACCGATGCACCGACCATCGCGCAAAAACTCGCGCGCGAGGTCGCCGCGCGGGTGCGGGCCGGGTTGGACGCACACGCGAAGGCGGAGAACTGACATGGCGATACTGCTCAAGGGTGCTCTGATCGAATATGGCACCGATCTCATCGGGCCGATCCCGAATGTCGTGATCTTCCAGTTCAATCCGGAATCGCTCAACCGCACGTTTTTGCTGCCGCAGCGCCCGACCAGTACCAATGACCGCGAACAGAACCAGGCAGGTGAACCTGTCGGCGAAAAGATTTCGCTGACCGCGCATTTCAGCGCGCTCGACATGCTTGGCGAGGACAAGGCCCTTGCCAAGGCCTTCGGGATCGGCCCGCAACTGGCGGCGCTGGAGAAGCTGGTGGTGCCGCCACCCGAAGGCGGCGGGCTGCTGGGCCAGGCGCTGGACGCGATCGGGGACGCGCTGGGCCGGGGCGGGGGAGGCGACGACGGACCCATCCAGCCGATCCCGCGCCAGTCCTTCCCGCGCACGCTTTTCATCTGGGGCCTCACGCGCGTGCAACCCGTTCGCGTCGCCTCGATGAGGATTGCCGAGGTCGAGTACGACAACCTGCTGAACCCCATCCGCGCCGAGGTCGAGATGGAAATCCAGGTCCTGCCGATCGATCCCTTTTCCAACGATGTGCTGGCAATCGGCGCCTCACAATACACCCAGCTTGCCAAGGACGTTCAGGCGGTGGCGAACCTTGCCAATACCGCCGAGCAAATCGTCGAACTCATCCCGCTCTGAGGACACCGCGTCATGTTTCTTGAAAATTCGCGCTACGCCAATGTTCCCACCGATACGGTCACCACGCGCGACGGCCCCGAGGTGACAGCGCTTCGCCTGCGCCCCCTGCCGCCCACCACCGGCCGGCCGCAAACGGTGATCGAGGGCGACCGGCTGGACGTCCTCGCCGAACGTCATTTCGGCGACGGCACGCGCTTCTGGCACATCGCGGATGCCAACACCGAACTTGTCGCGAACGACCTGCTGGCGCGGGTCCTGGACCGCTTCAACCTGCCGGAGAAATGATGTCGAACGCGGCTTTCAGAATGTTCTACGACCAGGCCCCGGCGACCGTTGCCCAGCTGCGGCAGGTCGAAGAGATCGTCGTCGAACAGGAGATGGAAATGGCCTGGGAGGCGCGCGTGCGCTTGTCCCTCAGCCTGGACGATCGCGGCAGATGGCGGGCGCCGCCCAACACCACGGTGCGCCCGTTCAGTCGCGTCCGGATCGAGGTGCGTCTGGGTGAACGGGGGTTCCGGCCACTGATCGACGGCCCAGTCGCCGGTTTCGATACCGAACTCGCCGCGACACCCGGCAGCAGCGTGGTGAACCTGGTGGTGCGCGACGACAGTGTCCTGATGAACCGGGAGGACGATATCGAGGTTTTCGAGAACCGCTCGGATGCGTCCATCGCGGAGGAGGTTTTCGGCCGTTTCGCAAGCATCGCGGAAACTCGCATGGGCGCCGCAACCACGGTGCATCCGGCGACGGTGCGGCGCGGCACGTCGATCCAGTTTCTCCGGCAGTTGGCCCGTGCGTATGGCTATCTCGCCTATGTGCTGCCGGGCGACAGGCCGGGAACCAGCGTCGGCGTCTTCGACGCGCCGGCAAGCCAGCCTCGCGGGCACCCGGCGCTGGTGCTGCTGGGCCGTGCGCGCAATCTTCAGGCCGCCACCTTCCGCGAGGATGCCGAGGGACCCGAGCGGAGTTCCGGGCGGGTTCTGTCCATCACCGACCAGCAGGTCACCGCGTCGGAGCGCAGCTATGCGGATGTGGCGCTAATGGGCGACCTGCCGCCGGTCACGAGCGACACCGCAGCGCTGCGCGAGCTTCCGCCCGAGGAGAACCTGCGCGAAGACCCGGAAACCTCCGCGGCGGGACGCGCGCGGCGTGCCTCGTACGGGATGCGGATGTCGGCGACGCTGGTGCCCGGCAGCTACGACGATGTGCTTTCGCCCTACGAGGTCGTGACCGTCCGGGCGGGCACGCTGCCGCAGTCGGGGGACTGGCTGCTGCACAAGGTCACCCACCGGATCACCCCCTCGATCTATGCGCAGGAGATCGAGGCAAAACGCAACGCCCGCTCGGACCCGGCGGCTGGGCCGCTCGACCTGGGCGCGGCCTCGGGCCTGTTCTAGGGAGGCATGCCAGGTATGGACACGGATCTCGAAACCCTGCTGGAGCAGATCAGCGAACGGCAGCGGACGACTTATTTCGGAAAATACCGAGGGATCGTCACCGACAATGCCGACCCGGAGGGCCGCAGCCGCATCCGGGCAGAGGTTCCGGCAGTGCTGGGAGAGCGCACGTCGCAATGGGCGATGCCCTGCGTGCCATTCGCCGGGCCCGACCATGGCCTGGCGCTGATGCCCGAACCGGGCGACGGTGTCTGGGTCGAGTTCGAGGCCGGCAACCTGAACAATCCGATCTGGACCGGCTGCTGGTGGGCGGACGGCCAGCGCCCGGAACCGTCGGGCGCGCGGCAACGCTTGCTCGCCACCGCGGCCGGCCACCAGATCCTGATCGACGAGGATGCCGACGAGATCGCTTTGATCCATCCCGGCGGCGCCAGGATCGTGCTGGGCTCGGGCGGGATCACGTTGTCGGCAGGCCAGTCGACGATCGAACTGACCGGGTCGGAAGTGGTCATCAACAGCGGCATGGCCAAGATCACCACCGCGGGGGCCAGCCTGGCGAACGATGCCTTCAAGGTGGGGGGGTAGGCGATGTCGGTACCGATCCTGACCACGAACGGCTCTGTCATGTGCCCGCATGGCGGGGCGGCGACGCTGTCGACCAGTCAATCCGATGCCGAGGCCGACGGCGGGCGCGTGATCCTGACCAGCGACGAGCACACCATCGCGGGCTGCGCGTTCCAGGTCCCGGTCGGCGCCGGAACCAAGCCGCAACCCTGCGTTACCCTGCGCTGGCAGATGGGGGCCACCGCCGTCAAGGTCGGCGGTACCAGCGTCGTCACGCAGGCCTCCGTCGGTCTTTGCTACAGCGCAGAGGAAATCCCGCAGGGTCCGGCGATCATCGCCAACGCCGGCAGTACCGCGCGCGCGACATGAGGGGGACGCCATGACGCTTTCGGCTGGACGACACCTTGCCTTTCCCTTCCGCATCGACGGCGACGGCCGCACGGCCGCGCCACGAAACGACAGCGACCATGTCCGCGACGAGATCCTGCAGCTTCTGCTGACCAACCCTGGCGAGCGGCTGTTCCTGCCCGGCTTCGGTGGCGGCGTGCGGCGGCTGGTGTTCGAACCCACCTCGGACGTGCTGAAAGGCGTCACCAAGGCACGCATCACCGAGGCGCTGAAACGGTGGCTGGGGCACCGCGCCGCGATCGAGGCGCTGGAGGTCGTCTTCGAGGGCGAGACGGTGGACGTGCTCGTTAAGTTCCGCCCCGCCGGCAGCCCCGACAGCCGCGTCCTGCGCTTCCAGCGAAAGGGTCGATAGCCATGTGGTCCGAAACCGTCGCCCCGCTTCGGAACGAAATCGCCGCCGCAGATCGCGCCCGCGATCTTCAGGCGGCGGGACTGAACGGCCTGGCCGCGGTGCTGGTTACCCTCGATGCGCCGGTACCGCCCGGCGCCGCAGAACTGGAAGTACATTTCCACAACCCGTTGCATCTGTCCGAAATCCTGGCCGAGCTTTCCGGCGGCACCCCGCCGTCGCAGGTCTTCCCGATCCAGGGCGGGCACAGGCTGCCGGCGGGCGCCGGCAGCGGGCAGGTGCAGGTCACCTCCGTCGCGCCGGGACACACGCCCGAGAGCCTGCGCCTGACCGTCGCACCTGTCGGGGACTACTCGACCTACCGACTGAACCTGATGTTCGACCCGGTGCGGATCGATCCTTTCTTCGCCGGTCTCGGCTTCAAGTTCCGGCCCGGCTGCTTCAGCCATTCCTGCGCGCCCGACTGGCAGGCCGGTCGCGAAAGGGTCGCGGCGCCCCGCATCGATTATCTCGCCAAGGATCATGCAAGCTTCCGCCATCAGATGATCGTCGCGATGATGGACCGCGTGCCGGGCTGGCAGCCGTCGAGCGAGGCCGACTTCGACCAGGTTCTTATCGACCTCTTCGCCGCTGCCGCGGATGAACTTTCGGACTTTCAGGACCGGGTGATGGCCGAAGCGCGCATCGGCACGGCCCGCAAGCGGGTCTCGATTTCGCGTCACGCGCGACTGATGGATTATCATCTGCACCAGGGCCAGCAGGCCACAACCTGGGTCTGGCTGCAGATCGCCCACGGCACCGCGCCATTCACCCTGGCCGACGACCTGATCGCCTGGGCCGGCGGACCCGAGGCCGAGGGCGGCATGATCCCCTTCGCAACGCGTGAGGCAGCGATGCCTGCAAGCGAGCGCACCCTGCTTGCGCCGGAATTCAACAGCTTTCTTCTTCACACGTGGTCGGGCGCGCAACCCGCGCTGCCGCGCGGCACGACCACCGCCGATATCGTGCCGGCGCCGGCCGACGGTGCGCCTGCAGGGCTGATCACCGCAGTCGATCTTGCCGAGGCGATCCGCGAAGAGCGGCTGACGCGCCTTCTTGTCGTGGAACGCCTCAACCCGCGCACCGGCCATGAACCCGGCCGCGATCCGACGCATCGGCAGCTCTTGCACCTGCGGCCCGAAGCGCAGGTCATCCATGACCCGATGGCCGGCCGCGACGTGGTTCGCATCTTCTGGAGTGCCGAGGATGCCCTCCGCCACGCCTACAGCTTCACCACGCTTTGCCCCGGCGGTCCCATCACCGACGTTTCGATCTTTCGCGGCAACCTGGTCGAGGTCAACCACGGTCTGCCGGTCATGGCCGAGTTCCATGAACCCGGAACCGTGCTGCCGCCTGAAACCGCCGGCATCTACCACCGCCATTTCCGGCGCGTTTCGCTTTACGGGCAGGCGAGGGGGGTGCTCTGCGATCTGCCGGCGGGTCCGCTCGCCTGGCGCGCCACCCCCAAGGGGGGGATCGTGCCGCCCCGCTCGACCCTGCGGGTCGAGGTGATCGAGCCGGCCGGGCCGTCAAATCTCTGGGATGAAAGGCCGTCGCTGGTTTTCAGCGACGACAGTAGCGAGGAGGGCGATCATTTCGTCGTGGAAACCGATGAACGGCAACGCAGCAGTATCCGTTTCGGCAACGGCATCAATGGCCGGCTTCTACCGCGGGGCGCGACCGTTCATGCGGCCTGGCAGATTGGCGGCGGGCGTGCCGGGAATGTCGGCACCGACGCCATCCGCGGCTTCGCCCCGCTGGCCGCGCCGCATGCAGAGGCCGTGGTCGCCCTTTCCAACCCCTTCGACGTTACCGGTGGCGCCGACCCCGAACCGGCTGCGGAGGCGCTTCGCGCCGCGCCCGAAGCCTATCGCACGCGCCAGCTGCGCGCCGTCACGCCCGCCGACTACGCCGCCCGCGCCGAGGAAGTGCCGGGGATCGCTCGCGCCGTCGCCTCCTACGCCTGGACCGGCAGCTGGCGTACCGTGCGCATCGTCCTCGACCCGGCGGGGACAACCGTGCTGTCGCCCGAGTTGATCGACGCGGTCTCGGCGCATCTGGAGGCCGTCCGGCTGATCGGCGAAGATCTGGAACTGCGCCCGCCGCGCTTCATTCCGCTGGCGATCGAGGTCGAGGTCTGCCTGACACCAGACGCCTGGCCCGAGGACATGCGCGACATCATCGAGGCCGAGCTTTCGTCCGGCTACACGCCCGACGGGCGGCGGGGCCTGTTCCATCCCGATGAATGGACCTTCGGGCAGGCCCTGCACCAAAGCCGCATCAGTGGCCGGCTGCAGGCGCTTGCCGGCGTCGCGCATCTGCTGAAGGTGCGCATGCGGCGCTGGGACGCGCCGACCGGCGGCGGCGCCGCTCCAGAGCAACTCGACGCGGCGTTCGACGAGATCTTCCTGGTCGAGAACGACCCCGACCACATGGAACGCGGCACGATCACGCTGGACCTGAAAGGGGGGCGGCAATGAGCCTCTGCGATCCCGGTTTCAATGATCCGCTCCGCTTTCCGCAGCGCCCGACCAACCGCCCGGGTCTGGACCGCATCGCCTACCGCATCGGAGAGTACCCCGACATGGTCGCCGCGATGCTGCGCCACATCGACGGCGAGGTGGCGCTGGCTGGCTGGACGCATCGCGGCGCCGACGATCCGGGCATCGCGCTCTTGGAAAGCGTCGGTATCCTCGGCGACATCCTGACCTTCTATCAGGAGCATTACGCCAACGAGGCGTTCCTGCGTACGGCCACCTGGCGCGAAAGTGTCGCGGGTCTGGTGCGGCTTCTCGGCTATCGTCTGTCCCCGGGCCTGGGCGGCCACGCGACACTGGCGGTGGAGCTGAAACCCGCCGCCGGCAAGGTCGTGGTGCCCGCGGGCTTTGCCTTCAAGGCCGAACTGGCGGGACAGGACCAGCCTGCCGAGTTCCAGACCGATGCCGAACTGGTCGCCTGGCCGCATCTGTCGCGTTTCCACCTGTATCGGCCGCGCAGCTACGCCGCATCGGCCCCCGTGAACAGCCTGACGCTAGAAATAGAAAGCGTCGCGGGCAACTCGTCCCCGGCCAGCGTCGAGGCGGCGGAGCTGAAGAAGGGCGATCGCATCCTGCTCGTGCCCTCCGCGCCTGCCTGGAGCAGCAGCGCAACGGCCGGGTTCAGCGCGCAGGACAGCTCTCAGGTGCTCAAGATCGCCGAGGTGTCGAAGCTTCACGACCGAACCCTGCTTACCTTCGAAAGCCGCCTCGCGCGTAGCTGGAGCCTGCCGCTGACCGCGTATCGGCTGGGTCGAAGCTGGCGCCATTTCGGCCATGCCGCGCCGCCAAGCTACTCAAGGCCGACCCCCGCCACCGGAAACGTGACGGGCGCGACGACGCTCACCACCAAGTACCTGCGCCATGTGGGCAACGATCACGACTGCATCAATACGTCGATCTCGTTCAGTCTGCCCGGCACGGTCCTGCCCCTGGATCAGGAGGCTGCGGACCTGACCCCGCGAACCCGCGTCGCCGTCGAGACCCGGATACGGCGAGCAGGGACAATGCGCGATTGCCTTCTGGTCCGGCGGATCAGCGAGTTGCGCACGACCACGCTGGGCTTCGGGCCACAGACAGGCCCCTCGACGCTGCTGACGCTGGACGGCGCGCTGGTCACCCATGGCACGAATAAGGGCGACGAGGCTGATATCCGCGACTACCGCATCCACGAGATCACCAGCCCCCAGCTTCGTTTGCGCCCCGCCGCAAGCGCATCGGGCGGCGCGTTCGGTTCCGGCAACGCGGCGCTGGCATTCCACGGCACGCGCACCGAGGTGCGACGCCTCGCCGGGCGCCGACTGAGCCTGAAACACGCTGACGGCCGCGCGATCGAGTTGACCTGCATCAATGAGGAATCCGATTTCACCGGTTCCGACGCCGTGGCCAGGATGTGGGCGCTGTCCGTCGACGCGCCGCCCGCGCCCTTCCTGCGGACAGACTTCGACGAGGCGGTACCGAAAGTCACGGTCTGGGGCAACACGGTTTCGGCAAGCCAGGGCAAGGCGGTCGAAACGGTCGTGCTGGGAAATGGCGACGCGCGTGCGGCGTTCCAGACCTTCGCCTTGCCCAAACCGGTGACGCACCATCTGCATCCGGGCGCCGACCCGGCCGAGGTGCCGGAACTGGAGGTCCATGTGGCGGGGCGCAGGGTGGACCGGGTTTCGAGCCTTCACGGTGAGGCCGGCGACAACCTGGTCTATGTCCTGCGCCAGAACGATGCAGGCGAATTCCATATCCAGTTCGGCGACGGGAAAACCGGCGCGCGCCTGCCTTCAGGCCGTGGGAACGTCACCGCAACCTTCCGAACCGGATCCGGCGCGCGCGGAACGCTTGCCGAAGGCGCGTCCCCAACCGGATCGCGGATCGAGGGCGTTGCGAAACTGCAGCTTCCAGGCGTGATCGCCGGCGGCGCAGAGCCTGAAAGCGCCGGAAAGGCCCGCATGGCTGCGCCGGGGCGCGTCCAGGGCCTGGGTCGGATCGTCAGTCTCGCCGATTACGAATCCGAGCTGTTGTCCATCCCCGGCGTCAGCCGCGTGCGCGCCGCCTGGGATATGTTGGACGGGGCGCCCGGTGTCCTCCTGCGCGTCCTGCTCGAAAGCGGGCGTGAAAGCGAATACGACTCCGTGCGCGATTCAATCTACGCCTTCCAGCGCTGCCGGGGGTCGAATCGTTTCGAACTGAAGGTCGATCAGGCGGTCCTGCGGCAGGTTCACCTCGACCTGCGCTTCGCCTTCGATCCCGCGCTGCTGGAGGAGGACGTCACCGCCGCCGTGACCCGGCTGCTGGCGCCGATGGATCGGCCGGACGCGTCCGCGAATGGCGTCTTCGCGCTGACCGCCCGCACCATCGCCGAGCCGGAATACGCCAGTCGTATCGAAGGGCGGGTTCAGTCGGTGGCCGGCGTCCGATGGGCGCGGGTGCAGGCCTTCGCCAGGCTCGCGGCGACACCGCCCGGCACGCCGCCCGATGAACTGAGCCTTCCGCGCGCACCGCGCCCGCGGCACGCCAAGGTCGCGGCGGGGGCGCTTGAATTGCTGCAACTCCATTCGGCGCATCTGACGCTTTCCGCCGCGCCCGCCGACCCCGGGGAGGCCTGCACATGACCGACCTTCCGCGCGTTCCCCTCTACGGCCGCCTGCCCGAGATCTACCGGATCCGCGACGCCGAACAGACCCCACCCGGGATGTTGGCTGCCTATCTGCGCGCGGCCGAAACGGTGCTGGGCGCCGTGCACGAGAATATCGAGGCGCTCTACGACGACCTGTTCATCGAGACCTGCGATGACTGGGTGGTGCCCTATATCGCCGATCTGCTGGGCACCACGCATCTGAAGGGCGATCCCTGGACGCTGCGCGCCGATGTCGCCGATACCGTGGCGCTGCGCCGGCGCAAGGGCACGCTCGGCGCGATCGAGCGGCTGGCGCGCAACCTGACCGGCTGGCCCGCCCGCGCGGCCGAACTGCGCCCCAATGTCGCCTGGGCTCAGCACATCAACCATCAGCGCCACGACCGGGGTGGCCAACCGCCCTATGGACTGGCCACGGTCGGCCCTTCGACGCCGCGGATCGGCGGGACGATCCCGCTGCGCGATCCGGCCATGCTGTCGCTCCTTGGCACCGCGTTCGACCCCTTTGCGCATACGCCGGATGTCAAGCGCGCCGATACCGGGGCGCGGCACATCAACCTGCCGAACCTTGCGGTCTACCTCTGGCGTCTCGCGGCCTATCGGTTGCCAGTTACACGGCCGCTGCTGAAGGGTGTCTCCGATCTGGGTCCCGGCGCCGTCCCGGCCGGAATGTCGCGCTATGTGCTGCGCATCGATCTCGACGCGCTCGACCGGCCTGTGCAGCTTTTCAACCTCTGGCGTCGTCCCAGGCCCGGCGCGGTCGACGGGGTCGAGCGGCTGACCGAGCCGGATGCAGTCGCAGCGCCAATCCTGCCCGCGCGCCTCGGCAGCGCGTCCGAGGCAGGCAACCCAGCCGCCTATGTCGACGTGGACGCATTCGACGGCTCTTCCGTCCCGCCCACCGACCTGAACCTGGGCGAAACCGGCATCCAGCTCTATTTCCCGACCTCGATCCTCGACGGTATCGACTGGACCTTCCGCGGCGAGAACCTTTGCGCCTGGGAGGATGGGTTACGCCGACCGCTCCTGCTGCACGAGATCGCCATCGACCCGTCGATTGGGCGGATGCTGATCGGCCTCGCCAGCGCGGCCGAGCGCGACGTGCTCGTCGCCGGGGGGGCTCCGACGTTCCTGGCGGGGTACAGCTACGGCGCGGTGGGTCCGGTCGGCGCGCATCCCGTCTCGCGCCAGCAGGACGTGCCACCGGGCACCGTTCTGCGCATCGTCGATACGCTGGCCGGGGGGCCCAGCCTGCAAGACCAGCTGCAGAACCTCCACCACGCAACCGGCCCGGTGATCGTGGAAATACGCGACAGTATGGTGCACGACCTCGATCCGCAAACGCTCAGCGGGGCGATGAACGAAGGCGGGCGCGTCTCTCTGCGGCTGGCGCACCCGCTGACCATTCGGGCGGTCGCGGGCGCGCGGCCGGTAATCCGCCTGGCCCACCCGCTGGGCCTGCGACCGACCGACCCCGCCGCGCCCGAAACCCTGGACCTTGCCGTCCGGCTGGAGGGTGTCTTCGTCTCCCGCGCCGATGGCTTTCCCGCAGGGCGCGCGCTGATCGAAAGGCTGGCGGTGGCGCTGCTGGAATGCGACGGCGTAACGCTCGATCCCGGCGGACATGCCCTGCGCGACGGCAGTCGCGCGCCGCTGGCCTTGGGCATCGAGGTCGCGGACGACCTCGGGTTCACCGACCCCGCCGAGTTCGAGGCTTTCGACGCGATCCCCGAGATCGTGCTTCTGCGCAGCGTGACAGGCGCGCTTCGGGTCGATCCGGGCTATCGGTTGACGGTTCAGGACAGCATCGTCGATGCCGGCGTCGGACCGGGCATGCCGCCGGGTACGGCCCGGGCGGTCGCCTCGGCCGCCGATCCCGGCACGCTGCCCGCCGCCCCGATCTCGGTCGCCGGGGCGACCTTCCTCGGCCCGGTGCATGTGCGCGAAGCGCGCGGGACCGGCGCGATCTTCACGCACGCGCTGACTGTCTGGAACCACCAGGTGGGCTGCCTGACGCATTGTCGCTTCTCGGGGTTGGGCGACCGCTTGCCGCCGCACCGCGCCTGCGTTTCCGGGCCCGACGCGCGCGTGGCCTTCACCAGCCTGCGCCAGGGCCAGCCGGGCTACGGCCAGCTTGCCCGCGGTACCGACCCGCGCGTGCTGACCCGCGGGCCGGGCGACGATGCCATGGGCGCCTTCGGCTTTCTGCTGGAAGCGCACAAGCGCACCAATCTCGATATCCGCCTGCGCGAGTTCATGCCCGTCGGCGTGCGCGCGCTGGTTGTAACCATGACCTGAAGGAGAGCGGACATGAAGGGCGACTTCTCCAAGGCCGCAAAGCTTTCTGCGCCGAACGATCTGGGTCTTCTCTATCAGCAGGGACGGGTCATCACCGACCGCGACCTGACGGCGGGGGAAATCATCGCGCAGAACTGGCGCGCGACCGCCGCCCGCGACGTGATCGGCGCCGGCGTGGCCGCCGTGCCCGCAACCGAGCCCGACGGCTACCGGGTCGAGGCCGCGACGATGCACGACGCGCATGTCGACGTGCGGCTTGCGCCGGGTCGCATGTGGGCCGACGGCATCCCCCTGACCCTGTCCCCCGACGCGGACGCACCCGCGCGAACGTTCGCCGCGACCTATCTTTCGCCCCCCGCCAACGCGCCAGGCACCGATGTCGGGAGCATCGGCGCCGGCATCCGTGACGCGGTGATCCTGGAGGTCGTGCTGGACACGCTGAACGGGTTTCAGGAGCCCGAACGCCTGATCGAGGCGGCGCTTGGCGGCCCGGACACCGCCCAGCGCATCCATCCACGGCAAAGGCTTCGGCTTCTGCGCCTTGCACCCGCCGAGGATTGCACGACCATCGGCCCGCGGCTGCGCGATGATCCGGCTCTTCGCGGCCGGCTCAGCGTGACGCTGGAAGCACCGACAACGATTCCCGGCGACTGCCCGGTCGTCGACGGCGGCGGCTACAGTGGTTTCGAGCACAATCTCTACAGGATCGAGATCGCCGAGACCGCGGACGCGCCGGTACTGTTCAAATGGTCCAGCCTGAACGGCGGGCTGGTCGGGCGTGGCCGCGTTCAGGGCGGCGCCACCCCTCGTGTCGAGTTGTCGGGAAACCGCACCGCGATCATTAATTCCGGCTTGTCCGAATTTTATCTCGAGGCACTCGAATACACGGAGCACTTCGGCTATTGGCGCGTGGTTTACGGTGCGCCGGCCACATTGAACGCCGATGGAAACCTGAACCTGACGACACCCGCGACTTTCGGCACGATGCCGGGCGCGGGCGGTCCGGTTTTCTTCCGGCTCTGGAACGGGATCGCGCCGATCAGTGCATTCACCGGCGGCCCTACCCCGTTGCGGGCCGGTATCGAACTTCACTTCACCTCGACCCCAGCCGCCTACCGGGCCGAGGATTTCTGGACCTTCGACCTGCGCGCCGGCGAGATCGTGAACCCCGAGATACTGCACGACGACGCCCCGCCAGAGGGGCCGATCCGGCACCGGGTGCCCCTGGCCGAAATCAGCTGGACCGACCGCCGCGACACCGACCATGCCGGCGCGATCGAGGATTGCCGCCGTCGGTTCCGGCCGCTGACCAACCAGAAGACCTGCTGCACCTGGCTTGTGGGCAACGGTGTTTCCAGTTTCGGCGATTTCAACAGCCTGGATGAAGCGGTCGCGCATCTGCCGGAAAGCGGCGGACAGGTCTGTCTGCTTCCGGGTGTGCATCTGGCAAACCTGCGGCTGATCGGTCGGCGCAACATCAAGATCCACGGGTGCCGCGAACGGACGATGGTCCTGCCCCGACCGGACGCCGCCGCCGATCCGGTGATCCGTATCGAAGGCGGAAGCGAGGTCGAGATCGCCGATCTGGACTTCTTCGCACCCTTCGGAATCGCCGTGGATGCCACAGGCGAAGAAAGGGCGCCGCTCCGAAACCTGACGATCCGGGACTGCCGCGCCCTGTCGCTTGCCTACGGCTTCCGGGTCGAGCGGGCCGAGAAGGTTCGGATCACCGGCAACCGTATCTGGATGCTCGACCACGCCTCAGCGCTTTCCGCGATCTCGCTTCGGGCGCGCGACGCCTTGGTAGAAAGGAACGTTCTGGCCGTCTGGCCCCACGCCTTCACCCCGCCCGTCGACGACGACGAGGCGCCGGAAAGAGAACGCACGCCCGACCCGGCCGATCCCTGCCTGGAACCTGAAAAGCTCTATGGCAACCTCAAGCTGTTCGTCGCGCATGTATTGATGGTCTGGACTGCGACCATCGTCGCAACGCCCGAACAGCCCTATCGGGCGCGCGGCGGGCTGCACCTGCGCGGCGGCTGCGACCGGATCGACGTCATCGCCAACCGGATCGCTGGCGGGGCCAGCCACGGGATCGTCCTGGGCGGGGCCTATGCCAGCGAAATGCCGGCGACAGAGGCACCTGAAACACCGCCCTCGCCGCGGGTCTTCAGACTTCCCGCCGGCCCTATCGGCGGCCGCGCGCAGGACGAGGACGGCGAACCCGTGGCCGGCGTCGCGCTGACCCTGATCAACACCAGCGGGAACGCGGTTCAGTCGCGCGTCTCGGCCCCGCCGAACGGCGTGTTCGTTTTCGAAGTGCCGGCCACGGGCGGTTACTTTCTCGAGGCATCCGAGGGCTATCAGGTTGTCGAGGTCGACACGGACGCGGCGTCGGCGCGGCGTCTGGTGGTCACCTTGCGCCGCGTCGCGGCGACCGATCGGCGGGATACGGGCTTTCTGACCCGGATCCGGATCATCGACAACACGATCGAACGCATGGGCCTGTCCGGCATCGGCTTCCTGCTTCATGGCACGACGCCGACGCCACCGCCGCCGCCCGAACGCGCGGGTCCCGCGGCGCTGGCCGAATTCGTCGCCGAACTCGTCGCGCCGCGCGAACTGATTTGCACGACCAACCTGATCCGCGATCTGGAGGTTCGCGGCAACCGGATCCAGGACAATCTGCGCCTGATCTTCACCCCGGCGATGCGGGCGCTTGCGCCCCGGATCGCGCAGGGCGGCATCTCCCTGCCGCTGGTCGAGGGACTGCGGATCACCGACAACCACATCACCGGCAACGGCACCAGCGCCGCCAATCCCTGTGCCGGCATCTTCGTCGGCTATGGCGAGGAAGTCATCCTCAGCGGCAACTACATCGCCGGCAACGGGCCGCTGGGATCCGACTACGATACCGCCGGGATCGAGGGGCTGCGCGGCGGCGTGGTCGTGCGGATGGCCAGCGCCATGATCGCCGGGGGTGCGGCCGATGCCCGCGAACGCCCGGCGCTGGATATCCGTGACAACCACATCGACCAGCCGGCAGGCCGCGCGATCACCGCCTTCGCCTTCGGCCCGGTTTCCTGCGTCGGCAACCACCTCAACAGCGAGCGCGAGGGCCGCTGGAGCTTCGTCGACCGCTTTGCCGGGGCGGTGCTGATCGCCAACCTCGGCGGGCTGCACCGGCAGTTCGAATTTCTGGGCCACACCGCGTTCGAGCCCGGCCGCACGCATGGCGACACACGCTACACGACCGGCCTCGCCGCCCGCGCCCCGGCCGAGGACCTGCTGCCGGGCGGCGAGGTGATGTTCAATTCGAACCGCGTGCGCACGGGGTCGCGCAACCGGGCCTACAGCGCGACGCTCATCGCCACCTGCGACGACCTGGGGTTCGACAGCAACCAGTCCGCGATCTTCAAGTCCGACGCGGTCTTCACCAATCTCACCGCCATTGGTCTGAGCGTGCGCATCACCGACAACCGCTTTCGCGAACGCGCGCGCAGCACCGCGATGTCGGCGCTGTCCATGTCCTTCGGCCTGGGCGAGGCCGGCCGCCTGCACGCGATGAACATCGCCACCCACAACCAGGCCGATCATTGCGTGATCGCAACCAGCAACGGCCCGCCCATCGGACAACCGGTGCTGGAGACGCCCAATCAGGTCGTCTACGCCGCCTTCTGCCCGATCGAGGCGCCGGACAAGGCAAGGTATCTCCTGGCGGCGCTTGCGCAGCTCATGCGCCTCGATGCCCAGCCCGACCTTGAGATCGAAAGGGCCGGCGCCGACCTGTCGAAGGGCCTTTCGCACACCGTTGTGGGCTTCGGCGATTTCCAGCAGCGGATGACCGTGCCCAAGGCGGCCGAGGCCGAGCGTGTCCGGCACATCGGCGGCGCGCAGCCGCAACCGGACACCGATCTCCGGCTCGAGATCCTTCAACGGCAGGCCGCCGCCGAGGCGCTGCAGGAACGCGCCCATCTTGCCACCGTGCGCGAAGTCGCGGAACCCGCCCAGGGCGGGCTGGTCATCGATGGCCGGATCGCCGACGCCCACGGACGCGGCGTCGCCGCGGCCGAGGTGGAACTGATCGATGGTCGCGGACGCAGCCTCGACATCGGGGCCACGACCGACCGCGCCGGATACTACGCCCTGTCCATTTCCGCCGAGATGCGCGCGAATCTGGCCTCGATGGACAACCTGACGATCCGGACGCGGCTGGGCGATGCGGACCCCGCCTCGATCCCCGCCACGCAACTGCTGCGCAGCAGCGACGAAAGGCAGCGCATCGACATCCCCTACGATCCGCTGAAGGAATTCCGCTTCGAACTTCCGCCGCGCAGCCCGTTTCGCCCGACGGACCCGACGGGTCCGCAACGCCCCACCGATCCGCCGCTGCGCCCCGATCCGGTGAGGCCGGATCCCGTCAGACCGGATCCGGTCCGACCTGACCCGATCCAACCCGTACCCCCCAGGCCCACGCCGACACCGCAGCCGGTGCCGCCGATCCCGACACCGCAGCCCGAGCGTCCGCCGCGACCAGACCTCGACCCGGCCACCCCGCGCCTGCGCCTGGAAGTGGTGGACGGCATCGGCCCGGCCATTGCCGAGCGGCTGCGGAACGAGGGGATCGCCGACACCGCAGCACTTCTCGACACCCCGATTGATCGCCTGGAGTCGATCCTCGGACGGCGCGCCGAGACGATCCGCAACAACGCGCGCATCGCGGTACGCGACGCCCGTGACCGACCGAACGGTGGCTGACCATGCGACGCGCTGAAACCCGCCCGCCGATCCGCGGGGCGTCCGAGTCCCCGCAGCGACATGCCCCGGTCAAACCGCCCCCGCCGATACGCTTGGGCCAGACGCCAAGGCCCCGGCCGGTCGCGGGCTGCGCCTGCGGCGGGGGCTGCCCGTCCTGCGGCCCGCAGCCGCGCGCCGCATCGGCGCGGTCGGTGTCCGCGACGCCCGGCGTCCCGCTGGAGCCGGGCTTTCGCAGTGCGGCCGAGGCGCGTTTGGGGGTGACGCTGGCCGATGTGCGACTGACCGCGACCGGCGCCCTGACTGAAAGGGCACGGGCACGCGGCGCCGATGCAGCCGTCGCCGGAAACACCGTCGCCTTCTCCGGCGGGTTGCCGGATCTGCGGTCCCCGTCGGGCCGCTTTGCGCTGGGCCACGAACTGGGCCATATCGCCCGGCATCGCGGCGGCACCACGCTCGCCGCCGGGGACGAGGCGCATGCCGATGCCGTTGGCCGCGCTCTTGGCGGCCCGCGCCGTGCAAGCGGGATCGCCGAAGGCGTGGCGCACCCCTCCCCGGAACGGCTGGACGCGCAGAAGGTGCATTTTGGCATCTTCGATCCGGTGCGCGACTTCCTCGCCGAACCGGTGGGCTATGCGCTGGCCGCCGCGCCCGGGGTGAACGCAGCGCACGCGCGGGTGGTGGCGGCGCTTCCGCGGAGTCTGCTTCGGTTCTTGCTGGAGGTCCGCGACGGCGCACAGGCCGCCGACCGCTGGACAGCCGATCTGGTGCGGATCCTCCTGGTACATGGTCACAGCTCGCAGCAGTTGTTCGACCATCTGATCCGGGGCCTTCAGGACGGCTCGCTACTTGCCGGCCAAGTCCTTGGCGCAGCCATCGACGTGCTGGGCATCGATGAATTCGCCCGCTCGCTTTTCGTCACCAGCGGCGCCCTCAGCCCCCTCGATCCGACCGAGGAGACGGCCTCGCGCCACGTTCATCCGCCGGGGCTGATCCCCTATGCGCAGGTGCTGGTCGACCGGGGCGGCATCGGCGCGCGCCTAGCCGCGATCCAGGGCAGTGGCGCGCCGATCCTGAACCAGCTTGTCGGCGGTCCGGGGGCGGTTTTTCGATCGGTCACCACGATGCATGTGATCCATACCGGCACCGGCACGATGTCGGCCGGCCTGGCGGTCCATGAACTCACCCATGTCGGCCAGTACACGATGGCCGGGGCGAAATACATGGCGCAGGCCCTGCACGCGCAGCTTGCCGGGCAGGGCTACGACTACAATCGCCTTGATGGCTCCCTTGCGGCCTCGATCGCCGCGGGGCGCGGCTTTTCCGACTTCAACCGCGAACAGCAGGCGCAGATCTGCGAGGATTACTACGACGCCCGCTTCGGCGGCACGCCGCGCTACGGCGGCGCGTTGAGCGATCTGGAACATTTCGTGCGCGACCTCTGGCGCCTGCGCGGTGCGGCCTGGCCGGCGGGCGGCCCGTGACGACCCGGGCCCGTGCCGGCCGTGCTGCCCGGACCCGTCGCTATCATCGGAATGCCGCCCGATCGCCGTCAATCGCGCGACGGGCGGGTTGGTGGCCTGCCCAATCGTCAGCGACCGGGTCCGACGCTCGAGTCACGCGTTTCAGAAAGGTTAACAGAAAAACGCTTTCCGTTTTGTTTCAGTGCCTTGGTCGATCGTCCACGCGTGGACCCGCCGCCTTTCCCGGTCGCAGGCGCACAATCCATCGCGTGCCGGTGGGCCGTCGGAACCAGCTGGCCCGCCCGCCTCAGCGCCCCTCGAACCGCGCTGGTCGCTTTTCCAGGAACGCCATCACCCCCTCCAGGAAGTCGCGCGACCGCCCGCACTCGCCTTGAAGCTGGGCTTCAAGCGAAAGCTGCTGGTCAAAGTCGTTCTGCTGGCTTGCCCGGATCGCCTGCTTGAGCGCGCGATAGGCGACGCTGGGCCCTTTCGCCAACTGGCCCGCGCGGGCGCGCCATTCGCCCTCGAACGCGTCATCATCGACGGCGGCCCAGATCATGCCCATCGCCGCGGCCTGCTCGGCGGTGACCGGCTCGGCAAAGAGCCCCAGGCCCATCGCGCGGGCAAACCCGACCTGCCGCGGCAACCAGTAGGTGCCGCCGGCATCCGGAATGAGGCCAATCCGCGTGAACGCCTGAATGAACACCGCCGAGCGCGCCGCAATCACCACATCCGCCGCCAGCGCCAGGTTCGCCCCCGCCCCGGCCGCCGCTCCGTTCACCGCAGCGATCACCGGCAGCGGACAATCGGTGATCGCTTGCAACATCGGCTCGTATTCCTCGCGCAGGATGCGTTCGAGGTCGAGCTCATCAACCGATACGCCGCCGCCCAGGTCCTGCCCCGAACAGAACGCCCGCCCCGCGCCGGTCAGCACCAGCGCCCGCATCCGGCCCCCCAGATCGCGCACCGCGTGCAGGATCTCGGCCCGCATCTGGGTGTTGAGCGCGTTCAACAGTGTCGGTCGATTCATCATGATCGTCCCGACGCCATTTTCCTCGGTCACGATCAGGGTCTGGTAGTCCATGCGGCCCTCCTGCGGCGGATGCAGGGGCGAGCATAGCCTCAGGTTGTGCGGCGCGCCAAGATACAACCCTGCGTCAGTCTCGCAGAATCTCGCGCAATCGTGCCTCTTCCTCGGGGCTCAGCGGTTTTTCAGGCGCGGCGCGGCGGCGCAATGCTACCCCCGCGATCCCCAGCGCCACGACAAACAGAAGCGGCGCCGAGACCCAGAGGATCAGGTTGACCCCATCGGTGCGCGGCCGCAGCAGGATGTATTCCCCGTAACGGTCGACCAGAAAGCTGACCACCTGCGCGTCGGTGTCGCCTTCGACCAGCCGTTCCCGCACGATCAGCCGCATGTCGCGCGCCAGTTCGGCGTTCGATTCGTCGATGCTTTCGTTCCGACAGACGACACAGCGCAGATCGGCCGAAATCGACCGCGCGCGGCGCTCCAGGTTAGGATCGCTCAGCACTTCGTCCGGCTGAACGGCAAGCGCCGGGGCGATGGGCAGGCTCAGCGCCAGGATGAGGGCGAGGAAAAGCGCGCGCATGGCCTCACTCCGCCGGATGCGCCTGCGCCGGGGCGCTGCGCGCACCTGCGGCCACACGGAA
This sequence comes from Pararhodobacter sp. SW119, assembly GCF_017811755.1. Taxonomy (GTDB): domain Bacteria; phylum Pseudomonadota; class Alphaproteobacteria; order Rhodobacterales; family Rhodobacteraceae; genus Pararhodobacter. The sequence continues at coordinate 131,257 of NZ_JADDJF010000004.1, read as the reverse complement.
GCGGCGGTCCGACAGCGACATCAGCCCGCCCAGCGCCATCAGCGCGCAGCCCGCCCAGAGCCAGTTCGCGAACGGCTTGATATAGGTCCGAAGCGCCCAGCCGCCCCCCTCCTGCGGGTCGCCCAGCGCGAGGTAGACGTCGCGGAAGAAGCCGTAGTCGATCCCGGCCTCGGTCGTCGGCATGCCGGCGGCCGGGTACATGCGCTTCTCGGGGCGCAGTTCGGTGACGAACCGGCCATCGCGGGCGACATCCACGAAAGCCATGGTCGAGATGTAGTTCGGCCCCTGCACCCGCTGCACATCGGTCAGGGTCAGCGTGTAGCCGTCGTGTTCGAAGCTCTGGCCGATATGGGCGACGCGGATATCCTCGGTCTCCCAGCCCAGCAGGGCGGCGATGGCAAAGATGGTGATGCCCATCCCGGCATGCGCCGTCGCCTTCCCCCAGTCGGCGCGCGGCAGGCGGGTGATGCGGCGCAGCCGTTCGACCGGACCGCCACGCCCGCCGCGCAGCCACAGATCGGCCAGCGCCCCGACGACCACCCACACCCCCAGCGCAACGCCGATGGGCGCCATCATCGCGCCACCGGTCTGCAACACCCACGTCAGGGCACCCAGCGTCACCGCCAGCACGGCGACGCCCCAGATCCGGCGGGCCGCGGTCAGCAGGTTGCCGCGTTTCCACGGCAGCATCGCGCCCACCGGCAACACCACGGCCAGCGCCACCATGAAGGGTGTGAAGGCCGCGTTGAAAAAGGGCGGGCCAACCGTCAGGACGCGGTCGAAGAACATCTCGGCCACCAGCGGCCACATCGTGCCGATGAAGACGACGAAGGACGACACCGCCAGGAGGACGTTGTTGGTCAGCAGCGCCGATTCGCGGCTGACGGTCGCAAAGACCCCCTTGGCCTCCATCGCCGCGCCGCGCCAGGCGAACAGCATCAGCGCGCCGCCCATGAAAAAGGCGAAGATCATCAGGATGAAGACCCCGCGCTCGGGATCGCTGGCAAAGGCATGGACCGAGGTCAGCAGACCCGAGCGCACTATGAACGTGCCCAGCAGCGAAAACCCGAAACCGAGGATCGCCAGCAGGATCGTCCAGGCCTTCAGCGTCTCGCGTTTTTCCACCACAATGGCCGAATGCAGCAGCGCGGTCGCGAAGAGCCAGGGCATGAAGGACGCATTCTCGACCGGGTCCCAGAACCAGAAGCCGCCCCAGCCCAACTCGTAATAGGCCCACCACGACCCCAGTGCGATCCCGATGGTCAGAAAGACCCAGGCGGCCAGTGTCCAGGGGCGCACCCAGCGGCCCCAGGCGGCATCGACCCGCCCCTCGATCAGCGCGGCGACGGCGAAGGAAAACGCCATCGAAAGCCCGACATAGCCGAGGTACAGAAATGGCGGATGCAGCGCCAGGCCGGGGTCCTGCAGAAGCGGGTTCAGGTCGCGCCCGTCGAAGGGCGGAAAGGACATGCGTGAAAAAGGGTTCGAGGTGAAGATCGTGAAGGCCATGAAGGCCGCGCCGATGGAGGATTGCACCGCCAGCACCCGTGCCTGCAACGTCGCCGGCAGGTTGCCCCCGAACCACGCCGCGCAGGCGCCGAACAGGGTCAGGATCAGCACCCAAAGCAGCAGCGACCCTTCGTGGTTCCCCCAGACACCGGAAATCTTGTAGATCAGGGGTTTGGCGGTGTGCGAATTGTTCACCACCAGCGAGACCGAGAAATCCGAGGTGACGAAGGCCCAGGTCAGCGCGGCAAAGCTCAGCGCGGTCAGCGCGAACTGCGCACTGGCCATCGGGTTGGCCGCGGCCATCCAGTCGCCCCAACCCTTGTGCGCGCCGACCAGCGGCACCACCGACTGGATCAGCGCCACCGCGAAGGCCAGGATCAGGGCGAAATGTCCAAGTTCGACGATCATGACCAAGGGTATAGCCGCGATTGACCGCCTCGCAAAGCGGAAGCGGCGGTAAATCCTGCGTCAGGACAGCGCGGGTGCGGCCCGAAACGCAAACGGCACCCGCGGGTCGCGGGCGCCGTCGCTGTCGTTCCTGGATCGCTGATCGCTCAGGGACCGTGATGGTCACGGCCGGAATCGTTGGCCGGCCGCCGCCAGTCGTCCAGCGCCGGGTTCGCGGTGGTTGGCGCGGCCTCTGGCGCCGCCGACGGGGACGGCACGATCACCGGCTTGTGCGACCGCAGGTGATGCGCCTCCCGCGCGCCGAAGTAGAAGGCGACGACGGCGCCCAGAAGCCACCAAAGCGGCTCGGGCACCTCGGCCAGGCCGCGCATCCGGCGCGCGAAGCCTTCGGGATCGGCCATCGCATAGACGAACAGCCCCAGCGTTCCCAGCGCCAGCAAAGGCCGCGGCAGGCGATTGAGCCCATTGACGAAACCGTCGAACCAGCCCTGCCGCGCATGTGTGAATTCCGCGGTGTGGCTGGCGTGGGCGGACATGTAGGCGTCGTGCCCCAACTCCATCTGCCGCGTCGCGTTGGCCCGAAAGACCTCGGCCACGCTGCCCACGGTCTGCCCCAGTGCGACGGCCCCCGCCGCCCCGCCGCCGAAAAGCGTGCGCAATCCTGCTCCCATCAACCCCATGCCGCGGTCCTTTCCAGATGCTCGCCCCGGCTCAGGTGATAGCGGGCGCTGATGAACTCCTCGGCGCGGGCGATCCAGCCGCCCTTGCCGCCATCTCGCCGCCGGGCGAATTTCCGGCTGGCCGGACGCGCGTCGGCGATGGCGTAGTAGTAGTTTCGCCGCGCGATCCCGTAGGCGTCGGCCAGATGCGCCGGCGCGGCCAGTGCGGCCGCCTGCGCCGCGCGCACGGTCTGCGACCCGATGGCGCCGTCGACGTCGATGTCGTAGCCCATCTCGACGAGCAGGCGCTGCAGCACCCGCACGGCATTGGCGCCGGCGTTGACATACATGTCGAAGACCGGCGCCTGCAGCGCCTCCGGCAACGCCTCGATCCGCGGCTTGCGCCAGTAATGGTCGATGAAGATCTCGACGGCCTGACCGCGCGTCAGCGCGCGCACGTCGTCGACATCGATCTGCCCGTCGCCGGTCAGGTCCATGCCCAGCCGGCGCATCGTGTGAATGGTAACGCCGAAGTTCGTGGCCCCGCCGGGATCGTCGGGGTCGTTCACGAAGCCACCCTCGCGGGCGACGATGTCTTCGGCAAGCTGGCGTAGATTGCGCATCCTGCCTCTCCAAATTGGTGTTTCGAAGGACAGGATGTGAACGAAAGGTTGAAATCAGGACTCGGGAGCGGGCGCTTCGTAAACCGGCATCTCGGCGCACTCGGCGCCAGCCGCATGCGCCTCTTCCATCGCGGCCAGCGAATCGGACACCTCGCGCGGCATGTAAGTCTCGTCGTGCTTGGCCAGCACCTCATGCGCCTCGAAGATGCCCTCGACCCAGCGGCCGGTGCCCACCGTGCCCTCGTTCTCTCCGAAGAGGTCGGGCAGGATGCCGCGGAAGCGCACCTCGACCGCGGTGCAGTTGTCGGTCACGCGAAAGTAGACCTCCTCGCCCTGGCCACGCCGGATCGATCCCGGCTGGACCAGCCCGCCCAAACGGAAGACCTCGTTCGCGGGCGGCGGGTCGGCCATCACCTGACTGGGCGAGCGGAAGAAGTTGATTCCGTCGCGCATCGCATAGCCGATCAGCGCCGTCGACAGCGTCAGCGACACCGCGGCGACCAGAATGATCTGCACCCTGCGCTTTTTCTTCAGGCCCCTCATGACCCCCTCACGGAAACACCGGCGGCGCCATCAGCCCCGCGGTTTCGTCAAATCCCATCAGCAGGTTGGCGTTCTGCAACGCCTGCCCCGACGACCCCTTGGTCAGGTTGTCCAGCACCGCCGCCACCATCGCCCGCCCCGGCCGCCTGTCCCCGACCACCCCGATATGCACATAGTTGGAGCCGCGCACGTCATGAGTCGAGGGCACTGTGCCAAAAGGAAGCACCTTCAGAAACGGCTCGTCCCGGTAACGCGCGCTCAACACTTCGTGTATCGCCCGCGCCTCGCCGCGCAGCCAGGCTGACGCCAGGATGCCGCGGTTCATCGGCACCAGGTTCGGCGTGAACTGGATCTCGACGCGGCGTCCGGCGGCAAGGCTCAGTTCCTGGTCGAACTCGCCCAGATGCCGGTGCGTGCTGCCGACCGCGTAAGGTTGCGTGCCCTCCGACAACTCAGCATGCAGCAGATTCTCCTTCAGCGCCCGCCCCGCGCCCGACACGCCGCATTTCAGATCGAGGATGATCTCATCCAGATCGATCACCCCTTCCGCGACCAGCGGCAGCAGCGCGTAAAGCCCAGTCGCCGCATTGCAGCCGGTTCCCGCCACCAGCCGCGCCGCGCGGATCTCGTCGCGGTAGAACTCGGTCAGGCCATAGACGGCCTCCTCCTGCAGATCGGGCGCGGCATGGGCCTTGCCGTACCAGCGCGCATAGGCGTCGGGCTCGCGCAGCCTGAAATCGGCCGACAGATCGACGACGCGCAGATCGCGCGGCAGCTCGGCGATCACCGCTTGGCTGGTGGCATGCGGCAGCGCGCAGAACGCCATGTCGATCCCGGCGAAGTCCAGTTCCTCGATCCGGGTCAGCTCGGGCAAGTCCAGATGGCGCAGGAACGGGAACACCGCGGCCATCGGCTGGCCGGCCTTTCGCTCGCCGGTCAGCGCCACAATCTTGAACCCCGGATGCGTCGCCAGCAGGCGCACCAGTTCCGCACCCGTATAGCCCGAAGCCCCCAGGATCGCGACCCGCCTTGCCGTCATCTCCGCCTCCTTCCGTGCCACGCTTCAGCGCAGCAGATGCACCGAGCAGGGCGCATACCGCACCACCCGCGCAGCCGTCGAGCCGTAAAGCGACCGGTCCGACCGATGCGTGGCCAGAACGATGCAGTCGACCTGGTTGCCCTCGGCCCAGTCGAGGATTTCGCGCGGGGCGTCGCCTTCCAGCACGGCGACGGCGCCGTTCTGCAGCGTGTCGGCCAGCCGCTGCAGATCCGCCTCGATGGCGCGGGTCAACTCGTCCCGGTAGCCCTCGGGCATGTAGTCGATGGCGAAGAAAGGCACCGGGTCCATGACGTGCAGCAGCGTGATCTTCGCCGACGGATCGGCCAGCTTGCGCGCCGCGTCCAGTTCTTCCCGGGCGTCGTGTCCCGCCTCATAGGCGACTGGGACCAGAATGTTGCGATACATGAAACCTCCTGCAAACTGTCGGCCGTCATCCTAGCAGGATAAACCGGCGGGGAACATTGACTCGGGTCAGGCCCGGATCGCCCCCGCCATTGCGCCCGCCCCTTGGGTCTTGCTATAAGCCGGGCAACAAAATCTAGCGGATTCCACCCAGCGAGGCCCCGGTGACCGACACGCCCGAAAATCCGGACGACACCGAAGCACGGAAACCTTCGGGACCGACCGTCTCGATCACGCAGGAAATGCGCACCTCCTACCTCGATTACGCGATGAGCGTGATCGTCAGCCGCGCCATTCCGGACCTGCGCGACGGGCTGAAACCGGTGCACCGCCGCATCCTCTTTGCCATGCACGAATCCGGCAACACGCATGACAAGCCTTACCGGAAGTCGGCGCGCTCGGTCGGCGACACGATGGGCAAGTACCACCCGCACGGCGACAGCGCGATCTACGACGCGCTGGTGCGCATGGCGCAGCCCTTCTCGATGTCGCTCAAGCTGCTGGACGGGCAGGGCAACTTCGGCTCGATGGACGGCGACACCGCCGCCGCGATGCGCTATACCGAGGTCCGCATGGACCGGCCGGCCAACTTCCTCCTGGCGGATATCGAGAAAGACACCGTCAACTTTCAGGACAATTACGACGGCAAGGACCGCGAACCCACGGTCCTGCCCGCGCGCTTTCCCAACATGCTGGTCAACGGCGCCGGAGGCATCGCCGTCGGCATGGCCACCAACATCCCGCCCCACAACCTCGGCGAGGTGGTGGATGCGACGCTGGCGCTGATCGAGAACCCCGATCTGACCAGCGAAGAGCTGATGCAATTCGTCCCGGCCCCCGACTTTCCGACCGGCGCGCTGATCCTCGGGCGCTCGGGCGCGCGCAAGGCCTATCTCGAAGGGCGCGGTTCCGTCCTCATCCGCGCCCGCACCCATATCGAGGAGGTGCGCAAGGACCGCTTTGCCATCATCGTCGACGAAATCCCCTACCAGGTGAACAAGTCCACGATGGTCGAACGCATCGCCGACCAGGTGCGCGAGAAGAAGATCGAGGGGATCAGCCACGTCGCCGACGAATCCGACCGCGTCGGCGTGCGCGTCGTGATCGAGTTGAAGCGCGACGCGACGCCCGACGTGGTGCTGAACCAGCTTTTCCGCTTCACGCCGATGCAGACCTCGTTCGGCTGCAACATGCTGGCGCTCAACGGCGGCCGGCCCGAACAGCTGACGCTGCGCGACTTCCTGACCTATTTCATCACCTTCCGTGAGGAGGTCGTCACCCGCCGCACCGCGTTCGAGTTGAACAAGGCGCGCGAGCGAAGCCATGTCCTCTGCGGCCTCGCCGTCGCGGTGTCGAACGTGGACGAGGTCGTCGCCACCATTCGCGGCTCGGCCGACCCGGCGGAAGCGCGCGAAAAGCTGATGACCCGCCGCTGGCCGGCCGCCGACATCGCGCCCTATATCCGGCTGATCGACGATCCCAGCCACACGATGAACGACGACGGCACCTACAACCTGAGCGAAATCCAGGCCCGCGCCATCCTTGAGTTGCGCCTCCAGCGCCTGACCGCGATGGGCGTGAAGGAGGTCACCGACGAACTGGAGGAACTGGCCGGCAAGATCCGCGATTACCTCGACATCCTGCGCTCGCGCGCCCGCATCATGGAGATCATCTCCTCCGAACTGGCCGAGGCGAAGGAGCTTTTCGCCGTCCCCCGCAGGACCGAGATCGTCGACTGGGCCGGCGACATGGAGGACGAGGACCTGATCGAGCGCGAGGACATGGTGGTGACCATCACCCAGTCCGGCTACATCAAGCGCACCTCGCTCGCCGAATTCCGCGCCCAGCGCCGCGGCGGCAAGGGGCTTTCCTCGATGTCGACCAAGGAAGACGACGTCGTCACCACGCTTTTCGTCGCCAACACGCACACCAACCTTCTGTTCTTCACCACCGACGGGATGGTCTACAAGCTGAAGTGCTGGCGCCTGCCGCTGGCCGGCCGCAGCGCGCGCGGCAAGGCGATCATCAACATCCTGCCCATCGCCACCGGCATCGGCATCGCCGCCCTGATGCCCGTCGACGCGCCCGAGGACGACTGGGACAAGCTGCAGATCTTCTTCGCCACCTCCGAAGGCGGGGTGCGGCGCAATGCGCTTTCCGATTTCACCAACGTCATGCGCAACGGCAAGATCGCCATGCGCCTGCCCGACGGCGTGAGCCTGGTGAACGCCCGCATCTGCGACGAGGGGGACGACGTCATGCTGGTCACCGCGCTGGGCCGCGCCATCCGCTTCCCCACGACCGATGTCCGCGTCTTCAAGGGCCGCGATTCGACCGGCGTGCGCGGCATCCGCCTGGCCGACGGCGACCGCGTCGTGTCGATGGCCGTGATCCGCCATTTCGAGGCCACGCCCGAGGAACGCGCGGCCTACCTCAAGCAGCGCCGCCTGATGGCCGGCGCGCCCGAGGATACCGACGCCGAGCCCGAGGAGGACGAAGTCGCGGTCGAGATCGGCCAGCTTTCGCCCGAACGCTACGCCGAGATGTCGGCCGCCGAGGACCTGCTGCTGACCATCACCGCCGGCGGGCTGGGCAAGCTGTCCTCCAGCTTCGACTATCCGCTGCGCAGCCGCGGCGGGCAGGGCGTGCGCGCCACCGACGGCGCCCGGCGCGGCGGCCCGCTGGTCGCCAGCTTCCCGGTCGACATGGCCGATCAGGTCATGCTCGTCACCTCGGGCGGCCAGTCGATCCGCGTGCCGATCGAGGGCATCCGCTTCATGGCGCGCTCGGGCGGCGGGGTGAAGGTGCTCAACCTCAACGGCACGGGCGAGGAAGTCGTCTCGGTCGCGCGCATCGCCGAACAGGCGGACGAGGGCTGATCCCGCAATGGCGCGCGCGCCAGGATCGGGCCGCCGAAGCCGCACGGGCGCAAGCGGGCCGGGCGGCACCGGCGCGGACGGATCGACCCCCGAGGGCACAACCGACGCCCCGGTAAACGCCGCCGACGACGCGATGAAGCGCTCCCCGGCGACCGCGCTCGTCGCCTATGCCCAGGCGCTCTCGATGCAGGTGCCGGTCGCCGACGCCGATCTCGCCCTCCTGATCGAGGCGGTGGTGTCCGACCGCGCCGAACGCGCCGCCCTTCTGACCGCGCTCGGCAGGGTCAACGACCGCGACGTGCGCATCATCGTCGCCGACCTGCTGCGCTCGCGCGCTGCCGATCTGGTCGAACTGTCCGAGGAATTCGGCAACCGCGATTCCGCCTGGGGCGTCTGGACCCAACGGTTGGGCGCCACGCTCTTCGTCTTCGCGCTCGGCGGCGTCATTGCCGGCAGCATCGCCGGCCTGGGCGCGGTGGCAGCGGTCGCCGCGCCGCTCGTGCTGGTCGGCGCCGCCTCCTGGGGCCGGCTGCGGCTCATGCGGCGCCGCGCCCGGCACCGCAAGCGCGCCGACCAGGCGGAGTCGCTGGCAAAAGCCATCGGTGACCTGCCGTGACTGGAAATCGACGGCGAAATACCCTATCTATGAAACAGAAAGCGGAGGGTGCCATGTTCGAGGCGGTCGGAGTTGAAAATCTGGTTCTTGGCCTGTCGGTCGGCGGCAGCCTTGTCGGGCTCGGCGCGGTCGGTCTGATGCTGCAGCGCAAGACCGCCCCCGTACCACAGCGTCGGCTGGATGCCATCGTGCAGGGCGCACCCTATGATCGCCTCGGCAACACGCTGAAAGTGGCCAAGGACTGACCCGCAGAGCGCTCGAAACCGACCGATTGCAGCCCGAGGGGCTGCTGGAAAGGCGCTGCATGTCCCGCGCGGCCTCGATCTTCTGGTGCCTCCATTCCGCAACTCGTCGGTCGTGACCCTCTTCTGATCCAGATCAAGGCCCCGCGCCTGTTGCCGGGTTACGTCGCCGTTACCCATCAGACGAGGATACGATGACCCACACCCCCCACGAACTGGCCGAGGAATTCCCGGAGCACGCGGCGAAGCTGCATGACCTGAAACTCGCCGATCCGCATTTCGCCCGGCTGTCGGAGGCGTACCACGCGGTCAACCGCGACATCCACCGCGCCGAAACGAATGTCGAGCCGGTGTCCGAGGCCCACGAGGCCGAGTTGCGCCGCAAGCGGCTGGAGCTGAAGGACACGATCGCGCGGATGCTGCGCGACGCCTGAGCCCGCCGCCCCCGCCCGGGTCCAGCGGTGTGCGCCTGCGAGACGTACGCCGCGGGGATCCAAGCCAAAGGCCCCGCAGGCGTTTACCACGCCGCAATAAAGCCCGCCTAGACTGCCGCGATCAGCCGAAGCGGGCGGGCCCATGAACCTCTATCACTGCATGATCGACCTGAAGCACGATGCCAAGGCGCTTCTCTTTTCTTTCGCGCTGGACCAATGGCTTACACTGCTTCAGGATCAGGGCCGCATCGGCGCCTGGCGGCTTTTCCGGCGCAAGCTGAACCTCGCCGGCCCCGCCTGCGCCGACTTCCTGCTGGAGATCGAGGTTGCCGACCTCGCCCAACTCGACTCCGCTTTCCGCTTTCTCGCCGAAGCGGACGAGGACGCCCAACGCCGCTACGACCAGATGCACCAGCATATCGCGCATGTCGAATTCGGCCTCTACCGTCCCTATCCCGATCCGGAAGGCGCCGAACGTCTCGCGCTGATCTGAACCGCCCGTCGTTCTGTGCGCAGATGCGCGGCGGCTGTTGATCCGTGCCGGATTGGTGCGCCAGTTCACGCACTATATCTGCCGCTCAGCGCCACTTCCCGGCGCCGACCGGAGACAGACACATGACCCATGCAACGATCCTCGCGGCCCGCGTCCTGCTGGCCATCCTCTTCATCGTCGCCGGCCTTGGCAAGCTTGGCGATGTCCAGGGCTTCGGCGCCTACATGGCCTCGGGCGGCGTGCCGGCCTTCCTGGCCTGGCCGGTCGTCCTGTTCGAAATCCTCGGCGGCCTTGCCATCCTGGTGGGCTTCCAGACCCGGATCGCCGCGCTGGCGCTCGGCGCGTTCTGCCTGGCCTCGGGGCTGCTCTATCATTTCGACCTGGGCGACCAGATGCAGATGACGGCGCTGATGAAGAACCTCGGGCTGACCGGCGGCTACCTGCTGCTGGCCCTTGCCGGCGCCGGCCAGTGGTCCATCGACGCCAGGCTCGGCCGCGCCGCGCCCCTGACCGCCTGACCGGAAACGGCGGCGCGGCGAGAGACCCCGTCGAGGGGTCTCTCGCCGCGGGTCCGGGCCGGGGGCCCGTCCCCATCGCGCCCCTTTCCTTCGCAGCGCGCCACCGCTAGATGGGCGCCATGAGCACCGAATTGCATATCGTCGGCGGCGGCATGGCCGGATCCGAGGCCGCCTGGCAGGCTGCCGAGGCCGGCGTGCCGGTGGTGATCCACGAGATGCGCCCGCAGGTCGGCACCTTCGCCCACCGCACCGGCGATCTGGCCGAGATGGTCTGTTCCAACTCGTTCCGCTCGGACGATGACGAACAGAACGCCGTGGGCCTGCTGCACTGGGAGATGCGCGCGGCGGGCGGGCTGGTGATGGCGATGGCCGATGCCCATGCGCTGCCCGCGGGCGGGGCGCTGGCCGTCGACCGCGACCCCTTCGCGCGGGCGGTGACCGAGCGCCTGCGCGCCCATCCCCTGGTCCGCGTCGAACCCGGCGAGGTGGCGCAACTGCCGCGCGACGGGCACTGGATCATCGCCACCGGGCCCCTGACCTCGGACAGGCTGGCGCAGGCGATCCGGGCCGAGACCGGGGAGGAGGCGCTGGCCTTCTTCGACGCCATCGCGCCGATCGTGCATTTCGACTCGATCGACCTGTCAAAGGCCTGGTTCCAGTCGCGCTACGACAAGGGCGAGACCGAAGCGCAGCGCAAGGCCTACCTCAACTGCCCGATGGACCGCGCCACCTACGAGGCGTTCATCGACGCCATCCTGGTCGCGCCCAAGACGGAATTCCACGAAGGTGAAACCGCCGGCTACTTCGACGGCTGCCTGCCGATCGAGGTCATGGCCGAGCGCGGCCGCGAAACGCTGCGCCATGGCCCGATGAAGCCCGTCGGCCTGACCAACCCGCACCAGCCCGACGTGAAGGCCCATGCCGTGGTCCAGTTGCGCCGCGACAACGCGCTGGGGACGCTCTACAACATCGTGGGCTTCCAGACGAAGATGAAATACGGCGCGCAGACGCAGGTCTTCCGCATGATCCCGGGGCTGGAGAACGCGAGCTTCGCGCGCCTCGGCGGCATCCACCGCAACACCTTCCTCAATTCGCCGACGCTGCTGGACGAGCAGATGCGCCTGCGCACCCGCCCCAACATCCGCTTCGCCGGGCAGATCACCGGCGTCGAGGGCTATGTCGAATCCGCCGCGATGGGGCTGGTCGCGGGGCGCATGGCGGCGGCCGAGATCAAGGGCGATACCCTGCCCCCGCCGCCGCGCGAAACCGCGATGGGCGCGCTGATCCACCACATCACCGGCGGGGCGGAGGCCAAGACCTTCCAGCCGATGAACGTCAACTTCGGGCTTTTCCCGCCCATCGACGCAAACGGCGGACGGCGCGGGCGCAAGGACCGCTACCGCGCCTACACCGACCGCGCCAAGGCCGCGTTCCGGGAATGGCTGGACTGATCACCCGCTTCGCGCCCTCGCCCACCGGGCCGCTGCACCTGGGGCACGCCTTTTCCGCCCTGATCGCCTGGGATCTCGCGCAGGCCAGCGGCGGGACCTTCCTGCTGCGGATCGAGGATATCGACACCGCGCGCTGCAAACCCGAATGGGAGGCGGCGATCTTCGACGATCTGCGCTGGCTCGGCCTCGATTGGCCCGAACCTGTCATGCGCCAGTCCGACCGCGCCGCCGCCCATGCGCAGGCGCTGGCGCGTCTGTCGGCGATGGGGCTCACCTACCGCTGCATCTGCACGCGCAGCGACATCCGCGCCGCGCTCTCCGCCCCGCAGGAGGGCGCGCCGGCCCACGGCCCCGACGGGCCGGTATATCCGGGCACCTGCCGGCAGGCCGGGCACAGCGACAGCGACGCGGCGGTCCGGCTGGACATGGCCGCGGCGATGGCGCGGGTCGGCGGCCTGGTCAGCTTCCACGAGGCCGGGCCGATCTATCCCGGCCGCCATGTCTTCGACACCGCGCAGATGGTCGGTCAGGTGGGCGACATCGTGCTGGCGCGGCGCGATATCGGCAGTTCCTACCATCTGGCGGTCGTGGTCGACGACGCCGTGCAGGGGGTAAGCCTGGTGCCGCGCGGCGCCGACCTCTTTGCGGCGACGGCGATCCATGTGCTGCTGCAGCGGCTTCTGGACCTGCCGGTACCCGACTACCACCACCACCGCCTGATCCGCGACGCCGCCGGCCAGCGCCTGGCCAAGCGCGACGACGCCCGTGCGCTGTCGCTTTTTCGCGCGCAGGGGCTGGCAGTCGATGACATTCGCGCCCTCGTCGGGCCGGGATCGGGCGGCGTCGCTGCCGGCTTGCCGGCGCAGCACCCGGCGCGCTAGGATGCCCCGCCACCACCGCGCCGGAACCCGATGATCCGCATCCCCGCCAGTCCCGCCTTCCGCCCGCTGCTGGCCCTTGCCTGCGCAGGCGCCCTGCTGGCCGGATGCGCGCGCCCCGACGCGCCGCAGGCGCCGCGCCTGCTCAGCCCGGCCGAGATCGCCGCGCTGACCGCAGACACCGCGACCGCGCCAGAACAGGCCGCAAGCGACGAGGCCGCGCTGGCCGCCCGCGCCGCCGCGCTGCGCGTCCGCGCCGCGGCCCTGCGCACCGGCAGCTGACGCTTGCCCGACCCCTCCGACGACCGCACCGGCCCGATTGCGCCCGCCCGGCCTTCAGGCTAGGGGAGGCAGGTCCGCAACCGGAGTTTCCGATGAACAGCCCCCTCCGCCTCGGCATTGCCGGTCTGGGCACGGTCGGCATTGGCGTGGTGAAGATCGTGCAGGCGCATGGCGCGCTGATCGCCCGCCGCGCCGGCAGGCCGATCGAGATCGTGGCGGTCAGCGCCAGTTCGCGCAAGAAGAACCGCAGCGCCGACATCTCCGTCTACGCGTGGGAGGACGACCCGGTCGCACTGGCCCGCCGCCCCGATGTCGACCTGGTGATCGAGCTGATCGGCGGCGAAAACGGCGCCGCCAAGGCGCTGGTCGAAACCGCGCTGAAGAACGGCAAGGACGTGGTCACCGCCAACAAGGCGATGCTTGCCCATCACGGTCAGGCCCTGGCCGAGGCTGCCGAGGCCGCGGGCCGCACCCTGCGGTTCGAGGCCGCGGTCGCCGGCGGCATCCCGGTCATCAAGGCCCTGTCCGAGGGGCTGGCCGGAAACCGGATCGAGCGCGTCATGGGCGTGATGAACGGCACCTGCAACTACATCCTGACCCGGATGGAAAGCGCGGGCCTGCCCTACGAGACGGTGTTCGAGGAAGCCCGCCAGCTGGGCTATCTGGAGGCCGACCCAAACCTCGACGTCGGCGGCATCGACGCCGGGCACAAGCTGGCGCTGTTGGCCGCCATCGCCTTCGGCACCCGGGTCGATTTCGACAACGTGCATCTGGAAGGGATCGGCGCGGTCTCCATCGACGATATCCGGCTGGCGCGCGACATGGGCTTCGCGATCAAGCTCCTGGGCGTGGCGCGGATGACCGGCCGCGGGCTGGAACAGCGCATGACCCCCTGCCTCGTGCCCGAAACCCACCCGCTGGGCCAGTTGCAGGGCGGCACCAACATGGTGGTGGTCGAGGGCGACGCGGTGGGCCAGATCGTGCTGCGCGGCGCCGGCGCCGGCGAGGGGCCGACGGCCAGCGCCGTGATGGGCGACGTGATCGACATCGCCCGCGGCCTGCGCCTGCCGACCTTCGGCGAACCCGCCGCCGACCTGACGGTCGCCGCACCCGCCGCGGTATCCGCCGCGGCGCGCTGGTATTTGCGCATGACCCTTCTCGACAAACCCGGCGCGCTGGCCCGCATCGCCACCGCGCTGGGCGATTCCGGCATCTCCATCGACCGGATGCGCCAGTACGGACACGAGGGCGCGCATGCCCCGGTGCTGATCGTCACCCACAAGGCCTCCAGCGACGACATCGGCGACGCGCTGGCGCGGTTCGAGGCCACCGGCGTGCTGGTCGGCGACCCCGTCGCCCTGCGGATCGAGGACGTCTGACCGCATCCTGCCCGCCGTGTCGCCCTTAACGGAAATTTTCCCTTGCCCCCTCACCTTGCCGGTGCAAGCCTTCGGCATGGTCCCGTTCATGGGGCGTAGACGGGGACCCCGCAATGCGTGGTGACGGAATGGCGGATCGTGTGCTGGTCGTCGACCTCGACGGCACGCTGGTGCATTCCGACCTTCTGTTCGAAAGCTTCTGGGCGGCGACGGCCAGCGACTGGCGCATCCCGTTTCGCGCCGTGCACACGCTGGGCAAAAGCCGCCGGCGCGCCGCGCTCAAGCGGATGCTGGCGGATTGCGCGCCGCCCGATCCGACGCTCCTGCCCTATGACGAGCAGGTGCTGACCCTGATCCGCGACTGGCGCGAGGCCGGCGGGCGCACGGCGCTGGTCTCGGCCGCCGACGACACGCTGGTGCAGGCGGTGGCGGACCATCTGGGCCTCTTCGACTTCGCCCGCGGCTCCGACGGCACGACCAACCTCAAAGGCCCGGCCAAGGCCGACTTCCTGCGCCAGACCTTCACTGATCCCGGCTTCGTCTATGCGGGCGACAGCACCGCCGACCTGCCGGTCTGGCACGAAGCCGACGCCGCCATCACCGTCGGCGCCTCGCCCGCACTGCGCGCCCGGGTCGAGGCCCGCCACCCCGACGCCCGCCACCTCAGCCCCCCCGCCGCGTCGCTGGCCCCGGCGCTGCACGCGATCCGGCCGCACCAGTGGCTGAAGAACCTGCTGGTCTTCCTGCCGATGCTGGCCGCGCACCAGTTCGACCCCGCGACCTTCCTCGCCGCGCTCGCCGCCTTCATCGCCTTCGGACTGGTCGCCGGCAGCGTCTACCTGCTCAACGACCTCCTGGACCTCTCCGCCGACCGCGCCCATCCGCGCAAGCGCGAGCGCCCGCTGGCCTCGGGCGCGCTGCCGATCAAGCAGGGCATGATCTTGATCCTGGCGATGCTGGGTGCGGGCCTGCTTTTGGCCCTGACGCTCGATCTGCGCTTCGTTCTGGTGCTGGCCGGCTACTACGTGCTGACCGTGCTCTATTCGATCTGGCTCAAGCGCCGGCAGCTGATCGACATCTTCGTGCTGACCACGCTCTACACCCTGCGCGTGCTGGCCGGCGCCGCCGCAACCGCGATCACGCCCTCGGTCTGGCTGCTGGCCTTCTCGGTCTTCTTCTTTCTCTCGCTCGCCGCGGTCAAGCGCCAGGCCGAACTGGTCGACGCCATCGAACGCGGCTTCGACGACGCCAAGGGCCGCGGCTATGTCGTCGACGACCTGCCGATCGTCACCCAGGTCGCCACCGGCGCGGGGTTCGTCGCGGCGCTGGTCATGGTCCTTTACCTCAGCGAACCCGATACGATCGCGCGCTACTCCACGCCTTTCCTCCTCTGGGGCAGTTGCCTCCTGCTGCTCTACTGGATCATCCGCATGACCATGGTCACCCATCGCGGCCGCATGCACGACGATCCGATCGTCTTTGCCGCGCGCGACGGGGTCAGCCAACTGGTGCTGGCGCTGATCTTCGTCTTCTACCTCGGGGCCGTGCTGTTGTGAGCCGTTGGGAACTCGCCCTGCGCTACGCGGCCTTCGCCGTCCTGGCGGTGCTGGCCAACCTCGCGGCGCAGCGCGCGGTGCTGGCCTTCGGCGAAAGCGCCGGCCATTTCGTCGCCGCCGTCGCCCTCGGCACGGCGGTCGGGCTGGTGGTGAAGTACCTGCTCGACCGGCGCTGGATCTTCGGGCAGCAGAGCGCCGGGTTCCGCGCCACCGGCCGGCAGTTCTCGCGCTACACCGCCACCGGCATCGCCACCACTGCGATCTTCTGGGCGACCGAGACGGCCTTCTGGGCAATCTGGCAGACCCACACGATGCGCGAGATCGGCGCGGTCATCGGGCTGACCATCGGCTACGTGGTGAAGTACCGGCTCGACCGCGCCTTCGTCTTCACCCGCCCGGGGCCGGCATGACCCAACTCTCGGGCTGGGGCCGCTACCCGCGCATCGACTGCGCGCTCAGCGCGCCGCGCGACGCCGATGCGCTGGCCCGGGCGCTGGCCCGCGGCCCGGCCATCGCGCGCGGGATGGGCAGGGCCTATGGCGACAGCGCGCTCAATGCCGCCAACACCGTCTCGATGGGCCATTTCAACCGCTTCCTCGCCTTCGACCCCGCCACCGGCACGCTGGAGGTTGAGGCCGGCGTGACCCTGGCCGAAGTCATCGCCGCATTCCTGCCGCGCGGCTGGTTTCCGCAGGTCACGCCGGGCACCAAGTTCGTCAGCCTCGGCGGCGCCATCGCGGCCGATGTCCACGGCAAGAACCACCACGGCGCCGGCAGCTTCGGCGCCGCCCTCGACTGGATCGACGTGATGGGCGCCGACGGCACCGTCACCCGCGCGTCGCACGACACCCATTCCGACCTCTTTCACTGGACGCTGGGCAGCATGGGTCTGACCGGCGTGATCCTGCGCGCGGGCCTGCGCCTGCAACCGGTGGAGAGCGGCTGGATCGCGCAGACCACGCTACCCGCGCCCTCGCTCTCCGCCGCCATCGACGCGTTCGAGGGGAATCTCGACGCGCCCTATTCGGTCGCCTGGATCGACTGCACCGCGCGCGGCCCGGCGCTGGGGCGCAGCCTGGTGATGCTGGGCCGCCACGCGGGCGTCGAGGATCTGCCCCCCGCCGCGCGGCGCGCCCCGTTCGACGTGCCCCGCCGCCGCGCCCGCAGCCTGCCCGTCGATCTGCCCGCCTTCGCGCTCAACCCGCTAACGCTGCGCGCCTTCAACGCCGCCTACTGGTGGGCCGGCAACCGCAAGGCCGGCGCGGCGCTGGTCGACTGGGACCGCTATTTCTACCCGCTCGACGCGGTCGCCGGCTGGAACCGCCTCTATGGCCGCCGCGGGTTTCTTCAGTTCCAGTGCGTCCTGCCGCTGCCCGCCGCCGCCGCGGGCCTCGACGCGCTGCTGCGTGCCATCGCCGCGCGCGGCGCAGGGTCGTTCCTGGCGGTGCTCAAGCGCTTCGGCGCGCAGGACAGCCGCCTGTCGTTCCCGATGGAGGGCTACACCCTCGCCCTCGATTTCCCCCATAACCGCGAAAGCCTGACCCTCATGGACCGACTCGACCGGATCACCGCCGACCACGGCGGCCGCTTCTACCTCGCCAAGGACGCCCGCCTCGACGCCGCAACGCTGCACGCGACCGACCCGCGCTGGTCGGACTTCGCGCAGATGCGCCAGAAGACCGGGCTGGCCGAGGCCTTCGCCTCGGCGCAGTCGCAGCGGCTGGCGCTATGACCGGCGCGGCAACAGGGGGCGCGGTCCTCATCCTCGGCGCGCGGTCGGACATCGCGCGCGCCTGCGCGCAGCGTTTCGCGCAAGGCGGGCACCCTGTCATGCTGGCCGCCCGCGACGCCGCGACGCTGGCGCCGGACGCCACCGACATCGGGCTGCGCCACGGGGTCACGGTTACCTGCCACGACTTCGACGCGCTCGACCCCGAAGGCTTCGCCGCCTTCCTCGACGCGCTGCCCGTCCTGCCCGAGATCGCCGTCTGCGCCGTCGGCCTGATGGGCACGCAGGATCAGAACCAGCGCGACCCGGCGGCGGCGATCCGCGTGCTGCGCAGCAATTTCGAGGGGCCGGCGATCCTGCTGGCCGAACTGGCCGAGCGGTTCGAGGCGCGCGGCTCCGGCACCCTCATCGGCATCAGCTCGGTCGCCGGCGAGCGCGGGCGCGCCTCGAACTACGTCTACGGCGCGGCCAAGGCGGGCTTCACCGCGTATCTTTCGGGGCTGCGCAACCGCTTCGCGCGCGGCCCGGTGCGCGTGATCACCGTGCTGCCCGGCTTCGTCGCCACGCGCATGACCGAGGGGATGGACCTGCCCCCCCGCCTGACCGCCCAGCCCGAGGAGGTCGCCGAGGCGATCTTTCAGGCGACCCGGCGCGGGCGCGACGTGGTCTGGGTGCGCCCGGTCTGGCGGCTGATCATGGCCATCATCCGCGCCCTGCCCGAAGGCATCTTCAAGAAAACCCGCCTCTGACCCGGGGTCTGCTCGCATGCGAGCAGGTCGGCAAGGCGTTGTTCCTGTTTCACAATTTCAGAAAATTAACCGCAACGAAACCTTCATCCGCCGCCTGCCGCGCGCTCGCAGGCCGCACCGTATCGGCGGTCCGCCGCGCATCGGGCAGGCTTCCGGCGGCCGGGCCGTTGCCGCGGGGCGGCGACGAGCCTAATCAAGGACATGCGCAAAACGCCCCCGTCCCCTGACAGGCGCGCCGATCCCCGGCCGCCCGCAACCGCGTCATCGCCCCGGCTTGCCGCGGCGATCCTCGGCTTGGTGTTTCTGGCGCTCGGCGCCTCGGGGGCCGCGGCCTACTGGTTCTGGCCGCCCGACACCCCGGCGCGGATTTCCTACGCGGCCGAGCCGCCGCGCGTCTGGTCCGGGACCGACGCCCGCACGGTTGCCGGCTTCGCCCGCGCTGAGCATGTCGAGCCCCCGCCGATCCTGCGCGGGGAGCCGCGTGGCTTCGACGCGCCGCGCCTGGCGGTAAGCGATCCCGCGCCCGACGCGCCGCGCCCCGTGCCAGCGGAGGAAGCCGCGCAGGCTGCCGAACAGCAGGCCCAATCCGTCGCGGTGATCCGGGACCGCCCCCGCGCCCGCCCGCCGCAGCGCCCGTTGCGCACCGTGGCGCCCGACGCGCCGCCTTCCGATCGCTTGACCGCCGATGCGGCGCTGGACCGCTCGCCCCGCCCCGCGCCCCGGCCTGCCGCATCTGCCGCCATCGTCCCTGAAGCGCAGCCGATACCCGCCCGCCTCGCCGCCGCCCCCGCCGTGGGCGACACCTGCGAGGCCGCGGCCCTGCCGTCGCGCCCCGCCGGCGCGCCCGGCGGGCGGGCGGCGCTGGCGCGGCTGGCCGATCTGTCGGGGAGCCGCCGCGACGCCGCCGTCGCGCGGGCGGTGCTGTCCGGCAACTTCCCCGATTTCCAGCGCCGCCTCGTGCCCGTGACCCTGTCGGGCCGCACCAGCGCCGGCGCCCGCGCGCGCATCACCATCTGCGTGCTGCCCGACTACCTCGCGCTGGGCCACGACCGCGACTTCGTGCGCGTGCCGATGGGCCTGCCCGCCGCCTCGCGCATCGCCGAGCGTTTCGGCATGCTCCTGCCCACCGCGCGCATGGTCGACGCGATCCACGCCCAGGCCCCGCTGCGGCTGGCCCCGCAGCCGATGACGCCGGGGCCGCAGATGGAATCGACCGATTACCTGCTGCGCCACAACGCCACGCTGGAGGCGCAGCGCAACCGCGCCGGCGCCGCCGCCGGCACCCTGATCGCCGGCCACAAGAAGGACCTGGTGCTGACCAACCGCCTCGCCACCCGCCCCGGCCGCGTGGCGATCTATGGCTGGCACCACCGTGACGGCCGGCCGATCCAGCCGCTCAGCACCGTGCATGGCGCGGGCTATGCCGATTACAGCCACGGCGTGCGCCTGATCGGCGGCACCGCCTTTGTCGATGGCCGCGCCACCGACCTGCGCGCGCTGCTGGCCGATCCGCGCTATGCCGGTATCCTGAGCGACGAGGGGCCGCTGGGCTCCTCCGTGCTGCTGGCCGCGCTTCAGTAACCCGTCATCTCCAGATACCCGCGCCCGGCATGGCTGCCGGAAAACCGGATCGGCCCCTCCCAGTACGGAAACGAGGTCGCCATCCAGCTTTGCGGGTTCAGGGGTTCGGTCTCGATCGCCAGCCCGCCCTCGGGCCACTCCACCCGCCAGCGCACCGGCACCGCGCGCCCGGCGACCTGCACCTCTTCCAGCGCGGTGAAGCGCAGCGCGCCGTGGGGCAGGGGCGTGGCGCGCCCGTCCGGCCCGATCCAGGTGCCCGAGGTGAAAACCTCGGCCCCGCGCAACTGGAACCCCATCATCCGCGTGCCATCGTCGAAAATCAGCGACAGCCAGTCCCAGCCCTCCTGATCGTCCTGCAAGGGCTGGCTTGACCATTCGCGGTCCAGCCAGCCGTGGCCCGTCACCTCGACAGGGCCTTCGGGCAGGTCCAGCACCCCCGCCACCCGGTAGAAGGGTTGCGAGTAGTAATGGCTCGCCTGCCCGATGGGGGATTTCACCGAATAGCCCGCGTCGCCCTGCAGGACCAGCGGCCCCTCGGCGTCGAACTCCAGCCGGTAGCCGAAATCGCCGCCGCGCGCGACCACGCGCAGCGCGTCCAGCGCGTCGGCGTCTTCGGGCGCGCGCCCGGTCATTTCCCACTCGTCGATCCAGGCGCGGAAGGGTCCAGCGGTCACCCCCGCCTGCCCGATCCCGCCGCGCGCCCACCGCTCGGCGCTGAAATGCCGCGTGGCCGTGGTCAGCCCGGCATGGCCCATCCACAGCTGCGGCGCGTCCCAGCCCGCCCCCTCCTCGGGCGCCAGCGCGGAGCGGAAAAGCGTCCACTGCGCGCCATACTCCTGCCCGTCGGCGCCGCGCAAAACCGCGGTCAGGTACCACCATTCGATCCGGAAGGCCCAGTGCGGGCCGTGATCGTCGGGAAAGACCAGCGCGCGGCCGCGCTGGGGTGTGGCGAACCCCTCGGCCGTCGTGCCCAGCCCGGCAAAGCCTTGCGCGCGCGCCACGCCCGGCAACGCCGCCCCCGCCGCCAGCAGCCGCAGCAGCCCGCGGCGGGTGAGGGCGCGCCTAGCGTTCATGCGCAAAGACCCGGATCAGGTCGGCCGGCGCGCTGCGCGCCAGCCGCAGCGCCGGCAGCGCGCAGGCGACCAGTGCGGCCAGCAGCGCCCAGGCGCCCAGCCGCGCCCAGTCGGCGGGAAAGACCTGCATCGGCAGGCGCCAGCCGAAGGCCTGCACATTGATCACCGCCAGCAGCACCTGCGCCAGCATGAGCCCCACCGGCAGCGCCAGCACCGCGGTCAGCCCCGCCAGCACCATGCCGCGCGCCAGATCCAGCGCCGCCAGCCGCCGCCGCGTCAGCCCCAGCGCCCAGAGCGGCGCCAGCTGCGCCAGCCGCATCCCCGACAGCGTCACGAGGCTCGCGAACAGCGCCAGCGCCGCCACCGACAGCGTCAGGATATTCAGCGCGCCGGTGACCACGAAGGTCCGCTCGAAGATCTGCAGCGACACCGCCTTGGCCTGCGCCTGATCGCTCATCAGCGTGTGCGGCAGGCCCAGATCGTCCTGCAGATCGGCCATCAGCGCCGGCACCTCGGCGGCGTCCATGCGCACCGCGTGGCTGAGGCGCGGGGCCTGCGGAAAGGCCGCAAGGAACGCGTCGATCCCCAGCATGACCTGCGCGCGCGGATTGCCGTAGTCCGAATAGACCCCGGCCACCGCCAGCCGACCGGCGCCCGGCAGATCGACCGTATCGCCCGGCCACAGGTCCGCGGCGCGGGCGAGTTGTTCGTTGATCATCACCCCCTCGCCCGCGGCCAGCCGGTCCCACGCCCCGGGCGCCTCGGCGATCAGCGGCCAGTGGTCGCGGAAGGTCGCATGATCGGCGGTCCCGTAAAGGCGCGCGGGCAGGCCCGCGATCGTCGCCTCGGCAAACCAGACCGGCAGCACCGCGTCGGTGCGCGGGGCGAGGGCGGCGCGCAGCGCCTCGGCCTCGGCCTCGGTGCGGGCGGTGACGTAGAACTCGGCCACCAGGCGCTGGTCGAGCCAGCCGACGAAGGTGGTGCGAAAGCTCGACACCATCGTGCCGACCCCGATATTCGCGGCCAGCGCCAGCATCAGCGCCATCAGGGCGAGGCTCAGGCGCGGCAGGTTCTGCCGCCCGTCGGCCCAGAACCACTGCGCCACCGGCCCGCGCGCCCACCGCTCGCCCAGCGCGCAGATCGCGGCCAGGACCAGCGGCACGAAAAGTGCGGCAGCCAGCAGCAGCGCCGCCAGCAGCACGAACCCCGCGATCAGCCCGTCGCCGATCACGACCAGCGCGCCCGCCAGCAACGCCAGCCCCGTCGCCGCGACCCCCTGCACCCGCATCCCCCGGCCCGAGGCGCGTGCCCAGGCGCGCGGCCGCGCCGGCGCCAGCACCGGCAGCCGCGCCAGTTGCCACAGGCCCTGCCCGCCCGCGACCAGCACCCCCGCCAGCGCCATCGCCAGCCCCGCCGCCGCCCAGGCGGGGCGGAACTGCAGCGTGCCCGACACCGGCGCGCCGTAAAGGCCGCGCAGGGTCGCCGCGACATCGGGCAGCAGCACCCCCGCGACCAGATAGCCCAACACCAGCCCCACGGTCCCGGCCAGCAGGCCCATGATCAGCATCTCGGCCGCCAGCAGCGCCATCAGCCGGCCCAGCGGCAGGCCCAAAGCGCGCATCGTCCGAAAGACCCCGCGCCGCTGCTCGAAGGCCAGACCCACGGCGGCGTGGACGATGAACAGGCCGACGGCAAAGGCCAGCAGGCCAAAGGCGGTCAGGTTCAGATGGAAGCTGTCGGTCAGCGCCGCCAGATCGGTCTCGGTCTCCGGATCGACGCGCTGCAAATGCGGCGCAATCTCATTCAGCGGCGGCAGGCCAAGCGGTTGATTCGGCAGCAGAACCAGCCGCCCAACCTGCCCCTCAAGGCCCAGCAGCGCCTGCGCCAGCCCGATATCGACCAGCACCTGGCCCACCGGCACCTCGGGCGCTTCGATCAGCTCGAAAGGCGCGTCACCCACCGCCCGGATCGTCTCGGGCGCGGCGAAACCCTGACCCGGCGCGGACATGAAGGCCACGGGATCGGCGCCGGTCAGGTCGGCTGCCACAGCCCCCGGCGGGGCGGTCATCGGCTCCACCCCCAGAAGCGTGACGCGTGACGCACCCAGATCCACCCGCCCCTCCAGCACCGGCGAGACCTGCCAGCCCGCGCGGCGCAGCGCGATGTAGTCGGCCTGGTCGATCAGCCCCGCCGGCGCCTCCAGCCGCGCCAGATCCGCCTCGGCCAGAAAGGCCCCCGCGCGATCGTAGGACGCGCGCGCCTCGGCGTTCAGCGCCTGCACCCCGGACCAGAGCGCGGTCGCCAGCGCCAGCCCCGCCAGCAGCATCGCCAGTTGCAACGGATGCCGCCGCCAGTGCGACAGCAGCGCCGAGAGCGCCGCGCGGGTCATGCCGGCGCCACAAGGCCGGCGTGCAGGTGCAGCCGCGCGTCGCAGCGCGCCGCCAGCCGGGGCGAGTGTGTCACCAGCAGAAGCGCCGCGCCCGCGTCGCGGCAGGCCTCCAGCAACAGGTCCAGCACCCGGTCGCCGGTCGCCTCGTCGAGGTTGCCGGTCGGCTCGTCGGCCAGCACCACGGCGGGCCGCGCGGCGAGGCACCGGCCGATGGCGACGCGCTGCTGCTGGCCGCCGGACAGTTCCTCGGGGTAGCGGGCGGTCAGATCGGCGATGCCCAGCCGCGCGGCGAGTTCTGCGACCTGCGCGGGGTCGTGCCGCCCGGCCAGCCGCGCCTGAAACGCCAGGTTCCGCGCCACGTCGAGCGAGGGGATCAGGTTGAACTGCTGGAAGACCAGCCCCAGCGTCCCGCGCCGCAGCGCCGCGCGCGCCGCCTCGGGCAGGGCGGCGATGTCCTGCCCGGCGACCAGGACCGCGCCGCCATCGGCGGGCTCCAGCCCCGCGCAGATGTGCAGAAGCGTGCTTTTGCCGCTGCCCGATTCGCCGGTCAGCGCCATCGACCGGCCGGGGGCCAGATCGAAGGACACGCCGCGCAACACCTCGACCGGGCCCTCGCCGGTGCGGAACCGCTTGACCAGATCGCGCGCCGCCAGCGCCGCGGGGGGTTCAGGATGCGTCATGCCTGTCGGAGTGTAGCGCCCGCGCGGCGAATGCAAAGCCGCCGGCTGTCAGCCGATGGGGGGCAGGGCCGGCGCCGGGCCGGCCGGGCCCAGATGCCGCGCCATGTCCAGCATGCGGCAGGAAAACCCCCATTCGTTGTCGTACCAGCCGAAGACCCGGATCAGCCCGCCGCCGGTCGCCTCGGTCTGGGGCAGGGCCATGACCACGCTTTCGGGCCGGGCGCGCAGGTCGGTCGACACCAGCGGGCGGTCGGTCCAGCCGATCACGCCGCCGGCGTCGCGCAGGGCCGCGTTGACCCTCTCGACCGTTGCGGGCCGTTCGGGCTGGAAGACCAGATCGACGGCCGAGACGCTGGCGGTCGGCACCCGTACCGCCGAACAGGCGATGCGGCCGGCAAGGTCGGGCAGCACCGCGTCCAGCAGCCGCCCGGCGCTGGTCGTCGTCGGCACCATCGACAGCGCCGCCGCGCGCGAGCGCGCCAGATCCCGCCCGCGCGGCGCATCGACCGTGGGCTGGCTGCCGGTGTAGCAATGTATCGTCGTCATCCAGCCGGTGCGCAGCCCGAAGGCCGCGTCGAGGACGCGCGCCAACGGGGCCAGCGCGTTGGTCGTGCACGAGGCGTTCGAGATGACGCGGTGCGCGGGCGTGATCGCCCCCTCGTTCGCGCCGATGACCGCGGTGACCTGCGCCGCGCCCGAGGGGCCGGAGATCAGCACCCGCCCGGCCCCGCCGCGCAACCCGCGTTCGGCGACCTGCCGACGCTCGGCCTGGCCGGTGCATTCCATCACCAGGTCGATCCCCGACAGATCCAGCGCCGAGATGTCGGGCGCATGGGTCAGGTTCAGCCGGTGGCCGGCGAAGACCAGCGCGCGGTCCTGCAGCGAAACGCCGCCCGGGAACGGGCCGAAGACGCTGTCGTATTCGAAAAGATAGGCCAGCGTTTCGGGCGCCGCGATGTCGTTGAGCGCGACGATCTCGACCTCGGGCCAGCCGCCGCCCTGCGCGGCGCCCTGCGACCAGGTGCGCAGCACCGTCCGGCCGATGCGCCCGAAACCGTTGATCAGAACCCGAATCGCCATCGCCGCACCCCCGCCGGGAGGCCTAGGCCGGGGGGCGCGAAAGCTCAATAGATTTCCCCGCGGGGAAAGGGCGGCACGGTTTGGCGGCGGTTCGGCGGGAGACGGTTGTTAACAGACGCTGAATTCCCCGCGGGGAAATCCCAATGGTGGCGCTTTCCCCGCTGGGAAATGGCGGCCCGCGTCGGCAGCCTTTCGGCGGGGAACGGGCGTTAACGGCGTCTGAATTCTCCGCGGGGAAATGCCGAGGGCGCGCGGGGACGGGGACCGGCCGGCAGGTGGCACTTTCCCCGCGGGGAATGGCGGCCGGCACCGGCGGCTTTCGACGGGGAACGGAGTTAACGGCGTCTGAATTCCCCGCGGGGAAATGCCGAAGGCGCGCGGGGGCGGGGACCGGCCGGCAGGTAGCGATTCCCCGCGGGGAAATGGCGGCCCGCGCCGGCGGCCTTTCGGCGGGGAACGGGGGTTAACGGCGTCTAAATTCCCCGCGGGGAAATGCCGATGACGCGCGGGGGCGGGGAAAACGGGGCGTGGCGGGCGTATAGCCGAGCGAAAGAATCGGAATTGACAAAGCCGAGTGTTATTGTCAGATTTGCCGCACCAACAGGAAATGGAGCCGATCATGTCCTTCCAGGCGCAGCAATCCTTCGACACCCGCGGCCCGGACAGCGCGCCCGCCCCGGTCCCTGTCCACCGCGCGCAGGACCTGACGCGCGGCGGCGCGCTGGCGCAGATCGTGCTCGATGGCAAGGTCTACGCGCTGCGCATCACCCGCGCCGGCAAGCTTATCCTGACGAAGTGACCGGGCCGAAGGCCGGGTTGGCCAGAGCCTGTCCCGGCGTCGCGTTCACGCTTGCGCCAGACGAAGTGCCCGGATGCGCGCCTGATCGAGCTTCATCGGCGCGCCGCTTTCGTCGAAGGGCGCCTTGAAGGTGAAGGCCGTGGGTGTCGGGCCGGCGTCATGCAGATGCTCGTGCCGCCGGACGGCTTCTGCCCAGGTCGGATGGTCCGGGCCCGCATGCCACCACATCGCCAGGGGCGGCCAGGCGGGCTTCACGAACCATTCCCGCCCGCGCTTCACGGCGGCGACGTGCAGGCCGGAATAGGTGAAGGCAAAGGCGGCCTCCAGATCGGTCCAGAGCGACAGGGTGGCGGGCGACCAGCCGTCGCCGCGTTCGGTGTAGAACCGCGGATAGACCTCGGGGCCCCAGGAGGCGGGGCCGGGGTCCGAGGCGTACCCGGATCGCGCGACGAGGCCTTCGGCCCGATCGACGGAGGCCAGCACCATATCGTTGAGGTGATGAAAGCCGTCATTCGCCGCATCCTCGGCCGGTTCGGCAAACATCCCGAAGGTATAGAGGGCCAGCGGCACAGCAGAACCTCACGCGGGGATCGTCGGGTTGCGGCGACCTTACAGGCTGCATGCGCCACGGCAAAGGCTCAAGACAGGCGCGAGGCCTGTCGCCGCGTCGCGCCGCAAGACGCAAGAGGGGGCGCTGCCCCCCTTGCCCTTCGCGTTCAGCCGCCGCGCGGGGTGTCGTCGACGCCCAGTGATTTCAGCATCTTGCTGATCTCCATCGGGAAGGGGAAGACGATGGTCGAGTTCTTCTCGTTGCCGATGGTGGCGAGCGTCGCGAGGTAGCGCAGCTGCATCGCCTCGGGGCGGCGGCCGAGGATCTCGGCGGCTTCCAGAAGTTTCGCCGCCGCCTGCTGCTCGCCCTCGGCGTTGATGACGCGGGCGCGGCGTTCGCGTTCGGCCTCGGCCTGGCGGGCGATGGCGCGGATCATCGATTCGTTGATGTCGACATGCTTGATCTCGACATTGGCGACCTTGATGCCCCAGGCGTCGGTCTGGGCGTCCAGAATCTCCTGGATGTCGGCGTTGAGGCGGTCGCGGTCGGCCAGCATCTCATCCAGCTCGTGCTTGCCGAGGACCGAGCGCAGCGTCGTCTGGCTGAGTTCGCTGGTCGCCTGCAGGAAGTTCTCGACCTGGATCGTGGCCTTCTCGGGGTCGACGATGCGCATGTAGATCACCGCGTTGACCCGCACCGAGACGTTGTCGCGGCTGATCACGTCCTGGCTGGGCACGTCGAGCACGCGCACCCGCAGGTCGACGCGGACGACCTGCTGGATATAGGGGATGATGATGATCAGCCCCGGCCCCTTGACCGAGGTGAAGCGGCCCAGCGTGAAGACCACGCCGCGTTCGTATTCGCGCAGGATCTTGATGGCCGAGGCGAGGAACGCCACGAGCAGGAAGATCAGGACGATGTAGAAGGCGAAATCGAGAAAGAACAGGTCCATGGGGTCCTCCATTGGCCGGATGCGGGCGCGCGGCCCGCGCTCAGGCGGTGTCGGGCGCGGGCGTGACCTGCAGGGTCAGCCCGTCGATTTCGGTGATGCGGACGGTCTGGCCGGGCCGCAACGGGGCCGCGGCGCGCGCGCGCCAGCGTTCGCCGTGGGCGTGGACATGCCCCTCGGTGCCCTGCCAGTCGAGCACGCGCGCGGTCATCCCGACCATTTGCTCGGCGCCGGTCGCGACCCGGCCGCGGTGCGACACCACCGCGAGCCGCGCCACGATCAGCGAGAAGACGGCGCTGCCGACGGCGAGCGCGGCCAGCGCCGGCCAGGACAGCTCCATCCCCGGCACGTCGTTGTCGAAGAGAAGGATCGCGCCCAGCACCACCGCGACCGTGCCGCCGATGCCGAGGATGCCGAAGCTGGGCGAAAAGGCCTCGGCCACGATCAGCGCGAGGCCGAGCAGGATCAGCGCCAGCCCGGCGATGGAAAACGGCAGGATCGACAGCGCGAAAAGCCCGGTCAGCAGGCTGATCGCGCCGATCGTGCCGGGCACCAGCGCGCCGGGATTGAACAGCTCGAACACGATCCCGTAGAAGCCCAGCACCATCAGCAGGATCGCGACCGAGGGGTTGGTGATCGTCGCCAGCAGCTGCGTGCGCCAGTCGGGGGCGCGCTCGATCACCTCCAGCCCCTCGGTGTCGAGGACAAGCTCGGCGCCGTTGAGTTCGACGGTGCGGCCATGCGCGGCGCTGAGCAGGTCCTCCGTGGTGCGCGCGATCAGGTCGATCGCGTTCAGCTCCAGGGCTTCCGTGGCGGTGGCCGTCGCCGCCTCGCGCACGGCGCGTTCGGCCCAGTCGGCGTTGCGGCCGCGCAACTCGGCCATGCCGCGGATCTGCGAGACGGCGTCGTTGATCGCCTTGGCCATCGAGGCATCGGCCGGCGGGCGCGAGGCCGGGCGGGCGGGCGTGTCGTCGCCGTTCTCGCCGTTCTCTGTGGCGTACTCGCTCTCCGTGGTGGGCGCGGGGTCGCTCTGCGGCGGCTCGCTGCCGGGCAGGCCGCCCATCGCCACCGGGGTCGCGGCGCCGATGCTGGTGCCCGGCGCCATCGCCGCGACATGCGCGGCATAGGCGATGAAGGTCCCGGCGCTGGCCGCCCGCGCGCCCGAGGGGGCGACATGCACCGCCACCGGCACCGGCGAGGACAGGATAGCGCGGTTGATCGCGCGGGTCGAGGTGACCAGCCCGCCGGGCGTGTCCATACGGATGATGACCAGCGCCGCGCCCTCGGCATGGGCGCTGTCGATGCCGCGGATCAGGTAGTCGGCCGTCGCCGGGCCGACCGCGCCATCAAGCTCCAGCAGATGCGCGGTGCGTCCGGCATTCTCCTGCGCCAGCAGACCGAAGGCCCCGGCCATCACCGCCAGGGTCGCGGCCAGCAGGCGCAAGACGCGCAGCGCGGCGGGCAGGGTGGGCATGGCGGGCTCCGCTTGGGTCTCCTCAGGCTACTACCTAGAAGGTGAAAGGTCGATTACGAGTTTTCCCGCTCGGTTGCGGATCGCAATCGCGTCCGCGCGTTGGGTCAACCCGCCCCGCCTGCGCATCCGGTTTGCGCCTGCCGCCCGTCCCGCTAGACTGGCCGCCCATCCAGCCCGAGGACACCATGCCCGCCAACCCGATCACCCCCACCGTGCCCTTCGACCGCGACGGCAAGCACCACGGCTTCCTGCGCCTGCCGCATTCGCGCAACGAAAGCGCCTGGGGGGCGATCATGATCCCGATCTGCGTGATCCGGCGCGGCGACGGGCCGACGGCGCTGCTCACTGGGGCCAACCACGGCGATGAATACGAGGGGCCGATCGCTCTGCAATCCCTCGCGCGCGAGATCGAGCCGAAGCAGGTCCAGGGCCGCGTCATCATCGTGCCCTACATGAACTATCCGGCGTTCCGCGCCGCCACCCGCGTCTCGCCGATCGACAACGTGAACCTCAACCGCGCCTTCCCCGGCGCCCCCGACGGCAGCGCCACGCAGAAGATCGCGCATTACTTCGACACCACGCTGGTGCCGATGGCCGATATCGTGCTCGACTACCACTCGGGCGGCAAGACGCTGGATTTCCTGCCCTTCGCCTGCGCGCATCACCTCGATTCGGTCAGCCAGCAGGCCGCCTGCGTAGAGGCCGTGCGCGCCTTCAACGCCCCCTACACGCTGATGCTGCGCGAGATCGACAGCGTCGGCATGTACGACACCGCGGTCGAGGGGCACGGCAAGGTCTTCGTGACCACCGAACTGGGCGGCGGCGGCACGGCGACCGCGCGCTCGGCCAGGATCGCGACGCGCGGGGCGCGCAACGTGCTGATCCACGCCGGGATTCTGGCCGGCGAGATGGAGCTGGAGCGCAGCGTGACGCTCGATATGCCCGGCGACGACTGCTACCATTTCGCCACCTCCGAGGGGCTGGTGCAGCCGCTGGTCGACCTCGGCGAACGGGTCGCGGAAGGCGCGCCGCTGGCCCGCGTCTGGCCCGCCGACCGCACCGGGCTGGACCCCGTCATCTACCGCGCGCAGCGCGCCGGGCTGCTGGCGGCGCGGCATTTCCCGGGGCTGATCCAGACCGGCGACTGCCTGGCGGTGATCGCCACGGCGGTGCCGCCGGACTGATCGACGCCGGACGCCGCGGCGCGGCCCAAGGCCGCGCGAGGGGGCTCGATGCCCCCGAGCGCGGCGCCCCCGGTCACGGTCGCCCTGCCGGCCCCTTGCGCGCCGCCGCCCCGCGCGCCATCCTGCCCCCATCGCCACGCACGAGGCCGCGCATGTCCCTCCATATCGGCGCCGAGCCCGGCGCGATCGCCGAAACCGTCCTGATGCCCGGCGATCCCTACCGCGCCCGCTGGGCGGCGCAGACCTTCCTCGACGATCCCCGGCCGGTCAACGAGGTCCGCGGCATGCTGGGCTATACCGGCACCTGGCGCGGCCGCCGGGTGACGATCCACGGCTCGGGCATGGGGATGCCGTCGCTGTCGATCTACGCCAACGAGCTGATCCGCGAGCATGGCGCGAAGACGCTGATCCGCATCGGCTCGGCCGGCGCGATGCAGCCCCATGTCCAGCTGCGCGACATCGTCCTGGCGATGACCGCCAGCACGATCTCGACCCCCTCGCGCGGGATCTTCCGCGAGATGGCCTTCGCCCCCTGCGCCGATTTCGCCCTGCTGACGGCCGCGCATCGCGCCGCCACCGCGCGGGGCGCCACGGTCCACGCCGGCGGCATCTATTCGTCGGATGTCTTCTACGACGAACGCCCCGACCTGACCGAGGCGCTTACCCGCCACGGCACCCTTTGTGTCGAGATGGAGGCGGCCGAGCTTTACACCGTCGCCGCCCGCCACGGTGCCCGCGCGCTGGCCGTCCTGACCATCTCGGACCACCTGCTGACCGGCGCGCATCTGCCCAGCGCCGAGCGCGAGACCGGCTTTGCCGAGATGGTCGAGATCGCGCTCGAAGCCGCCTTTTCCTGACGCATTCCCGAAGCGGCCGCGCGCCGGCCCTTCAGCGGGGGCCCGCCGCCCGCCGCCGGACCCCCGCCATCGCCGCCGCGATGCTGGAGGCATGGCGCGCCAGCGGCGGCCGCAGCCCGTGCGTCAGCAGCAGGCGCCGGCTGGCGCGGTCGGTCCCGGTCAGCCACAGCTCCACCCCCCGGCCGCGCGACTTGTGCGCAAGCCCCTCGATCATGTTGGCGCCCGTCGCATCCAGAAACGGCACCGCCGAGAAATCGACGATCAGCGCGCGATGGCTGTCCTGAATGCGGTCCAGCACCGATCCGATCGACGCCGTCGCGCCGAAGAACAGCGCCCCGGTGATCCGGTAGACCACGACATCGGGATCGGCGGCGGCCTCAGTATAGGCGCCGCGCGGGCGGGCGCTGTCGGCCTCGTCGCCGCCGACCAGCGGCGCCTGCGCGGTGATCGCGGTCGCCCGGCTCATCCGGTGGATGAAAAGCACCGAGCCCAGCGCGAAACCGACGACGATGGCCTCGGTCAGGTCGCGGAAGATGGTCAGCAGGAACGTGACCGCCAGCACCGTTGCCTCCCCCCAGCCCGAGCGCAGGAGGATCGCGATCGCCGGCCGTTCGATCATGTTCCACGCGACCACCGCCAGCACCCCGGCGAGTGCGGCCAGGGGGATGAAACCGGCGAGCGGTGCTGCGACCAGCATGAAGGCCAGCAGGAACCCCGCATGCAGCATCCCCGCGACGGGGCCATGCGCGCCGGCGCGCACGTTGGTCGCGGTGCGCGCGATGGTGCCGGTGACGCAGAAGCCGGTGAAGAGCGACGCGCCGACATTCGCCGCGCCCTGCGCCACCAGTTCGCAGTTGGACCGATGCCGCCGCCCGGTCATGCCATCGGCCACCACCGCCGACAGCAGCGATTCAATGGCGCCCAGCAGCGTGAACGACAGCGCCGCGGGCAGGACCGCGACGATCCTCTCCAGCGACATCGCGGGCAGGCGCGGCATGGGCAGGGACGACGGGATGCCGCCGAACCGGGTGCCGATGGTCTCGATCGGCAGGCCCAGCGCCGCCACCGCCACCCCGGCCAGCACCACCGCGATCAGCATGCCGGGCCAGTGCGGGCGCCAGTGGCGCAACCCCTGGATCACCGCCACCACCGCCACCGCCACCACGAAGGCCGCGGGCGTCACGCTGTCGCGCACCGACCAGAGCGCCGGCAGCTTTTCCAGCAGTTCGCCCGGCTCGCTCTCCAGCGTCAGGCCGAAGACCTCCTTGATCTGGCTGGCAAATATGATGACGGCGATGCCCGCGGTGAAGCCCACGGTCACCGGGAACGGGACGAACTTGATGAACGTGCCCAGCCGCAGGAAGCCCACCGCCGCCAGCATCAGCCCCGAGAGGAACGTGGCCAGGATCAGCCCGTCCAACCCGTGCTGCGCCACCGTGGCCGCGACCAGCACGATGAACGCCCCCGCCGGCCCGCCGATCTGGAACCGCGAGCCGCCCAGCAGCGACACCAGAAACCCGCCCACGATGGCGGTATAGAGCCCCTGCGCCGGCGTCGCGCCCGAGGCGATGGCGATGGCCATCGACAGCGGCAGGGCGACGATGGCGACGGTCAGCCCGGCCAGCGCATCGGCGCGCAACTGCCGCGCGCCGTAGCCTTCGCGCAGGACGGTGACGATCTTGGGCGTGAACAGCTCCGCAAAGCTGGCCGTGTCGCGCGGGATCTGGGTCGGATGCATGGGGCCGCACCTTCAGGGGCAAAGGCGGCGGGAACGTCGGCATCTTGTCGGCGATCCTCGTCGCGAAACGGAAGGACGGGGGCTCAGGGCGGCAGCGCGGGCGCCTTCAGCCGCACGCCGCGCCCGCCGGCGGGGCTGACCGCGCCCTCGCCGATCAGCTCGACCCCGGCGCGGTCCAGCGCCTCGACCACCCGCGTCAGGCTTTCGACGACGCCACGCACCCGGCCCTCGCTCGCCTCCATCCGCTGGATGGTGGGGACCGAGACGCCCGAAAGCGCCGCCAGTGTCTTCTGGTCGATACCCAGCAGGGCGCGCGCCGCGCGCATCTGGCCAGCGGTGATCATGATCGGGCTCCGGACAGCGTTGATGCCGTCTAGAATCTGATCATTGATATGTCAAGTATCAGGAGGGCGCTTTCAGATATGGCTCACGCCTGCCGGCGATCACGCCACCGCGCCCGCGGGCGACACCTCAGCCCCGCCGCCGGCGCAGCCCGAACAGCAGCGCAAGCCCCGCCACCAGCATCGGCAGCGCCGCCGGCAACGGGATCGGGGCGGTCGGGGCCGGCGGCGGCGCCACCGGCAGCCCCTGGCTGTAGCCGCGCGCCGAGGTGATGAAATACCCCTCGGGCAGGTCGAACCCGACGCGGGCGGAATTGGTGAAGCTCGACTGCACGAAACTGGCCGGCGACGACCAGTCCAGCACATGGAACAGCTCCATGAAGATCTTCAGCTGAAACGGCACGCCGACCGTCACCGTGATGTCCTGCGCGGGGGTCTGCGACAGATTGGCAACGCCCGGCTGGATCACCCCGTCCAGAAGCCCGCCAAGCTGCACCGACGTGGTCTCGATGCTCGACGTGCCGACCAGCGAGCCGAGGCTGACCTCGGCCACCGGCCGCACGCCGCTGATGCCGCTGCGGAGGCGGAACCGGCTGCCATCGCCGCCCAGCCCCTCCCCCGCCGTGCCGGACACATTCAGCAGCGCGGTCGTCTCCAGTGTCTCGGGTTTCGTCTTGTCCAGCGTGCCCAGCGTGAAGACATCGCGGGCATAGACGGTGACGGTGCCGTTCCGGGCCCGGTTGCTCACCACCGCCGAGGCGAAGATGCCCGCGGCGCTGGAACTCGCGTCATAGGACAGGAACGCGCCCGACCGGGTCGGATTTCCCACCGGCCAGAGCAGGATCTCGGCCGAATCTCCGAACACGTCGCGGCAAAGCTGCCCCGGGCATTCGCTGGAGGTGACGACCACACGGCTGGTCGGCCCGGTGATGGTGTCGGCGCTTCCCGGCTGCCCGGCCAGGCCCAGCGCAACGGTCAGTCCGGTGCAGATCTGGCGAAAATACATGCTCGAATCCTCCTCTGGCATGCGATCGGCCCTAATTCGCATGGTCGTTTCGGGGCCAAACACGCCCCAGGATTGACAAAAGCACGGCAGGCAACAAACGTGAGGATCAGGATACGCGTTTTTCTATCCCGATCACGTCGTCAGTTTTGACGACATCCGGGGGGGCGAAAGGGCGCTATGGACGGGCTGGATCTGCATGCCCTTGCCGACACCGTGGCCGGCGCGGCGACGCCCGAGGCGGCGTGGCAGGCGTTTCACGCAGCACTCGCCCGTCAAGGCCTTGCGCGCGCAGCGCTGCATCTCGACCTGCCGCGGCGCGCCGCCAACCCCTTCGCCCCGCATCCCGGCGCGCAGGCTTTCGGGACCGTCTGGGACGGCGATCTGGACGCGCGGCTGCGCGGCTATCGCGGGGACGTCCGCCGCGCGAGCGAGCCTACGCTGTGGCACCTGCGCCCGACGCTGAAGTTCCTCTCGCTCAGCGCCGGGCCGCTTTATGTCGATCATCGGCGTCTGCTGGAACGACCGACCGTCTTCGCGCCGATCTCGCGCATCATGCTGGAGGAGTTGGGCCAGCACCAGGCGCTCAGCATCCCGCTGGCCGCGCCGGCCGCGCCGCGGATGTCGATGCTGACCTTCTGGGGCGACGACCCCGCACCGGACTTCGGGCAGTTCGCCCGGGCACAGTTGCCGGTCCTGCAGATGGCGGGGCTCTATTTTGCCGGGCTGCTGGCGTTGCGCTGGCCGTCGGCGCCGCATGATGCCGACGCCGCGAAACTCTCCAGCCGCGAGCGTCAGGTGCTGACCCGCCTGGCCGAGGGGGTGCGGATCGCCGGCATCGCCAACGAGCTGCGCATTTCCGAACGCTCGGCCCAGGAATACGTGGCGCGGGCGCGGCTGAAGCTTGGGGCACGCACCCGCACCGACGCCGTGATCCGCGCCCTGCTGGCGGGATTGATCGACCCCCGCCGGCCGGGCTGACCGCCACGCCGGCGCAAGCCGCGCGGGTATGGGCAAGCCGCGCGCGCCGGTCTAGTCTGGCGCAAACGCTGGGACGGAGGACGAAAATGGGCGAGGGCGAACTGGCCGGGCGGCACGCGCTGATCACCGGCGGCGGCACCGGCATCGGGCTGGCGATCGCGCAGGGGCTGGCGGCGCGCGGCGCGCAGGTCACCATCACCGGCCGGCGCGGCGACGTGCTGGACGCTGCGGCGGCGGACACGCCGGGCCTGCACCCGCTGGTCATGGACGTGGCCGAAGAGGCGAACGTCACTGAGGGTTGCGCCGCCGCCATCGACTCCCGCGGCCCGGTGACGATTTGCGTGCCCAACGCCGGCATCGCCGAGGGCAAGTCGATCGGGCGGATGGACCTGGTCTTCTGGCGGCGGATGATGGCGATCAACCTCGACGGGGCGATGCTGACCGTGCAGGCCTGCCTGCCCGGCATGCAGGACGCGGGCTGGGGGCGCGTGCTGTTCGTTTCGTCCATCGCCGGGCTGAAGGGGCTGAAGGGGGCGCCGGCCTACAGTGCGTCGAAGCACGGGATGATCGGGCTGATGCGCGGCCTTTCCGAGGATTTCATGGGCTCGGGCCTGACCTTCAACGCGCTCTGCCCCGGCTATGTCGACACCGACATCGTCACCCGCAACACCGAAAGCATCGCCGCCCGCGCCGGCATCAGCCACGACCAGGCGCATGCGATGATGGTCAGGACCAACCGCCACAAGCGCCTGATCCGCCCCGACGAGGTCGCCGCCGCCGCGCTCTGGCTCTCACTGCCGGGATCAGACAGCGTCAACGGCCAGTGCATCGAGATCGCGGGCGGGCAGATGTGAGGCGGGCTTGAGGCTGCAGGAGCGTCTGACGGGCGGGCTGGCCCCGCAGGGCATCGCCGCCACCTTCGCGCTGGGCGCGGCGGGCGGGCTGCTGGCGCTGGCTGCCGGCCTGCCGCTGGGCATGCTGATCGGATCGCTGGTCACCGTCGCGGTGGCGGCCTCGGGCGGCTTCCGGCTGTTCGGCCAGCCGGTCGCCGTGCCGCAGGGCTGGCGCTACCTGCTGATCCCGGTCATCGGCATCGCCATCGGCGCCACCTTCCCGCCCGATTTCGCCAGCCAGGCGGCGCGCTGGTGGCTGTCGCTGGTCGCACTGGCGGTCTTCATTCCGCTGGCGCATCTGATCGGCTATCTGGTCTACCGGCGGCTGGGCCGGATCGCGCCGAAAACCGCGTTCTTCGCCGCCATGCCCGGCGGCTTCATCGAGGCGCTGGACATGGGCGAGAAGGCCGGCGCCGACATGCCCATGCTGATCGTGCTGCAGTTCCTGCGGCTGATCCTGTGCATCGTGCTGATCCCCATCGCCTTTGCCGTGGCCTTCAACCAGGCGGTCGGCAGCGGGTCGGGGCTGGTCCGGCCGGGGTCGGACGTGTCGATGTCGCTGTGGGATCTCGGCGTACTGCTCGGCTGCGCGGTCTTCGGCTGGTGGGGCGCGTCGCGACTGCGCATGCCGGCGGCCGTTCTGGCCGGGCCGCTGCTGCTCAGCGCTGCAACGCATATCGCCGGGCTGACCGAGGCCAGCCCCCCCGACTGGTCCATCGTGGTCACGCAATGGGTCGTCGGCACCTCGCTCGGCGCGCGCTTCGCCGGGTTCCGGGGGGGCCTGCTGTGGCTGGCGCTGCGGCTCAGCGCGGTCTATGTCGCCGCCGCCCTGCTGCTGGCCGCCGGGTTGGGCGCGCTCTTCGCCGGCCCGGTGGGCGAGCCCATTCCGGCGGTGATCCTGGCCTTCGCGCCCGGCGGCATCAACGAGATGTCGCTGGTGGCCCTCTCGCTGCAGATGAGCACGGTTTATGTCACCGTCCACCACCTCGTGCGCATCGTTCTGGCGGTGGTCGTGGCGCGGCTGGCGCTGCCCTGGGTGCCCGGCCTGCGCCCGGATGGCTCAGACGGGCTTTGACAGCCCCGGCATAGTCGCTAGTAATCGAGACATGGGCCCCGCGCCCGGCCAGATCGGACCCCAGATGACCAAGCCCGACATCCGCCGCCCCCTCACGCTCCGCGATGTATCGGAGGCTTGCGGCGTTTCCGAAATGACCGTCAGCCGCGTGCTGCGCAACCGCGACGACGTCTCGCCCCCGACGCGCGAGAAGGTGCTCGCCGCCGCGCGCGAGCTGGGCTACGTGCCCAACAAGATCGCCGGTGGCCTCGCCTCGCAGCGCGTCAACCTGGTCGCGGTGATCGTGCCGTCGCTGTCGAACATGGTCTTCCCCGAGGTGCTGGGCGGGATTTCCGCGGCGCTGGAGGATACCGGGCTGCAACCCGTCTTCGGCGTCACCAACTATTCCGCCGAGCGCGAGGAAAGCGTGCTCTACGAGATGCTGTCCTGGCGCCCATCCGGCGTGATCCTCGCAGGGCTGGAACACAGCCCGGCCTCGCACGCGATGCTGGAAAGCGCCGGCATCCCGGTGGTCGAGATCATGGACGTCGACGGCACGGCGATCGATTCCGTCGTCGGCATCTCGCACCGGGCGGCGGGGCGGCAGATGGCCGAAGCAATCGCGGCGGCAGGATACCGGCGGATCGGGTTTCTGGGCACCAAGATGCCCGACGACCACCGCGCCCGCAAACGCATGGAGGGTCTGACCGAAGGGCTGGCCGAACACGGGCTGGAACTCGCCGAGACCGAATTCTATTCGGGCGGCTCCGCGCTCGCCAAGGGGCGCGAGATGACCGAGGCGATATTGAAACGCGCCCCGGACCTCGATTTCCTCTACTACTCCAACGACATGATCGGCGCCGGCGGTCTGATCTGGTGCCTGGAACAGGGGCTGGACGTTCCCGGCAAGCTGGGCCTGGCCGGGTTCAACGGGCTGGAATTCCTGGACGGGTTGCCTAAACGTCTGGCCACCATCGACGCCTGCCGGCGTGAGATCGGCGAACGCGCGGCGCAGATCATCGCCGGCAAGGGGATGGACGGCGTGATCGGCGGCCTGCGGGTCGAACTGACGCCGACCCTGCAACCCGGCGACACGATCCGCCAGCGCTGATACGGCCCCCTGCCACCCCCTGCTGACGCCCGCGCCACGCCGCGCCGGGCGGCCCTTTTCGTGCCCCGCGCTGCGAGCGCGGACCGACGGGCGACGCGGGTTCGTCGATCAAACCACAACATATGGTAGGCGACACCCGGTTTCTGCCACAAGGCACAACGGAAAATACCCGACCCCGAAATCGTCGATTCTTTTCACGAATTGGCCAATTTCCGTCGCTGATTTGCATGGATCGACCGATTTCCTGAAAAGTTCGACAGTTTTGGCGCGCGAGCGGCCAGTTGCGCAAGCTAGCGCACCGCCGCCGCCCTCGACCCCCGCGACGGCCCCCCGAACGCGAACGCCCCGGGCACGAAGCCCGGGGCGCGCGTCGCTTGGCAGCCGGAGGGAAGGATCAGCTGCCGGGCGCGAAGTCGGGGTAGGCTTCCATCCCCAACTCGGTCTTGTCGAGGCCCATCACCTCGGCCTCGGCATCGACGCGCAGGCCCATCGTCGCCTTGATGACCAGCCAGACCACGGTCGAGGTGACGATCACGAAGGCGCCGATCACCACGATCCCGTAAAGCTGGGTGAAGATGTTGGCCTCATCGTTGGTCAGCACCACCGCGATGGTTCCCCAGATCCCGGCGAAGAGGTGCACCGGCACCGCGCCGACCACGTCGTCGATCTTCATCC
Source organism: Pararhodobacter sp. SW119 (assembly GCF_017811755.1). GTDB lineage: Bacteria > Pseudomonadota > Alphaproteobacteria > Rhodobacterales > Rhodobacteraceae > Pararhodobacter. The sequence goes on along the minus strand of NZ_JADDJF010000004.1, from coordinate 92,435 downwards.
GGTCCAGCATCGGCACCGCCAGCACCACGATCACGCCGCCGACCGCGCCGATCGCCGACGCCATGCCCAGGCCCGGCGCCAGCGGCTCGGCGGTGATCGCGACCAGCCCGCCCAGCGCGCCGTTCAGGATCAGGGTCAGGTCCGCCTTTTTATAAAGGACCTGCGTCAGGATCAGCGCCGCCAGCGCACCCGCCGCCGCGGCGGCGTTGGTGTTGGCCAGCACCCGGCTGACATTGGCCGCGGCATCCGCCGTGCCCAGCGCCAGTTCCGACCCGCCGTTGAAGCCGAACCAACCCATCCACAGGATGAACGTGCCCAGCGTCGCCAGCGCCAGGTTCGACCCCGGGATCGGCGTGACCTTTCCATCCTTGGCATACTTGCCGATCCGCGGCCCCAGGATGATCGCGCCCATCAGCGCCGCCCAGCCACCCACCGAATGCACGATGGTGGAGCCGGCAAAATCAAGGAACCCGGCCGCGTCCAGGAAACCCTCACCCCAGGTCCAGCTGGCCTGGATCGGATAGATCAGCGCCGTCAGCACGACCACGAAGACAAGGAAGCTGTTGAGCTTGATCCGCTCGGCCAGCGCACCCGACACGATCGAGGCGGTGGTGGCGCAGAACATCAGCTGGAAGAAGAAGTCCGACCCGACCGAGGCGTAGGTGATGTCCTCGACCGCATCGGCGGTGACGCCCACGGCCTCCAGCACGGTGGGCGAGAACGCCCCCAGCCAACCCTCGATCATCCAGCCGTCGCCGGGATACATCAGGTTGAAGCCGATCAGGTAGTAAAGGAACGCGGCGATCGAGAAGAGGCCGATGTTCTTGGTCAGCTGCATCGTGACGTTCTTGGAGCGCACGAAGCCCGCCTCGAGCATCGCGAAGCCCGCCGCCATCCAGAACACCAGCACGCCGCTGATCACGAAGAGAAGCGTGTTGAACACAAAGACCGTCTCGGCCTGGTTCGAGGCCAGCATCGCGGCGATCTCGGCCAGGGGATCACCATTCTCGGCGGCCTCCTGCGCGTGGGCGACCAGCGGGGTCATGACCGCCGCCGACGCCATCAGTAGAGCGTTTCTGAGTTTCATCTGCGTCAACCCCTGTTTAGAGCGCGTCGTCATTGAGTTCGCCGGTGCGCACCCGCACCGCCTGTTCCAGGTCCAGCACGAAGACCTTGCCATCACCGATCTTGTTGGTGCGGGCGGTGCGCTGGATCGTGTCAACCACCTGCTCGGCCAGCCCGTCGCTGACCGCGATTTCCAGCTTGACCTTGGGCACGAAGTTCACGGCGTATTCCGCGCCGCGGTAGATCTCGGTGTGACCGGACTGCGACCCGAAGCCCTTGACCTCGGTCACCATCAGGCCGCGCACGCCGATGGCGGTCAGCGCCTCGCGGACCTCCTCCAGCTTGAACGGCTTGATCGCTGCGATGATGTATTTCACATCTTCCCCCTTCGCTCCTTGAGCCCGTCGCGCGGGCGGCATGGTCCTGAATGGAAGCCGGGGCGGGGGCGCCGCAATGTCTGGCGTCGCCGAACTGCGGTCGGATTCCGCAACTGCAACCTCTTGTTTGCACAAATTTTGGTCTTTGCCTGAAATTTAGGCAATCACGAAATCCGCAGCGGCGAGCGCGCGGGCTTCGCTTTGGCGGGCGCGCGGGTTATTGTGCCGTCAAAGAATCCGCAGGCAGGATCGAAGCGGCAGACAGATGGGCAGCAACGGCAATCGGAAACCTCCGCTGGTGGCCGACCGGCGTGCGTCACCGACGCGCCGGTCGGGTGGCGCCGGCAACGGCGACGGCAACGGCGGCGGCCAGAAGAACGGCGCCAAGCGCAAACGCCGGGCACCGCGCCGGGGCAACCTGCTGACGCGGGTGGTCAGCGGGGTCTTCGGCTTCTTCTGGCGGGTGATCTGGGGCGTTGCCTGGCGGGTCGTCGCGGTTGTCGCGCTCGTGCTCGCGGCGACAACCCTCTATTTCTACGCCTCGCTACCCGAGCTTTCGGCGCAACTGGACGGACGGGCGCGCGGGTCGGTGACCATGCAGGATGCCAATGGCGAGGTTTTCGCCTGGCGCGGCGAAAGCTATGGCGGCATTATCACCACCGACAGCGTCTCGCCGCATCTGAAGAACGCCATCGTGGCAACCGAGGATCGGCGGTTCTGGTGGCATTTCGGGGTGTCGCCGCGCGGGATCGTGGGCGCGATGCGGATCAACATGGCGGCGGGTCGCCGCCCGTTTTCGGGGCATGGCGGGTCGACGATCACCCAGCAGGTGGCCAAGCTCGTGTGCCTGGGCGTGCCCTTCGACCCGGCCGAATGGGAAAGCGAGGCCGCCTACGAGGCCGACTGCCGGCGCGGCACCGTTTGGCGCAAGCTGAAGGAGTTGCCCTACGCCTTCGCGCTGGAACTTCGCTACAGCAAGGAAGAGATCCTGACGATCTACATGAACCGCGCCTTCCTGGGGGCGGGGTCGCGGGGGTTCGAGGCCGCCGCGCAGCGCTATTTCGGTCGCTCGGCGGCAGAGGTCGACGCGCCGCAGGCGGCGATGCTGGCGGGCCTGCTGGTCGCGCCCTCGCTCTACGCGCCGACGCGCAACCTGCGCCGCGCGCAGGATCGCGCGAATGTCGTGGTCGGGCTGATGGAGCGCGAGGGCCTGCTGACCACCGCCGAGGCGAACGCGGCACGCACGCAACCCGCCCGGCTGTCCGATACCGCCGAATCGCCCACCGGCGGGTTTTTCGCCGACTGGGTGATGCAGTCCGGCCCGGCCTATCTGACGCGCGAGACCACGGAAGACGTGATTATCCTGACCACGCTCGACCCGCGCATCCAGACCGCCGCCGAAGAGGCCCTGACCGAGGTCTTCGCGACCCGCGTCCGCGACGATTCGGTCGCCGAGGCCGCGATCGTGGTGATGTCGGCCGACGGCGCGGTGCGTGGCATGGTGGGCGGGCGGAACTACGTCACCGGCGGATTCAACCGCGCGACGCAGGCGCAACGGCAGACGGGATCGGCCTTCAAACCCTTCGTCTATGCGCTGGCGATGGACGTCGGGTACGAGCCCTACGACATGGTCGAGGATGTGCCGCTGACCATGCAGATCCCCGGCTCGGGCAGTTGGAGCCCGCGCAACTACACCAACGATTTCCTGGGGATGATGACCATCGCCGAGGCTTTCGCGCGGTCGCAGAACATTCCCGCCGTGCGCATATCCGAGGCGATGGGCCGCGAGGAGGTGCGCCGCGCGGCCAACGCCTTCGGGCTTCGCGCCGAACTGGCCGAAGGCCCGGCGCTGGCGCTGGGGTCGAGCGAGTCGACGCTTCTGGACATGACCGCCGCCTATGCCGGCATCCTCAACGGCGGCAGCGCGGTGCGTCCCTATGGCTTCACGTCGCTGCGGCTGGTCGCGGATGCCGAGCCCCTGATGGGCATCGGCGGCGGCATCGGCACGCGGGTGATCTCCGAGCAGGCGGCGGGCAAGCTGACCTGGATGATGACCCAGGTGCTGGAAGCCCCCTACGGCACCGGGCGTCGCGCGCGCCTGCCGGACGGGCGGGCGGCGGCAGGCAAGACCGGGACGACGCAGGCCGCGCGCGACGCGTGGTTCGTCGGCTTCACCGCCGATTACGTGGTCGGGGTCTGGATGGGCAACGATGACAACAGCCCGCTGGTCGGCGTCACCGGCGGCGGGTTACCCGCCGACATCTGGCGCGAAACGATGGAGCGGGTGCATGCCGGCTCGCCGCAGCGCCCGCTGCCGATGATCGTGCCCGAACGGCCGCAACTGGAGGCGCCGAGCGCCTGGGACCCGCCGGTCACCAACGACCGGCCAACCGGCGGCAGCCTTCAGGACACGATCCGCGACATCCTGGGCGGCATCCTCGGGAACTGACTTCGCCCGCGCCGCGCGCCGCGCGCCGGCGCGCTGCCAGCCAACTGCCATACGCCTGCCATACGTTTGCCATACGTTTGCCAGCACCCCAAAATGCCCCTGTGGCAAGGTTTGTTCCGGCCTCGAGCCGACCCTTGGTAGCGCTTGACTCCGGGGCGCCGGTCATGTTGAACAGCAACCTGTTAGCGTTAACGTAAGTTGTCTGGACTGCGCCGCAACGCCTGCGCCGCAAGGCATTTCAGGCAGCACGAACCGAAACGGAGGTACTCCATGACCGTGAAGCTGGCGATCAACGGCTTCGGCCGGATCGGGCGCAACGTCCTTCGCGCCATCGTCGAGAACGACCGAACGGATCTCGAGGTGGTGGCGATCAACGACCTCGGCCCCGTCGAGACCAGCGCGCATCTGCTGCGCTTCGACTCGGTCCACGGGCGCTTCCCCAGAGAGGTGCGCACCGGCGAGGACTCGTTGGACGTGGGGCGCGGACCGATCCGCGTGACCGCACTGCGCGAGCCTGAAAAGCTGCCCTGGAGCGATGTGGACGTGGCGCTGGAATGCACGGGCGTCTTCACCGACCGCGACAAGGCCGCGCGCCTGCTGGAGGCCGGTGTGCGCCGCGTGCTCGTCTCGGCTCCGTCGAAGGGCGCTGACAAGACAGTGGTTTTCGGCGTCAATCATGGCGTGCTGACGGCGGCAGACCGCGTCGTTTCAAACGCGTCCTGCACGACCAACTGCCTTGCCCCCATCGCCAGCGTCCTGCACACGGCGGTCGGCATCCGGCGCGGGTTCATGACGACGATTCACAGCTACACCGGCGATCAGCCGACGCTGGATACCTATCACAAGGACCTCTACCGCGGGCGTGCCGCGGCGCTGAGCATGATCCCAACGACGACCGGTGCGGCGAAAGCCGTAGGGCTGGTGCTGCCGGAACTGGACGGCAAGCTGGACGGCGCGGCGATCCGCGTCCCGACGCCCAACGTTTCGGTCGTCGATTTCGGCTTCGAGGCGGCGCGCGAGACCAGCGCCGACGAGATCAACGCCGCCCTGCGCGCCGCCGCCGAAGGCCCGCTACGCGGCATTCTGGCCGTGACGGACCATCCGAATGTCAGCATCGATTTCAACCACGATCCGCATTCGTCGGTCGCGCATCTGGACCAGACGCGTGTTCTGGAAGGCTCCCTCTGCCGGGTACTGGCGTGGTACGACAACGAGTGGGGCTTTTCCTGCCGCATGATCGACACCGCGGCGGCGATGGGTCGGCTGGGCTGAGGCGAACGTAGCGGCGCCGGCGGCTCAGCCCGGTTTGGCGACCAGCAGATCGGTCGGCGGCGCGCGCATCAGGTCGCGCGCGTAGTGGCCAAGCTGGTTGGGGTCGCGCCCCGAATGGGTGCCAACGCAGACCAGATCGGCGCCGAGTTCGCGCTGCCGGAAAGACAACACTTCATGCACGCCGCCCGGAACGATCTCGGGCGACTCGGCCAGTTCGGGCAGGCCAGGGGCGGACAGGAACGCGGCGCGCATCTGCTCGGCCTGGGTCAGGCTGTCGTCGCTGGCCGCATCCTGCGCGGTGAACCGGGCGCCGATGGGAAGCTGCAGCGCGTGAATCGCGTGAAACTCCGCTTCGGGTGCGATCTGGGCCGCGAAGCGCAGGGCCGCGGCAGACGCGGGCGAGAAATCGGTGAGCGCCAGCACCCGGCGATACGGTCCCTCCGCCGCGCGATGGGCGATCAGCACCGGCGTCGGCGCGGCGAGCACGATCTGTTCCATCGTGGTGAGGCGCAGCAGGTCGAGAACGCGCCGTTCGCGGTGCAGGCCCAGCACCATCAGGACCGCGTTCACCTCGACCGCCAAGCCGGCAAGCTCGTCTGCGGGATCGCCGGCGAGCAGGCGGACCGTCGGCGTCGGCGAAAGTCCTTCGGCGGCCCGGTGCAGTTTCAGTTCGGTCGCGCCGGGATCGTTCGAGTTGCGGCGGCCGAGCAGTCTTTGCCGCAAGGCCTGCAGGGGGCCGGGGTCTGAACCCGCGTCGGGGCCGGTGTCGCCGGCCACCGCAGCCTCGGCCCTCGCGCTGGGGGCGTCGGCCGGAGCGGAAGCGCGATCCGGGCGCCCGACATGCGCGAGCACGATGTCTTTTTTCAGCGTTCGGGCGATGAGCGCGGCGCGCGGCGCGACGTAAGCCGAACGCGCCGTCAGATCCGTTGCCGCCAGGATCGCGGAGCCGTTCACCGCATCCACCCAAGACATGCGGAACAGCCCTTGACGCCGGACGCTGCGCTGGGTCGATTAGGCATGCTTCGGGTTCCCGGATTGGCGCGCCAGAGCATTCTAAGGCGCAACCTGCGGATGCGTCAATTGCGCTGCCCGCGCCAGCCTGATACTCGGCAAGAAAAGGAGTGAGCCATGGATCTTGGAATTCGCGGAAAGCGCGCCCTTGTCTGCGCGGCCAGCAAGGGTTTGGGACGGGGTTGCGCCGAGGCGCTGGCGGCCGCCGGCGTCGATCTGGTCATCAACGCGCGCGGGGCGGAGGTGCTGACCGAAACGGCGCGGGCGATCAAGGAGGCCCATGGTGTCGATGTGACGACGGTCGCTGCCGACATCACGACGGAAGCGGGACGCGCCGAAGTGCTGGCCGCGGCAGGCAATGTCGATATCCTGGTCACAAATGCCGGCGGTCCGCCGCCGGGGATGTGGACCGACTGGAGCCGCGACGACTTTCTGCGCGCCTTTGACGCGAACATGCTGACGCCGATCGCGCTGATGCAGGCCTGCGTGCCCGGGATGATCGAGCGCGGTTGGGGTCGGGTCGTCAACATCACCTCGCAGTCGGTCAAGGCGCCGATCCCGGCGCTGGGGCTGTCGAACACCGCGCGCACCGGGTTGACCGGGTTCGTCGCCGGCATGTCGCGGCAGGTGGCGGGCAAGGGCGTGATCGTCAACAACATGCTGCCGGGCATCCACGACACCGACCGGGCCAACGCGCTGGACACCAAGGCCGCCGAGGCCGCCGGGATCGACCTGGCCGAGGCGCGGAAGCGGCGCGAGGCGTCGGTGCCCGTCGGCCGTTACGGCACCGCGGCCGAGTTCGGGGCGACCTGCGCGTTCCTGTGCAGTACGCATGCGGGCTTCATCGTCGGGCAGAACATCCTGCTGGACGGCGGCGCGACGAACGCGACGATCTGAGAGGGTGGCAGGGCGCGACTGATGGGGTGTGCAAGTTGCACACCTTGATCAATGTATTGATTCAAAAAGCAAAGTGTTCTGAAATTAACCGCGGGGAAACCTTTGCCCGCGGGCCGGAGCGCGTCTGCGGCGGTCATCGCAAACGGGCGGATTGCGCAGCGAGTTCCCGGGACCGGGCGCGACCCGGGCGCGGTTTCCGGATCATGTCGCCCTGCCGCCGGGACCGCGAGACGGCGAAAACCGGGCGGCGAGGTGCGCGCGGGCGTTGGGCAAGGGCCTGTCGCCAAGGGCCGGTGCAAGGACGCGGGCGAGGAAATGACCGGTCGTCGCCAGACCCTGTGCCATCTCTGCGCGGGCGTCGTCAGGCGCCGCGTCCGCGGGCATGGCATCGGGGTCAGCCAGCAGGCGCGGCAGCGGCAGCAGGCGCGCGGCATACGCGCCGGCCGCGGCGGCGGTGACCGCCCGGCCAGTGCGCGGCGAGATCAGGGTCAGCCCCTCGGTCGCGCCGCTGAGCGCGCAGCGCGTCAGATCGAGCCCGTAGCCGGTTTCCTCGAGCAGCAATCGCTCCCACGCGAGATAGGCGCCGAACCACGGGCCGCCCGCCGCGAGCCGCGCGAGCAGGCCGAGCGTCGCGGCAAAGAGGCGCGGCTGCGGTTCGCGCTCGGGCAGGGCGAAGGCGGCAAGGGCGCAGACCGCGCTGAGCGCGGCCAGACGATCGGGATCGGCCATGAGCGCGGCGGCATGCGCGCGCAACGGCTCCACGGTATAGGCGCCGAGATGATCGTTCAGCCGCGCCCGCCAGTGCAGATGCAGATGCGCGCCGGGCTGCAATACGGGGGCGAGCCGACGTCCCGCACCCCCGCGGACCACCCCGGCGTGGACACCCCGGTCGGCTGTCAGCGCCGTGAGGATCGCCGCGCTTTCGCCATGGGGGCGAATCCGCAGCGCAATTCCCTCGGCTTCCCAGTCCATGATGCGATAGAACGACCGCGCCCCGATGTTTGCAAGAGGCGCGCGCGAAGTCGGCCAAGCGCAATGGCGCCGTTACTGCGCCGCCTGCCGCGTGGCGACGAGTTCCTGCAGGAAGGATTCCAGCTCGTCCCGCAGATCCGGCCGCGACAGGGCGAAGGCGACGGTTGCCTGCAGATACCCCGCCTTGGAGCCGCAATCGAAGCGCTGGCCACTGAACCGGTAGCCGTGGACATTGTCCGACGTCTCGATTTCCTTTGCAATCGCGTCTGTCAGCTGGATCTCCCCTCCGGCGCCGCGCTGCTGGCTGTCGAGGTTGCGCAGCACCTGCGGAGTCAGAATGTAGCGGCCGATGATGGCTAAGTTCGACGGCGCCGTGCCGGGCGCGGGTTTTTCCACCATGCCATGCACCGGCAGGCAGCGGCTGACCGAAGGCTGCACATCGAGAATGCCGTAGGCGGAGGCCTTGCTGGCCGGCACTTCCATCGCGGCGACCATGTTGCCGCCGACCTCGGCATAGGCGTCGACCATCTGCTTGAGGCAGGACTCCTCGCCGGTGATCACATCGTCGGGAAGGATGACCGCAAAGGGTTCGTCGCCGATCAGGTGGCGCGCGCACCAGACGGCGTGACCGAGGCCCAGGGCCTGATGCTGGCGGACATAGGCGATGGCGCCGCTTTCCATGTTGGTCGCGTCGAGCACCTTCAGCAGCTCGTCCTTTTTCTTTTCGCGCAGCGCGGTTTCCAGTTCGGGCGCGTGATCGAAGTAATCCTCAAGCGCACTTTTCCCGCGAGAGGTCACGAAGACGAACTCGGTAATGCCGGCGGCGCGTGCTTCATCGATGGCGTACTGGATCAGCGGCCGGTCGACGAGCGTGAGAATCTCTTTCGGGATGGATTTGGTGGCGGGCAGGAAGCGGGTTCCCAACCCCGCAACCGGGAAAACGGCCTTGGTTACTTTATGCGTCATGTGATCCTACCAGTCCTGTCCAATTGCCGGTCATCGTTTCGCACGGTCCTTGAGGGTCAAAGACGGCGTGGATATGGCGTCGGTTTGTCGACCGAAGCTTCGTTCCTTGAGGTCACGCCAGCACGACACCCGGCGCGAACGCAACGAAAAAAGGGTTCCGGTAATCCTCCTTACCATAAGTGAGCGATTCGTGATCATCAAGTTGGGCGACATGCCCGCCCGCGCCGCGCACGACGGCATCGCCGGCGGCGGTGTCCCATTCCATCGTCGGACCCAGCCGGGGGTAGAGGTCGGCCTCGCCCGCCGCGATCAGGCAGAATTTCAGCGACGATCCCGCGCTTTTCGATTGGGCCACCCGATACCGGTCGATATAGGCATCGGTGGCGGCGTCCCGGTGCGATTTCGACGCGACCACGCGCAGCGCATCGTTGTCGGGCTGCGCCACGCGCAGGACACGCTGCGCGCCGGGTTCGTTACCGAAGGGGGCGGCCTCCTCGACGCTGGTGCCGTCGGCGCGGGTATAGAACAGCCGCTGTTTCGCCGGCGCATAGACGACGCCGCGCTGCGGGACGCCATCTTCGACCAAGGCGATGTTGACGGTGAAATCGCCGCGCCGCTGGATGAATTCCTTGGTGCCGTCCAGGGGATCGACGATCAGGAAACGATCGGCACGGTGAAGGTGGCTGCTGGCCTGCTCCTCGGTCACGATCAGAATGTCGGGAAAAGCCGCGGCCAGACGTCGGGAAATCAGGGCGTCGGCGGCTTCGTCGGCCTCGGTGACCGGGCTCGCATCGGCCTTGGTGCGGGTTTCGACCTCGGGCCGGTCATAGACCTCCATGATCAGCGCGCCGGCTTCGAGCGCGGTGTCGCGAAACACGCTTTCGAGACGCGCTAGGTCGAGGTCACGCATGTCAGTTCCCTTCTCGAGGTCGGCGATTGCCCGCGCGGTTGCAAAAGAGGTAAGCTGCTCTTCGCCCCGATTACAACGCCTGGTGCGCAAAGTGGTTGCGCGAAATGGGCCCGGATAGCGGAAACCTGCCATGCACCTGAAATACGCCTGCGCCCTTTCACTTCTTGTCGCCGCGCCGTCCTGGGCGCAGTCCGTTCCAGCGCTGTTCGACGTAACCGGGGTGCGGGCGGACGATCAGTTGAATATCCGTACGGCGCCCGGCGTGGCAAACCCGGTGATCGGCGGGCTGGCGCCCGACGCGACGGGGGTCGAGGTCACGGCGGTCTCCGACTCTGGGGGCTGGGGGCGGATCAACAGCGGCGAAGGGGCGGGCTGGGTGTCGCTGCGCTTTCTGGCACAAGTCGGTGCGCAAAACTGGCGCGAGGGGGAGAGCCCCTTGCGGTGCTTCGGGACCGAGCCTTTCTGGTCGATGCCGATCTTCCTGCCGAGCCACCGGATCGAATTCCACGCGCCCGGCGACGGTGGGTTCGAACTGGTCGGCGACGCTGGGGCGTTGCCCACGACCGCTTTTCCGCCGACACTCGCGGTGCCCTTTTCCGGCATGAAGGAGGGGATGGTGGTCATCCGCGAGAATGCCGCCTGCTCGGACGGCATGAGCGACCGTCTCTACGGGCTCGAGGCGCAGGTCTACTGGCGCGGCGATACGGTGGGCCTGTCGGGGTGCTGCACGCTGGGCGATTGAGGGCCGCACACGCTTGCGCCGGCATCGGCAAGCGTGTTCATTGCGCCTGTGAAACAATTTCTTCGTCCCCGCGGTGCGCCCCGCGCGCCAATCTCGACCGCCGGCCTGGGTGCGCTTTGCGCGGTCGGGGCGGCGATGTCGTTCACCCTGGGCGACATGGCGGTCAAATCGCTTTCGGACAGCTACCCGCTGCATCAGGTCACGCTCATGCGCTCATTCGTGGCGCTGGGTCTGCTGTTCGGGCTGGTCCTGCCGTTGACCGGGGGCTTTGCGCAACTTCGCACGCGCCGGCCGGTCATCCATGTCGTGCGCGGCGGCTTCATGCTGGGCGCCAACATGGCGTTCTTCCTGGCGCTTGCGGCGATGCCGATCGCCGATGCCACTGCGATCTTCTTCATCAGCCCGATGGTGATCGCGGTCTTTTCGGTGATCTTCCTGTCCGAGACGGTGGGGCCGCGCCGCTGGGCCGCCATCGCCGTGGGTTTCCTGGGCGTGCTGATCATGATCCGCCCGGGGACCGACGCCTTTTCCATCGTCGCGTTGCTGCCGCTGCTGGCGGCGGTCTGCTATGCCTCGCTGCACATGATGACGCGGCGGCTGGGCGCAACCGACAGTGCCGCGACAATGGCGGTCTACATGCAAATGGCCTTTCTGATGTTCAGTCTGCTTGTCGGCGCAAGCATCGGTGACGGACGCCTGGATACCGGCACGCATGCTTCGCTGTCGTTTCTTTTGCGCGCCTGGGTCTGGCCCGATCCCGCGGACGCTTTCCTGTTTCTGCTCACGGGGTTTGGCAGTGCAATCGGTGGCTTTCTGATTTCACAAGCCTATCGCAGTTGCGAGGCCGCCCTGATTGCGCCGCTGGAATACGTTGCAATGCCGATGGCAATCTTCTGGGGTTACGTGGTGTTCGCGGAATGGCCGGACAGAATTGCCTGGCTGGGATTTTTGCTGATCGTCGGTTCCGGTATCTTCATGATCTGGCGGGAAACGCAATTGCGCCAAAGTCCTTGATTCCCATCGCGCCAATTTTTTTATTGTGCCTTGCCTCCTTTCGTTTTACTTCCGAGTGAAATCTGCAATGGAGTGGGCCAATGATCGATCTGGAAAGCATGTCGCTGGACGAACTGAAGAAGCTTCAGAAGGATGTCGCGTTCGAGATCCGGCATTTCAAGAACCGGGAAAAGAAGAAAGCCTTGGCCGAGGTCGAGGAATTCGCGCGCGCGCGCGGGCTCAATCCCGCAGACCTTTCGGAACTGGTCAAGCGGCGGACGCGCAAGCCCGCAAAACCGAAATATGCGAACCCCCAGGACCCGACCCAGACCTGGAGCGGACGCGGACGCCGGCCGCGCTGGCTGGACGAGGCCCTGTCGAAGGGCAAGAGCGTCGAAGACTTCGCCATCTGATCCTTGGCGAAGTTTTTTTCGGTTGCAGTTGCCATATGGCGCCTGATGGCTGAACGGCGCCTGGGGCTGCTGGCCGCTGGCGTCGCCTTCTTTGCGATGCTCGCAATCTTTCCGGCCCTGGGTGCGCTGATCGGCCTGTTCGGCTTTCTGGCGGATCCGGCAATCATCCAGGATGGGCTGGACGTCGCGGCGGAGTTTCTGCCGGAAGAAGCGCTCTCACTGATCCAATCTCAGACGACCGACCTCATGAACACCGCCAGCCGGACGCTGGGCCTGGCGTCGGCGTTGGGCCTCCTTGTTGCGGCCTGGTCGGCGCGGTTGGGTGTGGATGCGCTCATCCAGGGTCTGACAATCATCTACGGCGGCAGCCCACGAAGCGGTGTCCGGAGTGTCGTCACCGCGCTGACCATGACCCTGGTACTTATCGGTGTCGGCGTGACCGCCATGGCGGCGATGCTCATTGCACCCCTGATCCTGACGATCCTGTCCCCGTTCATCCCCGTCGGAAGCTGGATTCCGCTTCTGGCCGAAACCCTGCGTTGGGGAATCTCGATCACGGTCCTGGTTTGCGGACTGGGAATTTTCTACCGCTACGGCCCCAATCGTCCCGAAAGCAGCCGCAGTCCCTTCTTTTCGCCCGGGCTTTTTCTGGCCCTGATCGTCTGGGCGGCAGCGTCGGCGGGGTTTTCGCTCTATCTGACGCATTTCGACAGCTACAATGAAATTTACGGATCGATCGGGGCTGCGATCGTGCTGATGCTCTGGTTCTATATTTCCGCTTTTTCGGTGTTGCTGGGTGCCGCGCTGAACTTCGTGCTGGAGGAGCCCGAGGAATTTTCAAGCCCGCGCGCCTAACGACCCCACAATGCGCAAAGCAAATTCAGCCCCAGGTGGGATGAAATTTCCCGGCCGGCGACAGTGTGAAGATATCGACGCCATCCGAGGTCACGCCAACCGAATGTTCGAATTGCGCCGATAGCGTCTTGTCCCGCGTGACCGCCGTCCAGTCATCGGCCAGAACCCGTGTCTCGGGCCTGCCCAGATTCACCATGGGCTCGATCGTGAAGAACATGCCTTCTTCCAGGACGGCCTCGCGTCCCGGTCGCCCGTAATGCAGGACGTTCGGTGGTGCGTGAAAAACGCGCCCGAGCCCGTGACCGCAAAAGTCGCGCACGACCGACAGGCGCTGCCCCTCGACATAGTTCTGGATGGCGTGGCCGATGTCGCCGAAGGTGTTGCCGGGGCGAACGGCCTCGATCCCCTTCATCAGCGCGTCATGCGTCACCTGGATCAGCCTTTCGGCCTTTGGGCTAAGGTTGCCTGCAACATACATGCGCGAACTGTCGCCGAACCACCCATCCAGAATGACGGTCACGTCGATATTCAGGATATCGCCATCCCTGAACTGATCGTCCTTGCGCCGCTTCTCGAGATCGCGCGAGATCGTCTCGCCCTTGTGCATCGGGATCGCCGCGCCGGGAATCCCATGGCAGACGACATGATTGACGCTGATGCAGCTGGCGTGCTGATAGCTGCGGTAGCCGATCGTCGCGGATGTCGCGCCGTGCGCCTCGACCATCTGCGCGATGAGGCGGTCGACCTCGGCTGTGGTCTGGCCGGGAAAGACATGCGCGGCGATGTCGTCGAGGATCTGCGCCACGACGCGCCCAGCCGCGTGCATCCCGGCGAAGTCGCCCGGTTCGTGAATGCGAATGCCTTCGCGCGTTATGCGTCCGCCGTGTTCGTACACGCTGCCTCCTGTCCCGACTAAATAGCGTTGTCGTCAAACGATTGCCAGAGGGGGGAATTGGAAAGCCCGCGCGCGCCTGCTAGGTCAATCTGGATCGAAACAGGCACGGAATGCGCAGATGACAAACCCTACAGCCGCGATGCTTGTCATCGGCGACGAAATCCTGTCCGGGCGCACGCGCGATGCGAACATGCACCACCTGGCCGGCGAGTTGACGGGCCGCGGAATACGGCTGCGCGAGGTGCGCATCGTGCCGGATGAGCACGATCGCATCGTCGAGGCGGTGATTGCCCTCAGGGCTGCGCACGATCACCTGTTCACCTCGGGCGGGATCGGTCCAACGCATGACGATATCACCGCCGATGCGGTGGCCGCCGCCCTTGGCGCCAAGATCGACGTCCGCGGCGATGCGCGCGCGTTGCTTGCCGCGCATTACCAGCGCACGGGGCTTGAGCTGAACGCCGCGCGACTACGCATGGCGCGCATTCCGGACGGGGCCGACCTGATCGAGAACCCGGTTTCGGCGGCGCCCGGCTTTTCGCTGGAGAACGTGCATGTGATGGCGGGGGTGCCCGCGATCTTCCAGGCGATGCTTTCGGGGCTTCTGCCGCGGATCGCCGGAGGCGCGCCGCTGCTCAGCCAGATGCTGGATGTCGGACGGGGCGAGGGCGAAATCGCCACGCCGCTGGGCGAATTGGCGCAGCGCTTTCCCGGGCTCAGCTTCGGCTCCTATCCCTATCTGCGTAACGGCGCGCATGGCACGCAGGTCGTGATACGCGGGACGGATGCGGGGCAGCTGGACGCGGCGATGGTGGAGTTGTCGAAGCTGCTGGGCCGCACCGGATGATACCGCAGGCCGCCCGGCTTCACGCCGCGCTGGAGGCGACATGGCCCCCCGCGGCGCGCTTGCCCTGCGGGCCCTTCACGCTGCGCGATGGCGGGGGCGGCGGCAAACGGGTGAGTGCCGCGACGCTCGACCGGCCGTTCACGCCCGAAGCGCTGGCCGCGGCAGAGAAAGCAATGCGCGACCGGGGCGCGCGACCGCTGTTCATGATCCGATCGGGCGAGGACTCGCTTGAATTGGCGTTGGCCGACCGGGATTACGCCGTCGTCGATCCGACGGTATTCTATGTGGCCCCGGTCGCCACGGTCGCCGAGCCGCCCCGCCCGGTGTCGCTGTTCGAATGCTGGCCCCCGTTGGCGTTGCAGAAACAGATCTGGCGGGCTGCCGGGATCGGTCCCGAGCGGTTGGCGGTGATGGCGCGGGCGAGCGCGCCGCGCACGGCATTCATCGCGCGCTTTCAGAATCGTGCTGCCGGCGTGGGTTTCTGCGCTCTGGACACGGATATCGCAATGCTGCACGCGTTGGAGATCGAACCCGCCTACCGCCGACAAGGGGTCGCGCGGCGCATGATCCGCGGCATGGCCGATTGGGCGCAAGCGCAGGGGGGGGCCTGGTTCGCGCTGGCGGTGACCGAGCGCAACATCGCCGCGCGCGGCCTTTACAGCGCGCTGGGGATGACCGAGGCTGGCGGCTATCACTATCGTCAGACCGCAGAGGACGCATCATGACCCTGCCGACCGCCCTGAACCTGCCCCCGGTCGACCCGCTGCCCGAGGCGACCGCGCACTATTTCGACATCTGTCAGGAAAGGCTTGGGATGGTGCCGAATGTACTGCGCGCCTATGCCTTCGACATCGCAAAGCTCGATGCCTTCACGGCGATGTACAACGACCTGATGCTCGGCCCCTCGGGCCTGAGCAAGCTGGAACGCGAGATGATCGCGGTCGTGGTGTCGTCGATCAACCGCTGCTGGTATTGTCAGGTCGCGCACGGCGCGGCCGTTCGTGCGATCTCCGGCGATCCGGCGCTGGGCGAAGCGATGGTAATGAACTGGCGCGCCGCGTCGATCCCCCCGCGCCAGAAGGCGATGCTGGCTTTCGCTGAAAAGGTTACGAAAGCAAGTGCCGAGGTGACCGAGGAGGATCGCGACGCCCTGCGCGCCGAAGGCTTCAGTGACCGCGACATCTGGGATGTCGCGTCCGTCACCGGATTCTTCAATATGTCGAACCGCGTAGCCTCGGCCACTGGGATGGAGCCGAATCCAGAGTACCACGCGCAGGCACGATAAGCCGCTGGCTTGTCCCCAAGGAATGGAAAAGCTTCTGGGAACAAGTATCAGACAACTTCCGCGTCATCTCCCAACAGAATTTTCGGGTTTGGCCGGCTAGGAGTATATACGCTTGTGTGGTGGGTCGGCGTGGGAGTGGGCAGTTTTTCGGCGATCGTCCATCTGCCGGTTCAGGAGCGCCGGATGAACGCGGTGCCAGCATGAAAATCGTCTTCGATCTGGACGGCACGCTGATCGACAGTGCGCCGGCCATCCTGATGAACGCAAACGCGGTGCTGGCAGAAGAAGCCCTGCCGGCGATCACGGCTGCGCAATGCCGAACCTTCATCGGAAACGGCGCGGGCGTCTTCGTGGAAAGGCTCGAACACGCCAGCGCCGGAGCGACCGAGCCTTTGCGCCTTGCCCGGATGACGGCGCGGTTTCTGGAATTGTACGAATCCAGCCATGACGGGACCGAGGCCTATCCCGGTGCCGCCGCGACGCTTGACGCCCTGCGCGCGGCGGGTTGGCGCCTGGGGCTCTGCACCAACAAGCCGATCGGGCCGACGCGGTCGGTGCTAGCACATTTCGGCTGGGAGTCGGTCTTTGACGCGGTGGTCGGGGGCGATTCGCTACCCGTTCGAAAGCCCGACCCGGCGCATCTGCACGCAGTGATCGACGCGCTTGGCGGTGGGCCGGTCATCTACGTCGGCGACAGCGAAGTCGACGCTGAAACGGCACACGCGGCGGGGGTGCCCTTCGCACTCTATACGCCCGGTTACAGGAAGACCCCGGTCGCCACGATCGCCCACAGTCAGGCTTTCGACGACTTCACGACGCTACCGCGAATCGCCCAGGCGATGATCCGCAGCATGCGCTAGCGGCGCGCCCAATCGGCCGCTGCCCGCCCGGCGCGACGTCCGGTCGCAAGGCACGCCGTCAGAAGATAGCCTCCGGTCGGCGCGTCCCAATCCAGCATCTCGCCGGCAACGAAGACGCCCGGCAAGGCGGGAAGCATCAGATTGCCGTCGAAGGCCGCGCAGCGGATCCCGCCGGCGGTCGATATGGCTTCGTCGATCGGTCGCGGCGGCCCCAGGGGCACGGGAATTGCCTTCAGGGCCTCTGCCAGCGCATGTGGGTCGGCTGGGAGCGGACGCACCCATTCGTGCACCAGCGCCTGCCGGGCATCCACCAGACCGAAGGCCTTTCGTAATCTGTTGCTGGCGCTTTCCTTGCGGGTCTGGGCGGCGAGGCGCCCCGCGACCCTCTCGACGGTCCAGTCGGGAAAGAGATCGAGAGCGAGCGGCGCGCCGGAACGCAGGCTGCGGGCGAGGGCGTAGAGGCCACCGCCTTCGATCCCGCGGGCCGAAATCACGACCTCGCCACGGACCCGCTGCCCGCCGGCCATCAGGGAGACCGATTTCACCGGCGCGCCGAACCAGCGCTGCATATGATCGGACCAGTCCACCTGGTAGCCGACGTTCGACGCCTCGAAAGGCGCAAGGTCGACGCCGTGCCTTGCCAGGATCGTCGCCCAGGATCCGTCCGAGCCCAACCGGGCCCAGCTTGCGCCGCCGAGGGCAAGGACCGTTCCGGCGGCGGCGATTTCCTTCCGCCCCTCCGGCGTGTCGAAGTTGTGGGCGGTGTCCGACAGGCCCGTCCAGCGCCAGCGCGTGCGCAACTCGACGCCCTTTCCGCGAAGGCGGACAAGCCAGGCGCGCAGAAGCGGCGATGCCTTCATGGCCTTCGGAAAGACCCGACCTGAAGAGCCAGTGAACACCTCCTGCCCGAGGGTGCGCGACCAGTCCTGCACCTCGGGCGGGCCGAATTCGGACAGGATCGGGGCGAGCCACTGCGCGGCTTCGGCGAAATGCCCGAGAAACCTGTCGTGGCCCTCGTCCTTCGTCAGGTTCAGACCCGATTTCCCGGCCATCAGGAACTTCCGACCGGCAGAGGGCTTGGCGTCGACCACCAGCACCGGCAGGCCGGCATCGGCGATCGCCTCGGCAGCCATCAGACCCGCCGGTCCCGCGCCGATGACAAGCGCGGGAACGCTTTCTGTCATGTCGCGCGCGCCCGCCAGATCGCTTTTTCGCCCAGGCTTTCGATGAAGCCTGCGTGTGCGGCGGCCTCTTCCTCGGTTATCCGCGCTTCCAGAGGGCGCGGGCGCGCGGAGGGGCGCCAGCCCTCCGACTGCTGGGATCGCCGGCTTTGCGTTGCGGTTCCCAAGGCGAAATCCGGTTGCCGGCCACCGATCAGTTCCAGATAGACCTCGGCAAGGATTTCGCTGTCGAGGAGCGCGCCGTGTTTCTCGCGCGCCGAATTGTCCACGCCAAACCGCCGGCAAAGCGCATCGAGAGAGGCCGGAGAGCCCGGAAAGCGGCGGCGCGCGATGGCGAGCGTGTCGATGGCGACGTCGGCCGGCAGCGGGCGCCGTTTCGCCCACTTAAGCTCGGCATTGAGGAATTTCATGTCGAACGCGGCGTTGTGGATGATCAGCCGCGCGTCGGTCACGAAGGCCAGAAACGCATCCACAACCTGCGCGAATGTCGGGAAATCGCGCAGGAATTCCGCTGAAAGCCCGTGCACGTCGAACGCTCCGGCCGGCATGTCACGCTCGGGGTTGATGTACTGATGATAGGTGCGGCCCGTCGGCATGTGGTTGAGGAGTTCAACCGCGCCGATCTCGACGATGCGATGGCCCTCGGCGGGTTCGAACCCGGTGGTTTCGGTATCCAGCACGATCTCGCGCATCTTTCAGCCCCTTGTCAGGTTCTTGATCAGTGAGTTTACTGCATCGCGCGTCTGTTCGACGCTCAGGCTTTCGATCACATGGGTCGCACGCGCCCGCTTTTCCGCGTCCGGCATCTGTTTGGCAAGAAGGGCGCGAAAACTCTCGTCCGTCATGCCGGGTCGGTCAAGGACGCGCTGGCGCTGTACCTCGGCGGGCGCGGACACGGTGAGCGTGGCATCGCAAAGCTTGTCGGCACCGGTTTCGAACAGCAGCGGGATGTCCACGACGACAAGCGGTGTGCCCGCCGCCCGGTGCGCCGCGACGAACTCCGCACGGTCTGCCGCGACGAGGGGGTGGACCACGGCTTCGATCTTCCGAAGCGCGGAGGGCTGCGCCGCGATCCAGTCCTTCAGCGCGCCGCGGTCGATCCCGCCATTCTTCAGCGCGGCGGGGCAGAGTTGCGCAATCGGTTCGACAGCGGAACCGCCGGGGGCGTACAGGCGGTGCACGGTCGCGTCAGCATCCCAGACCGGAACGCCGGCATCACGAAAGAACCCCGCGGTCGTCGACTTGCCCATGCCGATGGAGCCGGTAAGTCCAAGGATCAGGGTCATTGCGCCAGCACCGCATTGCGAAGCGCAAGATCGACCTTCGGTCGCAGGCCGAACCAGTATTCGAAGCCGGGCACCGCCTGATGGAGCAGCATTCCCAGCCCATCAACAACCTTGTTCCCGCGCGTCCGTGCGGCGGCAAGGAGCGGCGTTTCCAGCGGCGAATAGACCAGATCGCTCACGACCGCTGTGCTGGGCAGCGAATCGAGGCAAAGGTCGAGTGGTGGCTTGCCCGTCATGCCAAGCGCGGTCGCGTTGATCAGCGTATCACAGCCCGCGAGCATTTCGGAGCGCGAGTCCCACGGAATCGGCCTTATCCGGCTTCCGAACTCCTCGGCGAGGCGCGTTGCGCGTTCGCTGGTGCGGTTGGTCAGCCGTACCTCGGCAACGCCACGGTCGAGGAGCGCGACCAGAACCGCGCGTGACGCCCCCCCGGACCCGATGACCGCCGCCACGCGGGGCTGCCATGCCGGCACCTGAGCGAGGATGTTGCTGGCGAAGCCGTATACGTCGGTGTTGTCGGCCAGAAAGCCGTTGTCCTTGAATAGAAGTGTGTTCGCCGCCCCGACGCGGCGCGCCTCCTCCGTCGTTTCGGCGGCGAGGGTCATGACCGCCTCCTTGTGCGGCAGCGTGACATTCACTCCGCGAAAACCGATCCTTGGCAACAAATCCAGTGTCGCGGCAAGGTCCTTTGGCGCGACTTGAAGCGGAACATAGTGGCCCGCTATCCCGTGGTCCTTCAGCCAGTGCCCGTGTAGACGCGGCGATCTGCTGTGCGCGATGGGAAAGCCGATCACACCGGCAAGCGCGATTGAAGCGGTCATCCGGGTATGTCTCCGCGTCGGGCCATGAAGGCGAGCAATTCCAGCAAAGGCAGCCCAAGTATCGAGAAATAGTCGCCGGCAATGCGGTCAAAGAGCCGGATGCCGACGTTTTCGACCTGATAGGCGCCGACACAATCCCGGATATCCGACCAGTTCTGCGCAAGGTATTCGTCAAGGAAAGCCTCGCTGAAATCTCTCATCGTCAATTTCGGCATGTTGACGTGGCGCCATATCGGGGCCCCGTCGAGATAGAGCACGGCTGCGGTGTGAAGTTGATGCGTCTGTCCGCGCAGCTCACGCAGCTGGGCGCGCGCGTCTTCGAGCGTTTCGGGTTTTGAAAAGAGGCGTCCCTCGCATTCCAGAACCTGGTCGCAACCCAGAACCATGGCCTGCGGGTGCTTACCGGAAACGCGCCTTGCCTTCTGCTCGGCCAAGGCATCCGCAACGTCGCGCGCGCCCGCACCGTCCGAGACAAGCGAACGGCGCAGCGCCTCTTCGTCTATGCGCGCCGGGGATACCTCAAACCGCAAACCGGCCCGGGCAAGAAGTTCCGCGCGGATTTTCGAGGCCGACGCAAGGATGAGGACAGCCATGGGGAAAAGTCATGTAGAGCGGCGGGTGTCGCCAGTGGATGGGTTCAGGTCGGATCACGCATCGCGCGTATGGCCCGTGAATGTCAAGAAACATGCCCGGATTGTCCACGGGGGCAGACGATCCACAGATTTCCTGCCCTTCGCCAACCACCTGTGTGAAAAACCGTGGTTGTGCCTATAAGCGGCTGTTTTAAAGTCATTTATCATAAACAGAATCGCTGTGGATTATTCTCGGCTTGTGGATATCCTAGTATATAACCGGACAACTCCACTTGTCCCACCCCCTACAACCACATCTTTCCTTTCAATCTTATTTCTAAGAGAAGTAAGAGGAAGGAGAACACATGCTGAGCGACTGGTATCTCTGGATCAAGGCGTTCCACATCATGGCCGTGATCGCCTGGATGGCGGGATTGTTCTATCTGCCCCGGCTTTTCGTCTACCATGTGGAACGCTCGGGCAGTGACGAGCCGGTCGCAACACTGAAGATCATGGAAACCAAGCTGCTGCGCGTGATCATGAATCCCGCCATGATTGCCAGTTGGGTCCTTGGCTTGCTCCTCGTCTCGGTTCCGGGGGCCGTCGACTTCTCGGCGCTCTGGGTCTGGCTTAAACTGGTGGGAATCCTGTCGATGACGGGATTTCACATGTGGCTTGCCCGCGAGCGCAGGCTGCTGGCGGAAGGCGGGCATGCAGTTTCGGGGCGCCAGTATCGAATGATGAACGAAGTTCCGACGCTGCTGATGGTGCTGATCGTGCTCTCGGTGGTGGTCAAGTTTTGATCCGGTGATACCTGCTGGGCTGCGTTGACTCCGGATCGCTGAAATCATATGAGCGTCCTTGCAGTGCCGTCCGGCACCGGCATTTCCCATTCCTACCATACCCACTGGCACGCGCAGGCCTGCCAAGGAGCTATCGATGTCCGAGAACCGCCTCAACCTATCCGACCTGAAGGCTCAGACGCCCGCCGCGCTGCTTGAGATGGCCGAAGATCTGGATATCGAGAACGCCCCTTCGATGCGCAAGGGCGAGATGATGTTCTCGATCCTGAAGGAGCGTGCGGAAGAGGGATGGGAAATATCGGGCGACGGTGTGCTGGAGGTCCTGCAGGACGGTTTCGGTTTTCTTCGGTCGCCGGAAGCGAATTATCTGCCCGGGCCGGACGATATTTATGTCTCGCCCGACATGATCCGGTTGTTCTCGCTTCGGACCGGCGACACGGTCGAAGGGGTCATCCAGGCGCCGTCGGACAATGAGAAGTATTTCGCGCTGACCCGTGTCACCCGGATCAATTTCGATGATCCGGAGCGCGCGCGGCACAAGGTTCACTTCGACAACCTGACACCGCTCTATCCCGATGAGCGCTTCCAAATGGAGATCGAGGATCCGACGATCAAGGATCGTACAGCGCGCATCATCGATATCGTGGCGCCTATCGGCAAAGGGCAGCGCGCGCTGATCGTCGCGCCGCCGCGTACCGGCAAGACGGTGATACTGCAGAACATCGCCCGTTCGATCGAGGTCAACCATCCCGAGTGTTATCTGATCGTCCTGCTGATCGACGAGCGGCCCGAGGAAGTTACCGACATGCAGCGCAGCGTGAAGGGCGAGGTGATTTCCTCGACCTTCGACGAGCCGTCGACGCGTCACGTTGCGGTGGCCGAGATGGTCATCGAGAAAGCCAAGCGCCTGGTCGAGCACAAGCGGGATGTCGTCATCCTTCTCGATTCGATTACCCGCTTGGGTCGTGCGTTCAACACTGTGGTTCCGTCCTCCGGCAAGGTGCTGACCGGCGGTGTCGACGCCAATGCGCTACAGCGCCCGAAGCGGTTCTTCGGGGCCGCTCGAAATATCGAGGAAGGTGGAAGCCTGACCATCATCGCGACGGCGCTGATCGATACCGGTAGCCGGATGGACGAAGTCATCTTCGAAGAGTTCAAGGGCACCGGCAACAGCGAACTTGTCCTCGACCGCAAGGTCGCGGACAAGCGCGTCTTCCCGGCGATGGATATCCTGAAGTCCGGCACCCGGAAGGAAGAACTGCTCATCGACAAGGGCAACCTGCAGAAGACCTTCGTGTTGCGCCGCATTCTCAACCCGATGGGAACGACCGATGCGATCGAGTTCCTGATTTCGAAGCTGAAGCAGACGAAGACGAATTCCGAGTTCTTCGATTCGATGAACTCGTGACGGACATGCATCCATGGACACGATCGTCGCACAGGCCAGCGCCCGGGGACGCGCCGGGGTTTCGGTAGTACGTGTCTCCGGGCCCGCGGCCTGGCATGTTTGTGAGACGTTGGCAGGCGCGGTCCCGGCGCCCAGGACCGCAAGCCTGAGATGGCTGCGCGACGAAGGCGGAAACCGATTGGACCAGGCGCTCGTCCTTGCCTTCCGGGAGGGTCACAGCTTTACCGGCGAGCAGTTGGTCGAGTTTCACCTTCACGGCAGCATCGCTGTCGTCGGGGCTGTCCTGCGAACGATACTGAAGATCGACGGGGTCAGACCCGCCGAAGCGGGAGAGTTCACGCGGCGCGCGTTCGATGCCGGGCGGATCGATCTGACCGAGGTGGAGGGACTGGGCGACCTTCTCGAAGCGGAAACCGAAGCGCAGAGAAAGCACGCGCTGAAGATTCTCGAAGGTTCTCTATCAAGAATTGTCGAGACGTGGCGGGCGGATCTGCTCGAGGCCCTGGCGATGTGCGAGGCGGCGATCGATTTCGCGGATGAGGATCTGCCGCCCGAGACATGGCAACTGGTCCGGGAGCCGCAGGAGCGCGTCACGGCCGGAATAAGAAAAGAAGTGGCCGGTCGCAGCGCTGCCGAACTTATCCGTGACGGTTTCGAGG
The DNA here is from genome assembly GCF_017811755.1 of Pararhodobacter sp. SW119. Lineage (GTDB taxonomy): Bacteria > Pseudomonadota > Alphaproteobacteria > Rhodobacterales > Rhodobacteraceae > Pararhodobacter. The sequence continues at coordinate 68,896 of NZ_JADDJF010000004.1, read as the reverse complement.
TTGCGCTGATCGGACCGGTAAACGCTGGAAAATCGACACTTCTCAATGCGATAGCGGGTCGTGAAGCCGCCATCACCTCAGAGACCGCGGGAACCACGCGCGACGTGATCGAGGTGCGGATGGATATCGGAGGTCTGGCTGTCACGCTGATCGATACCGCAGGTTTGCGGAGCACCGGAGACGCCGTCGAGAAGCTGGGAATCGAACGCGGCCAAAGTCGCGCGCGCGGCGCCGATCTGCGGGTTTTCCTGAAGGCGCGTCCGGAGGACGCGCCGATTGTCACCGATCCCGACGACATTGTTCTTCTGGGGCGATGCGATCTGTGGTCCCAACCCGGAATATCGGGTAAGACGGGCGAGGGGATCGAGGCGCTGCTTGCGTCGATCCGGAACAGACTGGAAGGGAAGGTCAATGGTGGGTCCACCTTCTCGCGTGAGCGCCATTTTGCGCGGCTTGCCCAGGCGGCAGGGCATCTGGAGAACGCGTGCGACGAGGTGATCAAGGATGACCCGCAGCTCGAGATTGTGGCCGAGGAACTGCGACACGCGTTGTTTCTGCTGGACGAACTGGTTGGCCGCGTCGGGGTCGAGGAGGTGCTCGGTCGCATCTTCTCCTCGTTCTGTATCGGTAAGTGAGGGCTGAAGGATGGATGCGTTCGACGTTATCGTGATCGGTGGCGGGCATGCCGGCGTCGAGGCCGCGCACGCGGCGGTCCGACGTGGCGCGCGAACGGCGCTGGTGACGTTCCGCCGGCAGGATCTGGGCACCATGTCCTGCAATCCCGCAATCGGCGGACTGGGCAAGGGCCATCTGGTTCGGGAGATCGACGCATTTGACGGCCTCATGGGACGCGCCGCCGATCATGCGGGGATCCAGTTCCGGCTTCTCAATCGATCTCGCGGCCCCGCGGTGCAGGGGCCGAGGGCGCAGGCCGACCGGCACAGATATGCGTCGTTTGTCCAGAACGAAGTTTCCGCGATGCAGGGCCTTGCCCTGATCGAAGGCGAGGTCGTCGACCTGATCATCGACGCAGGCCGATGTGAGGGCGTCGTGCTCGCGGAAGGAAAGACCCTCCGCGCGCCTTCGGTGATTCTGACCTCCGGCACGTTCCTTCGTGGGGTCATCCACATTGGAGAGGAACGGCGCGAAGCGGGAAGGGTCGGCGCCAAGGCCTCCGTGCGTCTGGCCGAGCGCATGGCCGAGATCGCGCCGCGAACCGGCCGCCTGAAGACCGGAACGCCCGCCAGGCTGGACGGCCGCTCGATCGACTGGTCGAGGGTGGAGCCGCAACATGGTGACGACCGTCCGACCATGTTCAGTTTCCTCAACCGAGAGCCAGTCGCGCAACAGATCGCCTGTGGCATCACGCACACCAATGCGAGGACCCACGACCTCATCGCGCGCAACCTGGAGCGCTCGGCGATGTTTTCCGGCCATATCAGCGGTGTCGGACCGCGGTATTGTCCGTCGGTCGAGGACAAGGTGTCACGCTTTGCCGACAAGCCGTCGCATCAGATTTTTCTTGAACCAGAAGGACTTGACGACGACACGGTCTATCCGAACGGCATTTCGACCTCGCTCCCGCGCGATGTTCAGGAGGGGTTCATCCGCACGATCGTCGGGTTGGAATCCGTCAGGATCCTGCAGCACGGATATGCAATCGAATACGACTATGTCGACCCGCGCGCTCTGCACACGACGCTGGAGTGCCGGGAGGTCGAGGGCTTGTTCCTCGCCGGTCAGATCAACGGTACGACGGGCTACGAGGAAGCCGCCGCTCAAGGATTGGTCGCAGGGCTGAACGCGGCGGGGCGCGCGTTGGACTTGCCCGAAGTGTCGTTTTCCCGGGCCGACAGCTATATCGGCGTGATGCTGGACGATCTCACGACCCGAGGGGTGACCGAGCCCTACCGGATGTTCACATCCCGGGCGGAGTATCGGCTCTCGCTCCGAATCGACAACGCAGATCAGAGACTTACGCAGAAGGCCATCGACAGTGGCTGCGTGTCGCCTGAACGGCGGGCGCAGTTTCATGAGAAAATGGCGCGGCTGGAAAACTGGCGGGAGCGGCTTGCTTCGAAAAGGGCATCGGGGCGTGAACTGCACGGCGCCGGGGTCAATGTCCGCGCAGACGGGACCGAGCGGAACCTGTTCGATGTCCTCGGCCACGCTGGCGTCGACCGTGAAGTCATGATGAGCCTCGATGAGGAGCTCGTGGAACTGCACGAAGACGACTTCGCGCAACTTCAGAGAGATTCCCTCTACAGGGTCTACACCGAACGACAGGCGCGCGAAGCCCAGACACTGAAGCGCGACGAGTCAATCAAGATACCGGATTCATTTGATTTTTCCAAGATCTCCGGTCTTTCGACGGAGATCCGGGCGAAGCTCTCGCAGCAGCGACCGGCAAATCTTGCGCGCGCCTCTCAGATCGAGGGGATGACGCCCGCTGCGCTCCTCCTGCTCGCGTCACGTCTCCGCAAAATAGCCTGAAATGACCGTCCCGGCCGATGTTGGAGCGAAGCTGCACAAGCTTATGCCTGTTTCACGTGAAACATTGGAGCGCCTGGACCACCTCGTTCAAGGCATCGCAAAGTGGTCGCCACAGATCAACCTCGTTGCCGACAGCCGGCCCGAGACCGTTTGGTCGCGGCACGTGCTGGATTGCGCGCAACTCTTTCGCTATTGCGATCCCACGGCCCGGCATTGGTGTGATCTTGGCGCCGGCGGTGGCTTTCCCGGCCTAGTCGTTGCGTGCCTGGCGGCAGAGAAAGCACCCGGGATGCGGTTCGCGCTGATCGAAAGCGACCGGCGTAAAGCAGCCTTTCTCCTGCTGACCGCCCGAGAGCTCGGCCTCGCCTGCAGGGTTCTGCCAGAACGCATCGAGGCGGCCGAACGGCAAGGCGCCGACATCGTCTCGGCGCGGGCGCTGGCACCGCTATCGCGCCTCCTCGGGTTGGTTGAACGGCATCTCGCGCCAAGGGGCGTGGCGTTGCTACAGAAAGGCCAGAGATCAATCGAGGAGATCATTGCAGCCCAGCGTGATTGGGCATTCACTGTCGAGTCTTTCGACAGTATCGTCGACGGCGAGTCCCGGATCCTGCGAGTGACCGACCTGCGGAGCGTTGATGCAAACTGACCGAGCGAAAATCCTCGCGATCGCCAATCAGAAGGGCGGCGTTGCGAAGACCACGACAGCGATCAACCTCTCTGCCGCGCTGGCCGAACTTGGCCGGAAAGTGCTTCTGATCGATCTGGACCCCCAGGGAAACGCGTCAACCGGCCTCGGCGTAACAGTGGAGAACAGATCCAGGTCCGTTTTCGATATCCTTCTTGGGGAAGCCACCGTCCAGGATGTGGCCGTCCAGAGCAGCGCCGAGAATGTCTGGGTCATACCGTCCACGCCCGATCTGTCGTCATCGGATGTTGAACTCCATGCAACCGCGCGCCGGGTATTCCTTTTGCGCGATGCGTTGCGGCAGGCCCTGGAAGCGCAAAGCAGGTTCGATTTCATTATTGTCGACTGCCCGCCGTCCCTGAATCTGCTCACGGTGAACGCTCTGGTCGCGGCCGACGCCGTACTCGTGCCGCTGCAGTGCGAATTCTTCGCGCTCGAGGGGCTCTCGCAGCTTCTGCTGACGATCCGAGAGATCCGGCAAACGGCAAATCCGGACCTTCGGGTCGAGGGCGTTCTTCTGACGATGCACGACCGAAGGAACAACCTGTCGCTCCAGGTCGAGCGGGACGCGCGGGAAACGTTGGGCGACCTTGTGTTTCGCACGGTTATCCCGCGCAACGTGCGCCTCAGCGAGGCGCCGTCGTTTGCCGTTCCCATACTGACCTATGATTCGACATCGCGCGGCGCCAAGGCGTATCGTGCGTTTGCCCGCGAATTCCTCAAGGTCGAGTCCCTTGAACCTGAAGAAGGCTGAGAAGATGAACGAGCGGAAGCAGGAAAAGCGCGGACTAGGCAGGGGCTTGGCTGCACTGATGTCGGATGTGGGTGTCGATGTGCATTCTGCTGGCCAAACGAGCGCCGAGGAGGGCCGAAAAGGCCTGCGGGAGATCCCGATCGACACCATCGAGCCGAATCCCGAGCAGCCGCGGCGGGATTTCGACGCCGCGTCGCTTGAAGAACTGTCGGAATCGATCCGAAGAAAGGGCGTGCTTCAACCCTTGGTCGTCCGCCCGTTTGGTCCGCATCCCGGAAAGTTCCAGATCGTTGCCGGAGAGCGCCGTTGGCGTGCCGCGCAGCTGGCCGGGCTCCACGCGGTTCCGGCATTGGTGAGAACGCTGAACGACAGCGAAGTTCTCGAAATCGCCATTATCGAGAACATTCAGCGAGAGGACCTCAATCCGCTGGAGGAGGCGATCGGCTATCGCAATCTGATCGAGCGATTTGGCCATACGCAGGAACAGGTTGCGGGCGCTCTGGGCAAAAGCCGCAGCCATATTGCCAACCTTCTCAGGCTGCTCAACCTTCCGGCGGAGGTACAGGATCACTTGCGCGCGGGAAGGCTTTCAGCGGGACATGCGCGTGCCTTGATCACGTCGGCCGACCCGGCTGGGTTGGCGCGGCGCGTGATCCAGCAAGGTCTTTCGGTACGTGAAACCGAGATTCTTGCGCGCCAATCGGGTCCGAAAGCCGCTGCGAAAAGAATTCAACCCTCGGAAAAGGACGCCGATACGCGGGTTCTGGAGCAGGATATCTCTGCCAATCTCGGCATGGGCGTCACGATAGATCACCGCGCCGGTGGCGAGAGCAGGCTGACGATCAAATACCGTACGCTGGACGACCTGGACCAGCTTTGTCGCCTGCTTTCAGGGGGTTAAGCCAAGGGCGAACCTGGCCTTACAGAAGTTCGCGCAGCACTGCATTGAGGAGCAGGCGTCCGCGATCTGTCGTGCCGATTCGGTCACCCTCTTGCCAAAGCAGGCCGTCGTTCATCAGTCGCGCGATGCGTGCTTCGGGCATGTTGCTCCCTGAAAGCGCTTGGAAACGAGACAGCGAAGCCCCCTCACGCAGCCGCAGGCTCATCATCAAATACTCATCGCCCTGTTCTTCGGCGGACAGTTCCGTGCGCGTTTCGTGAAGTGCGCCGGTGTTTTCGGCGCTTTTCAGCCATTCTTCTGGCGAAGGGATGGCGTGCGTGGCGTAGCGCTTGCCTTGCCACATCAGACGCCCGTGGGCGCCGGGACCAACGCCGGCATATTCTCCATATCGCCAGTAGACCAGATTATGACGCCCCTCTGTGCCGACCCTGGCGTGATTCGATATTTCGTAGGCAGGAAGACCGGCGGCATCGCAAAGCGCCTGCGTGGTCTCGAACATTTCCGCTGATCGGTCTTCGTCCGGCAAACCCCGCAGCTTCCCCGCCTTGTACCTGTCGCCGAATGCTGTGTTCGCCTCGATCGTCAACTGATAAAGCGAAAGATGTTTCGGCTCCATCGAAAGCGCGCGCTTCAGCTCGTCCTGCCAGTCCCCTGCCGTTTGATCCTGACGCGCGTAGATCAGATCGAAGCTGACGCGGTCCGTCACCGCCCGCGCCGTCTCAATAGCGGCCAGCGCCTCGGCAGCCGAGTGCAAACGGCCAAGGCGCTTGAGGTCGAGATCATTCAGTGCCTGCACGCCGATCGAAATACGGTTGACGCCCGCCCTGACAAAACCCCGAAAGCGCGCGACCTCGACGGACGAGGGGTTTGCCTCCAGCGTGATCTCGATGTCGTTGCGCCATCTCCAGGCGCGGCGCGCGGCTTCAATGACCCGGTGGACCAAGTCGGGCGACATCAACGAGGGCGTGCCACCGCCAAAGAAGATCGAACCCAAGATGCGGTCCGGCGCGAGGTCCCGAATGCGCGCGATCTCCCTCTCGAACGCGGCGGCCCAGCGGTCGTGATCGACAGCGCGGCGCACATGGCTGTTGAAATCGCAGTAGGGGCACTTCGCCTCACAAAACGGCCAATGCACATAGAGGCCGAAGTCTCCAGGCGCGCCCTCGGCGGCATCCGACGACATTCCCGCAACTTTCCAGCCTTCGGCGACTGAACGATTGCTTTGTTTCACGTGAAACAAGCGTGGATCAAGCCGGCGAAAGCGCGCGAGCGGTGGCTGATGCGATTCTTCTCGGTCTCGGGCATTTCTGCGAAGGTCAGCGCCGATCCGTCCGGCAGGAACATCGGATCGTAGCCATGCCCTTCCTTCCCACGAATCGGCCAGACCAAACTGCCATCGACCGAACCCTCGAACGCCTCCTCATGCCCATCGGGCCATGCCAGCACGAGAGTACAGCGAAACCTTGCGCGCCAGGGCTCTGCCGCCCCTCGGCGACTCAGCTCCTCGTGCGTGCGCCGCATCGCGTGCCCGAAATCCCGCTTTCCGCCCACCTCCGCCCAGTTCGCGGTATACACACCGGGCGCCCCGTCAAGGGCGTCGATCTCCAACCCGCTGTCATCTGCAAGTGCGACCAAGCCCGTCGCGCGCGCTGCCGCGTTGGCTTTGATCCGCGCATTGCCCAGAAAGTTGGCTTCGGTTTCTTCGGGTTCTGGCAACTCCAGCTCCGCGGCTGAAACCAGACCCAGGTTGTACGGCCCGAATAGCGCGCGCATCTCGGCCATCTTGCCGGCGTTGTGCGTGGCGACGACCAGCTTGCGGCCTTCCAGCCCGCGACTCACAACGCGCCCCTCTGTGCGTCAATCAGGCACTCGGAGCCCAGTTGCGCAAGCTCCAGCAGCGTATCCATCTGCGCGCGGCTGAACGCGGCGCCCTCGGCGGACATCTGAACCTCGATCAAGCGATCTTGACCGAGAAGCACGAAGTTGCCGTCGACGCCGGCCTCGCTGTCCTCGGCGTAATCAAGGTCGAGCACCGCTTGGCCCGCGTAGATCCCGCAAGAGACCGCGGTAACGTGACCCAGCAGGGGGTCACTGACCACCAGGCCAGCCGCCATCAGGCGATTGACCGCCACCCGCAGCGCGACCCATCCGCCGGTGATCGCCGCGCAGCGGGTGCCGCCGTCGGCCTGAAGAACGTCGCAGTCGATGGTGATCTGTCGTTCGCCCAGTGCCGCCCGATCAACACAGGCGCGAAGCGATCTTCCGATAAGCCTTTGTATTTCAATGGTTCTTCCGGTCTGCTTTCCGGTCGAGGCCTCGCGCCGATTGCGGGTGTTGGTCGCCCGCGGCAGCATCCCGTATTCCGCCGTCACCCATCCCAGGCCCGATCCCTTCAGAAACGGCGGCGTCCGATCTTCCAGCGAGGCGGTGCACAGCACGTGCGTATTTCCGATCCGGATCACGCACGACCCCTCGGCATGGCGGTTCACGCCGGTTTCGATCGACACCGGCCGCAGTTCATTCAGTTCCCGTCGTGACGGACGCATGCTCACTCCTGATCTGGCAAGCCCTTCAGATACCGTCCCGCCTTGCCCATATGCAACCTGAATTGACCGGGGGTAAACTCCACACTATCCCAGAGGCGCAACATCAAGCCGGGACATGACCGAGAATCGCAATCTGCTCAACGAAATGAACGACCGCTCGCGCGAGGTTTTTCGCAGGGTGGTCGAATCCTACCTGTCGACCGGATCGCCGATCGGGTCCCGCACTCTGACGCGCGAATTGACCGAAAACCTGTCCGCGGCGACGATCCGCAACGTGATGCAGGATCTGGAGTATCTGGGCCTGCTGGAGAGCCCGCATATCTCGTCCGGGCGGGTGCCGACGCAGCAGGGCCTGCGCCTCTTCGTCGATGGATTGCTTGAAATCGACCCCGTGTCCGCCACCGACCGCGAAAAGCTCGACGCCACACGCGCGCGCAACGATCATGGCCTGGGCGAAACGCTCGACCGCATCGGCGAGACGCTTTCCTCTCTCACGCGCGGGGCGAGCCTCGTCCTCGCGCCGAAGACCGAGGCGCCGATCAAGCACATCGAATTCGTCGCGCTTTCGACGGAACGCGCGCTTGTCGTGCTGGTATTCGCCGACGGGCAGGTCGAAAACCGGATCTTCACCCCGCCGGCCGGGGTTCCGCCCTCGGCGTTGCGCGAAGCGTCGAATTTCCTGAATGCGATGGCGCCCGGCCTGACCCTGTCGGAACTACGCGAACGCGCGCGGGTCGAGATCGAGCGCTACAGGCAGCAGATCGACGTGCTGGCAAGCGATCTGGTTTCCCGGGGCATGGCGCTTTGGGAGAATGAGGGCGAGGCGCAAGAGCGTCTCATCGTGCGCGGACGCGCCAATCTGCTCGACCGCGCCGCATCCGAAGAACTGGACCGCATTCGCGAACTGTTTGACGATCTGGAACGCAAGCGCGACGTCGCCGAGTTTCTGGAACTGGCCGAACGGGGCGAGGGGGTGCGCATCTTTATCGGCTCGGAGAACAAGCTTTTTTCTCTGACCGGTTCCACTTTGGTCGTTTCCCCTTATATGAACGCTGATCGAAAGATCATCGGTGCCGTGGGCGTGATTGGGCCCACGCGGCTGAACTATGGCCGGATCGTGCCGATCGTGGATTACACCGCCCAGCTCGTGGGACGCATCCTGACCGAGCGCGGCGCAGACTGACAGAGGACCTTATGGCGAAGCCACAGCCGACCGACGCGCAGACCGACGCAGAACCAGAGAACACCGAGGCCGCCGAATCCGAGGCGCGCGACCCGGCGCAGGCGCTTGCCGATATCGAGGCCGCCTTCGATGCCGAACGCGCCGAGATGCGGGACCGGCTGATGCGCGCGCTCGCGGAACTGGAAAACACCCGCAAGCGCGCCGAGAAGGACCGGCGCGAGGCGGCGATCTATGGCGGATCGAAGCTGGCGCGGGACCTGTTGCCGGTTTTCGACAACCTCAACCGCGCGCTCAACGCCGCCGACGATCAGACGCGCGCGGCCGCCAAGGGCCTGGTCGAGGGGGTCGAACTGACCCACCGTGAACTTCTCGCCGTGCTGGGCCGCCACGGCGTCGAACGCGTTTCGCCGAAGCCGGGCGATCAGTTCGATCCCCACCTGCACGAGGCGATGTTCGAGGCGCCGGTCCCGCAGTACGCCGCGGGCCAGATCATCCAGGTGATGACCGACGGCTTCCGGCTGCACGATCAGTTGCTGCGTCCCGCCCAGGTCGGGGTGTCGTCGACGCCTTCCGGCTGATCCCGCGCGGGCGCTACTTGGCCGCAGACCCGGTGATGCCTCGTGCGTCGCAAATCCCGCCGAAGCGCCGCTTCCGGCGGGTGCACCAGCGTATTTTGCTGATGCGGCGCGAAGGTAAGCGGGGGGCGGGGCCGGTGAGTCCGGTTGAAAACCGACACCGTGAGGGGCCCACGCAGAAAGTTTCATTGCGGTTAACCGCAACGAATACGTCAATCATATCAATGCATTGAAGTTCGGTCCAACCTTGGACCCTGGCTCGGCGCGGGGCTGCCAGCACCTGCACCGGAATACGGGGCTGCCGATGCGCTGGTGCCTGCGTCCCGCCAAATGCAGCGGGCAGGGCGGACTCTGCACGAGTCTGTGGATGGGGCATCCGTGGAAAGTCGAAGCGGGGCCGCTTCAATCGGCCCCGCTTCCGCAGGATCAGCTGTTGACGCTGTCCTTCAGCGCCTTTGCAATCACCACCTTGACCGCCTTGTCCGCCGGCTTCGTCAGGGACTCGCCCGTTGCCGGGTTGCGGACCTGACGCTCGGGGCGGGCGCGGCAATGGATCTTCCCGATGCCCGGAACCGTGACGGCACCGCCGTTACCGACCTCGCGCATCACGATCGTGGCCAGTCCATCAAGCGCCGCCGCGGCCGATTTCTTGTCGGAACCCATTTCGGTGGCAAGCTGGCTGACCAGCTCGGTCTTGGTCATCGGTTTGGACATTTTCGTCTCCTCATCCTCTCGTTTGCGGTCTGATTGCGGGTTCTTCGCCCGTGAAAGTTGGACTGCAGCGCTTCTAGCCAGATTTTGCAATGCGGCACAATTGAAAAAACTCCCGTTGCAGGCGAAAAAGCACAGCATTTCCGGGGCTGAACCCTGCCTAAAGGAAGGCTGTCTCCGAAAAACTGCGCAACTTCCGGCTGTGTATCCGGTGCAGCGGCATCTCGCGAAGCCGCTCCATGGCCCGGATCCCGATCCGAAGATGCCGCGCGACCTGGGTGCGGTAGAACTCCGACGCCATGCCGGGCAGCTTGAGTTCTCCATGCAACGGTTTGTCGGAAACGCAGAGCAACGTCCCGTAAGGAACCCGGAAGCGAAAGCCGTTCGCCGCGATCGTCGCACTTTCCATGTCCAGCGCGATTGCCCGCGATTGGCTGAGCCGGTGCACCGGGCCGGACTGGTCGCGCAGCTCCCAGTTCCGGTTGTCGATCGTCGCGACCGTCCCCGTCCGCATGATCCGCTTCAACTCGTACCCTTCAAGCTGCGTGACCTCCGCCACGGCTTCCTGAAGCGCGATCTGGATTTCGGCCAGTGCGGGAATGGGGACCCAGACCGGCAGATCCTCGTTCAGCACGTTGTCTTCGCGCAGATAGGCATGCGCTAGGACGAAATCGCCCAGCGACTGTGAATTCCGCAGCCCGGCGCAGTGCCCCACCATCATCCAGGCATGCGGGCGCAGAACGGCGATATGGTCGGTTGCCGTCTTCGCGTTCGACGGGCCGACGCCGATGTTGACCAGCGTGACGCCTTGCCCGCGCGGACGTTTCAGGTGATAGGCCGGCATCTGCGGCAGTCGCGTCATCGGTGGGACCGGACTGTGCGGGTCGGTGATCAGCGCATTGCCCGGCGCGACGAAGGCGGTGTAGCCGCTGTCGGGGTCCGCCAGGGCACGACGCGCGTAGGCTTCGAACTCGTCGACATAGAACTGGTAGTTGGTAAAGAGGACATGGTTCTGGAAATGCTCGGGGATGGTCGCGGTGTAATGCGCCAGCCGGGCAAGCGAATAGTCGATCCGCTGCGCCGTGAATGGGGCAAGTGGGGTCGATCCGTCGGGATTGCGCACCCCTTCGCCGTTGACGATCGCGTCGTTGGTGACCGCAAGGTCGGGCACATCGAATAGATCGCGGAGGCTGAAGCCAAGCTCGACATGCTGCGCAAGCGTGATCTCCTCGTGCCCCGCGACGGCAAAGTGCAGCGGTATCGGTGTCGCGGACTGACCGATCGAGACCGGAACCCCGTGGTTCTCGAGCAGAAGTTCGATCTGCTGCTCGAGATAATTGCGAAACAGGTCCGGGCGGGTCACGGTCGTCGCATAGGTGCCGGGGCCCGGCACATGTCCGAAACTCAGGCGCGTATCCGGCAGGTCGAAGACGGTCGTCGTGATCCGGATCTCGGGGTAGAAGGCCCGAAAGCGCGCCTCGGCGCGGCCGGTCTTCAGCACGGCGGCAAACCGGTCGATCAGAAAACCCGTCGCCTGCTCGTAAAGCTCGATCAAGCGCGCGACCGCGGGTTCCGCCGACGTAAAGTTTTCCGCCTCAACGGCGGGCGCAGTTTCGACGGGCAGGGAACGAGGAGATTTCATGGACGCCACCCGAAACGACGGAATGCCTGCACCCTGGCGACGGCGCATTCAGTCGGCAGCGCCGGCCGGCCGGCGGCCAAGCTCGGGTGCAACATGCCACTTCAGCAGGGTCAGGCACAAGACCTGCTCCTGACCGGAAGATGGCACTCGGTCGGGGGTCGCGCCTTGCGCAGACCGGTACCTAACGCCCGAAGCAACGCGAGTCGGCACCCGCACCCGCCGGCGAGCAGATCCAGGAGCCGCGACCGGAGACAACCGTGATCCGCGGAGTCTTGCCGCCGTTGGCATAGGCGCGATTGCCTCCTGGCCTCGGGTTGTGCCAGTCGAAGTCGCGCCTTTGGCCCGCGCCCGCAATTCGGGAGACTGACGGCGTCTCGGCGCGGGAGGCCGCGATGCCCTGGCCCGCGCCGGCTTCGACCTGTCCCTCTGGCGACAGAAGAATGAACACAGCGACTGCGAACGTTGCAGACATGATTCTACGCATGGCTTCGACCCCACCTTGAAAAACCTGGGCCTATCCAGCGCGTCGACGCGGCTTGGCGCGTCGAACCTTCTCAGGAAACCGAACAGAACCCTTCACACCCGGGGTCGATGCTGTGTGCGAAAGCTTTCGAAACCTTGAAACGACGGGCCGATCAGCCCGAAGCGGCGCGGAAACCGACGCCTTGGTTAATTCCGCGCGAACCGGGAAATGACCCTTAGGTTGTGTTGCATAAAATCAACTCAACCTCAGATTTATCGCGCATCGGCGCATTTCCGCGCAAATTCCGACAACCTTTCGATAAATTGCGACGAACATTGTTTCAAGTAAAGCGTTGGGGGACAGATGAAATCTGTCGGTAGCGAACATCGTGCCTGCGAAAGTCCGACCGGGACGCGTCGGATTGGGCGCACCATCGTGACGGGGGGCGCGGGGTTTGTCGGCTCGCACCTCTGCGAAGCGCTGGTGAGGGCCGGCCATCACGTTCTCTGCATCGACAACCTGGTCACCGGGCGGATCGAGAACATTGCCCCGCTCCTGATCCATCCCCGTTTCCGCTTCCTGCGCGCCGACGTGATTGACCTGCCTGTCATCGACGGCCCCGTCCTGCGGATCTACAACCTGGCCTGCCCGGCCTCTCCGGCAAAGTACCAGCTCGATCCGATCTTCACACTCCGCACATCAGTCCTCGGCGCGACGAACCTGCTCGACCTCGCGCACAGGACCGGGGCGCGAATCCTTCAGGCCTCGACCTCCGAGGTTTATGGCGACCCGACGGTCAGCCCCCAGGTAGAGGAGTACGCCGGCTCGGTGAAATGCTGGGGTCCGCGCGCCTGCTACGATGAAGGCAAGCGCGCCGCGGAAACACTTTTCCACGACTATGCGATGCGCCGCGGGGTGGACACGCGCGTGGCGCGGATCTTCAACACATATGGCCCGCGGATGGCGCCCGACGACGGGCGCGTCGTGGCAAACTTCATCACCCAGGCGCTGAACGGAAACGACCTGACGATCTACGGCAACGGACAGCAGACGCGATCGTTCTGCCATGTCGATGATCTGGTCGCGGGCCTGATCGCGCTCATGGAATCGGACCTGAAGCAACCCGCCCCGGTCAACCTGGGCAACCCGGCCGAGATCACGGTGGCCGAACTCGCCGCCCGGATCATTTCGATGACCGAGGCGCCGTCGCGCATCGTTCACCGTGCGCTGCCGGTCGACGATCCGCGCCGCCGGCGTCCGGACATCGCGCGCGCGAAAGCCTGGCTAGGCTGGGAGCCGAAGGTCGATCTGGAACCCGGCCTGCGCGGCACGATCGCGCATTTCGCGCGGGCGATGCTGGATGAGGCAGAGGCCCTGTTCACGCCGGCCGAAGCGATTTGATGACAGGTGGCGTCCATGCGACGCAAGGAAAACCCCGCCACGCCGATGCCGGAACCGGCAGACAGCCGCAATCGTGCCCCGACGATTCCAAAGCGCCCCGTCGCAACGGTGGCGCGTTGGCGCGCGGCCGGCACTGCGGGTCTCGTTCCGGCAATTCCCCCTCGGCGGCGGTGGCTCTACCTGTTGATCGGGCTGGGCTGGCTTGTGTCAGCGGCCGCTTTCTGGCTCTGGTGGCTCCGGCCGCATCACGCAACGGGCGACGGGCGCTATGGCCTGATCACGATACTTCTGCTGTGTCTTTTCTTCCTGCAGGCCTTCTTCCTGATCGTCAGCAACCGGGCCTCGAGAAGCGCGGCGCCCGACCCGGTGCCGGGGCGCTTTAGTGTGGCGATGATTGTGACCAAGACCCCGGCGGAGCCCTTCGCCGTCGTGCGCCGTGCGCTGATGGCGATGCGCGCGCAGGATTATCCCCACGACACCTGGCTCGCGGACGAGGATCCGGATACCCAGACCCTGACCTGGTGTCGCGCGAACGGCGTGCGCGTGTCGACGCGAAAGGGCTGTCCGGACTACCATCGCGCCTCCTGGCCGCGCCGGGCGCGCTGCAAGGAAGGCAATCTCGCCTATTTCTACGATCACTGGGGCTATGAGGACTACGACATCGTGGTGCAGCTCGACGCCGACCATGTGCCGCAGCCCGGCTACCTACGCGAAATGTTGCGGCCCTTTGCGGACCCCGGCGTCGGCTACGTCTCCGCGCCCAGCATCTGCGCCGGCAACGCCAGCCAAAGCTGGGCCGCCCGAACCCGCCTGCACACCGAAGCGGCGTTTCACGGGGCGCTGCAGGCCGGGTATTCAAACGGGCTCGCGCCGATGTGCATCGGGTCGCACTATGCTGTGCGCACCCAGGCCTTGCACGCCGTCGGCGGCCTCGGTCCCGACCTCGCCGAAGATCATTCGACGACCCTGCTGCTGAACGCCGGAGGATGGCGCGGTGTTCACGCGCTCGACGCCCTGGCGGTCGGGGACGGCCCGGCGAGCGTCGCCGACATGGCGGTGCAGGAGTTTCAGTGGTCGCGCAGCCTGGTCACGCTGCTTCTGGCGCACACCCGGCGATATCTGCCGACGCTTCCCTGGCGGCTGCGCGCGCAGTTCCTCTTCTGCCAGATTCTTTATCCGCTGATCGCTCTCACCATGATGGCGTTTTATCTCTTGCCCATCGTCGCCGTGATCTTCGATCTGCGCTACGCCCATGTCACCTATCCGGCGTTCCTTGCCCATGCGGTGCCGCCGATTCTGTTTCTCCTGCTGCACGCCGCCGCCCTGCGCCGGGACGGCATCTTTCGACCCGCAAGCGCGCCGCTTCTGTCCTGGGAGCGGGTCGTGTTTCCGCTCCTGCAGTGGCCCTGGGTACTCTGGGGGTGCGTCATGGCCGTGCGGGACCGGTTGACCGGGCGCTTCGTCGACTTCCGCATCACACCCAAGGGCGACGCCACGACCGAAAACCTGCCGCCTCTGATCCCGATCGTCTACGGCGGCCTCGCCACGGCTGCGATCATGCCGGTCCTCCTGTCCGGCCGGCTCGAGGTGGCGGGCGGCTTTCTTCTTCTGTCGCTGCTGACGGGCGCGCTCTACGTGGTCGTGCTGGCGCTGATCGTCGGCACTCATCTGGCCCGGACGCGGACGGATCGCGCCACCGGTCGCATCGCCACACTGGCCCATCTTTCGGTGCCCGGGTTGCTCACCGCCGCACTTCTGAGCGGCCTGTCGACGAGCGGGCTCGAGGGGCTGCATGTCCTTTCGCTGGGGCTGGAGCCGATCCAGCTTGTCCGCGTCGAAGCCGCAGTCTCCGGCGCCGGGCGGGACGGGGCCGGGACCTTCATCTACCGACTGAACCTCGATTGGCTGGAAAGACCGGGACCACGATGACGAAAAACCGATCCGCTGCGACGCGCGCCGCCGCGCCCGCCTGCGCGACCCTGATCGCCGCCCTGGCGACATCCGCCGCCGCCCAGGTCGCGCCCCTCCCGCCGGGCGACATCCCCTTCGGCGTCTACGACCCGCCGGGCAACTTCGCCCGGACCGACGGTGTCACCATCGAGCATCTCTTCCTGCCGTGGGAGGATGTCGCGCTCGCCTCGCTCGTCGACGCCGCCGACTATGCCACCGCGCGCGGTCGGGTCTTGCTGGTAACGCTGGAACCCTGGACCTGGGTGCGCAACGAACGAAGCACCCCCGCCGCCCTGCGCGAGGGCATCTTCTCGGGCGCCTACGATCCCAATGTCCTCTCGATCTGCGCGGTGCTCGGCCAGCTTCCCGTCCCCGTAACCTTCCGCTGGGGGCACGAGATGGAGGACGATCGCGGCCAGTTCATCTGGGCAGGCTGGTCGCCCGCGGCCTACATCGCCGCGTTTCGCCGCGTCATCGACCTCTGCCGCTCGGTCGCGCCAGGCATTTCCATCATGTGGTCCCCGCTGGGCGAGGAGGGGATGCAGGACTACTGGCCGGGCGCGGACTATGTCGACCTCGTCGGCCTCTCGGTGTTCGGCTATCAGCCCGCCGACCGCGCCTGGTTCGGGCGCGACCGCACCTTTTCCGAGATCCTGGAACCCCGCTACGCCCGCGCGGTCCCCTTCGGGCGGCCCATCGTCGTCGCCGAACTCGGCTATTCGGGCACCACCGACTATGTCGCCGCGTGGGAGGCCGAGGTCCGCGCGGTCGGCGATCGGTTTCCGGACCTCGTCGGCGTCGTTCTCTTCAACTACCCCGAGGTGTATCCTTGGCCGGACGGATTGGGCCAGCCGGATTGGCGCGTGTTCTTCCGGGTCACCGACTGAACGCAAGCAAGCCGGCTCAGCCCGCGCCCGGCATGCCCGCCTGCGCCTTCCCCACGTCGCGGGTCTTCGCCGCCGCCGCCCGCACGACATCGGCGACCTCGGCAAGCTGCCGCGCCAGCGGGCTCGTGTTGCGCCAGATCATGCCGATGGTGCGCTGCGGCGCAGGGTCGGCGAAGCGCACCACCGAAACCGGCGCCGAGCGGGTCTCGACCGCGACCGCCATCTCGGGGATCAGGGTGACGCCGATGCCGGCGCCGACCATCTGCACCAGCGTCGCCAGCGACGATCCGTCCAGCAACTCGCGCGGCCGCGCGTGCCGCAGGTCGCAGAACGACAGCGCCTGATCGCGGAAGCAATGCCCTTCCTCCAGCAGCAGCAGCCGCATCTCGCGCAGCGACTCGCGGTCGGGCACGGGTTTCCCCGCATCGCCGTGCGGGCGGACCAGCACGAACTCCTCCGAAAACAGCGGCACCTCGGCCAACCCGCGCTCGGATATCGGCAGCGCCACCACCGCGGTGTCCAGCCGGCCCTCCGTCAACTCGCGGATCAGGCGCGGTGTTATGGTTTCGCGCAGGTTCAGATCCAGCCCCGGAAACAGCCGCGACAATTCGCCGATGATCGCCGGCAGCAGATAGGGCGCGACCGTCGGGATGATCCCGATCCGCAGCCGCCCGCTCAGCCGGTCGCGCGCGGCGCGGGCCAGTTCGGACAATTCGTCCACCGCGCGCAGGATCTCGCGGGCGCGCGCGGCGAATTCCTCGCCGAAACCGGTCAGCCGCACCGACCGCGCGCTGCGCTCGAAAAGCGCCGCCCCCAGCGATCCCTCCAGCTCCTTGATCTGCATCGACAGCGCAGGTTGCGAGATCGCGCAGACATCGGCGGCATGTCCGAAGTGCCGGTGCCGGGCCAGCGCCTCGAAGTAGCGCAACTGCTTGAGCGTGAAGCTCACCATCAGCTCTGCTTATCGATATAATCAGGAAATGCAACTTTTACCGATGGAAGGGACCTGTTAGAACCATTCCAGACAGGCAGCCGGGTTCAAGCGCCGCCTGAACCCGCGAACCCCACAAGGGAGACGAAGATGGACGGAAACGATCAAGGACGCGCGGGCGGTTGCCCGGTCATGCATGGCTCCAACAGTGCGGTCGGGCGCACGGTGATGGAATGGTGGCCGAAGGCGCTGAACCTCGACATCCTGCACCAGCACGACACCAAGACCAACCCGCTCAAGGACATCGACTACCGCGCCGAGGTCCGCGCGCTCGACTTCGAGGGGCTCAAGCGCGACCTCACCGACCTGATGACTCAAAGCCAGGACTGGTGGCCGGCCGATTACGGGCATTATGGCGGGCTGATGATCCGCATGTCGTGGCATGCCGCCGGGTCCTACCGGCTGGCCGATGGCCGCGGTGGCGCCGGCACCGGCAGCCTGCGGTTTGCGCCGCTCAACAGCTGGCCCGACAACGCCAACCTCGACAAGGCCAAGCGCCTGCTCTGGCCGATCAAGAAGAAGTACGGCAACAAGCTCAGCTGGGCCGACCTGCTGGCGCTGGCCGGCACCATCGCCTACGACTCGATGGGCCTGAAGACCTATGGCTTCGCCTTCGGCCGCGAGGACATCTGGCACCCCGAGAAGGATGTCTACTGGGGGTCCGAGCGGGAATGGCTCGCGCCAAGCGACAACCGATACGCCAATGTCGACGAACCCGCGACCATGGAAAACCCGCTGGCCGCGGTCCAGATGGGCCTGATCTACGTCAATCCCGAGGGGGTGAACGGCAACCCCGACCCGCTGAAGACCGCCCTCCAGGTCCGCGAGACCTTCGCGCGCATGGCGATGGATGACGAGGAAACCGTGGCCCTGACCGCCGGCGGCCATACCGTCGGCAAGTGCCACGGCAACGGCCGTGCCGAGAACCTGGGTCCCGCACCCGAAGGCGCCGGACCGGAAGAGCAGGGCCTCGGCTGGATGAACCACGTCACGCGCGCCGTCGGCCGCGACACCGTGACCAGCGGGATCGAGGGCGCCTGGACCACCAACCCGACCAAGTGGGACAACGGCTATTTCCACCTGCTGCTGAATCACGAGTGGGAACTGAAGAAATCGCCCGCCGGCGCCTGGCAGTGGGAACCCGTCGACATCAAGGAAGAAGACAAGCCCGTCGACCCCGAGGATCCGTCGATCCGCGTCAATCCGATCATGACCGACGCCGACATGGCGATGAAGATGGACCCGACCTATCGCGAGATCGCGGAACGCTACCATCGCAACCCCGAGGAATTCTCGGACGCCTTTGCGCGCGCGTGGTTCAAGCTGACCCACCGCGACATGGGACCGAAAGACCGCTATATCGGCCCCTGGGCCCCGGCCGAGGATCTGATCTGGCAGGATCCGGTGCCGAAGGGGCGCAGCGACTATGACGTGGCGGCGCTGAAGGCGAAGATCGCCGCCAGCGGCCTGTCCATCGCCGACATGGTCGCCACCGCCTGGGACAGCGCCCGCACCTTCCGCGGCTCCGACCTGCGCGGCGGCGCCAATGGCGCGCGCATCCGTCTGGCCCCGCAGAAGGACTGGGAGGGGAACGAGCCCGCGCGCCTGCAGCGGGTCCTCTCGACGCTGGAACCCATCGCCGCCGATAGCGGCGCCAGCCTCGCCGATGTCATCGTTCTCGCCGGGAACCTGGGCGTGGAACAGGCCGCCAAGGCCGCGGGTTTCGAGATCGAGGTGCCCTTCGCGCCCGGCCGCGGCGACGCGACCGAGGCGATGACCGACGCCGCCTCCTTCGATCCGATGGAGCCCTTGGCGGACGGGTTCCGCAACTGGCAGAAGAAGGACTATGTCGTCACGCCCGAGGAAATGCTGCTGGATCGGTCGCAGCTCATGGGTCTGACCGCGCACGAGATGACCTGCCTTGTCGGCGGCATGCGCGTGCTCGGCACCAACCACGGCGGCACCCGGCATGGGGTCTTCACCGACCGCGAAGGGCAACTGACGACCGACTTCTTCGCCAACCTGACCGACATGGCCTACAAGTGGCAGCCGAAGGGCCAGAACCTCTACGAGATCGTGGACCGCAAGACCGGACAGGCGAAATGGACCGCGACCCGCGTCGATCTCGTCTTCGGCTCCAACGCCGTCCTGCGCGCCTATGCGGAGGTCTACGCCCAGGACGACGCGCAGGAACGGTTCGTGAAGGACTTCGCCGCCGCCTGGACCAAGGTCATGAACGCCGACCGCTTCGATCTGGGCTGATCGAAGCCGACGGACGACACCGATGCGGCGCCCCGAACCTTCGGGGCGCCGTTTTCACAGGCGCACCCGCCCCGCTGCCAGCCAACTGCCATACGTTTGCCATACGCCTGCCATACGCTTGCCAGCACCCCGGAAACACCCGTCCTGAGCCTCAACGCGCCCCCGTCGCGCCCTGCATTACGCCGCAAATCCTTGACCCGGACGGGTAATCTGCTAGCAGATCAGTCGGCCGGGCCCGTAGCTCAATGGTCAGAGCAGGGCGCTCATAACGCCTTGGTTGGGGGTTCGAGTCCCTCCGGGCCTACCATCCTAACTATTTGACCCGAAAATATCTCTTGCATTACGAGAGCTTGTGCCCCTTTCTGTGCCAGAATCGGTTCCAGAATGTAGGTGGATCATGGCTGGAAAACTGCGCCATTGGAAAGAAAAGGACGGGCGGTTCTATGCACGGATCGCGGTGCCCGAGCGGTTGCGTTCCTACCTCGATCGGCCCCGGAGCGAACTGATCGAGCCGCTCGGCGCCGATCGCCGAGCCGCCCTTCGACTCCACCCGGCAGCGGTGGCCAAGCTCCAGCACCTCGTCACCGAGGCTGAGCAGAAATCCAAGGGCGAAAAACCCGATCCGCTTCCGGCACGCTTTCCCCTCACTGAAACCCAAATGGCTCGCAGCCTTTATGCGGAGCTCGTCAAGATGGACGACCATTTTCGCGGTGTACCAGGCGCCTGTGATATCGGGGTTGACGATCTGCGGGTGCGGTGGCTTCGAAATGCCATGGCTGGCAAGTTGAGTGATGATGAGCTTCAGGCGCTCGCGGGCCCTTGGGTCCGACAGTTCCAGCACCTAGGGAACACGGACGTCGTGCGGGGATCCTACGAATGGCGCCAGCTTGCACGGGCGTTGTGCGTTGCTGAATACGAAGCCCTATCTCGGCTCGCCGAACGCGACGACGGCGATTTCAGCGGTACTCCCACGCACCCGATGCTCGCGAACCCTGAGGTGCCTGAGGAGCCCCTGGAACCGGTTAGCCTGTCCCGTCTTTGGACCGATTATCTGGCAGGTCGAGTTCAGGCCGGCTTCCTCAAGGACGGTGGCAAGCGGCAGGAACCCGTCCTCAAGAGCCTGCGGAGCTTTCTCAAGCATGATGACGCGCGCCGGATCACCAAGAAAGACCTGCTCGAATGGCGCGATCATCTTCTGCATGTTGACGGAAAAGCCGCGAAAACCGTCAACGACATCTACCTTTCGACGATTCGATCGATCTTTGCCTGGGCGCATGACAACGAGCGCTTACCTGCGAACGTGGCCGCGACGGTGCGGCAGCCGAAACCTCGAAAAGTTCACTCAAGAGAACGCGGATACACCGACGCGGAGGCGCTGGCTGTCCTGAAAGCATCGATCGCTCACCAGCCGAAGCCAAACCAATTCGGCTTCGTCCGCGAGACCGCCCATATGACGGCAGCGAAACGCTGGTCTCCGATCCTGTGCGCTTTCTCGGGGGCGCGCATCTCGGAGATCACGCAGCTGCGCAAGGAGGACATCCGTTGCGAGGGCAAGCATTGGGTCATGCGCATCACGCCGGAAGCCGGCACGGTCAAGACCGGTGCCTGGCGGGATGTGCCGATTCACCGACAGGTTGTCGCACTCGGCTTCATCGACTTCGTCCAGGCTGCCGCAGACGGCCCGCTGTTCCACGGAGCGGCAAACCCTGCCAGGTTCGCGATGGCGGCTGCAAGCGTGTCCGATGAGCTCGCCAAGTGGCTCCGACGTTCGGGCATCGCGCCCAAGGGTATTCAGCCAAACCATGCCTGGCGGCACCGTCTCAAGACAAAGGCGCGCGAAATCGGGATATCAGATCGTGTGGTCGATGCGATCCAGGGGCATGCAGGCCGCACGGCAGGCGATGGTTACGGCGACGTCACGCTGGTCGCAAAGGCCGCAGCAATTGACCGACTACCCGACTTCGAACTGACTTGAGTGGCCGCGGCTCCTCAATGCGCAACCACGAGCAAACGCGGGACGGCGCCGAGAGTGCCAGGCTCTGGGCACAAGGCCAGCAATCTGTTGCGTTCCGCGCATCTCGAACTTTTCAGAGGCTGGTTTCACCCGAAGATCGAGACGGGCAAAGGTGCTGGTGGCTGGAGATCTCCGCGCTAGCCCGCTTGGCGCAGGCGGTGTCTCGAGGCACCTGCTGGGTGAAATCGAGCGCACCGCCCGGCATGCGGATGCGCTGATCTGCGTCGTCTTTCCGAGGCAATCCGATCATTCCGATCCTCCGAGCGCGCCATTTCCGAAAGCGTGTTCCTTACGCGATTCGGATAGTCTCCCCAAAGGGAACCGTCAAAGCCGCCGCTACAAGCAAGTCAGTGATCGCGTGTTGCGATCCCGTCAAGGCATGGAGTCAAGGGAATGGCGACGAAACCGCATTCGAATACGCGGCTGGCGAAATATGTGACGCGGCGAATTTCAGAGCTTGGAGGTCGGAAGACGCAGGCCGAAATCGCCAGCGAGGCGGGTTTTGCAAACTCGAACATGATCTCGATGATCAAGTCTGGCGCGACGAAACTCGCGCTCGATCGCGTGCCGCAATTGTCGAAGGCGCTCGAATGCGATCCTGCGTTTCTGCTGCGCCTTGCGCTCGAACAGTCGCTTGGCGCAACCGCGGCGAAATCTGTTCACGACATTTTCGGAACGCCGCTGACGCGAAACGAAATCGAATGGATCCTGGAGCTTCGCGATGCGAGCGGCGATACCGATCCGAGATTGACGGCACGCAGTCGCGCGGCCTTTCGTGGGATCTTCGGGAAATGATCGTAGTGACGGATCTGGGTGCTATCCGCTTGGCGGAGTCGGTGACGGAGATGCCCGGCCTGAGTGCGAACGAGCGTGCCTGGATCGGCATGCTCCGCGAACTTGGAGGTGGCGTCATCCCGCCACCGAACCTCGCCACGGTTCAGGCCCTGCGTCTGTCGATCCGGCGCGGGCAGAGGGCATGAGGATCTGCCGGCCGCACGACACCGCGCTGGGAAATGGTGCGATCGACTGCCCAGGTCCGTCGCTAGCGCCCACACAAGGGTGCTGATCGGTGCGCCGCTTGACGATCTGGAAGCATCGTCGAGCCCCGGACGGGCGCGCAATAAACGATAGACGAAGCGGGGCAGCACCGGGCCGCCCCGCGCATCAGTTTTGGCGTTCACTCAGCCCTTGGTCTGCTTCCCGCCGGCTGATGAACCGCCGCTCTTGTTGCCGCCGCCGGCCTGCGACGACTGGCCGCCGCCCTGCTTCCCGCCTCCGGACCCGCTCTTGCCTCCGTTGCCCGGTTTCGCCTTGTTGTCCGGTGCCATGTGCGCCTCCTGTGCACGCGCTCGAAATGAGCGCGAGGGAAACCGCCCAGGCAACATGTATGATGGTATCACTGCCACGGGTGGCACAGAGCGGGACGGAACTGGGGCTGCCCGGCTCCACAAGTGAGGTGGTGTTCATGGTTGATCTCCCTGGCGCTGGCCACGGCCGAGCCAATCTCGGCCGCACCCGACGCCGGGGAGGGAACTGTCTGCCGATCTGTATACGTCAGCACGCCATTGCGCGTCTCTTGACAGAGCAGGGGAGTCATCGTCCGGCCTATCATTGGCGCTTTCCAGTGGTTGTGTTAGGATGTGTACATATGCATCAAAACATCGAGGCCGCTGCCATGAGCGAACGCGCCACCGTCACTTTCCATACAACGCCGGAAACCAAGGCACGCCTCGATCGGCTGGCCAATCTGACCCGTCGCAGCAAGTCATACCTCACTAATGAAGCAGTCGAACGATACCTGGCCGAAGAGGAGGCTTTCGTCGCTGCGGTCGAGGAGGGGATCGCCGAGGCCGACGCCGGTGCGGTCATCTCGCATGCCGAGGCGAACGCCTACTTGCGTCGCGTGTCCACCGGTGCTGCTCCTAGTGCGCCGAAGCCACGCCGCGCATGACGATCCTCTGGACGCGGCGCGCCCTCACGGATGTGGCGGCGGTGCTTGCCGAGATCGCAGCCGAAGACCCTGCCGCTGCCAGCCGGTTCAATGACCGCCTCCTTGAACTTATCGAAACCACGCTTGTCACACAGCCGCGGATGGGGCGACCCGGCCGCGTCACCGACACGCGTGAACTGATTGTCCACCCGCGGTACATCCTGGCCTACCGGGTTCGGAGCGAGGTGCTCGAGCTCCTGGCCTTCCGGCACAGTGTCCGGCTCTGGCCCGATCGCTTCTGAATGGCTGGTTCGGACACTGTGGTGTCACGGTGAGCATGATGGTTAAGGACATGGACAGCTTACGGCACGAGCCACTGCCACAGGCAGAGGCCTACGACCGCTCCGACCGACTTCCGGAAGCCTCTTTGCCGGTCATTGAGCTCTAGGGAGTCCATGGAATTGGTTAAACAATTTTGAATTGTATGGTTTTGCGCGAGAATATCTCGCTTCCCGCGTTGATAAACAACGTGGAATCGTGCCCCCGAGTCGCCGCCCTGCTTCCCGCCTCCGGAAGGGACACTACGCAACCCTGCAGTCCGTTCCCTTCCTGCAGAAAGTATCTGGCGCGTTTGATCAGCGCGCGACCGGAACCTTCCAACGAAGGATGCGTTTCGATTGGGTGCCATGCGTTTTGGCCCAACCCCCGAGGAAACGAAGCAATGGATCACTCAAAGCATACGCCGCTCACGGCGTCTGAACTCAGCGAAACGAACGTGATGGACGCCGCCATCTATGGACCTGGTGACGAGAAGATCGGCACGGTGTCGCATGTCCACGGTGCGGGTTCCGGGATGAAGGTAATCGTCGACGTGGGTGGCTTTCTTGGTATTGGCGCAAAACCCGTTGCGCTGGACGCAAACCAGTTGAACTTCATGCGCGATGAAAGCGGCACCGTGCATGCCACCACGTCGATGACCAAGGACCAGGTCAAGAATCTGCCTGAGCATCACGACTGAACACAGACCTGCAGTGTGACTGGCCAGGCGGCACGGCGCTCCGTTATATTGATGCGATGCGGGGCGTCGGCGTGCCGAGGTATCGCCGGACTACGCGTCCGGCTCTGGCACTGTGCCATTCGGCTTGCCGACCGCGCGTTCCAGGCGGGCGATCAGGGGCGCGGAAAGCGCTACCGGATCCGGTCGGGGAAAGCGCGTCTTTGCGCGTTCTCGCGCGGCGTCGAGGCTGAAGGCGCGGGCCGACTTCAGGCCCGCGAGTTCGTCCCAGCCGACGGGAACCGCCACCGGTGCGCCCTCGCGCGCGCGGACGGAAAAGGGCGCGATGGCGGTTGCTGAACGGTCGTTGCGCAGCCAGTCGATGAAGATGCGGCCCTTGCGCCTCGCCTTGGACATCTCGGCGGTGAAGCGGTCTGGCATGTCGCGCGTCATGAGGGTCGCCATCACGCGTGAGAAAAGCTTGACCGTCTCCCATTCGGCGGTGCGCTTCAACTCTACCACGACATGCACGCCCTTGCCGCCGGAAACCAGCGCCCAGGACGGCAGTTCGAGATCGCCAAGCCGGTCGCGCAGATCGATCGCCGCCGAGGTGACATCCGCCCAGCCCAGCCCTTCGTC
Organism: Pararhodobacter sp. SW119; assembly: GCF_017811755.1. Taxonomy (GTDB): domain Bacteria; phylum Pseudomonadota; class Alphaproteobacteria; order Rhodobacterales; family Rhodobacteraceae; genus Pararhodobacter. Next base: position 43,875 of record NZ_JADDJF010000004.1, on the reverse strand, counting down.
GGGGTCCAGGTCGAAGACCATGCGGTCCGGACGGTCCAGTCGGTCGCGTCGCGCCCCCCAGATGTGAAACTCGATCGTGCCCATCTGCGCCGCGGCGACGAGCCCTTTAGCCGTCGTCAGATAAAGGTAGGGCGCGCGTTCGCCATCGCTTTCGGCGATCTCGACGATCTTCAGCGCCGCGGGGAACCCCTTGCCGGCGTGGCGCTGGAAGAAGCCCTCCCCCTCTATCCCCTCGGGCAAGCGATAGAGAGAAACGGGGCGGTTCGCGCAGTAGGGCAGCATCGTCGCGGCAACCTCGGCATAGTATGCGGCGACATCGCCCTTGGTATGGCCGGCCTTGGGAAACACAACGCGGTCCGGGTTCGAGATGGCGATGCCGGCGATCCTCATGCTTTCCTCCTCGGTCGATGGCGGGCGTTCCCATTGCACGACGCGGGCGGGCTTGTCCTCGCGGATCCCGTGGAAGACCGCGTGGCGCAGGCGGCCCTGCGCGGTGCGCTCGGCATAGGCGATTTCGGCCACCAGGCGCGGCGTCACCCAGCGCGCGCCGCGGGACTCGCTGGCGGGCACCTCGGCCGGGGCGGTCTTGCGCGCGATGGGTGCGAGCCTGGCGGCCAGATCCTGCATCGTGTCCGCGTCGAAGCCGGTTCCGACCTTGCCCGCGTAGACAAGCGTGTCCCCATCATGGGTGCCGAGCAGAAGCGAGGCGAACGGCCGTCCGCGGCTGCGGCTCGGCTGCCAGCCGAGGATGAGGAACTCCTCGCGCCGCTGGCACTTGATCTTCAGCCAGGCCATTCCGCGCCCGCCCCGATAGGGGGCGCTGCGGCGCTTCGCGATCAGGCCTTCGCCGCCGGCTTCGCAGACCGCCTGCAGGTGTGCGGGCGCGTCGCCCTCGATCTTCGGCGACAGGGCGACTGGCCCGAGCGGCGGCACCGGCGCGAACACCCGCTCGAGCGCGGCGCGCCGCATCTCGGCGGTCCGGTCGGTCAGATCGGCGCCGTCGAGGCTCAGGATGTCGAAGGCGTAGAAGGCGAAGGGTCCGCCCGCGGCGAGGGCCTGCTGCATTGCCGAGAACCCCTGGATACCCGCACCGACGACGACCTCCCCATCGATCAGGGCGCTCTGGCAGGCGAGGTCGTCGAAACACCCGGGAAGCGCACTGAAACGGTCCGTCCAGTCGTGCCCGTTGCGCGTATAAAGGCGCGGTCCGCCCCGGCCGAGCGAGACCAGCGCGCGGTAGCCGTCGAACTTCAGCTCGTACCACCAGTCGTCGCCCTCGGGCAGGTCTTCTGCGAGAGTTGCGAGTTGCACCGCCCGAAAGCGCGGTCGCGGGCCGTCCTGCGGCGGCGGCTGCGCGTCGGCATCCGCGGCGATCTCGCGCATGGTGCGCCGGGTGATGACGGCGCGCCGGTATCGCGCGACCGGATCGCGCCGCCCCGCGGCTTCGTCCTCTTCCTTGACCAGGAGCCAGTTCTCGCGCTTCGCGCCCCCGGCCTTGCCGCCTTTCATGCGGATCAGGTGCCACGCCCCGGTCAGGCGCTGGCCGTGCAGCGCGAAGCGCAGATGCCCCTTGCTCAGGCCGGTCTTCACCGGATCCAGCGGCTGCCAATGCCCGATGTCCCACAGCATCACCGTGCCGGCCCCGTAATTGCCCTCGGGGATCGTGCCTTCGAACTGCAGATAGCTGATCGGGTGATCCTCGGTCCGCACCGCCAGCCGCTTGTCGGCGATGCGCAACGAAGGTCCACGCGTGATCGCCCAGCTGAGAAGGGCGCCCTCCCATTCGAGGCGCAGGTCGAAATGCAGCCGGGAGGCGCCGTGCTTCTGGACCGCGTAGCGCAGCGCCAGGGACGACGGCGCGCCCGGGGTGTCGGGCTCGGGCGTGCGGGCGAAGTCCCGCTTCTGTCGGTAGGCGCCCAGTCGCTCCATCGGCTCAGGCAGACTTGCGTCGCGTGGTCTTCTTTGCCGGGCCTGCGGATTTTCCGCCCTTCGACGCGCTGCCGCTGGCCTTCAGGCTGGCTTTCAGCGCGCCCATGAGGTCGACGACATTGTCGCCCCGCTGCGGTGACGCATCGTCTGCAGCGCGTGCCCGCGGCGTCTTGCGGTTCTTGCGCTTGGCTTCGATCAGTTCGCGCAGCGCCGCGTCGAAGCTGTCCTTGAACGCGGTCGCATCGAAGGGCGCGGTCTTGCGCTCGATCAGCTGGGTGGCCACCGCCAGCAGGTCCGTGTCGGACTCGTCATCCTCGATCGAGGAGAACAAAGGCTCGGCCTCGCGGATCTCGTCAGCGTAGCGCAGAGTTTCCAGCAGGAGCCCGTCGCCGCAAGGTTTGAGCGCGCAGAGATGCTCGCGCCCGCGCATGACCAGTTGCCCGAGCCCGACCTTGCCGGATTTGCGGAGCGCGTCGCGCACCACGCGATAGGCATCCTCTGCCAGCTCGTCCGTCGGCACGACATAGTAGGGCTTCTCATAGTAGAGGGGCGAAATTTCCCCCAGATCGACGAATTGCACCAGTTCGAGCGTCTTGCGGGTCTCGAGCTTGATGTCGTCGATCTCGGCGGGATCGAGGAGGAGGTATTCGTCGTCGGGAAGTTGGTAGCCCTTGAGGATATCCTCGTTCTTCACCGGTCCCACTCCCGTCACCGACTTCTGGTAGCGCACGGGTTTGCCCGAGGGCCCGTGGATCTGGCGGAACGAGATCCGCGCGCCGCTCTTCGTTGCGGAATGCAATTCGACCGGAATCGAGACCAGCGACAGCCGCAGCTGCCCTTTCCACACCGCGCGCGACGCCATGACATCCTCCTTCCGGCTTTCGTATCTAACGCGGTTGCGGCAATTCCGCTCCGCACGAACATAAGATCGTCCATTGTAGGGGCTGAGAGCAGGCCACGAAGTTTCCGGCCTCGTCGCCGAGCTGGACAAATCTCCGCGATCTCCGATTTGCGGACCAGTTTGCCCGGCATCGTCAGGACGGACCGGGCTGGCGACGCTCGCGCGCTGCTGTCTCCAGTCGTTGTGAAGCAGGGGAGCTGCCATTGAGCACCTCAGTGTCGCCGGCAGCATGCCCGGGGCGGTGAAAGCGAATACGATCCGTTCGGGTTTCATGTATGCTAAGGCGATAGTTGGACCACATGGATTCGCGCTTAACGGGTGATCGGATGGACACAGGCAAGGGCACGGAACGACTTGATCAAGCCGCCATTCTGCTCGCGTTTCCCTATTGCCGGTTCGACCCGGGCTCGCTGCGACTGCTCGGGGTCAACCGCGAACTTTCCGATGCCCTCGGCTACAGTTTCAACGAACTGCACGCGATGACGCTGGAGGAGATTCTGCGGCCCGAGGACGTCGCGGGCTTCAGGGCGGCGCTCGAAGCACTGGGCACAAGTTTCGCGAACGCGGGTCTGTGGCGGTTGCGCCGGGCTTCAGGTGAATGTTGGCCGGTCGATATCCGGTGGCGCCGGCTTGCAAATGGCGAGGGGCCCGAGATCTTCGCGACCCTGCACGATGCCTCGGGCCGGGCGGCCTTGCAGAGCCGGTGCGACGCGCAGGATCTCCGTCTGCGCGAATGCGACACGACCCTGCACCTGGCCCGGCGCATGCTCGATATCGGAACCTGGAAGATGGAGGTCGAGACCGGGCAGATAACCTGGTCGCGCGGCCTGCAAGGAACCGATGACGAGGCCGCCGAGGATTTCAGCGGCGATATCGACGCCTATCTCGCCACGGTTCATCCCGACGACCGCGCGGCGCTGATTGCCAATTTCCAGGACTTCCGGCATTCGGACGCAACGCATTTCGAATTCCGCCACCGTGTCCTGGGCCGGGAAGGCGAGACGTTTCATGTGCGTGGCGAAGCCTTCGCGGAAAGCCACGGCGCGCACAGAGTGCTCATCGGTGTGTTCCAGGACTTTACCGACGAGGTTCTTGTCCGGAACAAGCTTTCCGAAGCCTCGCGAATGCAGCGCATCGCCGGCCGCATGGCGCGAATGGGCGCCTGGCGTGCCGAACTCGATCCACCACGAGTGACCTGGAGCCCTGAGACCGCGGCCATCCATGAAGAGCCCGAAGGCACGACGTCCTCGATCGAGGACGGCATCAACTACTACGCGCCCGAGCATCGCGCCCGCATCACCGAGGTATTCACCGCCTGCGCCCGGGACGGCCGCCCCTATGACGAAGTGCTTCAGATCGTGACCGCGAAAGGCAAGCGCGTATGGGTGCGCACCATCGGTGAGGCGGTGCGCGACGATCAGGGCCATATCGTCGCAGTGCAGGGCGCGTTCCAGGATATTTCCGAACTGATCGCCGCCCGCAATGAATCCGAGAATCTCTCGCGGCGTCTGCGCGAGACGCTCGAAAGCATCAGCGATGCGTTCATTCTTCTCGACCATGAGTGGCGATTTCTGTTCGTCAACGCACAGGCTGAAAGGTTGGTGGGACGCCGCCGTGAGGATCTGCTGGGCAAGAGCTACCGGGAGGAGTTTCCAGAAGCTGTCGGCACCATTGTCCAGAGAGAGTTCGAGCGTGCGCTCGAAAGCGGAAAACCTGTTCGGTTTCGCAACTTCTATCCCCCGCTCGAGACATGGTTCGAGGTCGATGCCGAACCGACGCCTGAGGGCCTCGCCATCTATTTCCGTGACGTCACCCAGGAACAGGCCCGAGAGGAACGGTTGCGGCTGCTGGAGACCGCGGTTTCGCGCCAGGGCGACATGCTGCTGATCACCGAGGCCGAACCCATCGATGCCCCCGGCGGCCCGAAGATCGTCTACGTCAACGAAGCCTTCATCAAGCGCACCGGCTACAGCCGCGACGAAGCGATCGGGGCGACGCCCCGCATGCTGCAGGGTCCGAAGACCGACCGCGCTGAACTCGACCGCATCCGGCAGGCGCTGGAGAAATGGCGCCCGGTGCGCGCCGAACTGATCAACTACACCAAGGCGGGCGAGGAATTCTGGCTCGAGTTGGACATCGCGCCGATTGCCGATGGGACCGGCTGGTACACGCATTTTGTCTCGGTCGAGCGCGACATCACCGAACGCAAACGCGCAGAGGAAGAGCTCCGTCTGAACCAGGAACGGTTCCAACTGATCACCAAGGCCACGAACGACGTCATCTGGGACTGGGATCTGACAACCGGCGCGCAATGGGGCAACGAGAACCTGAAGAAAGTTCTTGGCCACGATCCTATGAAGAGCGATCGAGCAATCGACACATGGCAGAACCGGATTCACCCCGAGGACAGGGAGTGGGTTGTTGCAAGCGTCAAGGCGTTTATCGCCGGATCGGATACATACTGGTCGGGCGAATACCGTTATCGCCACGCCGACGGCCGTGATCTGACGGTCTTTGATCGCTCGTTCGTCATTCGCAACACCGAGGGCAAGGCGATCCGGATGATTGGCAGCCTGTCCGATGTCACGAGCCAGCGAGAAATGGAGAGCCGGCTGCGCCAGGCCCAGAAGCTGGAGGCCGTGGGCCAGCTCACCGGCGGCGTGGCGCATGACTTCAACAACCTGCTGACCGTGATCCTCGGCAATGCCGAGATGCTGGCCGAGAAACTGGGCGATCAGGAAGATCTGCGCAGGCTTGCCGACATGTCTGCAGCCGCCGCCGAACGCGGAGCCGAACTGACCAGCCGCCTGCTGGCCTTCTCGCGCAAGCAGGCGCTGCAGCCGCGGGTGCTGGATGTGAGCAGCCGGGTCTACGGCATGGAGGAACTGCTGCGCCGCACCCTGCCCGAGAGCATCGACCTCCGGATCGCCCGCGCCGCCGGCCTGTGGCAGGTCGCGATCGACGCGAGCCAACTGGAGTCGGCGCTCCTGAATCTTGCGCTCAACGCCCGCGACGCGATGCCCGACGGCGGCCGGCTGACCATCGAGATGGCCAATGCGGCGCTGGACGACGATGATGTCGCCACCGAGCCGGATCTTATGCCCGGGCAATACGTGATGATCGCCGTCACCGACACCGGTCACGGTATCTCGCCCGAGGCCCTGCTGCGGATCTTCGAGCCCTTCTTCACCACCAAGAAGGTCGGCAAGGGCACGGGCCTGGGCCTGAGCATGGTCTATGGCTTCGTCAAGCAATCGAACGGCCACATCCGCGTCTATTCCGAACCCCGCGAGGGCACCTGCGTGAAGCTCTATTTCCCGCGATCCTATGACGTGGAGGCCGGGCAAGAGGCCGACGTCAGGGACGACCGGATCATCGGCGGCACCGAGAGCATTCTTGTGGTCGAGGATGACCGGCTGGTGCGCGAGCATCTTGTCGCGCGCCTCGAGGGGATGGGCTACCGGGTGACGGCAGCCGAAACCGGGCCGCAGGCGCTGGACGCGCTGAAGCAGACGCCCGATATCGATCTGCTGCTCACCGATATCGTCCTGCCCGGCGGCATGAACGGGCGCGTGCTGGCCGACACGGCGCGAGGGGAGCGGCCCGATCTGAAGGTGCTCTTCACCTCAGGCTATTCCGAGAACGCGATCGTCCATCACGGCCGGCTCGACCCCGGGGTCGAGTTGCTGGGCAAGCCCTACCGCCGCGATCAACTGGCCGCGAAGGTGCGCAAGGTGCTGGACAAGGCATAGGCGGTCAAGGTGTGCGCCTGCGTGCGTGGACATCGAGATGCGTCAACATCGCCTTGGGCGACGAAACTCGATGGGATGCTCCGTGGCGGGCTCCAGACCCGACCTGGCCAGTCGGTATCGGCCCGTGTGGCCCAGGAAATCCGCCTTTCGGCGCGCTCACCCAGAGCGTCACCGGCTCGCTTCTCCTCTGGCAGTTATCTCCAGTCATCAGGCGACGCGGACAGCAGCCGGCGCGCGTCCCATGACGTCGGGCAGCTCTGCGCATTGAGCACGCGTTGCGTCGCACATCCCGCTTCTGCCGGAACCAATAGCGCGTCCTGTCGTTCACCTCGGCAATGCAGGAGCTTTCATGAACGACGCGTTGATCTGGTTGGGGATCGCTTTCTGTATCTCGCAATCCGCACTGTTCTCCGGATCGAATATCGCTGTCTTCAGCCTCAGTCGCTTGCGGCTCGAGGCGGCGGCCGCGGCGGGCGACAAGAGCGCGACGAGCGCCCTCGAACTCAGGCGCGATGCGAACTTCACACTCGTCACCATTCTCACCGGCAATGTCGCGATCAACGTCCTGCTGACCCTGCTCGCCGATTCCGTGATGGCGGGCCTACTGGCGTTTCTCTTTTCCACCATCGTCATCACGGCGATCGGCGAGATCGTGCCGCAGGCCTACTTCTCGCGCCATGCGTTGCGGGCGGTATCGTTCGTGGCGCCGGTCCTGCGATTCTACAGGATCCTGCTGTGGCCGATTGCAAAGCCCACCGCTCGACTGCTCGATGCCTGGGTGGGCACCGAAACCGTGCCTTGGTTCCGCGAACGCGAATTGCACAACATCCTGCGCTACCATGCCGCGAACACCGGCAGCGAGGTTGGCGCGGTGGAGGCGATCGGCGCCACGAACTTCCTCGCGCTCGATGACCTCTTTGTGTCGGACCAGGGCGAACGCATCGTTCCCGAGAGCATCGTTCAGCTTCCATTCGAGGGAACCCGTCCGGCATTCCCCGATTTCAAGCCGTCACCGGCAGACCCGCTCGTCCGCAAGTTGATCGCTTCGGGCAAGAAGTGGATCGTTCTCACCGACGGCGACGGCCAGCCGCGCCTGCTGCTGAACTCACAGGCCTTCCTGCGCGACCTGATGATCCTGGGACAGGACGTTGCGCCCAGCGATTACTGCCACATCCCGGCGGTGGTCACCGACGCCACTGACACGCTCGACGATGCGCTACGTCTCCTCGCCGGCAAACGCGAGCGCGGCACCGGCCACGATGAGGCGGTCATTCTTCTCTGGTCGCCGCAGGAGAAGCGGATGATCACCGGCTCGGACGTCCTCAGATGCCTGTTGAGCGGTATGGGCCATCTGGCGACGGGCAATCCGGCCTCATGAGAGGCCTGAGCCACATTGATCGCATACCTGTGTCGTTCGCGCAGATATTTACCAACATAAAGTAGAGCCGCTCTTCACCCAACAATGCGAAATCCGTTCCTCGCTGGCGTGTCCGCTTCGGTGACGCGCACCTCGACGACCTTCGCCGCGGGTGGGCCTTCGTGTAGCGCTGCGATCAGTGCCGCAACCGCTTCATCGGGCCCCGCCAGCATGGCCTCGACCGATCCATCCGGTCGGTTGCGCACCCAGCCCGAGACCCCACGCGCCAGGGCCTGCTCTTGCGTCCATGCCCGGAACGAAACGCCTTGGACGCGTCCCGTCACGTTCACATGTTTCGCGCCCGTCGCCTTGTTCGGTTTCTTCGTCATGGATCGCGCTCCTGCCTTGTGGTGACTCCCGGACCGCGAGCGCGCGGCGCTTGCCGGCGCTCGGCTCTTCCACGGATAGCGGGTGCCGCCGCTACCATGGCCTCGCCTCGCGCATCGTGGCAAAGAGGCATCCGGTTTCGGGGTTGAAATCGTCACGGTTCGCCCACCACTGCCCTGGTAGCCGGGTCTCGAAATCCGCGCAGAGCCGCACGGCATCGCCCGAGACCGCTTCTACCCGGTATGGCTCTCCTCGCAACGGATCCGTCCGGCGCGCGCCTTCCGGGCAGGCGTCCGACTGCTCGTCGATACCCAGCCCCAGGCGGTGAAGGCACGTCAGATGCTGGGCGAGGCTCTGCAGGTCGTTCATGCGCGTCTGGTCGCGGCGCTCTGCTCTCGCCTGCTCCGGCCCGCCGACGGTCCAGAGCGAGACGACGATCATCACTGCGGCCAGTCCGATCAGGGCAAGGGCGGGGATCCGCATGCTCAGGCCTCGTCGGCGCGACCGCGGAACCACGCGATCAGGATACCAGCGACAATCGCGACGACCGCCGCCTTCGCCAGGAACTGCGCCGTCAGGTCTCCGTTGAGGCCGGCATAGACCACGGCGACCGCGCTGCCGATCAGCACGACGATCGAGAGGAGGACCGCGATTGCGGTAAAGCGCAACTCGATCGGCGATCGCCGCCCGCTTGCGTCGCCGCGGATCGGTCTCTCCACCCGCCAGGTCAGCCAGGCAAAGATTGGCAGCACCACGACCAGCGTCGACAGCGACCACCGGATGCTGCCATGCGCCCAGCCACCGCCAGGGCGCGCCAGATCGGGAAGCCAGGTTTCGATCAGGGCGAAGGAAAGCTGCACCAGATGCCAGATGACCAGGACGAGGGTGATTGCGAAGAGGCCGAACATAACCAGCGCGCGGCCGGAAACAGAGGGGCGCGGCCGCGGGACGGGAAGGCGCAGGCCGCCATCGATCCAGGAAGCCAGCGCGGCATCGATCTCGGCGCCGGGCCAGCCGGCGCGTCCCAGGGCGCTGCGCAATTCTTCAGGTTCATGTCCAGCCCGAAGACCGTCTCGAACGAATTCAGCCAGGCTCTCCTTGGGTTTCATCGCTCACCTGTTCTGCGCAGGGCGGATTGCGCAACGCTTACCTGTTGGTCACGCGAAGCGCCAACTGGAATGTTCGAGTCTATTGCGGCCGATGTGTCGGTGCCAGCGCCTTCATCCGCGTCCGTTGGCTTGAAGCCATCGCGATCACCGGCGCACGCGAAAACTCGCGGGGTTCCCGCTTCGAGTGGCGAGAACAGGCCGAGCTTGACGATGGGGCCGGGGGTATGCTCCGGAACCCCGGGACCTGCTCCTCCGTTGGATCGCCAGGGGAGGAGTTGCGCACAAGAATAGCGCTATATCTTCTGCGCTGCGAGCGGCTATCGGAGAGGTCGCTCCATGGATGTATGGGGCACCGGCAATGAACACGAGGAACGAACGTGAATTGGGACGCGATGCCGTCCTGTCGCACGGCATACTCAGTCAGCGGCCGGAGGATCTGCTGCATGGCAGGGGCTGGCGCGCGATCCGGGCGGTGACCCGAGAGGCGACGCTGAGACTCTGGAGCGACGATGCGTTCGGCCTGGCCGGAAACGTGGCTTTTCGTGCGCTTCTGGCGATCTTTCCGTTTCTCATCTTCGCAAGTTCGCTGACTGCCTTCATCGGTGATCCATCGATGGCCGACGGCCTCGAGCACTTCCTCATTGCAATCGTTCCGCAGGCACTGGTTGCCCCCATCTTGTCCGAGGTAGAGCAGGTTATGAGCGTCCAGCGCGGGGGTCTTCTCAGCCTCGGAATCCTTCTGACGATCTGGTTCGCCGTCGGAGGTGTCGATGGGGTGCGCGTCGGGTTGAACCGCGCCTATGGGATACGCGAGACGCGCTCCACCTTCGTGCTCTATGCTGTGCAGTCGTCGGTCGTCTTTGTCACCGGTCTTGCGCTGGTGCTGGTGGGCTACCTGCTCGTCCTCGCACCGCGGGTCGGGTCGATCCTCCACGAGGCGGTTCCAACCTTCGACCCGGCCTCGGTAACCATCGGACTGATCCGATATCCGGCGGCGGCGGGGATCCTATTGGCGGCGCTGTTCCTGGCTCATGTCGTGCTGCCGGCCCGCCGGACCCGCTTCGCCAACATTTGGCCCGGGGTGCTTCTGACGCTTGCGATTTGGGCGCTCCTGGCGACTGCCTTCTCCTTCTACCTGCGCAACTTCGCCAGCTACGACAGCTACTATGGGGGACTCGCCGGGATCATCGCCGCTCTCTATTTCATGTATCTCGCGGCGTTGGTTCTGATCTTTGGCGGCGAGTTCAACCGAGCGCTCAGGATCCGGAGACTGGCGCGCGCCATGCGGGACCGGGCCGGACGGGTCGACGGCTCGGCAAGCTCCTGACGCCCGTCCAGGCGGTCTGCGACTAGTGACCGGGGGGGTCCCGGAGGTGGGTCTGGTCGTCTCGCTTTGCCTTGCTGTCGCCAGATGCTCGTTATCTGTTCCAGATATGATCGACCCTAGATCCGAACCCGGCATGGCTTGTCTTATCCAGAAGCCGGCTTCCGGGTGATTGGAAGCCACTGCCCGCCACGCCATTTATGGCGGGCAGTGGCGGCGGTTGGATCGCAGCAAGCGCGTCCACGCTCTTGCCAGGGCACGTGCCGGTCGTGAAATATCTACTTGTTGCTCGCACGAGAATGACGTCTTCAAACGGCTCATGCGCCCGAGCGGAGTCTCAGCTTGGCTGGCGGTGCGCGGCAATCCGCTCGGAAGTCGGGTGCAGATGGTTAATGCGATCGGCTTAGGCATCGTCCACCTCATCCGATATCTGGGTCGACTGCGGGAGGCCGTTATCGACTGTGGGGAGGGAGCGGCCGACAATCAGCCCGGCGAGAAGGGCCAGGAGTAGCAGGTTGAACTGTCGCAGCAGCGGTCGCGCACGGGTCATGTCGTGAACTGTCAGCGTGTGCATGAAAGATCTCCGTAGCGGGCCGCCGCGCGGGCGAAAGTGCGTGCACGGCGGCGGGGTTGCGGGCGCGGGTCGCGCCGTCGGCCGGATCAGGCAGGAAGCGACGCGCGGCCCTTGCGCGGGGTTCCGGCCAGGGTCGCACGCGCAGCGGCGACAACGTCTTCCACCTGGGGGGCGAAGGCGGCCTCCAGCGTGAAGCTGCCCGAGGTCGGCGCGTCGGGCCCGGTGAGGCGCAGCACCGGCGCTTGCAGCGCGTCGAATGCCTTTTCGGCGACGATGGCCGCGACCTCGGCGCCGAGGCCGCAGATGCGGCTGGCCTCGTGGACGACGATGGCACGCCCGGTCTTGCGCACCGAGGTCAGGATCGCGGCCTCGTCAAGCGGCTTGATCGTGCGCAGGTCAATCACCTCGGCCTCGATTCCCGCTTCGGCCAGCTGGACGGCGGCTTCGAGGCAGGTATGCACTGTCTTGGCATAGGCGATCAGCGACACATCCGCGCCCTGCCGCCGCACCGCGGCCCGGCCGAGCGGGACCGGCGCGCCCGTCACCTCGCCGGGGGCGAAGACCAGCGCCGTGTCGGTGAAGAAGAGCACCGGATTGTCGTCCCGGATCGCCGACAGCATCAGCCCGTGTGCATCCTCGGCCGTGGCGGGCATCACCACCTTCAGCCCCGGCGCATGCGCGAACCAGGCCTCGATATTGTGGTTGTGTTGCCCGCCGACGCCCCAACCGGCGCCGGTATGCGCCAGCACCACCATCGGGAACGAGAACTGCCCGCCCGAAAGGAAGCGCAGCTTACCGGCGCTGTTGACGATCTCGTCCATCGCGTAGGTCAGGAAGGGCGCGAACAGCAGGTCAATCACCGGCCGCAGGCCCGAGGCGGCGGCACCGGCGGCGGTGCCGGCGATGATGCCCTCGGCGAGCGGCGTGTTGCGCACGCGCCCGGGCCCGAATTCGGCCAGAAGCGCAGCTTGTGTCGTGGCGACGCCCTCCCCGAAGGTCAGCACGCGTGGGTCGCGGCGCATCTCCTCGGCCAGTGCGGCAGTGATGGCGTCGGTCATGGTCATGACGGTCATGGGATGGGTTCCTTCAGGCATAGACATGGGTTTTGAGTTCGCGCAGGGGTGGCACGGGGCTCGCTTCGGCGAAGGTGATGGCTGCGGCGATGCTGCGGGCGACGCTGGCCTCCAGCGCCGTGAGGGATTGGGCGGTCAGATGCCCCTCGGCCAGAAGCCGGTCTTTGAGTCGCGCGATCGGGTCGCGCCGGCGCCAGGTGTCGAGTTCGGCGGGATCGACATAGGCCTGGTCGTCGGGCTCGAAATGGCCGCGCAGGCGGTAGGTGACGACCTCGAGCAGGAAGGGCGCGCCGGTCGCCTCAATCCGGGCGCGGGCCTCGCGGGCGGCGGCGTGGACAGCGGCGACGTCGTTGCCGTCGACGGTCGCGCCCTCAATCCCGTAGGCCGCGGCGCGGCTGGCGATCTTGTCGATGCGCATCGTTTCCTTGCGGTGGACGAAGGCCTGCCACTGGTTGTTCTCGCAGACATAGAGGATCGGCAGGTCCCAGACGCCGGCGAGGTTCACCGATTCGTGGAACCGGCCCTGACAGGCGGCGCCGTCGCCGAAGAAGCAGGCGACGATGCCGGGCCGTCGCGCCATCTTTCGCGCCAGCGCCACGCCGGTGACGAGCGCCAGTTCCCCGCCGACGATGGTTGAGGTCAGCACGACGCCCAACTCCCGTGCCGAAATGTGCAGCGAGCCGCTCTTGCCGCCGCAATAGCCGTCCTGCCGGCCGAGGATCTCGGCCATTGTCCGACGCGGATCGGCACCGCGCGCCAGCAAGTGCCCGATGCTGCGGTGGTTGGTAAGGATCTCGTCCTCGGCGCTCAGCGCCGAAACGACGCCGACGGCTGCGGCTTCCTGGCCGACGGCGGTGCAGGTGCCGGGACCGCGCCCGTCGCGTTGCAGGGCGGCGGTGGCTTCTTCGTGCGCCCGAATGAGCAGCATCTGCTCAAGGGCGTGGATCAGTTGTTCGGGGGTCATCTGTGCGCTCCATGCTGGTGACGGAGCGCAGCCATAGGCCCGGGCCGTGCCGGGTGCCCGCTAAGTGTTTCATCAAGAAACCGTAAAAGAACACTAAGCGGCCTCGCCGCGACCCGAGCCGATCTCGTCGAGGGCCAGGGCGCGCTGCACACTCAGCCGGAATCGGCCGCGACCGGCCTTCTCGATGCGCACCGGCGTCTCGCGCTCGGCGAGGCGCTTGTAGAGCAGCACCAGCCGCGCCTCCAGGTTCTCGGCATGGTCGGGCAGGCGCAGGGCTGGGTCGAGGCGCAATTCGCGGTTCGTGAACTCGACGCGTCCTTCGGAGAGGTATTCGCGCAGAAGCTTCCACAGAATCGCGCCGGCGACACCCTTGATGATGTAATGGGTGTCGAAGAAGACGCTCGAATCGGCGTGATAGTAGCGCACCATGAGCGGTGGCCCGGCGGGCACCAGCGCCAGAGCCGGCGGCTCGACCGGCGCGGGTTGCGCCTCGGTCGCGTGCAGCACGGCCATCAGCGCGCCGAGATGCCCGGCCACGGCGGCCAGCGCATCCTCGTCGTCATACCAGAAGCGCATCGGATCGGGGCTTTCGGCAAAGAGCACGCCCATCGTGCGCCCGGCGCAGAGGATCGGCAGGGCGAGCTGGCTTTGCGGCGCGGCGAGGCCCGGATAGGAGATGCGCGTGGTCTCGGCCCAGGCGGTGCCGGTGGCCAGCGCGCTTTCTCGGATTGCGTTACTGTAGTCGTCTTCCGAGGTCATGTGGCCGATGCGGATTGGCACCCGCTCGCGTGCGGCGACGCCGATGACGCCCTCGCCCAGCGCGATTTCCGAGCCGATGCCGGACCGCGGATAGCCATGCGAGGCCACGGTGTAGAGCCGGCCGCCGGCCTCGTCGAGCATCAGGACCATGGCGTGACGGATGCCGAACTCGGTCTCCAGGCAGCCGAGGGTGCGCTCCAGCAGCTGGTCGAAGTCGCAGCAGGTCGTCATCGCCGCGCAGGTGCGCCGGATCGCGGTCAGCAGGTTGCGCTCGGGGGGCGGTGCAGCGAGCACCGGCGGCGCGATCTGCTCGATCGATCGCACGCGGTAGATATCGGCGCCGAGGAGCCGGAAGACCCCCTGCATCCCCGAATGCGAGGCAATGCCCGAGAGCTTCGCCTTCATGATCTCGAAAAGCGGCCCCTCGCTCTCGGTCGTTTCGAACTCCAGCGACAGCCGGTATTGCGACAGCGTCGGCGGGTCGGCCACCGCAACCGAGGCGCGGCCGGTCGCCAGCACGTTGCGGCGGGTCTTGTTGAAAAACTGATAGGACAGCGCGACCCGATCGGCGCTGACGTAGTGAACCTGCGAGATCAGCGAGACATTGGGCATCCCGTCGCTATCACGAGTGGCCATTATTGCCGGGACAAAGCCCTCCAGGCAGTTGCGGATCACGTCGAGCGAAATCAAGTTCATGGAAGCGCACTCCCCGCGTCTGGGCCCGGCGTCTGGACGAAGGCCTGCGCGGGAACAAAAACGATCGCCACGAGATCGTGGCGATCATAGGCACAGTAGAGCGAGGCAAAGGTGACGGGATAGCCAACCGAGACCAGCTCGTCGCGCATCGCCGCGGCCTGGCGCGCCAGCTCCGGCTCATCTTCGGCCATCAGCGGGGCCAGCCTCGCCTCGACCGCCTTGAGCTGGATCGAGCGGTGGGTCTCGGGTTGCGAGAAGGTGGCCGCGACCGGTGACCCGGCATCGATCGCGCGCAGGATGCTGTCGTTTCCGCGCCGCTGGAGGACGACCCGCATTGCCTTGCCGTCCTGCCGGCAGGCCAGACCCTGTCCAGCGATCGGATTTCCGGCAGTGTCACAACTGGCCAGGCAGACGCTCAGCCCGCGCTGGCAAAAAGCTGCAAGCTCCGGCACCAGCACGCCATCGAGTGTGCGCCATGGCCGACGAGCGGCCAAATCATCGGAAGGACGTGACGGAATTTCTGCCCGAGGCATGCGTATCACACGACGCTGACAATAACGAAAGCCAGAGTCAGCCTGCCCGGAAGGGATGGTGCTCGGCGAATCGCCAGACAAACCCCCTCCCGCCCCCGATGGGCCGCCTCGGATGAAAAAGAGTATCACGCGGCCGGCATTTAGCAATCTTTTAGTGAATGCTTGCGAAACACTTAAGTAGCCGCGGCAACGCCGCCGGATTACTGCACGGCCCATCGAGAACTCGCCCTGCCGGACGAACCGTGCAGGGCCCGATGGAGAGAAGATCATGTCGAATGTCTACCGTTCCGGTCTGCTTACCAGCCTTGCCGCCGGCTATCTTGCCACCGCCGCCATCCTTGCGCCTGCTGGCGCTTTGGAGCCGAGGGATGACATCGCGGCGCTTGTCGCGTCGATCCAGGCAGCCACCTTGCGGTTCGAGAACGTCGAGGTGGCGCTGGCCGAGGGTTTTGTGCCCGATCCCTCGGGCCATTGCGTCAGCGCTGCGGCCGAGGGTCTGCCGACCGAATGGGGCGCCATGGGTATCCACTACCTGCGCCCGGACCTGCTCGGGATCACGGCGACCGAGCCGCGCGTCGACGGGGTCGGGCTGCATACTGATTTTCTCAACCCCTCGATTCTGCTCTACGAGCCACAGGCGGATGGCTCCCTGGTGCTCGTTGGCGTCGAGAACCTGGTGTTCGAGGCAGCCTGGCGCCGCGCCGGCAATACCGATGCGCCCAGCCTCGCCGGACGGAACTGGGACAATATGGCCGACGACCCGGCGACGCCCGGCGATGAGGCGCACGGGTTCGAGCCGCATTGGGACCAGCATGTCTGGTTTCGCCCGAATCCGTTGGGGCCGCTGCATCCGTTCAACCCGAACGTGACCTGCGAACATCATGCTTCCGCGCATTCACGCCACCACGGCGCGCATGACTGACGGCGCCTGATCGACAACCGCGGCGCCGCCCTGAGCGGGGCGGCGCCGCCTGAGGGGAGTTTTCCGTTTCGTTGCGCTGTTACCCGTGCCATGGCGGCGTCAATCGGCGCGGCGCGACGAGGCGCGGAACTGCCGGCGATGCAGGGAAACGAAAAGCGGAATCATGTCTGGCAGCACCATACTCGTGGCGCTGGCTCTTCCGTTGCATGGTGAAAACTTCGGGGAACGCGGCGCGTATCTCGTTCAGGGAATTGTGAACAGCGGCAACTGCCACGCACTTATCGGGGCCTCGGGATTTCTTCGCCCACGCGTTCGACCCGCTATTGATTTTGACAGGCGCTGGAGGGACCTGTGCCCTCCCAGCCACGCTCACGCGGTCGGTTTGGCCGTCCGCCGCGATTGACGCTTGCCTAAGAAGCGAACTACCTCGCCACGCACGGTTTCGCGAACTGCTAGATCAGCCTATTGAACTGATATCCGGCCAGGAGCAATCTTCTATAGCTTGATCTGTTCGAAGCCGGGGTCAGCTTGGCTATCGATGACAGAACCGGCCAATCCGGCCACGGATTGAACAGCAACGACTCCTCCACGCAAGGCCGTTCCCATGAAATGGTTTCCTCGTATCCTAGTGGTCGGAATTCTGGCCGCGACTGCACATCTGGGCGTTCCGCAAGTCGCGATAGCCCAGGCATTCGATCGTTGTGGTGATGCCGTCCGGATCCAGCCCGGCGACACGCTTTACCGGGTTGCACGGTATTGCGGCGTGACCATCGCCGAGCTGATGGCCGCGAACCCGCGCATCTATGACCCCGACGCCATCCGGGTCGGGCAACTCGTTCATATGCCGGGCCGCCGGGGTGCGGCGGTGCCGCGAGGACCCGCCCCACCGGAGATCCCGCCCGCTGCCACCGGACCCTGCGGATCCGCCGTCGCTGTGCGACCGGGCGAAACGCTGCGTTGGATCGCGATGCGCTGCCGGACAACGGTGGCGGCGCTCCTTCGCGCCAATCCGCAAATCACCAACCCGAATGTCATCCGGGCGGGTCAGGTAATCCGGATGCCCGGCGCGCTGGCCGGTCAGCCCCCGCGGCTCGATCCGCCCGGCGTTCCGCCGTCCCAACCCTCGGTGCCGCCGTTCGTCCCGGTCGATCTGCGTGTCACCGGCACTGTCACGCGCGAAGGCGTTTCCTGTCCGGCACTGCGCGGCGACGACGGTCGGCTCTATACGCTTGCCGGCATCTTCGAGCCGTTGCGTCCGGGCGAGCGGGTGGATGTGATTGGTCGCGAGGCGCGATCTTCGATTTGCATGCAGGGCACCACGATCCAGGTGCGCCAGCTCAATCGCCTTGACGAACTGCTCCAGGCGCCCGCCAGCTTCGAGATCACCGGCACGCTGACATGGGAGGGCGCAACCTGTCCCGCCATGCGGGGTGATGACGGGCGGCTCTATACCCTCGCCGGCGATATCGAGGATTTCGAACCGGGCGATCGCGTCCAGGTTCAGGGTCGCCGCGCCGAGATGTCGATCTGCATGCAGGGCACCACGATCGAGATCCGTCGCATCCGCCCGGCGAGGTGACGCCTTTGGACCTTCGATCCCGCAGGCTCAAACAGAACCTGCGGGATTTGGCCGACCAGCATGGCGCGCCACGGTCAATGCTGCGTCGCGCCAGACTACCAGCGCGGCGCTGCTCCAGACGAGCGTATGCAGGTGGTCTGCGATGGCCTCGGCGGGTATGCTCAGGATCCAGTGCGCTACCAAGTTCTCCACGATCGTCGGGGCAACGCTTGATTCGACAGCTGGGTCATGCATGATCTGATCCGTTCTAGAGAACATTTCGCTTGGCGCCCTGCGCAACAATTTGACAAGGACTGCGTGTGCGTATCGAATCGATCCTCAAGTCCGGCAGATTCCGGACAAGCAACGAAGGGACGAAGCAATGGAAGGATATGGCTGGATCAGCTTCCTGATCATCGGCCTCATCGCGGGCTTCATCGCCGAGAAGGTGATGTCCCGCAACCACGGACTGCTCATGAACCTCGCCGTCGGCGTGATCGGCGCCTATCTCGGCGCTTTCTTGTTCAGGCTTGTCGGGCTCGGCGCCACCGGATTCATTGGCGCGATCATCGTCGCAACGATCGGCGCCGTCGTGCTGTTGGCCGTAGTCGGCTGGTTCCGCACCAGGCGCCCCTGAGCACTTCAACCACCTAGCGAAAAACACAGCCAGATCGCCGCTCCCGCACCAGCAGCGGCGACAGCGATAATCAGCTCCGTGACGAGCAGGGCGCGCCACCGCGCCCCGGCGCGACAGTGTGCCCCAATCATCGTTCGGATCGGCCGCGCAGGCGCCCTTCTCATAGCCGCTTGCCATGGTCCCCGGCGTCGTGATCGGGGTCTATGCGTTCGCCATTCGGGCGGTGCTGCGCTGGGTGGAATGGCCGCTTCTGCTCGTTTTCGTTTTGATGTTCATCAACCTGGCTCTACTGGGTCTTTTCGCGCCACGAAGGAGCGCTCCAGACGCGTCAGGTTCTGCAAAGGCTTGCAAAAAAACTTGCTCAGCCTGGCCAAGTGAAGCCGCGGGTGGCTCGAAGGAAGGCATCGGTGGCCGGAGAATGGCGCCGGCCCGGCACGGTGACGGTGCAGATCTCGCGCTCGACCGCAGGCTCGATCAGGGGGCGCTGAATGAGGCCTGGCAGTGTCACCGAGTACTCCGGCATGAAGGCAAAGCCGATGCCGGCCAGCACCATCGCCTGCACCCAATCCTCGCGCTCTGAGCGGAAGCGGGCGTAGAGCATGACCTCTGATTCAGCGCAGGCCGCCATGACCATCTCGCGCATCTCGCAGGCGAGGCGGTCCACATAGGGCTCGCCCGAAAGCTCGCGCAGCGTCACGGCGTTCAGCTTTCCAAGGCGATGCTCTGGCGGAAAGACGACGACATAGCGCTCCGAGTAGAGGAGGTAGGTGCGGAAGGTGTCGGCCAGCGACTCGCTCCGGGTCATGATTGCGATGTCGAGGTCGCCATCGTTCAGTTGATCGGTCAGGTCTTTGACAGAGCCTTCCGAGACGGAGAGTTCAAGGCCCTTGTGCGTCGCCTCGAACCGCGCGAGAAACCGGGCCAATCGCAGGTGCCCGATGGTCGACATCACGCCCAGCCGGATCGGCACCTTTTCAAGTAGCCGGAAGTTCTGAGCAATCATCCGCGCGGTGTCCGCCTCATCGGAAATGTGCTGCAAATGCGGTAGCATCGATCGGCCGAATTCGCTCAAAAGGATCCGTCGTCCTTCGCGATGGAAGAGCGTGGCGCCAAGCTCCTCCTCCAGCGCCTTGATGCCTTTGGTCAGGGCCGGCTGCGTGACATTGCACTCTGTCGCCGCCCTGGTGAAGTTGAGGTGCTTCGTTGCGGCGAGCACGTATCGAATCTGCGCCATTTCCACGAGCAACCTCCCCCAAGAGCGCAGCCGGACCGTCAGGATACCATAAACTTCCCATACCGCAGGTTATTGTTCGATCACCACTCGCCATTTTCTTTTCGGCCGGAAACCGGGTTTCATGATGACTGCATCATAAGCATTCACGGAGGGAAAGATGACTGTCTACATGGTCGAACGCGATTTGAAGGGCATCGCGATGGATGACCTGGCCGCAGCGCAAAAGGCCGCCATCGCCACTGCCGAAACCATGCGCCGCGAGGGCGCTAAGGTCAGATACATGCACTCGTCCTTCGTGCCCAACGACGGCCGGTGCATGTGTTTCTTCGAAGGCGAAAGCGCCGAACAAGTGCAGTCGCTGAACGACCGGGCCGCGTTGCCCTATCAGAGGGTGACCGAGGCACTGGACCTTCGGGCCTGAGGGTCGGTGGCGTTGACTTGGTCAACGTAGACGTAGCCATGTGCGCGCATGATACGTCTCGCCTCCCGGTTGCCGCGCCCACTTACGCGCCCGTCACCTCACCCCAGAGAATTATCGATCAGTAGGAGAGGCAACGCCCAGGCATCAGGAGCCTCAATTCTCCTGCGTGCCGGGCTGCGCGAATGTGTTTGTCGGTCATGCCCTCGAGCGCCATGGCGGTCGCGGATTGTCCTTATTGATCGTTGACCGATCCGCTGTCAGTTTGGAGAGCGACGCAAAGACGGCAGCCCGAACGCCTATGCTGTAGACGTTGTCGGACCAGATCAGGCGACCGGTTTCGATCTCCATATCCCAAACACCTATATCGAGCAGCCGCTGCGCCAGACGGAGCTTTGCTCGATCCTCCTGTGGTTGGCGTTCTGGTTCCCGGTTGCCCTGCCTGGCAACCTGGCTTGAGGGATCGAGAAGGATCGCGACCGCAGCAGCGGACTCAGCAAAGTCGACCGGGTGCATTGAAGAAGCGTCTGCATATGCTCAGGGCACTCGCAAGAGCGATTCATGCAAATGCTCAGGGTTCTTGAACGAGCCTCGCCGAGCTACCACCTCAGCTTCTGCCTAACCCCCAAGGCCCTCAGTGAGATCTCTCCATGCCCTTGACAGACATACGAAAAGCAGTCGGCTACATCCGCGTGTCGACCTCCAAGCAGGAGATCGATACGCCGAGCCTAGACAACCAGGCAAGCCGCATCAGAGAGTGGGCCGCACGTCATGGCTACGTTCTTCTGGGGATCTATGAGGACACGGCTTCGGGACGCAAGGAAGGCAGTGTCGCTCGGAGGCCCGGCCTTCGGCAGGCGATCACCGAGGCGAACCGCGCAGCGGCAGACATCGTCATAACCACGCCGGCTCGTCTGTCTCGGAACCCGGCAGATGAGATCGAGATTGATCGTCTCCTGAAAGGGAAGATCATCACGGTCGCGGAGCCCGACCGTCGCACCGGCGTTCGTTCACGCAGGGTCATCAAGCAGTCGGTGGCCGATGCCGCGGCGGAAGCAGATGCGCTCTCCATGCGCACCTCCGGCGCCATGCAGCGCCTTGTCGCCGCCGGCAAGCACCGGGACAATCTGGGGAACAAGCGGGCTGCGGCCTACGCGTCGAGCAAGGTGCGTCGTGTAAAGGCCGACATCGCTATCGAAGACATCGCTCGAGTGCTGGCCGAGTCCCCCGCGCATCGGCAGCTATCCACGCGCGCACTGGCTGACCTCCTGAACGCTCGTGGTTTCCGGTCCGGCTCGGGGAAGCCGTGGTCAAAGGATGGGCTACACCGGCCGCGTCGCGCAGCACTGCGGCTTCTGGATGAACAAGCTGCGCTAGACGGCGAGATGGACGGGGGGCTGTGCGCGCCTGCGGCGATTCAGACCGACGGATTTCATGTCGCGGCTGCTTCGGAGCGCGAGAAACCTGCGAACGCGGGTCTGACTGATCCTCGCCCGGATGCCGAGAACTTGCCCGCGGCCGACCGCGTGGCGGACGAGGCGGAAGAGCATCCCTATCGGAACAACCCGCTCTTCGGGTTGTTCTAGTCTTCTCCGAGGAGGACGAAGCCTTCTTTGACGCCGAGGTCCTTCGACTTGCTGCTCACCGACCAAGCCGTTCGCAGAGTCGGATTCAAAATGCTATGTAACCGTCCACGCAACCGATGTTCATCTAATGTTCACGTTCCGAGGGTTACATATCGGTTTCATGAAAGCGGGCCTGGCTCCTTTTTTCCTTTAGGCAACCTCGCCCGAAGGTCACCGCTCGCTACCCGAACGATAGCCACCGGCGGCTACTCCGCATTGCCGCTTTTCTCTAAGT
The DNA here is from genome assembly GCF_017811755.1 of Pararhodobacter sp. SW119. GTDB lineage: Bacteria > Pseudomonadota > Alphaproteobacteria > Rhodobacterales > Rhodobacteraceae > Pararhodobacter. Next base: position 21,888 of record NZ_JADDJF010000004.1, on the reverse strand, counting down.
CGAGTCCAGCTCGCCAGCCGCCCGGCACATGCACCGGACTGAACCAACGGCACGCTGGTAGCGACGTGCAGAGGGAAGCTTCCTGAGGTTGCAGGTGTAGCCGAGTAGCTGATTGGCTGGATGGCTGAATAGCCAGAGCGTAGAGCCGGGGATCGAATTCCCGGAAGCCGCATCGCCGCGCATGGTGTTGGTCTTGTGGTTGGTCTTGTGGCCGGCGGGAGGTGGAGGTTTCCGGCGGCGCCAGCGACAGCCTTCATAGATCGGCCGGGATAGCCATCCTCCACCGACCTCAGGCCGGGCACGACATGCTCTGAACCCAGCGCCCTCGCCCAGCGAGACCCTATCCATATCCACGTTCGCCGGAACCATTGGGACGCTCGCTGGCTGGTCTGGCACACCAGACGACACCTGATAGCTCCCCGTGCGAGGAGCACGCTCACCGACCACCCCATTGAGCGGGGCGACGCATCCGACACGCTGGGCGCGATGCTTGACCTGCGTGCTCTAGTCGAACCGGAGCCGCTTGCCCCGAGTTGCCTGTCGGCCTTGGCCAGCGAGGTCACGCTGCAGGCCGCGCTGCGCTCATGCGTTGTTGCGGACCGGGGTAAGGAAGGGGCTGCAGGTGTCGGAAACGGACCGGGATCCATAAGCCGCAAGTCTACATGTATATAGTGATCTCTCTACCTTTACACCTTAACAGAAAAGTAGCGCAAACCTCCGGAAGGCAGCGGCAGCCATGTCACTCGCTCTTGGTTCCGGTCCGCGAAAGATGAGCATCGCATAACTGTGTTACTTACACAGATATGCGCTCTTGGAGCCGCGCGACCAGGCGGACTCTATCGTCGTCGCGCTTCTCCGGCACAACCATGCGCAGTCGCAGAAGGGGATGCTCCCAGTCACCAGAGGCTGATCCTACGACCAAGGCCGCGAACATCGGGATGCGGCACCATCGCCTCGATCGCCCAAACTCAATAGGGCGCTCCTTGGCTGGCGCCAGACCCCTTCCGCTATCTCGAGTCATCGGGTGCCACGGACGCTGCCGGTGCGCATCTGGCTGGTCTGGGGAGCATGCCGCGATCCTGCGCTGCGCTCCGGCTGCTGATCGGCGACAACAGCGCCTTCGGCCGCCACCGCTGATGTCAGACGCAGCTTTCACCCATGCAGTTCTTTGACGGACTGCTTGCGGCAGATGCGGCCCGATGCTGGTTCCGCAACGCCTGCCGCACTGTCGCGCCGGACCATTCGGTGCCCCGCTGTGTGCGCAGTCCACGCTCATTGGCAACCACTGCGATCTCTTCGCCGGTGCCATTCCTTCCGGCCGCCCGCAACGCTGTGCGGATCGCGTCAAGCTGCCGCGCGATTTTCTGGCTTCGCACCCTACGGGTCGCACCAGAACGTTCGCGCGCGCTTTCGGTCTGTTTTGGGTTTTCGCCTGTCATCTTGCGTGAGGCATGCGCAAGCTGCCGTTCAAGACCGGGTGTGTCTATGAGCATGCTGATCCAGGCGTCCTCGATCTCGCGAAGCCTCGCTTTGCTTTGGGCGCAGTAGAGGTGCTCACCGAATGAACGAAGCTCGGCAAGAAGCGCCTCCCGGTGCGCAGGTGCCGCTGCACGTAGCAGACGCCCGAGGGTGTCGACCATGACGCAGGAACGCAGTTGTTTCGCGCGAGTGAGCGCGGAACGCAGCTGCGGAAGATCGGCGAGGGTTCGCGGCGCGCGATGATAATCGAACGCGACGCCGAGAACCTCGTGTCCTTGCTTTGTCGCGAGGACCTTCGTCAGCACGAGCTGGGTCCAAATTTCCGGATGCTCTTTCCAAGCATCGGAAGATGATGGTCTCCGGCCATAGGTCGCCAAGGCGTAGCGGATCATGACGCGTCTCGAGGATCAGGGCATTTGCAGATGCTATTGGGCTGCGTCGAATGCAAGGGCTATGACACCTTCGGCGCGGGATATCGCAGGTGCCCATGCCGTTCGCTCCCGCCTGTCTCACCAGAGCCTTCAGGGCTGGCTTCTCTTTTGACTGCCATGGTCCCGGTCGTTTTCAGGAATGGACGCTGTCAGCGCGCGCTTTGCTGGCGCGTGCATGCATCCAGAACTCGTGGGTCGATGGTCGGGGGAGGCTTCTGCTCGACGGAAGGCCACTCAGATAACCGGAACCGTTTCGGGGACGAAATTCGAGATCCGCTGTTGCGAGATAATGGACACATAGGTGCCGTCGGCTTGCCGCACCGATAGCGAGATGACGAGTTCTTCCGGTAGATGCTGTTCGATCTCGATGATCGCCTTCTGCGTCTGCGTGGAGCATGCTTGTAATGCTGCCGAACGTCCCGGGGTCATACCCACCTTGCCGACGGCACTTACTGCATAGTTCACGGTCAGACCACGATGGACAGCCTCCTTCAGGATACCCTCAACCTGTTTGGCCATCTGCTTGTTGCCATCCGACGCAAAAGCGACAACGTTCGCCACCTTCTTGCCGCTGCCGTTCACCTGGTGGTTCAGAAGGTGCGCAAGGACGTAATGCGAGGCACGGCCGATCGCGCCCGTCGTTTGCTTGACATAGCGCCTTTTCTTCAACAGTTCCCATTGCGGAGCGGCGATGCCGATCAACTTCTGGTCCGGCTGCGATCCGAAACCGCCCTTGTCGCAGAGGTTGGGATCGGGAATGAAATTCAATTCGCCGGTAGTGACGAGGCCGGTGCCCATGCCATGATCGGGACTGACCGGCTGCAGCGTCACGTCCGAGGCTGCAAGTATGTTGTGCTTGATCGCGATGTCGCGGATCCGTCGGGCAAAGTCATGGATCCGTGTGTCGCCCCGACGGTTGTAGATGTCGAAGTCCCGCATCAGTTCAGCATGCATCGCTCCGAGGAACATGCCTAAATCGTCCAGGCCCGGATTGAAAGATATGCCGTTCACCGTGACAGTATCGCCGAAAATACCGTAGTCGAGACCTTGCTGCAGCGCCTTGGCCTCCGCCGTCGCCGTAGCGGCCTGGGTCTCGAGGCTCTTGATGAGCTCTTCCCATAACGGCAGGCTGCTGTCCGCCTTCAGTGGGAAGCTTCCTTTCCGCAAGAGCCGCTTGAGTGGATCTGTATATGGCACGCACGTTCTCCGGGCTGGAATTCATTTTCAGGCTGTTGGCTTAAAGTTCGTAGACGCCGAGCTGATCTTCAACAGGCACCATAGCTGCCTCCTCGGGGTTATTCGGCAGAAGATTGCGACATTCGAGATCCGCTGTGAAGCCGCACTGCGCCGACTTCATCAGCCTGAGCCTCCAAAAGAGTGGAGGGAATCGTCTCCGGGCGCGCGGGATACCCGAGCGGCGGACGTGTTGCTCTACGACTGCGATGCGCCGATCCCACATCATTCTTTGCGTGTGTCGCGAAACGACAACCCTGGCGGACAGCCTCAGGGAGGCTAGCCCTTCCATGATCCGAGCCCAGACCCTTAGCCGGCTCCAGCGGGCCCAGCGGTTGTAGCGGGTCTTCTGCGGCCAATATTGGGCGCGTCACACCACCTCAAACCATGGTCTTTGAATAGGACTATCCCGAGCAAGCCCCGTGGGTTATCGACCCCTGGGTCTAGAGTCGCGGTGCCGCCGCCAGCAAGGCGCGCGTATAGTCATCTTGCGGTGTGTCGAAAATGGCGTCGCGCGGGCCTTCCTCGACGATCAGGCCACGCTGCATGACCGCGACGCGGTCGGCGATCTCCTCGACCGCGGACAGGTCGTGGCTGACGAAAAGGCAGGCAAAGCCGTGCCTCTCCTGCAGTTCCCGAAGCAGGATGAGCACCTGTTTCTGGATCGTCATGTCCAGCGCGGAAACCGGCTCGTCGGCCACCACGAAGGCCGGGCGGCGGATCAGCGCGCGGGCGATGGCAACGCGTTGGCGCTGCCCGCCCGAAAGCTCGTGCGGAAAGCGCCGGCCCAGCCCCTCAAGGCGCACCTCCTCCAGAGCGGTCTGCACGCGCGCGGCGACTTCGGTCCTGGAAAGCCCGGACAAACGCAGCGCTTCGCCGATGATGGCGCCGATGCGCATGCGCGGGTCGAGCGACGAATACGGGTCCTGAAAAATGATCTGGCAGTCCTGCCGGAACCGGCGGAGGCCGCGGCCGGTGGCTTGGGTGACATCAGTGCCACGGAAGGTGATCGCACCGCCGGTGCTATCGATCAGGCGCAGCATGGCGCGCCCGAGCGTCGTCTTGCCCGACCCGGAGCCACCGACCAGCGCCACGACCTCCCCGGCGCGGATCTGCAGATCGACGCCGCGGACCGCCTGCACGCCGCGGCCGGTGCGGAAGAAGCGCCGCCGCCCGGCAAAGGAAACTTCCAGCCCGGTTGCGGCGATCAGCGGCTCGGTGGCGGCGACCGGCGGACGCGCCGGCGCGCGGCGCGGCAAGGCGTCCACCAGGCGGCGGGTATAGGCCGCGCGCGGAGAGGAGAGCAGCGCGCGTGCGGTGCCGGCTTCGACGATGCGGCCTTCGTGCATGACGATGGCGCGGTTGGCGTAGCGCGCGACAAGGCCGAGGTTGTGGGTGATCAGCATCACCGCCGTGCCGTGTTCGCGCGTCAGTTCCATCATCAGGTCGAGCACCTCGGCCTGGGTCAGCGTGTCGAGCGCGGTCGTCGGTTCGTCCGCGATCAGGAGTGCGGGACGCAGCGCCATGACGCTGGCCAGCATGATCCGCTGGCGCATGCCGCCCGAGAATTCGTGTGGAAAGGCGCGCAGGCAATCCTCTGCCCCGTCGATGCCGACGCACTTGAGCATGGCGATGGAATGCGCGCGGATCTCGGCCGGTCTCATGCGGCGATGCAGCGCCAGCCCTTCGGCCATCTGCCTTCCAATGCTGATCGCCGGGTTGAGCGAGGTCATCGGTTCCTGAAAGACCATGCCGATGCCAGGGCCGCGCACGGGCCGAAGATGGTCGGGCCGGTCTATGGCCTCGCCCGGCGCGCCGCGCGCCGAATGGCGCTGATCATGCTCGCCGGGGAGAAAGCCACCGCCTTCGGCCTGACTGGCTGGTCGATCGTGGAGGTGAAGGAAGCGATCAGCGAGATATATCGGGAATGGCTCGAGAATACTGCTGCACCTGGCGCAAAGGAGATCGACGCCGCGCTGGATCGCATTCGCCAGTTCGTCTCGCTCAATCAGCATCGGTTCACCCGAATCGAGAACGGTATCGGGATTCCTGCAACGGGAATTCGGGTGGGATCGAGGTCGCGCGCGGTCTCAGGCGCTCGGGTCATCTTCTGGCTGGCGAAGGCGGCAATCTCGCTCGGAAGCTGCCGAGCCGCCTCGGAACCGGCCGTGCCTATACGCTCGCGTACGAGGCGGTATTCGCGCAGTCCCCGGACCCGTCCGGCAACCGGACTTAATCCTTCAGTGATGCGCTCGGAATGCGCGGCCCGGCGGAACCTCTCGATCCGGGCATTCCGATCCATCCGACTATCCGATCACTCTCTCTTCTTTCCCGCCGTATCCTCAACCCAGGAGCACCTACACATGTCTTCTCTCGATTTCTCCGCGCAGCAGCGCAAGGCCTGTGACGCCGTCGGTCGCTGGCTGAAAGATGGCACCGATCATCAGCAGGTCTTCCGGCTCTTCGGCTATGCCGGAACTGGCAAGACCTCCATCGCTCGGCGTATCGCCGAGCAGGTAGAGGGTGAGGTAGTCTATGCCGCCTTCACCGGAAAGGCTGCCATGCGCATGGCGCAGGCCGGTTGCGAGGGTGCCTCGACGATTCACTCCACGATCTATACCTATGTCGGTCCGCGGAAGTCCCCGACCGGGTTCGAACTCGACCCGAACAGTGTCGCCGCCGGTGCGTCCCTGATCGTGATCGACGAATGCTCGATGGTCGGTCGGGACCTCGCGGAGGATCTCCTGTCCTTCGGCCGTCCGATTCTCGTGCTCGGTGACCCCGGTCAGTTGCCCCCGGTGGAGGGCGCGGGCTATTTCATGGGCGAGAAGCCTGATGTGAAGCTGACCGAGATCCATCGCCAGGCCGAGAACGATCCGATCATCCAGCTCGCCACGCTTGCCCGGAAGGGCAAGAAGCTTCCTGTCGGCGAGTATGGCAGGAGCCGCGTCCTCGGAAAGGATGTGATGCCGCCGTCGGACGCGCAGATCGACATCGTGCTTTGCGGGACCAACCGTATTCGTCGCGCCTTCAACATGCGCTACCGGAGCGCTGAGGGCCGGACGACGATCTTTCCCGAGCCCGGCGAGCAGCTGATTTGCCTGCGCAATCATGGTGGGCTGAACATTCGTAATGGCGAGATCTTCAAGGTCATCTCGATTGCCGGGGAGGATAGCGATTCCCAGGCCCTTGGTTTGGTGGTGCAGAGCCTTGAGTTTCCGGATCGCGCGCCGTTCGAGGTCAACGTGCCGACCCAGTGCTTCACCAATCCCGCCGCCCTGCCTGCGCAGATCGCCAAGGGACTCCAGCTCTTCGACTATGCCTATGCGGTGACGGTCCACAAGTCGCAGGGTAGCCAGTGGCCGCACGTGCTGATCTATGACGAAAGCAGGCTCTGGGACAAGAATGACGCGAATCAGCGCAAGAACTGGCTCTATACGGCCATTACCCGCGCCTCGGAGAGCGTCACCATCGCCCACCCCCCCAGCTGGTGGTGAGCCGAGAGGTCCGCATCCTTTTCTGCGGGTTGAGCGCCAAACCTTCGGGGGCATGTCTCCAGAAGGTTCCAATTGGCTAGGGAACGTCTGATCAATGGGTTCGGCTGCGCCGAGAGGGCGGTTTGCACGTGCTCGCCTACAACATGCGACGGGCCATCGAAATCATCGGAATTCAGGCCGTGATCGCCGCCACAAGGGCACAAGTACCTTCGTAAGATCGAGAACGCGGCTCCAATCGCGACTGAGAAACGGAGATCGCCTCGAGCGGCGTAAGATCCATCTGAGAAGCCCATGGCCCCGCCATCCCCTAGCAAGCCCAAGGTGGCCAATAACCGCGGCGTGGGCGCATGTTACATTGGTTTCCACACACCCACCGGACCTGCCTGCCGAGGCGGGGCGCCAAAGGCCGGGACGATCAGCTGGTCCTTGAGGCTCTGAACTACTTCCGCAGTCCACAACATCACCTGCCGGGGGCTGCCGCAGCGGTTCGGTCACTGCCGTCTGGAAGCGGTTCTCGCGGCTGAGCAAGGCCGCGTGTTCGGAGCGTTCTTCGCCATGCTCGCCGAGTGCAGCCGCACAACGCATGTGCGATCCGAAGCGAACAGCCCTTGACCTCAAGAGATCGTTCAGTATTTTGTTTTCCAATGGCGCGCCAATTGAGGAATGTCGCAGGGTAAAGCCCGCCTCCACGGTGGCCGTGATCCCCCTGTGGTTGGAGGTTCAAACCCAAGGGGCAACGGCTTGGCCATGTCGGCTGAATTGGGAAATTCCTACATCCTGATTGCCGGCATGGGCCGTTCAGGCTCAAACCGGCTGCTCGATATTCTCGACACAAGTCGCCGCACCGTGTGCCGCAACGAGGTGGACGAAATACTAGGCAGTTCCTTCGGGGGTATCGGGGCGACGCTGTTTCCCGAGGATTTTGGTCCGAGGCAGCTTGCGGCCCTGCAGGACGCGATATCCGGCGCAGCGTTGCGCAGAAGCGCGCGCGACCGGCTCGACCAGACCGACAAGGACTACCTCACCGGAACGGGTCGGCGGGTGCTTCCGGTCCTTGGGAAGACGCGGGTGCGGCGTCTACTGGGCCCGCTCGGCCTGCTCGACGGGCAAGACGAATGGCGCGTGCCGAGCCCGCTTCTGGCCGAGAGCAGGCTCCCCGACGCACGGCTCGTCCTGAAGCTCAACGGCACGCCGGCCTGGGCGGCGGCGCTTGCACAGGCGGATCCGGGGTGCCGGATCCTGCACAATATCCGCGCGCCGGCTGCGTATCTGCAATCCTGGTACAACCGGTTCATAAGAAACGGTGTGGGCACGGCGTCATTCGAGGCGAATTTCCGGGATGTCCCCCGGATTCTAGCCCATTTCGGCCGGCATGATGCGGACCGGCTGGCAGAGCCGGTCGAAGCGAACCTCGTCGAGGTGGAGCTTTGGCGCTGGCGATACATCAACGAAAGCCTGCAGTCGCTGGCCGCCCATTCGGACCGCTATCTTCTCCTGACCTATTCCGAGATCGAGGCCGATCTTCCGGGATCCGCGAAACGGGTTTTCGACTTTACCGAGCTCCCGCTCGACCCCGTGGAAGAAATTCGCATCCGCTCCCTGAAGAACGTCCTTTTCCGGGAGCCCCACAAGACGAGCTTGGACGCGGCCTTGTGCGACCGCCTCGTCTGCACGGTGCTCGAGGATAGCCCCCTTAGGAGTTTAATCTAGCCCGGAAAATTCATGAGGGTGTGGTGGAGGTATCGTAACCTGTTGAAAATGAGTATGTTCAGGTTGTCTACGCCGAACACTCAGTTTCCAGGATCACGACCTCCACCATGACTTTTTCTAGACGCACTTGCCCCCCTCTGTCATCCTTGAATGGCAAGCCTGTGCTGCTTGGCTTTGACGGCGCGGACATTAGTTCCGACACCGGTTTGACCCCGCTGCGCGACATCGAACGCAAAGCCGGACTGGCGCAGCGTCTCGCCGCTTGCATGGTGGACCCTCGTGATCCTGCCAGGGTGCAGTACAGCTTGGCCGTCCCGTTCGATTCGCCAGTGATCGTTGTAGGTCTCGCGGAAGGCGATCAGGGTGACGGACAACGCTCGTTCCACAGGGCGTCGATGGTGCGAGTGATGGTCGTGGCTACGCGGGCCGCGCGGACGTTTCCGCCAGGACGATGTCTCGACGCCTTGTTGTCGCACATCAGGCCTCGTGCTTCCATGCATCGGGCAAGCAAGCGACTGCACCGCCTTTCTTCCACTGCTTCCAGAAAATATCTTTAAGTCTGCCATAGTTTCGTGGCAAAACTCCGCATCCCGCATCCCGCATCCCGGATCCCGCCGCCCATGACCGCCGAGCAACTGTTTTGCAATTCACCGAATGGCGTGGATGTCGCTGTGATTATCGTAAACTACGGCACCGCCGAACTGGCTGTACAGGCGATTGAGAGCGTAATAGCGCGTAGCCACGGGGGCCGGTCGGTTGAGATGCATCTGGTTGACAACGCCTCCCCTGGTGACGACGCGGCCCGGCTAGCTCGAGCTCTGGAGGCCCCTTTCGGCGCCGAGCGGATCACCTTTTATCCTGAGAAGGTCAACCACGGATTCGGACGCGGAAATAATCTGGTGCTGAAAGCACTGGCTAACAGTTCCGCTCCGCCCCGTTACGTTTTGCTGCTCAACCCCGATGCAAGGCTCGACAATGAAGTGATCCAGATCCTTGCCGACTTCCTTGACAGCCACCCCGCCGCTACTTGTGCCGGGGCTCGGATCTCTGATCCTGAAGGCAATCCAGCCACGGCAGCGTTCCGCTTTCCGTCTTTGATCAGCGAATTCGCTGACACCCTCGCCTTCGGCCCTGTGGCCCGGCTTTGCGCTGATTGGACAGTGCCTCTTTCGCCCGTGATCGATACGATGCGGGTGGATTGGGTCTCCGGCGCAGCTGTAATGTTCCGCTTTGAGCCGTTGGTAGCAGCAGGTGGTTTCGACTCTGCCTTCTTTCTTTATTTCGAGGAGGTCGACCTGATGCGGCGACTTACTGCGGCGGGCGGCGAGGTTTGGCATGTCAGCGAAGCCCATGTCTTGCACTCGGAAGGAATCGCGACCGGCATTCGGGGCGGAGCCGGCGCTCCGCTGCGTCGACCCGATTACTGGTATAAATCTTGGGCCCATTACTTCCGAGCCAGTCACGGGCGCGTCGGCGGAGTTGCTGCAGCAGGCGTCAAGATGTCGGCGGGCCTTCTGAACCATCTGATTGCGCTACTGCGTCGGCGGCAGCCTTCGCTACCTGCGGGGTTCCTTCGCGATTTTCCCCGCGTGGCGCTACCGGTGCTTCTGCGCGGGGTCAGATCCAGTCGTTCGGGCGAAGGAAAATGACTAGCATCGCCACGATAATTATCGGCCGCAACGAGGGGAAACGTCTTGAGGCCTGCTTCGCATCGATCCCAAAGGCGACGATGCCGCTGATTTATGTCGATTCTGGTTCCATCGACGGCAGCCAAGAATTGGCCAGGGCCTTTGGGGCGCGGGTGGTGGAACTCAGTATGAACGACCCCTTCACCGCCGCCCGTGCCCGCAACGCCGGCTTCGCGACGCTGCGGGACGGCTGGGCGGTCAATTTCGTGCAATTCATCGATGGGGACTGTACGCTGCAGCCGGGCTGGATCGACACCGCTGTAGACTTTTTGCAGGCCAACCCTCAAGCGGCGGTAGTTTGCGGTCGGCTGCGCGAGCGGTTCCCCGAAACCAGTGTATATAACCGGCTTTGCGATCAAGAATGGAATACGCCGTTGGGTCTCAACAGTGCATGCGGTGGCATCTTCATGATCCGCGCGGACGCATTCGCTGCTGCGGGTGGTTTCGATGCAGCACTGATTGCAGGGGAGGAGCCCGAACTATGTGTCCGGCTGCGCGCCGCGGGTTGGGAGGTCTGGCGCATCGATGCCGAGATGGCTTTGCACGACGCTACCATGGCCCGGTTTTCGCAATGGTGGCGGCGAGCGCGCCGGGGCGGGCATGCTGCCGCCGAGGGATCTGCAATGCACGGTCGCCGACCCGAACGCCATGGTGTTGCTCAGACGCGTCGGGCTTTGGCCTGGGGAGTTGGCCTTCCGGCGGTTGCGGGACTTGGAGCGCTGCTCACCCCTTGGGCTTTGACACTGCTGTTTGCTTGGCCGGCACAGGTGGTCCGACTGGCGATCCGAGACGGCGCCGGTCGGCGGTTGATCTGGGAATGGGCCTTTTTCGTCACCTTGGGCAAGATCCCGGAGGCGATTGGTGTCCTTGAGTACTACCTGCGCCGTCTCGTGGGTCGGCGCCGCGGGCTAATCGAATACAAAGAGCGCGCCAGTGGCGACGAGTAAGTATCTCCGCCGAATGGCGGGCACCCATGCACTGTAGCCGAACAAAATCGGGACTCGCCCGACCGTGACCGCAACGGAGGTCGTCGCAAGTTCTTGCCCAGATCGTAGGCAAGAGGGATTTACTGTCCATGAATTCTTGAAAAACTGCTAGATTTTCTTCTCAGCGTGAACGAGCCGATGCAGGCGAAAGCGCTCATCAAACAGTCCATCTTGCCGTGATGCGCGGTGCATTGATGACAGAAAAACTTGGCGCCGGAGCGGCGCAGTTGGGGGCAAAAAATGTTACAAATCAGGCTCGACACGATTGGAATGTCTCAATTCCATCGTCCGGAATCTCGGCTCCGTAGGACACTGTGACTACATGGCCATTAGCCGAATATTTGCCATCGTTGCAATCGCCGTCATGTTGCCGGCTTCACTCAACCATACTTTAACTCAACCTTGGGATGAGTCAACCTCAGAAGCTTTACTTTTTTGGGGTGGTGACGTCATGAGCACGAACGGAAATGGCACGCAGGAACAGTCCGCACTGGAACCTATCGGCTATCAAGCAGAAGAGGTTTCTACGGAGGATTACGCTTTTCTCGAATCGCCCGCTGACGAAGCTCCGAAGGTTCTTGGCCTCAAGGCCGAGTTCTTTGTCCTGCGGCCGAAGTCTGCCTCGCGACTCGCCGACATCGACTTCTCCCGCGAACCCGATGCGACTGACGTCTGGGAAGAGTTCAACATCATTCGCTCTTCGGACCCGTTCTGGGAGGGTGGGCCAGCGGATAACTTTGCGGCTCGCTACACTGGTGCGCTCAATGTTGCTGAGAGCGGAAGCTACACCTTCTATCTCACCTCCGACGACGGCTCAGCCCTCTACATCGATGGCCAGCGTGTCATCAACAATGACGGGACACATGGTACTCGGGAACGCGCAGTCACGCTGCAGCTCGACGCCGGTTCCCACGACATCCAGATCCTCTATTTCGAACGTGGTGGGGCGCAGAGTCTGCGGTTTGAATGGGCCGGGCCGGACACGGGCGGTGTTCGCGGCCTCGTGAACGGATCGGCTCTCAGCCATGATGCGTCCCTTGATGCTGATTCCGCGGTAGAGTACCCGGGCGACGAGCCGGCCCCCGCGCCCGACGAGCCGGTCAATGAAACTCCAGGAGGAGAGGTGCCTGTGAGCGAAGCTCCGGAAAACCAAACCCCGATCATCGATCCTGACGGGGATGCAACGCAACCGGATCCTGTCGAGGATCCTGATCAGGCTGACGAAGCTTCGAAGGTCCTTGGCCTCAAGGCCGAGTTCTTCGTCCTGAAGCCATGGTCCGTCTCGGTCCTTGCCGACATCGACTTTTCACGCGAACCCGATGCGACCGACGTCTGGGAAGAGTTCAACATCATTCGCTCTTCGGACCCGTTCTGGGAGGGTGGGCCAGCGGATAACTTTGCGGCTCGCTACACTGGTGCGCTCAACGTTGCTGAGAGCGGAAGCTACACCTTCTATCTCACCTCCGACGACGGCTCAGCCCTCTACATCGATGGCCAGCGTGTCATCGACAATGACGGCGCTCACGCAACGCAGGAACGCGCGGTCACGCTGCAGCTCGACGCCGGTTCCCACGACATCCAGATCCTCTATTTCGAACGCGGTGGGGATCAGAGTCTGCGGTTTGAATGGGCCGGGCCGGACACAGGCGGTGTTCGTGGCCTCGTGAGCGGTTCCACGCTCAGCCATGATGCGTCCCTTGATGCTGATTCCGCGGTAGAGTACCCGGGCGACGAGCCGGCCCCCGCGCCCGACGAGCCGGTCAATGAAACTCCAGGAGGAGAGGTGCCTGTGAGCGAAGCTCCGGAAAACCAAACCCCGATCATCGATCCTGACGGGGATGCAACGCAACCGGATCCTGTCGAGGATCCTGATCAGGCTGACGAAGCTTCGAAGGTCCTTGGCCTCAAGGCCGAGTTCTTCGTCCTGAAGCCATGGTCCGTCTCGGTCCTTGCCGACATCGACTTTTCACGCGAACCCGATGCGACCGACGTCTGGGAAGAGTTCAACATCATTCGCTCTTCGGACCCGTTCTGGGAGGGTGGGCCAGCGGATAACTTTGCGGCTCGCTACACTGGTGCGCTCAACGTTGCTGAGAGCGGAAGCTACACCTTCTATCTCACCTCCGACGACGGCTCAGCCCTCTACATCGATGGCCAGCGTGTCATCGACAATGACGGCGCTCACGCAACGCAGGAACGCGCGGTCACGCTGCAGCTCGACGCCGGTTCCCACGACATCCAGATCCTCTATTTCGAACGCGGTGGGGATCAGAGTCTGCGCCTTGAATGGGCCGGGCCGGACACCGGCGGTGTTCGCGGCTTGGTGAACGGACCGGCCCTGAGCCATGATGCGCCGGCCGACCCGGTGAACGAAGCTCCGGAAAACGATGGGCCGCATGACCATGATGGGTCTCACGACCAGGATGGCTCGCACGATCACGGCGATGAAGATCATCAGGGATCGCCAACTTCTCCACGAACCGATGAAGAAATCGAAGCCTATGTGCAGGCCGTGAAATCGGAAGAAGACCATCACGGCCACCACGCGCACCCTGACAGCACACAAATGGCTACAGAACACCAGCAGTTGCTAAATCTCGTCCCACGCTCCGAAGCAACGCACGTGGCGATCGGAAATGGCGAATGGTTCGATGCTTCGACCTGGTATCAAGGGCGCATTCCGGACGCCGGCGCGAAGGTTCTGATCCCCCGTGGGGTCGAGGTGAACTATAATGGTGAAAGCGACGCTTCTCTTTTCTCGATCAGAGTAGACGGCACATTGCAGTTCGCCACGGATCGCGACACGAAACTTGTGCTGGACACGATGGTCGTTGCGCCGAGTGGTCGCCTGGAAATTGGTTCCGCCGAACGACCGATAGAAGCTGGAGTGAACGCTCGGATCGTAATTGCCGACAATGGTGACATCGATGTCAATTGGGATCCGACACTTCTCTCTCGGGGCGTCTTGTCCCATGGGTCTGTAGAAATCTACGGAGCCGAAAAGACGGCGTTTGAGAAGGTTGCGGTAGCACCCATGCGCGGTGATACGTCTCTCCATCTCTCTGAAGCGCCGACCGGGTGGCAGGTTGGTGACACTTTGGTCGTGACCGGGACACACAAAACCAAGCTTGGGACCGCGAGCCAGGACGAGGTTTTGGAGATCGTCTCAATCGATGGGAACAAAATTACCTTTGACCGTCCGCTTGCATACGACCACGATACCCCGCGCGAAGATCTTTTCGCCTACGTCGCCAATACGACCCGCAATGTCACTTTCGAGAGCGAGAGTGGCGCGGAGAGTGCCGTCCATCATCGCGGCCATGTGATGTTCATGCATAATGACGATGTAGATGTTCGCTACGCGGCGTTCGATCATCTTGGCAGGACGGACAAATCGACCCCTGCTTTTGACGTGGGGGCACTCGATACCATCTCGTCCGATAGCAACGTGAAAGGGCGATATTCATTCCACTTCCACAAGACCGGCACGGAAGACCAGGAGAACCCCGCGATTGCGCTTGGTAACACTGTCACGGGGTCGATTGGATGGGGCTTCGTGCATCACTCAAGTCACGCTGACTTCATCGACAACGTCGCCTACGATGTTTTCGGTGCGGCTTATGCCGCTGAAGATGGCGATGAGACTGGCACTTGGCTGCGGAACATGGCGATCAACGTGACTGGTGTTGGTTGGGGCGACTGGACGGTGAAACGCGGAGAAGACACAGCGAGGCACGACAATGGTCGCTCTGGCGAAGGGTTTTTCTTCGCAGGTCGACTAGTAGAAGCTACGGAAAACGTAGCAGCCAACACGACACACGGTTATGTCTGGATGACTCGTTCCGCGCCAACTTCAGCGCTTTCAGACAGTCTACATCACCCAACAATTGCCTATGGGCGAGAAACTCTCAGGCCCGACCAGGCGGCCATTCAGGGATTTCGCGACAACGAAGCATTCGGGACCGAAGTAGGCTTAATGGTTGTCAAGGCCAGCTCGATCCAAAATCATGACTTTAGAACAATTATGGACGGATTCCTAAATTGGGAGACTCTTCAGGGCGCCAATCTTTCATATACTGGACAATACACTCTGAAGAACTTCGATCTAGTTGGATCGAGTGAGAGCTACGCCAACAAGTATCACGGCACCGGAATGGTTATAGGTAATAACACACGCGATGTTGTTGTGAACGAATTTAAAGTCGAGGGATTTAACACTGGTGTCTATTTTACTGGAAACTCGCAGAGCCATTTTTTGATTGACGGAGGCTTAAGCGGCAATCTGAGAGATTACGTGGGCTATGACCCCGCTACGCACATAGAGCTGAGCAAAGACGAACTGATCTCAGGTCGTCTTTCCTATGAACCAAACCCATCAGTAACGGCAAGTGGTAGGGATGCTATACTTTCTGGGACTATTGAGGACTCCATTGGGGCGTACGAGCGGTTCCCAGTAAAGCTACATTGGTGGCACCAAGTTAGCCCGCTAATTGCCGAAAACGGATATTATAGCACGAGCGACGGCCGAAACGTAATTTTGATACCGGACTTAATCTCGGATCGCGCAACCGGTGAGATTTTAGTGCTGACTCAGGTTGTCACATTGAACATGACTCATCAGCAAATTCAGAACGACTATAGAATTAAACTACTTGGTGGCGCGGAGTATAATGGAGTTATCGATCTAGAAGGGCAAAAGCCAGACGTGAATGATGACTTCATGACCACCTTTGTCAATCAAGGGGTCATTCTGGATGTTTTAGCTAACGATTCAGATCCAGATGGCGGCATTCTTAGAGTGGCCGAAGCTGCCGATCCGAGAAATGGAAATGTGTTCATCGGAGACGATGGCAAGATTCTCTACCAACCTAATCATGGATTTACTGGCGTTGATAACTTCTCCTACTGGGCAGTTGATGATACAGGGCTATACTCGAAAGCCATGGTAAGCGTCGAGGTTTGGGATCTTTAGTCTTCCGCGCTCGCGGAATTCCGCTAAAACGCCAGTTGGCGGTGCGACCTGATCGCAAAAGAAGGAGCCGCGCCAATGCCTAAAGCTGCTGACGCGTCCGGCTTGGCTTTGTCGGACGCGTTGGGGCCGCTCTACGTGATCAGCCTCGCACACCGACTTGACCGGCGACGCGAGTTTGCGGCCCAGCTCGCGAAAATCGGGCTTTCTCTAAAGGACTCGCGCGTGCGAGTATTTCCCGGTGTACGTCCTGAAAAGGCCGACGGCTTTCCGAGCGTAGGAGCTCATGGCTGCTTTATGAGCCATCTCGGGGTGCTGAGAGCCGCTCTGGCGGAGGACGCTGCCGGCGTGATCGTTTGCGAGGACGATCTTGACTTCGGCAGCGATCTTTCAGCCCGGGTGCCGCAAATGCTCCAAAGTCTCGCCGCTGAGGATTGGGACATCCTATACGCAGGCCATTTAAACCTCCCCAAACAACTTGAGCCTTCCCTACCTGGTGGACTTTCACAGCTCAAGCCAGCACTGCCTGTGCACGGAGCTCATTTCCTCGTTTTTCGTTGTTCGGTCATCGCGCCGCTAATTGCCAGTCTCGAAGCAATCCTTGCCCGGCCGCGAGGTCATCCGGACGGCGGGCCGATGCATGTGGACGGCGCCTTCAATCATTTTCGCGCGAACAACCCTCAAGTGATTGCGCTCGCCGCCTTACCCGCGTTAGGCTTTCAGCGATCGTCGCGTACGGACATCCACGCCTTGCGCTGGTTTGATCGACTACCGGTGATCCGAGACGCTGTCAGTCTCGCACGTCGTGTTACGCGTAGACGAATATAAATGGCATATAGAGAACAATATGAGTTTCATAATCAAGCTGGGATGTCAGCGATTGTCCTATTCGACTGCGCTAGATGTGAGAATTGAATGCGAATACTGATTGTTACGCCAAACGCTTCGTTTCGCTCTGGAGGCGAAGCAGTCCTGCCCTTGAAGTACTTTACGTTCCTGCGTGCCCGTGGCCATGACGTCCGCCTAATTGCCCATTCCCGCAATCGTTCTGAACTTGCCGCGGCTCTACCCGATGCCGAACCTTACATACACTACGTTGAGGACACTGCATTGCATGTCGCGGTATGGCGGATGGGAATTCGTTTTCCAAGTGGCATCCGCGACCATCTGTTTGGCAATATTCTGCTACTGGTCAACGAATGGCATCAGCGGCGCTTGATCAGGTTGTTGGTGGCGAAGCAGCTTGTAGATCTAATTCATCAACCGATTCCCGTCTCGCCCACAGCGCCATCTATGGTCTACGGAATGGGAGTTCCCGTCGTAATTGGGCCCATGAATGGTGGAATGAGTTTTCCGCCTGGATACGAAGATTATGAAGGGCCAGGCACACGAACTTTCATTCGGTTGGCTCGGGCTCTTTCTGGGATCGCAAGTCGGTTGGTGCCAGGCAAGCGGCAAGCGGCCGTTCTGTTGGTAGCCAACGCGCGCACCCGCAGCGTTTTGCCGGTAGCACATTCGCGGGTAATCGAACTTGTGGAGAACGGTGTTGATTTTTCTACTTGGACCGCGCCCGCACAGGTAGCGAAGCGGCCAGGCTTTCGGCTGGTTTTCTTAGGGCGGCTGGTCGCGTTGAAAGCGCTGGACATTACCCTTGATGCACTTGCTCTAGCCCGTACCGAGCGCTCTGATCTGGACATCACACTTGATATACTGGGTGATGGGCCGGAGCGCTCGCGGCTCGAAGCGCTCGACCAGCCAGGGGTGGCTTTCCATGGTTTCCGACCTCAGACTGAGTGTGCAGAAATCCTAGCATCCAGTCATGCACTTATCCTGAACTCACTGCGGGAATGCGGAGGTGCGGTGGTGCTGGAAGCGATGGCGATGGGCCTACCAGTGATTGCCTCCGACTGGGGCGGTCCTTCCGACTATCTGACTTCTCAATGCGGCGTTCTTGTACATCCCACCCCACGCGA
Organism: Pararhodobacter sp. SW119; assembly: GCF_017811755.1. Classification (GTDB taxonomy): domain Bacteria; phylum Pseudomonadota; class Alphaproteobacteria; order Rhodobacterales; family Rhodobacteraceae; genus Pararhodobacter. Next base: position 3,922 of record NZ_JADDJF010000004.1, on the reverse strand, counting down.
CACCTTCGCGCAGCGTCTGGCAAGGGCAATTCTGGATTTGGCTCAGGACCCTGAGCGTGCAGCTGCTATGGGGCGAAATGGTGCGGCACGAGTACGCAGCGGTTTTGATTGGCAATCCAAAGTTAACCGAATGGAGGATATCTTTACCACAGTGATTGAAGACTCGTAATTCTACCAAGTTGAGAAACTACCGGCTTCTCCGCGGCGCCGCCACGGAACAGCGCCAGAAGTCGCTCAGCCTCGCGAGTTACGTCATGTCGGTCCAGCACCGCAGCGCGCCCGGCTTCGCCGAGGCGGCGGCAAAGACTAGGGTCAGCCAGTAAACGATCGAGGGCCTCGACCAAGCCGTTAACATCGCCCGGTGGCACGAGCAGGCCAGTCTCGCCGTCGCGTACCAGTTCAGAAACACCCGCTACCTGGGTTGCAATGACCGGAATTCGGCTCGCCAGCGCCTCCATAAGCACCACCGGTAGGCCTTCGGCGAAACTTGGCAGCACCAGCATATCGGCCTCGTTGAGCAGCGCCTTGACCTCCTCCTGGCTGCGGTAGCCGGCGAAATGGACGGTCTCCGTCAACCCCAGCGTCATTGCCAAGGACTCGAGCATCGCCCGCTCGGGTCCGTCGCCGACCAATGTAAGACGCGCATTCGGATAAACTGCGGCAACGCGGGCAAAAGCTTCCAGCAGTAGCGGCACGCCCTTAACCGCAGCCAGACGTCCGATGAAAAGCACACGCTGATCAAAACGGGCGCGGGGTGCGTCCCCATAGCGTGCTGGCTCCACCCCGCAACGTACGATGGCGAGCTTGTGCCAGTGCGCCGGATCGGAAAAGATCATCAACTGCGAGCGACAGAAATGGCTGATGCAGGCAACAAATCGCGCACGCGCGGTCTTTTCGTCGATGCGCCAGTGAATTGGTGCGAAGAACAAATCCGGCCCGTGGGCCGTGTAGCTGAACGGGATACCGGCCATAGTTGCTGCAATCATCGCCACCGTGCCGCTAGCATCTCCCAGGTGGTTGTGTAGATGCACCGCGCCACGGGCCTGCAAATGACGCGCGAGCACCCCTGCCTCGGCGAAGTAAAAGGCTTGCCAAAGCGTCGCCTTCAATCCAGCCGGGCGGGTCCTCCAAGCTAGCCGAGCGGCCGCACCCCAGCGACGCGAATCGTTGGCGATTAGCCGCAGATGTGCGCCCGCCAGCCTTAAAGGACTGCGCGCTGCCTCTAGCAGCAGGAAGGTGCGGGCGAACTCAGCCTCGGCCTCGAGGCCGCGCACTTCCTCAGGCGGCGGGCGACGCACAGAACAAGGCAGCACATCAGCTCCAAGGGCCCTCAGCGCGGCTACCTCGCGCAGGATGAAGGTGTGCGAGACCTTAGGATAAACGCCGGTCAGATAGGCGACCGGACCATAAGGTAGTAGCGAACGGTCGGGCATCGGGCAATTACTCGGCCTCTGAACAAGGAAGTGCATTGAAGCCCAGTTCGGTACCCTAGTGTCAATCCCTTGTCAGTAGTTTCCACTCAGCGGCCGCGACTCCAGTCGTGGCCCTGCGGTCGAGTACGCACCGCCAAGGCCACCGCAGCATAGACAAGAAAGCCCGACGGTACAGCAAGTATCAGCCTCAACAACTCTCCCGGCCCTAGCCGAGCCTTACCCTCGTGCGCGACTAGCTCAGGATGGTATGCGAACAGCTGTCGCATTCCAGCATCCTGCCTGCGTCGCACCCGGACCAGCGCCAGGAAGCCTTCAGCAAGCGGCCAGTAGTAGGGAGCGGGAACCTCCACCCGTTCCGTAGGCGAAAACTGAAGCCTAGCGTAGCTATCATCCGCGATTAACGGAGGAAACGTGTCCCAGCGCTCACGCCCAGCGGCATTTACTGCATAACAACCTGCGCCCACCGCACCACCACGCAAAAACGGTAACCGGCGCCAGAAACTGCCGTAGAGTGCGGTAATGCGGCTTCGTGCCTGAGCTAGTTCCAACCGACCGGTGGCGTAGAGAGGTTCAGAGACGGAGAGCGCCGCACGCAATTGGCCAAGAAGCGCTGGATGGCAACGGATGTCGGCGTCCAGGTACAACCGCCACGCGCTGCTCGCGGTGGCGTCGCCGGCGTTTAGAGCGCTAGGCTTGCCGCCCTGCGGCAGGTCAAGCACTTGGAGTTGCCAGCTGCGAGCTGTGAAGGCCGCGGCATAGCTGCGAGCAATGTCGGCTGTCGCATCGCTGCATCCGTTTGCGGCTACGATAACCTCGACCGGTCCCGCCGCAGCATCCTGAGCCAGTAGTGCCTCCAAACAGGCGCCGATATAGTTGGCCTCGTCGTGGGCAGGAATGACGACGCTTATCGGTTCCGAGGAAGTCCCAGTCCGAGTCTTGCATTCCGCCTTCTGCACTGAAGCTTCCCCTCAACGTCACGCACGCGACCTTGTTTACTAGACTAAGCCTAGCGGCATAGCGCGTTTCAGCAAATAGCCAGCGAGCGGCAAGCGACAAAACTATTTTAGTCAACGAAAAGGCCTCTGCGTAGCGGGCTGATTTCGGGATTCTGGTTTGATTTTGCCACGTTGTCTGCGCCGTTGCCTGTGCAGCGGATTTAGGTGGGGCGTGGGTTGAGTTTTATGCGATTGCCGGGGTTTGCGGGTTGAGGATTATCTTGTTCGCGGCCTTGAGGAGGTTCTGCCCGATGGCCGCCATCGCCAGTTGGGCATGGGTCCTGGCGCAGCCGAAGTAACGTGCGCGGTGCAGGCCGAAGAGGCGCTTCATGGTGCCGAAGCACTGCTCCACCCGGAAGCGGCGTTTCGAGATCAGCTTGTTGAAGCGTTTCTCGGATGGGCGCAGCGGGCGGCCTCGTGCGGCCTTTCGCATGATGCCGTCGCGGTGCTGGCCGCGCAGCGCATCGCGGTTGGCCTTGCTGGCATAGGCCTTGTCGGCCAGAACGCGCTGGGCTGTCGCGCCTTCGATCATAGTGGCGAATTGCGGGCTCTCGGCCTGATTGGCCGGGGTGGTGTGGACGCGGTCGATGTAGCCGTCCTCGTCGGTACGGGCGAAGGCCTTGTAGCCCAGGGTGCTTTTCGACCCCTTCTTGACCCAACGCGCATCCGGATCGGCGCTGAAGTGCATGTCCGGCGCGTCGGGGGCATCGCCTTCGGCTCGGTCCTGTGGTGGGTCGATATGGTTGCGCGGCCGCGCGGCGCTTTCGACCAGCGTGGCGTCGATGATCGCGGCCTCTGCGGCCTTCAGTTTTAACCCGTGATGTTCAAGCTGGCGGCAGACTTCGGCCAGCAGATCATCGTAAACCCCACCTTTGACCAATGCGTTGCGAAACCGGCAATGAGTGGTCTCGTCCGGCACCGGCGCATGCAGGCCCAGCCCGCAAAACATCATGAAATCCAGCCGCACCTTGAGCGCGCGTTCCAGTTTCGGGTCCGACAGCCCGTGCCACTGGCCGATCAGCAGGCACTTCAACAGCACCAGCGGATCATAGCCCTGCGGCCCATCCCCCGACCGCCCCAGACCGCGCGTCAGGATCGGCGAGAACGCCCGTAAGTCGATCAGCGCATCGATCCTGGAGAGCACGTCGTCAGCATCAATCCGAACCGCCACTTCACGCAAGAAAAGGTCCATGGTCCCACCCGAAAACTGCCCCATCGACAATAGCAGGGCAGACAAGGCGCGGGAATCCTCAACTTGCAGAGGTCTTACGAAACAAAAAAGTTGGCATTGATGTGAATCCCGGAGACAAAATGTTGGGCTGGGGCACGGTTTCTTGAGACAGCGTCGAGCGCTACTTTCCGTATGAACGGGGGTAGAACATGGACGACAAGAACGAGTTGAAACCTGGCACGACGGCGGCCTCGGCCCCGACGACGCGCGCCCCACACGCTGGCGGCGGCGGGGCCGAGGCCGGTCCGGGCAAGCGTTTCTCG